>NZ_JBWBAQ010000010.1:0-10544 GCF_056108365.1 Yoonia sp. SWMV100 | reverse complement strand
TGAAGGTCGGCTTTAGGATCGCCGCCATGAAAACCAGTAAAACGGGAGTCTCATCAATCAAAAATGCTAAGTTGTTGATTTCGCTGCACCCGCAGTCTCACTGTTTAGAAGTTCCGACAAAAGCTGTCGGAGTTGGTAATTAATGGGACTGAATTAATGAGACTCGGCGTCCCCCGCTTTAGTTGTGCAACTTAAGCCTATCAGCAATCCTTATCCGAACCGAAGACCGAACAAGCCTCCGGTTTCTTCTTTGTCAGTCAAACGAGTTGGGTTCACGTAATTCTGAATTTCGAAGCCTTCCTGAAACCCATCATTGGGCAACGCATCCGAGTTCATCGTCACAATATACTGGAAGCCGACCCTCTCGGCATGACTTGCCCCAAGTTGGAGCGCCTTGGCAACCTGTCGTTCGTCAACTCCATCGAACAAATGGCTGTCATGAATGAGAAACCCCGGCCCGATGCCCCGTTTTGTCGTGAGTTCTGCCAGCATAAGGTCAAAGCAGAAAATCTGCATGTTGGTGATGCCTTTGCTTCGCTGTCCTTCAATTTTGACATCGAAAGTAGGGCCATTAGGCGTTGCCGCGATGGTCAGATTTCCTGCCTGTTCGTAAAGGGATGTAGACAGGTCTTCGAATATTACGATTGCATCATTGATAATGTCACTGCGCTCATGAAGGTCACTTTGAAGCGATTGTTGCAGCCTTGCGCGTTCGATATCGAGCTGAACAGTCGTGCTTTCAATACGCTCTGCTATCTCTAACTGCTGACGCAGAGTCTCCACTTTCGCTTCAGCTCGTCCAGCTTCCTCTTGAAGTCGCGCATAGTGCTCAAGCGCACCGCCTGATTGAAGTATACCCATTAGTTGCTTGCGGCGGTAATCCAATTCGATCCGCTGCGCCTCACGCTCTACAATGCGGCTTTCGGCGGAAGTTATCTCAGCTGAAAGGTGCGCTTGTCTGTTACGGATAATTGCTTCGTGGAATTCAGACACTTCCTCGAAGCGCCTACCGACAGTTTCAGGCAAAACCACGCCAGCTTCGTCATAGAGTTTCTTGACGTTCATGATCGCCGGAGGTGCTTCGCTATCAAGTGCCGTGCTCAGTTGTAAGATCAGCTCTCGGTCGATAAGGTTATCATCGTTGATTGCTGAAATTGAGCGGGTGATTTCGGAGGCTTCCTGCTCCATCGCGGCATACTGTGGGACCACGTTAAACTCAGCAAGCTGCTCTTGTAGACGTCGTGCCCTGGTTTCCGCAATAGCGAGCCGTGTGCGAAAATCGGCAGAGTTACCGTAGAAGCCACCCAGATCACCCTGCTTGGCAGCCTTGCGAAGCTCTGCCATTGCGCTTTCCTGAGAACGTGTTTCTTGGAACTCTTGCGAGATGCTAGCGTCCAATCCCATCAGGTATGAGATAGCAACCTGCTGATCCCAGTTTTGTTGAGGTGCGGATTGTTGTGTGGGTTTAACTATGCCGCCGCTTCCTTGGCGACGGGCGAAGTAAGAGAAAAGCGAGCGAAATGTTGGTCCAAATCGGCTGATCGCATCGGGGTCAGTTGGCAGTCCGAAAAGTAGCGCCCCCAGATCGGCTCGCCAATGCACATTCGATAACACCAAATCGCCGGTCTTTTTATTTAGCTCGGGTTTGATCGGCCAATGTTCGGTTTCGCCCTGAAGGCGTATTTGCGCTGGTTTTTTTTCCAGACCGCGCCGCTGATATGGTGTGTCCGCCAATGTCAGTCTGAGCCTCGAAAGAATACGGTTTCAGCGCGTCTGATCTGAAAATACTATCGGGCTTGGCGTTGCCCCCGTAAATGAAATGTATCAGCTCTACAAAGCTGGTCTTTCCGGCTCCATTGCGTGACTGCTTATCAGTCGCCTCTGCCTCTTTTTCGGCCAATAGGACGTTCAACCCCGGTCCGAAGGTCAAGGATTTGAAGCTCTCCAAATCGCTTGTCAGAGTATGGATCATGCCGCTGACTTTCGTAGTACACCACTATCGAAAGTCACAGCTTTGAGAATAAACAGCAAGTCCAAGGCAAGTATGAACCAATCATAGTTGATCGGAGCCACGCCGACAGGCTCGCCCCGCTGCTTACGCACTTCATCCCAAATACGCGAAACCGTCATTGGTTCATGCAGACATGCGAGAATATCCGCTCCAACGGTCAACAACGCGCGATCAGGTCGGATATGTTTGGTGGGAAGAATCATGTTGCCACCTCTGCCTCTATATGATCCTCGAAGATATCGCAGCGTTCGAAGAAATACGACAGGACAGCCAAAACAGCGGCCTGATGCTGTGGTGTTCCTGTCATGCCACCTGCGAACTGCTGAAGCTCCATGAAGATGCGGTCAGCCGATTGCGCTTCCTGCTTGAGCACTTCGTAGCGATCGCGGAAACCTTGGGCAATTTCCTCGCCAAAATTGGGGTCAGGAAACTGATTGAAAAACTCCTCAACCAGCCGTTCACGGCGACGGCCCTGACGCAAGAGCTCTGCTGCATCGTCAGATAGGTCGTTCGCTTTCAGCTTCTCCGCTGAAGGCGCCGCCAGCGGTGGGTTGTCGTCAGGGTCGATCCGCTGAATCAACATGACGACCGGACGTAAGGCTTCAAAGTCAAGATTTGCGAGCGTCCTTTGTGTTGGAGCAGGACCAAAGAGATCTTCCAGTTGCGTCGGCGCGGGCGACATCGTAATTTGGAAAAGCTCAGGATAGTTCATTTGACCAAGGCTTATAGCCGGGTTCGCCGTTCCCAAATCAGAAAGCTGTTGCACAGCATCGGCTGGAAGACCGTCATCGTCATTGTGCACAAAAATCCAACGCTCCATGCGTGGCCCCCAATGCGCAACAGCCCCATTGAAATCTGCATCAACCTTGGCTTGGAGTTTATCAAGCTTCGTAGTCTTCGGAGCGTAGCACTGGTAAACTGTCTTGTCGCTGGTCAAGTAGCCGTCGCATTTCAGATCACCTTTGTTCCCGTAGGGACGCACAGCCTGAAAATCGCCAGTATAGGCATGGCCCATAATTCGAGAGAACAGGTCTTCAAACGCCTTGCCTTGGCTTTCAAGGAACGCGATGCGGAACTAAAGTTGAAAAAGATGACGTTGCAGTTCGTCCATTAACGGGAAGCTCCGATGGCGCGCTGAATAGTACTGCGGTTCACGCCCAATATCTCTGCCATGCCAGAAACAGTTTCTCGCTTCGTTTCAATCGCAGCTTTCGCGTGTGCGATCTGTGCCGGAGACAGCATCGGTGGTCGGCCAAGCCGTTTGCCGCGTTTTTTGGCTGCCCTTAATCCCGCTTTAGTTCGCTCTTGGATCAAGTCTCGCTCGAACTCGGCCAAAGCTCCCATAATGTGAAAAACAAGCCGCCCACCTGCTGTCGTTGTGTCAATTCCATCTGTCAGACTTCGAAACTCAATGCCGCGCTCTCCGAAGAGTTTAAGTAGGTGGATCAAGTCAGCTATGGACCGCCCTACTCTGTCCAACTTCCAGACAACTAAAAGATCGTTTTGACCAAGTTGGTCCATGGCTTCGGAAAAACCTGGACGGGTTTCGGCGGCTTTCGCGCCGCTCTGCGCTTGGTCAGTGATGATCCTGTCGCACCCGGCCTCGGTCAGCGCCTCGATCTGTAGATCAAGGTTCTGTTCCTCTGTAGACACTCGTGCGTAGCCGATTTTCATGGATTCTTTTTGCATGAGGTTTTTGCGGCAGTCCAGCACCAAATGAATCAACGACTTAGCGAACTGGGAAAAGGTGCCGCAAAAAGGGTCGTTTTCGCGGCACTGGCGTCCAAGCAGTCATTCGTGTTTTGCGCGGCGAATGCCGGGACAGAGCCCAGATTGTCCGATGCTGCGTCAAGAATAGATGGCAGGTTCGGCGAAAACCAGCGCTGAAGATGTCAGAGATTTACTACCTCGCAAAGGCGGTCATGCACGAAGGTTTTTGCCACGCTACAGGCCAGGGGCAAATCGTCATTTCGCGCAAGGCCGCAGGCGATGGCAGTGGCCAAGGCGCAGCCTGTGCCACGCATCATTGCTGCCTCAAGCCGCGGTGCCGACAGGACGCGATGCTCTGACGCGGTGAACAGATGATCGTCTACGGTTTCACCCGATGCATGACCTCCTTTGATCAACACGGCTTGTGCCCCCTGGGACAAAAACCATTCCGCCTGGGTCGCAATCTGGGCATCGGTCTTCGCCATAGGGCAACCTGAAAGAGCCGCCGCCTCGTGGAGATTAGGGGTAACAAGATGGGCTCGCGACAGCAACGCCTTGGGAAACTGCCCCGCCATAAGTTGCCGTCCCGAGCTGGAAATCAGTACAGGGTCAAGGACAACGGGACAAGATTGTTTTCGGATGGCGTGCGCGACTGCCTCAGCCGTTTCTTCGTGGCCAAGCATTCCGATTTTGATGGCCGCCGGGTTTGCCGTAGCCAATGCCGCTTCGATCTGGCTGTCGATCAGGTCCACGGGGGTGAGCTTCGTAGCGAACACCATATCATTCGATTGCGCGGTAACAGCGGTGACGATGGGAATAACCTCGAACCCGAACGTGTGGGCTACAAAGGCGTCGCGGGTCAAGCCTGCGCCCCCGCTGCTGTCGGTGCCGCCGATAACTATAATGGGTTTCATGAGCTCGCCCTCGCTGCAAGCAAGGCGAGGTTGGCTACACCTCGCGCATGCAAGCTTTTGGCCGCCCGCCATGCCCGTAGTCCGCTTTGGCAACACAGGACGACGCGTTGCTCGGGATGCGGGACATGCGCTCTCAGCTCTGCTTCAGATAGGCGCGTGGCATGGGACCTAATCTTTTCAGGGGCTTCCTGCTGGTCACGCAACTCAACAATCAGGTCTGTATCCTGCAACATCTGTTCGGCGATGAAAGGGAAATCGATTTCGGGTTCGGGGCTCCCTAGAAAGCTGAACCGACTAAATTGCAGAGCGGCGAGGTCAGCTGTGATCATTTGTCCTTGGGGTGATGGTGTCGTGCCAAGCAGGATCCGAAGCGCGATTTGCGCCTGTAACGCGCCGATGACTCCGACAACTGGGCCAAGCACTCCGGCGGTGGCGCAAGTTGCTCCTGACGCGGGAAGTTCGGGAAAAACGGCGCGCAGGGATGGGGCACGATCACAAAAGCTGCCGACATAACCGGTCTGCCCAAGAACGCTTGCCGAGACGAACGGGGTTTTCACCGCCAAACACGCGTCTGACAGGATATAGGACACCGCAAAACTGTCAGCCGCATCGATCACTATATCAGCCGACTTAACAAACTCTGGGGCGGTGCCGGGACCGACGGCGGCGATCTGCGCATTCACCTGAATGTCTGGGTTGAGGGACAGCAAGGCATCGCGCGCTGCTTCCGCTTTTGGCCTGCCCAGATCGTTCATGCGATACAGCGGCTGACGGTGCAGGTTGCTTTCCTCGACGTAGTCCGGGTCGACGATCGTTATCTGTCCAGCGCCAGCACCGGCAAGGTATTGCAACGCGGGGCAACCGAGCCCCCCCGCGCCAACCACCGCAATATGTGCCTTGGCCAGTTTTGCCTGACCCGTGATGCCGATCTCGGGCAGTTGCATTTGGCGTGCATACCGGTTCATGCGCCGCACACCCGAAGCCATTCGCGGGTTCGTGCTTGCGGGTCGGGGGCCATCTGAATGTCGGTCACAACTGCAACGCTGTCCGCCCCAGCGGCCAACGCGCCGGCAGCGCGTTCCGGGGTTAACCCTCCGATCGCCACAAGCGGAGTGTCGCCCAACATAGACTTCCAGCGGGTCACACGATCCAATCCCTGCGGCCCCCATTTCATCTTCTTCAGCAAAGTCGGATAGACCGGTCCAAGTGCCACATAGGCGGGATCAAAGGACAGAGCGCGGTCAAGTTCAGCTTCATCATGCGTGGACAAGCCAAACCGCACTCCGGCGCGTCGCAAAGCCATGAAGTCGGTGGTGTCCATATCCTCTTGTCCCAGATGGACAAAGCTGCACCGCAGATCCAGAGCCGCCTGCCAATAGTCATTCACAACCAGCGTGGTCCTATGAACCGCACAGAAGTCACGCGCGCGGGCAACTTGTCGGTGGATTTCAGGTTCGGGGGTATCTTTGATGCGCAGTTGCACCAGCTTTACACCCAGCGGCACCAAAAGCTCCAACCGCGACACATGGCCAGTGATGAGGTAGAATCGTTCCATCACATCAACTCCGCGATGCCAAGAACAGGAGTCGAAGGCACGGCGACCTCACGTGGTTCCATCGGGTCCGCATCATAGCCCATTCGCCCGGCCTTGACTGCCATGGCCATAGCGCGCGCCATGCCGACAGGATCGCCTGCCTTTGCCACGGCGGTATTGAGCAGGATGGCGTCCATCCCAAGTTCCATGGCCTGCACGGCATCCGAGGGCCGCCCGATTCCCGCATCAACGATCAGGGGCACATCTGCGAAATGGGCTCGCATTGCGCGCAAAGCATCAGGTGTGCGCAACCCTTGTCCCGACCCGATGGGAGCGCCCCAAGGCATTAGGACTTCGCACCCTGCCTCCAGCAGCTTCTCCCCGACGATCAGGTCGTCGGTCATGTAAGGAAATACCTTGAAGCCATCAGCGACAAGGATGCGAGCGGCTTCGACCAAGGCAAAGACATCCGGTTGCAGATTGTCGGCATGCCCAATCACTTCAAGCTTGATCCAATCGGTCGAGAAGACTTCGCGGGCCATTCTTGCAGTGGTCACGGCCTCTTGCACGGAATGACATCCGGCTGTGTTCGGCAGAATGCGTGTGCCCGTCTCGCGCAAAAGCTCCCAGAATCCAGCGCCCGATCCATCAGCAGTCTCGCGCCGGAGGCTGACTGTGACGACCTGACACCCGCTGGCTTTGATCGCCTTTTGTAGGATCGCTGGGGATGGGTATTGCGCTGTTCCTAACAGCAGCGGCACGGATATTTCGACATCATAAAGGCGCATCTCAACCTCCTTGCATTGGGGCCAGAACCTCGATCCGGTCGCCGCCGGTCAGAGCCGTCGTGTTCCATTCGGATTTCGGTACAAACAGTCCGTTCAGGGCCGTAGCGATTGCGGGATTGGTAAAGCCAAGCTCGGCAAGGGCTGCGCCAAGCGTTTCAGCCGTAACGTCATGCTGTTTGGCGTTCACTGTGATGTTCATGTGTCGTCTCCGAAAAGAAATGTTGAACCACTTGTCCGGCCATGGCTGGTGCAAGCAGAAAGCCGTGGCGGTAAAGCCCATTCAGATGCAGCGTGTCGCCACGTGTCACAAGGTGGGGAAGGTTGTCGGGGAAGGCTGGGCGCAATCCACTTCCGATTTCGATCACGCTGGCTTCGGCAAATGCGGGATGAATGGCAAACGCTGCCCCCAACAACTCGGACAGCGAGCGCAAAGTGACGGGGCGGTTGGACGAGCTTTCGATCATCGTTCCACCGATCATGTAAATGCCGTCGCCGCGTGGCACGAGGTAGAGCGGAATGCGCGGATGCAAAAGGCGAATGGTCCGCGTGATTGTGATGTCAGGGCAGTGCAAGATCGCCATCTCACCACGGACCGGGCGCAGTTCAGGCAATGGGGCGTTGCTGCCGGTGCAATTCAAGTCAACCCGAGATGGCGCTTTGGTACCAAGGATGATTTCACCTCCGGCCTGCCATACTGCCTGCGCAAGATCGGAAAGCGCCAAGCGTGGGTTCAGGTGGGCCTCGTCTTTGAAAAACAAACCTTGCGAAAACCGACCCGCCAAGGCTGGTTCCAGATTTGTGATTGCGTCTCGGTCCACCGGGTCAAACCCTGATGTGCGCCGAGCAAAGCGAGCCACTTCGGCTTGATCACGCGGTGGTGCCACGACTAGGGTGCCTTTTCGCGTGACAGGAGTGATTTTGTCCCACCAATCAGCCGCAGTTGCGCCCAAGGTGATTACATCCTCTTCCGCACTTTCGCGTTCGCACCACGGCGCCAACATGCCACCTGCGAACCGGGCGACACTTTGCGATCCGATCTCGGAACCCGCCTCATAGACCCGCACCCGCGCACCCGCGCGTGCTAGTTCCAGCGCCGAAGCGAGGCCGGCCAAGCCGGCCCCCGCAATCGTGATCATTCGCCCGGCTCCTCGATGGGCATATACAAGTCGCCCCCTTCGCGGAACTTGGCAGCCATCGCGTCCATTCCTTCCTTTTGGGCCTCAGCGCGAATGTCATGGCTGATCCGCATTGAACAGAATTTGGGGCCGCACATGGAACAGAAATGCGCCACTTTATGCGCTTGCTTTGGCAGCGTCTGATCATGAAATTCCCGTGCGGTATCGGGATCGAGCGACAGGTTAAACTGATCTTCCCAGCGGAACTCAAACCGCGCGCGCGACAGCGCATCATCACGTCGTTGCGCACCGGGCAAGCCTTTGGCCAGGTCCGCTGCATGGGCCGCGATCTTGTAGGTGATCACCCCGGTTTTCACGTCATCGCGGTCGGGCAGCCCCAAATGCTCTTTGGGTGTCACGTAGCACAGCATCGCGCAGCCGAACCAACCGATCATGGCCGCTCCGATGCCCGATGTGATGTGGTCATAGCCCGGGGCAATATCCGTGGTCAGAGGCCCAAGCGTGTAGAATGGCGCTTCGTGGCAGCATTCCAGCTGCTTATCCATGTTTTCCTTGATCTTGTGCATGGCCACGTGACCCGGGCCCTCGATCATCACCTGACAATCCTTGGCCCAAGCGATCTTGGTCAACTCGCCTAGGGTTTCCAACTCGGCAAACTGTGCTTCGTCATTGGCGTCTGCGATCGAACCCGGGCGCAGCCCGTCTCCCAGACTGAAAGCCACATCATATTGACGGCAAATGTCGCAGATTTCTTCAAAATGCTCGTAAAGAAAGGATTCCTTGTGGTGGTGTAGGCACCATTTGGCCATGATCGACCCGCCACGAGATACAATGCCGGTCACTCGGTTGACCGTCATCGGAACCATATGGAGGCGCACCCCTGCATGGATGGTGAAATAGTCAACGCCTTGTTCTGCCTGTTCAATCAACGTATCGCGGAACACCTCCCAGGTCAGGTCCTCGGCGATTCCGTTCACCTTTTCCAAGGCCTGATACATCGGGACCGTTCCGATCGGCACAGGGCTGTTGCGGATGATCCATTCACGAGTGTTGTGAATGTTGCGCCCTGTTGAAAGATCCATGACCGTATCAGCACCCCAGCGTATCGCCCAAACCAATTTGTCGACCTCTTCCTCCATGCTGGAGGTCACGGCTGAAGTGCCCATGTTGGCGTTGATCTTGACTAGAAAATTCCGCCCAATGATCATTGGCTCGGATTCCGGGTGGTTGATGTTGTTGGGGATAATGGCGCGTCCAGCAGCAATTTCGCTGCGTACGAACTCTGGGGTCACATAGTCTGGAATACTGGCGCCAAAATCATTTCCATCGCGGTGGCAAGGAGAAGTTTCGCGCAGCTGGTTTTCGCGAATGGCAACAAATTCCATTTCCGGCGTGACGATCCCTGCGCGCGCATAGGCCAACTGCGTGGGGGCCGCGCCATTCTTGGCACGCAGTGGGCGCGGTTTGACTGGAAATTCAGGGGTCAGCTTTTCGCCGTGGACAAAACCATTGTCAGCGGCCGTCACTTCGCGCCCGTCATATGTTTCGACATCGCCGCGTGATCTGATCCATTCGGCTCGCAATGGCGTAAGGCCCTGTTTAATGTCGGTGAGCACATCCGGATCGGTATAGGGCCCCGAACTGTCATACACAGGCAAGGGTGCTTCGCCTGCGGTCGGGTGGGTGGAGATTTCGCGCATAGGCACTCGGATGTCGGGATAAAGCTCACCTGCGACATGGATTTTACGCGACGCGGGCAATTCGCCCGTCGTGATTTTCGGATTGGGGATGTTCAATTTGGCGCTCCTCAAGCTCAAGTCTCAAAAAAACACCAGATGAGTTTGGGGAGGAGGCGAAGGTAAAATACACCCTCTGTTCAGACTGCAAACACCAAAAAACGGCAATGCAATCTTAGCTTCCTACGCCAGTGTCAACTGGGTCAGGTTCAAAGGGTCGCATCACCGGGTTTTCACCCTGTCAGCCTCTCAGTCCCATAGGCGGGACTCCCCTGCGTAATTTCGCAATAGAATGGAGCGGTCGGTTTGTAAAGCTTCAACAAGCGGTCACTGACGCAGCCGCAGCAAATAGCAGGTTTGTCCGCAACTTGCCGGTTCATGCACGATGCGGCGAAGGTCTGCTATGGCCCCTGCCCAAGTCTCATCAATAGAAAATGCTAAGTGACTGTTTTCATTGCAGGCGCAGTCTCAGCATTAGAGAACTCCGACAAAAGCTGTCGGAATGGCTATATAATGAGACTGAATTATTGGGACTGTGAATGCAGTCTTATCAAAGGTCTAGGTTGTTAGCTGTATTCATAGTTTTTCGGTCAAATTGAATAGCCCCTAGTTTCCTAGACACCTTCTTGGTTCGCATTATGCTGTCTATTTTCAAAGTCGACGGGCGACAGCATACCGTTTCTGGCATGTTTGCGTTTCGGGTTATAGAACATTT
>NZ_JBWBAQ010000009.1:0-20399 GCF_056108365.1 Yoonia sp. SWMV100 | reverse complement strand
AAATCGTCGAGTAACGGGGTCTTCCCCGCGCAAGCGGGGAAACACCGGGTGGGTGGCAGGCGATCGCACAGCAATCACCGACAACCCACGCAGACGATATCAATAACAAAGGCCGCCCACTATGGGCGGCCTTTTGCGTTGCGTGGTGGATAGGATGACGCAGGGACGCGATTATGGGCCCGGCGGCAATGACAGCATCGCGTCCGCGCGTTGGGTGGTTTCTGTCATAAATTTATGGACCTCTCCACGTAGGGTTTCGATCTCTGCTGGGGACATTTTGCGATGAAATGTTCCGTCGAAACGCCGAAACACATAGGCGCCTTGCCCATAGGGGTGGGGTACAAGCATCTGGTCCCATGTATCAAGTCGCCGCCCGTTGGTGACCGAAAAAGCATAGCAAAACACCGGCATCCCGGTGGTCCTGGCCCAGTCAAGCGGCGCATCTTTGAGTTCGCGCTGCGGGCCGAGCGGGCCATCACCCGTCATCCCAATGCTGACGCCTTCTTTTACGCGCTTCAACACGGCACGCGATGATGCCCGATTCGATCCTTTGCGTGACATCTGGATGGGAAGCAAACCGACGCGCCGCTGGAGCGCCCCCGACACCCGTCCAATCGGTGAGCTGTCGTGGAGGCTGGACAGGGACCCATCTGCGACAGGCCAATGCAGGGCACCCATGACAGAGCGGCTGTGCCACATCACAACCAGTACGGGGCCGTTTTGCAAAGCCGCATGTAGTTCGTCCAATCCTTCGGTTGCCCAATGGATTCGCCTGTTGCAAAGGCTTAGATAGCCACCAACAAGCCCGGCAAGTCGCGCGGCAAGCCATTCTGATTGTTCGATCCGTCGGCGAATTGACACGGCGGCAGGCCCTTTCTTGCAAAAATCTTGGTGTTGTTTTCACATTTATGCCTATGATGACAAGTCTCGTGCGGGTTGCCTCTTGATCCGGTCAGATTTTCAGACTAGTTCGGCAACTGGTCTTAGGGGTATAGCTCAGTTGGTAGAGCGACGGTCTCCAAAACCGTAGGTCTGGAGTTCGAGTCTCCATGCCCCTGCCAGACCAGATCATTGCCGCTTTGCCGGAGGATCAAGACCAACAATGTCCGACGATGACTTTAGCGTCGCCTTTCATATCGGCCCCCACAAAACCGCAAGTTCACATTTGCAGCAGTCCCTTCTGCTGGCGGCCGATGATTTGGCCGATGTCGGTGTACGCTATTATGGGCCAGAACATTTCCGCCTGCCGGGCCGGACGATTCCCGCGCTTTTTGGGCTGCGGAAAAAACGCGGGCCAGGCCGCACCAAACGACCTGCGAACGAGCAATTAGCGTTGATGCGCAAAGGGGCGGGACGACTGGTTTTAAGCGAAGAAAATTATATCGGGGATCTTAGTTTTTCCGCAGCGCAAGTGCGGGGTATGCGGTACCCAAAGGCGGCCAACAGCCTGGCGGTTCTGACCGCAGCATTAGATTGTCCCGTTGATCTATTCCTGTGCCTCCGCAATCCCGCGTCTTTGATCAATTCGGTTTACTCACAAATGTTGTATGGGCAGCGGATTGCCTCGCCTGCGCAGTTCAAGGCGTTGAACCCGTTGGAATCCGTCAACTGGACAGAATTCGTGGCACGCGTGCGCGCTGTTCCCGGCGTCAGGCAGGTGACGGTGTGGATGTACGAAGACTATAACGTGCTTTTTCCAAAAATTATATCCGCTCTAGTGGGTGATCAACACGCCGCGCGGGTGCCGCCGGTTGCAGGGGTCATTCATCCGGGGCTTTCGTCTGCTGCGGTGGCCGAAATTCTGCATCGCCATGCCCAAGGGGACACAGTAGGTTTGGCGGATATGGCGCGGCGCATTTTATCGGTGCAAGACGGGTATCCGCCCTATGACGGATATTCGGTCGGGGAACATGCCGCGGCGGATAGCGCCTATGCCAATCAGGTCGCCCAGATCGCCGCAATGCCGGGCGTGACCCTTTTGTCGTCTGCGGGTGTTTGAACCAAAGTGGGCTTGAAATCATGCCCTGAACCCCGTATGTCGCCCTGTGTTTCCACAAAGGACGAAATGCCATGGCCATCGCCAATCCTGTTAAGTTTATCCAAGAGGTCCGCTCTGAGATTGCAAAGGTCGTTTGGCCCACGCGTCGCGAAGTTGTACTGACGACTATCATGGTTTTTTTCCTCGCTGCGCTTGCTGCGATCTTTTTCTCGCTTGTGGATTTCGCGATTCGCGCCGGTTTGGCGGGTGTGCTTGACTACTTTGGTAGCTAAGCTGTGACGGAAACTGCCTGTCACCCCTTGAAAACATCGGGTGTCGGCGGTAAGAGCCACAAACTCCTGAAATTGGCGTGCGGCGAATCGAGCTTCACGCCGCTTTTATTTTCGGGACCGGCAGAAGGTCTGCTGGATTAATTTGAACACGCGGCCCGCAAGGGTCGGTTGCGACAAGGTGCTTTGACACATGGCGAAACGTTGGTACTCCGTAAGCGTTCTCTCGAACTTCGAGAAAAAGATCGCTGAAGCGATCCGCACAAAAGCGGAAGAAAAAGGTCTGTCCGAACAAATCGACGAAGTGCTGGTGCCAACGGAAGAAGTCATCGAAATTCGCCGCAACAAAAAAGTCACCACCGAGCGTCGTTTTATGCCCGGTTACGTGTTGGTCCACATGGAAATGTCCGATGAGGCCTACCATTTGGTCAACTCGATCAACCGCGTCACGGGTTTCTTGGGCCCGCAAGGTCGCCCGATGCCGATGCGTGACGCCGAAGTGCAGGCGATCCTTGGTCGCGTGCAAGAGGGCGAAGAAAGCCCACGCACGCTGATCCACTTTGAAATCGGCGAAAAGGTCAAAGTCAACGACGGCCCATTCGAAGATTTCGACGGTATGGTTGAAGAAGTCGATGAAGAACATCAGCGCCTCAAGGTGACGGTGTCGATCTTTGGTCGGGCAACCCCGGTCGAATTGGAATTCACGCAGGTTACCAAACAGTAACCCGCGTGTTCAGACGTGGGAGACCCGGATTTCATCTTGGTCGAACCACGGCAAACCGGCCCTTCGGGGCCACTGTAGGGTGGATCTTGATCCACCGCTGAAAAAGGAGAGGCCCCATGGCCAAGAAAGTAATCGGTACGCTGAAGCTGCAGGTTCCTGCAGGTAAAGCAAACCCATCCCCACCTGTCGGTCCTGCGCTGGGTCAGCGCGGCATCAACATCATGGAATTCTGTAAGGCGTTCAACGCAAAGACCGCTGACATGGAAGTTGGCGCACCTTGCCCAACCGTGATTACATATTACCAAGACAAATCGTTCTCGATGGAAATCAAGACGCCACCAGCGTCCTATTACATCAAGAAAGCGGCAAAGCTGCAGTCTGGTTCTAAGACACCTGGTAAGGCTGTTGCGGGTTCGATCACGAGCAAGCAAGTACGTGAAATCGCCGAAGCAAAAATGAAGGACCTCAACGCGACGTCCATCGAAGGCGCAATGCTGATCATCGCTGGCTCTGCCCGGTCGATGGGTGTGGAGGTCAAGTAATGGCAAAATTTGGTAAGCGTACAACTGCCGCCCGTGAAGCATTCGCTGGCAAGCAGAACGTCACAGTCGCCGAAGCGGTTGCTCTGATCAAAAACAACGCAAATGCGAAATTCGATGAAACCGTCGAAATCGCAATGCAGTTGGGTGTTGACCCGCGCCACGCCGACCAGATGGTCCGCGGTACGGTCAACCTGCCAAACGGCACTGGTAAAACTGTGCGCGTCGCTGTGTTCGCACGTGGTGACAAGGCTGATGAAGCCAAAGCAGCCGGTGCGGATATCGTTGGCGCAGAAGACCTGATGGAAGCTGTTCAGGGTGGCAAAATCGACTTTGATCGCTGCATCGCGACGCCCGACATGATGGGTATCGTTGGCCGCCTTGGTAAAGTTCTGGGCCCACGCAACCTGATGCCAAACCCACGTGTTGGCACAGTGACCATGGACGTCAAAGAAGCCGTTGAAGCGGCTAAAGGCGGCCAAGTGCAGTTCAAAGCTGAAAAAGCTGGTGTTGTGCACGCGGGTATCGGCAAGGCATCATTCGATGCGAAAAAGCTGGAAGAAAACCTGCTGGCCTTCGTTGAGGCTGTTAGCAAAGCACGCCCAACAGGCGCCAAAGGCACATACATGAAAAAGATCGCTGTCAGCTCTACAATGGGCCCAGGCGTGACAGTTGATGTGGCCTCGGCGACTGGCAACACATAAATTTCGCAAGTCTATTTGCGTGATTGACCGGCAGGTCCCATCTGGGGCCTGCCGTTTTTATTTCTACTTACTGGGTTATTGTGTGGTCTGTTTTCCCGTGGATCCAAGAAACTGCGGGAACGGGGGTTGGCAATCCCGCACCTAACCAGTAATTAACAAACCTGGCCCGGAGGATTGATTCGTTCGGGCCTTTATTCGTCCGAGACGGTGGGTAGGTAGCGATACTTATAATTCCTGCCTGAGACGGGATAGACCAGATTTTTCGAGGCTCTCCTCGGTATCACCTGGCTCGCCCCGTTTGCATGGACTGTAGACTGTCGGGCGGCTTGCCGTGTGACAAAATTAGAGCCGGTGCTGGGCCTAACCCAGTGCCAAAATTGGAGTGAAACTGTGGATAGAGCACAAAAAGAACAGCTGGTTGATGACCTCGGCCAGATCTTTGAAAGCTCTGGCGTCGTAGTGGTTGCCCGCTACGAAGGCATGACAGTTGCTGAAATGCAGGATCTGCGCGCGCAAATGCGTGACGCTGGTGGTTCTGTACGTGTTGCCAAGAACAAGCTCGCCAAAATCGCCCTTGAGGGCAAGCCATGCGCAAGCATTGCTGAATACCTCGAAGGCATGACTGTAATCGCTTATTCTGAAGATCCCGTCGCTGCGGCGAAGGTTGTCGATGAATACGCCAAAAAGAACGACAAACTTGTCGTTCTTGGTGGTGCTATGGGCGATACAGCACTTGATCCTGCTGGTGTGAAAGCCGTTGCCGGGATGCCATCACGTGAAGAGCTTATTGCTTCGATCGTTGGTTGCATTGGGGCACCTGCTGCAAACATCGCTGGGGCCATTGGCGCGCCTGCTTCGAACATCGCGAGCATTCTTTCGACCATCGAAGAGAAAGCTGCATAAAGCATCTGAATTGACTTGGGGTTTTGGCCCTGCGTTGGAACACACTTAAAACGAACGGAAAGCATAAAATGGCTGATCTGAAAAAACTGGCTGAAGAGATTGTTGGTCTGACCCTTCTCGAAGCACAAGAACTGAAAACCATCCTGAAGGATGAGTATGGCATCGAGCCAGCTGCAGGTGCAGTTGCTGTTGCTGCTGGCCCAGCTGCTGCTGGCGAAGCTGCTGAAGAAAAAACTGAATTTGATGTTGTTCTGAAAGACGCAGGCGCGTCCAAGATCAACGTGATCAAAGAAGTTCGCGGGATCACAGGTCTTGGCCTGAAAGAAGCAAAAGACTTGGTTGAAGCCGGTGGCAAAATCAAAGAAGGCGCATCGAAAGCTGAAGCTGACGAAATCAAAGCCAAACTCGAAGCTGCTGGTGCAACTGTAGAGCTGGCCTAAGCTGCCTTTGGCAAAGGTTTCTTTGCCTTCATAATACGGCTGGGCCCGCAGGAATGTGGGTCCAGCCAAACCTGTCTTAGAGGTCGGCCAAATGCTGACCGACCCCTTGGGTAGGTTTGAAATGTCGGGAGGGTGCCGGTGGGACGGCAGCCACGAATAGACTTCAAACCCCCTGTCAAATGGGTGATGCGTCGCGGCCCGGGCGATGTGTCATTCGAGAGACAAACAAAAGGTGACATCGCATATGGCTTCCTCCTTCCTTGGTCAGAAACGCCTGCGTAAGTACTACGGCAAAATCCGTGAAGTGCTTGAAATGCCGAACCTCATTGAGGTTCAGAAATCTTCTTACGACCTGTTCCTGCGCTCTGGCGACAGTGAGACCCCGCTTGACGGCGAGGGCATCAAAGGTGTGTTCCAGTCGGTATTCCCGATCAAAGATTTCAACGAAAATGCCCTGCTTGAATTCGTAAAGTACGAACTGGAAAAGCCGAAATACGACGTCGAAGAGTGCATGCAGCGCGACATGACGTACAGCGCCCCCCTGAAGGTGACGCTGCGTTTGATCGTGTTTGATGTGGATGAGGATACAGGCAACAAGTCTGTGAAAGACATCAAAGAACAAGACGTGTTCATGGGTGACATGCCTTTGATGACACCAAACGGCACATTTGTCGTGAACGGCACCGAGCGGGTGATCGTATCCCAGATGCACCGTTCGCCTGGCGTGTTTTTTGACCACGACAAGGGCAAAACCCATTCTTCGGGTAAGCTTTTGTTTGCCTGCCGCATCATCCCATACCGCGGTAGCTGGCTTGACTTTGAATTTGACGCCAAGGACCTTGTGTTCTGCCGGATCGACCGTCGTCGTAAGCTGCCTGTGACCACCCTGCTTTATGCGCTGGGGCTGGACCAAGAAGCGATTATGGATTCCTACTACCAGACTGTCGAATACCATCTGGATGCCAAAGCGAATGCGTGGCAAACAAAGTTCTTCCCAGAGCGCGTTCGTGGCACACGCCCGACATTTGATTTGGTTGACGCCAAAACAGGTGAAGTGATCGCGAAAGCCGGCGAAAAAGTGACGCCACGTTCGGTCAAGAAACTGATCGACGAAGGCAACGTCAAAGACCTGCTGGTACCCTACGAAAACATCGTTGGTAAATTCATTGCGCGCGACATCATCAACGAAGAAACCGGCGCGATCTATGTCGAAGCCGGTGACGAGCTGACGCTGGAAATGGATAAAGGCGGCGAAGTCATTGGCGGGACGCTGAAGGATCTGGTTGATGCCGGGTTCACAACGATCCCCGTTCTGGACATCGATAACATCAACGTGGGCGCCTATATGCGCAACACGATGGCGTCTGATAAGAACATGAACCGTGAAACGGCTCTGATGGATATCTACCGCGTGATGCGCCCAGGCGAGCCACCGACCGTTGATTCCGCATCGGCCCTGTTCGACACACTGTTCTTTGATAGCGAACGCTATGATCTGTCCGCCGTTGGCCGGGTCAAGATGAACATGCGTCTGGATCTGGATGCCGAAGATACGATCCGCACCTTGCGTCGCGAAGATATCATTTCTTGTATCAAAGCGCTTGTCGAATTGCGTGATGGCAAGGGCGATATCGACGATATCGACCACCTTGGGAACCGTCGTGTGCGCTCTGTCGGCGAACTGATGGAAAACCAGTACCGCGTTGGCCTGCTGCGTATGGAACGTGCGATCAAGGAACGTATGTCATCTGTCGAAATCGACACGGTGATGCCACAGGATTTGATCAACGCGAAACCTGCGGCTGCGGCTGTGCGTGAATTCTTTGGCTCTTCGCAGCTGTCGCAATTCATGGACCAAACCAACCCGCTGTCCGAAGTGACGCACAAGCGTCGTCTTTCGGCGCTGGGGCCTGGCGGTTTGACCCGCGAACGTGCCGGCTTTGAGGTGCGCGACGTTCACCCAACGCACTACGGTCGTATGTGTCCAATTGAAACGCCCGAAGGGCCGAACATTGGTCTGATCAACAGCTTGGCAACATTTGCCCGCGTGAACAAATACGGCTTTATCGAAACACCATACCGCAAGGTCGTGGACGGTAAAGTGACGGACGAAGTGCAATACATGTCCGCAACCGAAGAAATGCGTCACACTGTGGCGCAGGCCAACGCGAACATGAATGAAGACGGATCGTTCAAGAACGAACTGGTTTCAACACGGATGAACGGCGACTACACATTGGCACCGCGTGAAAACGTGGACCTGATCGACGTGTCGCCAAAGCAGCTCGTGTCTGTTGCGGCGTCTTTGATCCCGTTCCTTGAAAACGACGATGCGAACCGGGCCTTGATGGGTTCGAACATGCAACGTCAGGCGGTACCACTGTTGCAAGCCGAGGCCCCATTGGTTGGGACTGGGATTGAAGAAGTTGTTGCCCGCGATTCCGGCGCTGCGATCATGGCGAAACGTGCAGGTATCATCGACCAAGTTGATGCGCAGCGTATTGTTGTGCGTGCGACGCATGACCTTGAAATGGGTGATGCAGGCGTTGATATTTATCGTATGCGTAAATTCCAGCGTTCGAACCAGAACACCTGTATCAACCAGCGTCCGCTGGTGAAGGTGGGTGATACGGTTCTGAAGGGCGAAGTGCTGGCCGATGGTCCATCGACCGATATCGGTGAATTGGCGCTGGGTAAAAACGTGGTCGTCGCGTTTATGCCTTGGAACGGTTACAACTACGAAGACTCTATTCTGATCTCAGAGCGGATCACACGCGATGACGTTTTCACATCGATTCACATCGATGAATTTGAAGTTGCCGCACGTGATACGAAGCTTGGGCCAGAGGAAATCACCCGCGATATTCCGAACGTTGGCGAAGAAGCACTGCGTAACCTCGACGAGGCTGGCATTGTCTATATCGGCGCCGAAGTCGGGCCTGCGGATATTCTGGTGGGTAAGATCACACCAAAAGGCGAAAGCCCGATGACGCCAGAAGAAAAACTGCTGCGCGCCATCTTTGGTGAAAAAGCATCTGACGTGCGTGACACTTCGCTGCGTTTGCCGCCGGGTGATTTTGGTACTGTGGTTGAAGTACGCGTGTTCAACCGTCACGGCGTGGAAAAAGACGAACGTGCGCTTCAGATCGAGCGCGAAGAAGTCGAACGTCTGGCCCGTGACCGCGACGACGAACTCGCGATCCTTGACCGCAACATCTATGCCCGTCTGAAAGACCGGATTTTGGGCAAAGAGGCTGTCAAAGGTCCACGTGGGTTCAAAGCGAACACAGTCGTAACCGAAGAAGCATTGTCTGAATTGAGCCGCGGTCAGTGGTGGCAGGTTGCACTGAAGGACGAAGCTGACGCGCAGGTTGTTGAAGCCCTGAACGAACAGTACGAAATCCAGAAGCGTGCGATGGACGCCCGCTTTGAAGACAAGGTCGAAAAAGTCCGCCGTGGTGACGATTTGCCACCGGGTGTGATGAAGATGGTCAAAGTCTTTGTCGCGGTGAAGCGTAAGCTGCAGCCGGGCGATAAGATGGCCGGTCGTCACGGGAACAAAGGTGTTATTTCCAAGGTTGTACCGATGGAAGACATGCCGTTCCTTGCCGACGGGACACCTGTCGATTTCTGTCTGAACCCGCTGGGCGTGCCGTCGCGTATGAACGTCGGTCAGATTTTGGAAACGCACATGGGCTGGGCCGCACGCGGTCTTGGCATCAAGATCGATGAGGCGTTGGGTGAATACCGTCGCTCTGGCGATCTGACACCTGTGCGTGAAGCCATGCGCATCGGTTACGGTGACGACGTTTATGCCGAAGGTATCGAAGGCATGGACGAAGAGCACCTGATCGAAGCGGCTGGTAACGCCACACGTGGTGTGCCGATTGCAACGCCCGTCTTTGACGGCGCAAAAGAGGCTGACGTGAACGACGCGCTGACGCGTGCCGGTTTCGATACCTCTGGGCAGTCGATCCTGTTTGACGGTCGCACAGGCGAGCAGTTTAGCCGCAAGGTAACTGTGGGTGTGAAATACCTGCTGAAACTGCACCACTTGGTCGACGACAAGATCCACGCACGTTCTACCGGGCCTTACAGCCTTGTCACGCAACAGCCGCTGGGTGGTAAAGCCCAGTTCGGTGGTCAGCGTTTCGGGGAAATGGAAGTCTGGGCGCTCGAAGCCTATGGCGCGGCTTACACCCTGCAGGAAATGCTGACTGTAAAGTCGGATGACGTCGCAGGCCGGACGAAAGTCTATGAAAGCATCGTCAAAGGCGAGGACAACTTTGAGGCAGGTATCCCAGAGTCGTTCAACGTGCTTGTGAAAGAAGTCCGGGGTCTCGGCCTCAACATGGAACTCCTGGATGCGGAGGACGAGGAGTAAGGCCGCGCGCCTTACTCCCCCTACCTCTTAACGCACCCAATTCAAGGAATTGAAGATGAACCAGGAACTGACAAACAACCCGTTTAACCCGCTCACACCGGCGAAAACGTTTGACGAAATCAAGGTGTCTTTGGCATCCCCAGAGCGCATCCTTTCGTGGTCGTTCGGCGAGATCAAAAAGCCAGAGACCATCAACTACCGGACGTTCAAACCTGAACGTGACGGTCTGTTCTGCGCACGTATCTTTGGCCCGATCAAAGATTACGAATGTCTGTGCGGTAAATATAAGCGTATGAAATATCGTGGCGTTGTCTGCGAAAAATGCGGTGTCGAAGTAACGCTGCAAAAAGTGCGCCGTGAACGCATGGGGCACATCGAACTGGCTGCACCCGTTGCGCACATCTGGTTCTTGAAATCGCTGCCATCCCGCATCGGCCTGATGCTGGACATGACACTGCGTGATCTCGAGCGTATTTTGTATTTCGAAAACTACGTTGTGATCGAACCCGGCCTGACTGACCTGACTTATGGCCAGTTGATGACCGAGGAAGAATTCAACGACGCACAAGACCTTTATGGCATGGACGCGTTCCAGGCCAACATCGGTGCTGAGGCGATCCGCGAAATGCTGGCGCAAATCGACCTCGAATCCGAGGCCGAAACACTGCGCGCCGACCTCAAAGAAGCCACTGGCGAATTGAAGCCAAAGAAGATCATCAAGCGTTTGAAGATCGTTGAAAGCTTCCTTGAATCGGGCAACCGTCCTGAATGGATGGTCATGACTGTTATTCCTGTGATCCCACCAGAACTGCGCCCGCTGGTGCCGTTGGATGGTGGCCGTTTTGCGACGTCCGATCTGAACGATCTGTACCGCCGCGTGATCAACCGGAACAACCGTCTGAAGCGTCTGATCGAATTGCGCGCACCTGATATCATCGTGCGCAACGAAAAGCGGATGTTGCAGGAATCTGTGGATGCGCTGTTTGACAACGGCCGTCGTGGCCGCGTGATCACGGGTGCAAACAAGCGTCCGTTGAAATCGCTGTCTGACATGCTGAAGGGTAAGCAGGGTCGCTTCCGTCAGAACCTTTTGGGTAAGCGCGTCGACTTCTCTGGTCGTTCCGTTATTGTGACGGGTCCAGAGCTGAAGCTGCACCAGTGTGGTCTGCCGAAAAAGATGGCGCTCGAACTGTTCAAGCCGTTCATCTATTCGCGCCTTGAAGCCAAAGGTCTGTCTTCCACTGTGAAACAGGCGAAAAAGCTGGTTGAAAAAGAGCGTCCCGAAGTTTGGGATATCTTGGACGAGGTTATTCGCGAACACCCTGTGTTCCTGAACCGCGCGCCAACCTTGCACCGTTTGGGCATTCAGGCGTTCGAACCGATCCTGATCGAAGGCAAAGCCATTCAGTTGCACCCGCTAGTCTGTTCGGCGTTTAACGCTGACTTTGACGGTGACCAAATGGCTGTTCACGTGCCGCTCTCGCTCGAAGCCCAGCTGGAAGCGCGCGTTCTGATGATGTCGACCAACAACGTGCTTTCCCCTGCAAACGGCGCACCAATCATCGTGCCATCGCAGGATATGATCTTGGGTCTCTATTACACGACCATCATGCGCGAAGGCATGAAGGGCGAGGGCATGGAGTTCAAAGACATCGACGAAGTCGAACATGCGTTGACCGCTGGTGAAGTGCATTTGCACGCAAAAATCACGGCGCGGATTCCGCAGATCGACGAAGAAGGCAATGAAGTCCTGAAGCGGTTTGAAACCACGCCGGGCCGTCTGCGCCTTGGTGGTTTGTTGCCGATGAACGCAAAAGCACCGTTTGCTTTGGTCAACCGCTTGCTGCGCAAAAAAGAAGTGCAGCAGATCATTGATACGGTCTATCGCTACTGTGGTCAGAAAGAATCTGTCATCTTCTGTGACCAGATCATGACCATGGGCTTCCGTGAAGCGTTTAAGGCAGGCATTTCGTTCGGTAAGGACGACATGGTTGTTCCTGACACCAAATGGCAGCTTGTCGACGAAACACGCGACATGGTGAAAGACTTTGAACAGCAGTACATGGACGGTCTGATTACACAGGGCGAAAAGTACAACAAAGTTGTTGATGCGTGGTCAAAGGCCAACGACAAAGTCACAGACGCGATGATGACCACGATTTCGACCACCGGCCGCGATGCCAATGGTGCCGAAAACGAACCTAACTCGGTCTACATGATGGCCCACTCTGGTGCTCGTGGTTCGGTGACGCAGATGAAACAGCTGGGTGGTATGCGTGGTCTGATGGCCAAGCCAAACGGTGAAATCATCGAAACGCCGATCATCTCGAACTTTAAGGAAGGTCTGACCGTTCTTGAATACTTCAACTCGACCCACGGTGCCCGTAAGGGTCTGTCGGATACGGCGTTGAAGACGGCGAACTCTGGTTACCTGACACGTCGTCTGGTGGACGTTGCACAAGACTGTATCGTGCGTCAGGTGGATTGCGGCACAGACCGTGCGATCACAGCCGAAGCGGCCGTGAACGACGGTGAAGTCGTGTCGTCGCTTGCTGAACGCGTCCTTGGTCGTGTGTCCGCAGATGATGTGATCAAACCGGGTACAGACGAAGTTATCGTTGAAGCAGGCGAACTGATCGACGAACGCAAGGCAGACATGATTGACGTTGCGGGGATTGCAAAAATGCGGATCCGCAGCCCGCTGACTTGTGAGGCCGAAGATGGCGTTTGCGCAATGTGCTATGGCCGTGACTTGGCCCGTGGTACACGCGTGAACCTCGGCGAGGCTGTCGGTATCATCGCCGCGCAGTCGATCGGTGAACCGGGTACACAGCTGACAATGCGTACATTCCACATTGGTGGGGTTGCACAGGGTGGCCAGCAGTCGTTCCTTGAAGCATCGCAATCTGGTAAGGTCGTGTTCCGTGACGCGCAGTTGCTGGAAAATGCGGCTGGCGAAAACGTTGTCATGGGCCGGAACATGGTTCTGGCGCTTGTCGGTGCCGAAGGCGAAGAGCGTGCGATTCACAAAATCGGTTACGGTTCTAAGGTTCTTGTCAAAGAAGGTGCAGACATTCTGCGCGGCGACAAGTTGTTTGAATGGGATCCGTATACGCTGCCGATCATCGCAGAAAAGTCCGGTACGGCACGCTATGTCGATCTGGTCAACGGGATCGCGGTACGCGAAGACACCGATGATGCAACGGGTATGACCCAGCGCATCGTGGCGGATTGGCGTGCAGCCCCCAAAGGCAATGAGCTTGCACCAAAGATCATCGTGGTCGGTGCCGATGGTGAAGTTGTGCTGAAAGATGACGGTAACCCCGTCGCTTACGGCATGTCCGTGGATGCCATTCTGTCCGTCGAAGACGGCCAGGAGATCAAGGCAGGTGACGTTGTTGCGCGTATTCCGCGTGAAGGCGCCAAGACCAAGGACATCACCGGGGGTCTGCCGCGTGTGGCAGAACTGTTCGAAGCCCGTCGTCCGAAAGACCACGCAATCATCGCCGAAATCGATGGCTACGTGCGCTTTGGCAAGGACTATAAGAACAAGCGCCGCATCGCGATTGAATCTGCCGATGATGCAGACATCAAGGTCGAATACATGGTGCCCAAGGGCAAGCACATCCCGGTTGTGGAAGGTGATTTTGTCCAAAAGGGTGACTACATCATGGACGGCAACCCTGCGCCGCACGATATCCTTGCGGTTATGGGTGTCGAGGCTTTGGCTGACTACATGATCGACGAAGTGCAGGATGTTTATCGCCTGCAGGGCGTGAAGATCAACGATAAGCACATCGAAGTTATCGTGCGTCAGATGCTCCAGAAATGGGAAATCCAGGACAGCGGTGACACGGTTCTGCTGAAAGGCGAAACTGTCGATAAGGCTGAGTTTGACGAAGCCAACGCCAAGGTCATCGCACGTGGCGACCGCCCGGCAACCGGCGAGCCGATCCTGCTTGGGATCACCAAGGCATCGCTGCAGACCCGGTCGTTCATCTCGGCGGCATCGTTCCAGGAAACCACACGCGTGCTGACAGAAGCATCCGTGCAGGGTAAGCGCGACAAGCTGATTGGTCTGAAAGAAAACGTCATCGTGGGTCGTTTGATCCCGGCTGGTACAGGCGGTGCAACACAGCAGATGCGCCGTGTGGCTGCTGACCGCGATAACGTGGTTCTGGAAGCACGCCGTGAAGAAGCGGAAGAGGCAGCACGTCTTGCAGCCCCTGTCGCGACGTCTTCAGATGATGATGTGTTTGCCAACATGTCTGGCGGCGACGAAGAATAATTCGTCGCAATAGAAATGACAAAAGGCCCTCGCTTTGCGGGGGCCTTTTTCGTTTGGCCCGCGCACCAACGGCATTCCTTGTTTGTACTGGAGTTGCAATTTGGCGTGGGGTATGGTGGTTGGTGTCAAATTTTCGGGGATGCGTATGGCCTTAGTCTTGTTTTCTGCGATGCGAAACGAAGGTCCATTCCTTTTTGACTGGATCGCGTATCACCGGGCGATCGGCTTTGACCGGATCTTTATTGTGACGAATGATTGTTCGGATGGGTCATATCCGCTGCTGCGCAAGATGGCGGATGCGGGTGTCATCGAGCACATAGATCAGACAGTGCCAGAAGGCGTGCCGCCGCAAAAATCTGCCGTTCAACTGACTGCTAATATGGCGGTACTTGAGCAGGGTGATTGGGGCATATTTTTAGACGCCGATGAATACCTGAATATCAAGGTGGGGAAGGGTAAGGTCAGTGATCTTGTTGCCTATCTTGATGGTCGCGGCGTTCAAGGCATGTTGATCAACTGGCGGCTTTTTGGTGACTCCGGTCAGCCGCGGTTCCAAGGGTCATATATTTCGGACGATTACCTGCGATGCGAGCCAGTGTCGGCTTATTCCCAATTTAAAACCTTTTTCAAAGCTGGGAAAACGGCAGTTGGGTTTTCGCCCTTTTTACATCGCTGTGTGGTGGCGCCGGGCGCCGGCGTTCTCACTGACTTTGTGACAGGTTCGGGTGCGACACTGGGTCAGACCGGTCCGGGGAAAGCGGGTCGGCGCCATGCCAAGTGGCTTCGCGAAGGTGACGAACCATTTGCACATGTGATGGATGATGAAATCGGCTATGATATTGCGCAGGTAAATCACTACATTGTGCGCGACCCGGTTTCGTTTGCTCTGAAGCAACAGCGCGGACGGGGCTATCGCCCGCGTGCAAATTTTAATGGTCGGCACACGGATGATTTTTATCAGAAAAATAATAAAAACGACGTGACTGACGATACGATACTGCGTTGGCAGGGGGCCGTTCGCAAGGTTAAGAAAGATTTACTGCGTCAATGCGGCATCGCGCAGGAATTACGTGATATAGAAGAGATCTATTCTAAAAGTAGCAATACCCCGAAGGATGAACATTTGGCGATCGAAAAACCAGACAGCGCAATTGATTTCCCCCTGACATTTCCTGAGGAAGTCCAAGGATTTGTTCGCGAAGTATATACCAACGCGAAGGCAATCATTGAATATGGCAGCGGCGGATCGACGCGGTTGGCCGCCGAAGTCGGTGTGCCATGTGTGGCGGTTGAATCTGACCTTGATTGGGCAAACCGTCTGAATGCAGCTTTGGCCCAAGGGTATGCTGGATCGCCGACATCGCGTGCTATCCATGTCGATATTGGACCTACCAAAGCGTGGGGATACCCCGCAGACAATCAAAAGTATGACCAATTCTGGCGCTACCCGATGCAGGTTTGGGATGACCCGATCACAAAAAGTGTCGATACGGTTTTGATTGATGGTCGCATGCGCAAGGCGTGCTTTGCCGCCACGCTGATCAACATCAAACGCGAGACGCGGGTTTTGTTTGATGACTATGCGGGGCGCCGCACCTATCATGAAGTCGAAAAATTTGCCAAGCCGACCCGCTATGTCGGGCGCATGGCGGAATTCATCGTTCAACCCGGGTTGGTTGACGCCGCCGGGTTTGCAAAAATCATTCCGTGGTTCTTTCAGATGAAGTGACCCACGCGCGGGCGTAACACGGCCATTGTTTCGGTCGGGTTACGCGTGCTACGCACAGCGATGGCTCCTATTTCCGATAACATCCGCGGTGCGATATTAATGATGGCTGGCATGAGTGCTTACACCATCAATGACACCTTCATGAAATCCTTGTCCGACGAGGTACCGCTTTTTGAGGCGGTATTCTGGCGTGGGATCGGTGCCGTTATTTGCCTGACGATCATGTGCAAAATGTTGGGTCAGCTTCGTTTTGATTTTCCGCGACGGGAATGGGGTCTGATCTTGTTGCGTACCTTTGGCGAACTTGTCGGGACGTATTTCTTTTTGACGGCGTTGTTCCATATGCCGATCGCAAATATCAGCGCGATTTTGCAATCGCTGCCATTAACCGTCAGTCTTGCCGCGGCGCTTTTTCTGGGCGATCCGCTGGGGTGGCGCAGGTTTACCGCAATTTGCGTTGGGTTTGCCGGCGTGCTGCTGATCATTCGGCCCGGCGGGGCAGATTTCAACGTTTTCAGCGTCTATGCCCTGATCGCTGTTGCGGGTGTCACGCTGCGTGACGTTGTGGTGCGGCGCATGTCGCGCCAAGTGCCATCGGTCTTTGTCGCGCTGGTCGCCGCCTTTGGTGTCATGTCGTTCGGGGCCGTTGGGTGCCTGTTCATCGAAACGCAACCGCTGAGCAAAACGGCGATCCTGCAACTGTCCGGGGCGACGGTGTTTTTGATCTGTGGGTATGTTTGCTCGGTCATGGCGATGCGCTGGGGCGAAATCAGTTTTGTGGCACCATTCCGGTATACCAGCCTTTTGATTGCGTTAGTATTGGGGATCGTCGTGTTCGGCGACTGGCCCAGTTTGCTGACGCTGTGCGGGGCTGCGATTGTTGTCGCAACCGGGTTGTTCACGCTTTACCGCGAAAGACAGCTTCGCTTGCGCCCATCGCGCATACCATCGCCACGTTGATCATTGTCGCGCCGCGACACTGCTAAGGTTGACAGCCTTTCCGACTCCCCCTATACGCCGCTCATCCGGGCTGGGGGGATACCCTCTTTTGTCCCGATATCAAACTTGAGTGGTCAAGAACCGGGCGATTATAGTCTTGTTCCTCTGTAACCCACCGCACCGAACCTCCGGTAAGGGTTCGACTGCGGAATTTTTGTGCTTTTCAAAGATGAAGAGCATTTTATTGAAACCGCACCCGCAAGGGCGCACCACAAGTGAATAGATGGGAACATCACACGATGCCAACGATTCAGCAGCTGATCCGCAAGCCGCGCCAGCCTAAAGTCACACGATCCAAGTCAGTGCATTTGGAATCTTGCCCACAAAAACGCGGCGTTTGTACACGCGTTTATACAACAACACCTAAGAAGCCTAACTCCGCTATGCGTAAGGTTGCCAAAGTGCGCCTGACAAACGGCTTCGAAGTCATCTCTTACATCCCAGGTGAAAGCCACAACCTTCAGGAACACTCTGTGGTTCTGATCCGTGGCGGCCGTATCAAGGATTTGCCAGGTGTGCGTTATCACATCGTGCGCGGTGTGCTCGATACACAGGGTGTTAAGAACCGTAAGCAACGTCGTTCGAAGTACGGCGCGAAGCGTCCGAAGTAAGGAAGAGATTAGATGTCACGTCGTCACGCCGCTGAAAAGCGCCAAGTCCTGCCAGACGCCAAGTTTGGTGATACGGTTCTGACCAAATTCATGAACAACCTGATGGTTGACGGCAAAAAAGCCGTTGCCGAGCGTATCGTTTACAACGCATTCGACCGCGTTGAAGACAAGCTGAAGAAATCCCCAGTGGAAGTGTTCCACGAGAGCTTGGAAAACATCAAGCCATCCGTCGAAGTGCGTTCGCGCCGCGTCGGTGGTGCGACATACCAAGTGCCTGTCGAAGTTCGCCCCGAGCGCCGTGAAGCCTTGGCCATTCGTTGGCTGATCGCTGCTGCGAAAAAGCGCAACGAGAACACCATGGAAGAACGCCTTGCCGGCGAGCTGATCGATGCCGTGAATGGCCGCGGTACAGCTGTCAAAAAGCGCGAAGACACCCATAAAATGGCCGATGCGAACAAAGCATTCAGCCACTACCGCTGGTAACAGGGAAGCACCAAAATGGCACGCGAATACCCACTTAACCGTTACCGGAACTTTGGTATCATGGCCCACATCGATGCAGGTAAAACAACCTGCACCGAGCGGATCCTGTACTACACCGGTAAATCACATAACATTGGCGAAGTGCATGATGGCGCTGCGACAATGGACTGGATGGAGCAGGAGCAGGAACGCGGTATCACTATCACGTCCGCTGCGACCACGACATTCTGGCAGCGTCAGGATGACCCAACTGTCGACGGGACATCTGACACCAAAATCCGGATGAACATCATCGACACGCCCGGCCACGTTGACTTCACAATCGAAGTTGAACGTTCTTTGGCTGTTTTGGATGGTGCGATCTGTTTGCTGGACGCCAACGCAGGTGTTGAGCCACAGACAGAAACTGTTTGGCGTCAGGCCGACCGTTACAAGGTTCCACGGATCGTTTTTGTCAACAAAATGGACAAAATCGGCGCAGATTTCTACAAATGCGTTGATATGATCGCGGACCGTACCGGTGCTGTTCCTGCGCCTATTCAGCTGCCAATCGGCGCTGAAACAGAGCTGGAAGGCATCATCGATCTGGTCACCATGGAAGAGTGGGTTTACCAGGGCGAAGATTTGGGCGCATCTTGGGTTCGTCAGCCAATTCGCGAAAGCATGGCTGCGCAAGCACAAGAATGGCGCAGCAAACTGATCGAGCTGGCCGTCGACATGGATGACGACGCGATGATGGCGTACCTTGAAGGTGAAGAGCCTGATGAGGCAACGCTGCGCAAGCTGATCCGCAAGGGTACGCTGGCGATGAAATTCGTGCCAATTCTTGCTGGTTCCGCGTTCAAAAACAAAGGCGTTCAGCCGTTGTTGAACGCTGTGATCGACTATCTGCCATCGCCGATGGACGTTGTTGATTACATGGGCTTCAAACCCGGTGACGAAACAGAAACACGCAACATCCCACGTCGTGCGGATGACACCATGCCATTCTCTGGCTTGGCGTTCAAAATCATGAACGACCCATTCGTGGGCTCTTTGACATTTACACGGATTTACTCCGGTAAACTCGGCAAAGGCGACGCGATGCTCAACTCCACCAAAGGTGGCAAAGAGCGTGTGGGCCGTATGATGATGATGCACGCGATCAACCGTGAAGAAATCGAAGAAGCATGGGCTGGCGACATCATTGCGCTGGGTGGTCTGAAGAACACAACAACAGGTGACACCCTGTGTGATCCATCGGATCCCGTCGTTCTGGAAACGATGACTTTCCCAGAGCCAGTGATCGAGATTGCTGTTGAACCAAAAACCAAGGCCGACCAAGAAAAAATGGGTCTGGCACTGGCACGTCTTGCTGCCGAGGATCCTTCCTTCCGCGTGGAAACTGACTTTGAATCTGGTCAGACCATCATGAAGGGCATGGGCGAATTGCACCTCGACATTCTGGTCGACCGCATGAAGCGCGAATTCAAAGTCGAAGCCAACATTGGTGCGCCGCAAGTGGCATACCGTGAAACCATCGGCCATGAAGTCAAGCATACCTACACCCACAAGAAGCAGTCGGGTGGTTCTGGTCAGTTTGGTGAGGTGACGCTGGTCATCATGCCGACAGAGCCGGGCGAAGGGTATTCGTTCGAATCCAAGGTTGTTGGTGGTTCGGTGCCAAAGGAATATATCCCCGGCGTCGAAAAAGGCATCAAATCGGTCATGGACTCTGGTCCGTTGGCTGGGTTCCCAGTGATCGACTTCAAAGTGCAATTGCTGGAAGGCAAGTACCACGACGTTGACTCCTCGGTTCTCGCGTTCGAAATCGCTGCCCGTATGTGTATGCGTGAAGGCATGAAGAAAGCTGGGGCAAAGCTGCTCGAGCCAATCATGCGCGTCGAAGTTGTGACACCAGAAGAATACACTGGTGGTATCATCGGCGACCTGACTTCACGTCGCGGCATGGTGCAGGGGCAGGACACACGCGGCAACGCAATTGCGATTGACGCAATGGTCCCGCTTGCGAACATGTTCGGCTACATCAACACGTTGCGCTCTATGTCTTCGGGCCGCGCCAACTTTACGATGCAGTTCGACCACTACGATCCAGTGCCACAGAACCTGTCGGACGAGATCCAAAAGAAATTCGCTTAATCCCTGTGGGGTTAGGCGCCCCGGGTTCGCCCGGGGCAACGCATCATTTGAATATCCAAGGAGGCCATCATGGCTAAGGCAAAGTTTGAACGTAATAAACCACACGTTAACATCGGCACGATTGGCCACGTTGACCACGGTAAGACGACCCTGACCGCAGCGATCACCAAGTACTTTGGTGACTTCCA
>NZ_JBWBAQ010000008.1:0-88262 GCF_056108365.1 Yoonia sp. SWMV100 | reverse complement strand
TTTGGTTGCCAGACAAACCGATCCAACAGGTGAACAACTGCAAAAAATGCGGCGATGACGACGACAAAATAAAGAACAGTACTCATGTACTTCCTCTCATACCAACACATGCTTTAAGGTAGAAAATTATGACAATTGTGTGATTGTTCTGATAGAAATCCGAAAGCTGAGCAGACATTCATGCAGGTTGCAGCATCGATCAATTGGGCTCTTTTTCCTCTTTCGCTGCGCGCTGCCCGAACGGCGGCTTATGGTTGAGTGCCGCGAAAAGGACCGCTTTTACGGCAGCTTTCGTGTTTCGGCCGAGTCGTTGACTTTGTTGATTTAAGATTGTGGCAAGATCCCCATGCAAAACTTCACCTTTGGGATTGGGAACGCAGTCCGAAGCGCTTGTCATGTAGGGCAGACAAGACCGAAAATGCATGGTATCCACTAGGTGCGAAAAAGCAGGTAGGTGGATATGACGGAATTCGGCGATAGCCTTATTAGAGGTGCGAAAGAAGCATTAGCGATTGCTAAAGGTGAACTCGAGCCTGCTGCCATGTTCAAACTGGCGGAAGAAACAGAATTCCAACGTGACGCTGAAAACGCGGTCAAACCACCTAACCATCACGTTCGATCGGTTCGAGACTGCCCCAAAGAGTAAACGCCTGAACGCACCGAATAGCCGTAGTTGGAGCGTACTATGATACCACGTTTGATTTCTTAGGTATCTTCGCGAATAACACGCGGGTCGAGGGCACGATATACAGTCATACGGGAAACGCCGAGGTCGCGCGCGATCTGAGCTTTCGAATGACCGTCCTTAGCAAGTTCTCGTATTTTTTTGTCGTCCACACGCTTTTGTCTACCTCGATAAACGCCTCTGTCTTTCGCGGCGTCGATTCCCGCACGCTGTCTATCGCGGATGAACTTCAATTCCATGTCGGCTACCATACCGAGCACAGTTACAACCATTCGGCCCAAATCTCCCGCAGTCGTGACCTCAGGTTCCAAGATGCGAAGTGAGGCACCCTTAGTATCCAATTCGTGAATTAAATTCAGTACATCCCGCGTAGATCGACCAAGCCGGTCGAGTCGTTGGACGACCAATTCATCGCCCTCGCGCAAGAACTCCAAGATAGTCTCTAGCTCGGCACGTCCATCACGTGATGCACCAGAACCGGTCTCAGAACGAACAATCTCACAGCCAGCTTTCTTGAGCTTGGTTGTTTGAATACCGAGATCTTGGTTGGCCGTGCTGACCCGAGCATATCCGATACGAGGCATGTTATTTCCGTCACATTGGGGTGGGTAGGACTATGATACTGTCACAAACCTCAGTCGGCCACCCATTTGTGACAGTAATTCGTGTCACTTTAAAAGGTAACTTTAAAGCGTACCCTAAAGTACCCCCCAACCAAACACTGCCATACCAAAATTTGATATGATCAGGTCGATTACGGATCAAACAGGCAGGGACGATATTACAATCCATCCACAATATTGTAATATTGTATTTTAATATCAATAGCTTGACATATTTTCACTGGCAGCTTCCAATACAACTCATGTGTGCATTGGGGCTGAAATGTTGGACGCTTATGAAAAGTTAAAGCTAGCTTTGAAGGCTGCTGGAATTTCCTTCAGGTCTATCGCACGCGAGACCGGAGTGTCACATACAGCCGTCACAGATGTCGCAAAAGGCGCGCGTCGGTCCCGAAGGATTGAGGCTTTGATAGCACAGCGTCTTTGCACCACTCCAGCACAGCTTTGGCCTGACCGATATCAAGGGCAAGGAGATGGCACATGACCTAACCCCATAAAAACGAAAGCCCATGCGCACCAACGCATAGGCTTTCAGATGATCGAGTGACCTTTCAATCCAGTCACTCTGATCATCTCCAATCCAAACGTAAAGTCAAGGCTAACACTCGCTCTATCGGGCCTGTTGCTGTGCCTTGTTATCAAGGAGAAGATTATGTCCGGAAAAGACATTGCCCGTAACGAGCGGGAATGGGAGCGAGCATTTGCACTGCGGCGCGACCTTGCGCCGTTCCTAGATAAGGGCTTTCAAACGCGAGGTGCCTTACAAGATTTCTGCTGCACGCACGAATGTTCAAGAGCGACGGCTTATCGGTATTTACAGAAAGCGAGACTTGACGACAGCGCCAGCATATTGAGACGCGCAAAGCCCGGCCGAAAATTCATGAGTGTTGGGCTCAGTAGCCAGCATGAGACAATTATCGACCGTGTTCTTCGCGGTACGTACCTCACTCGCAACAAAATTTCGGTTCAGGGCGCTCTCGAAGCAGCCAACATAGAATTGGCGGGGCAGGGGCTAACAACCATTAGCGAAGATGTGCTGAAGAACCGCATTAGGCTCATGCAGGATCGGTTTGTCGAAAGACGGCGAAATGGCGGGCAAGCGGCGCGTCAGAAGTTCCAAATCATAAAGGGGAGAAACGTTGTACGGGACCCGCTTGCCGTGGTTCAGATCGATCACACGCTGCTCGATGTTATGGTCGTTGATCCCGTGACACGAGAGTGCATTGGAAGACCATATCTGACTGTACTTTTGGACTTAGCTACCGGAATGCCTACCGGCATTTTCCTGACAATGAATGCACCGTCCGCGCTAAACCTCATGATGGCGTTTCAGCGGTCTGTTTTCCCAAAGGCCGAATATCTAGCTTCACTGGGCATTCGACACGCTTGGCCTGCTTGTGGCTTACCGCTCACGATCAGTAGCGACAACGGCACAGACCTTAAGTCAAAAGCCTTTAACCGCGGCTTAGAACTCTACGGTGTTGAGCATGTCTTTCGCCCAATCGCACAACCACATCTGGGCGGTCACGTTGAGCGCTGCATCGGAACATACCAGCGGTTCGTGCAAAAACTTCCTGGCACGACATTTTCCAGCGTAGAGGCGAAAGGCACATATAAACCTGAAAAAGACGCAACGCTGACGCTCCGAGATGTCGAAAAACTACTGCTAGATTACATCCTCGATGTTCAGATTCATCGCAAGAAAGGTAAACTGCAAACATCGCCGATCAATGCTTGGAACCTTAGTTGGAAAAGTCGAGACACCTGCCCGCGACTGCCCCAAGACCCTGACCGATTTCGCCTTGATTTTCTCCCCTTTGAGAACCGCAGAATCCAGCGAGAGGGCGTCGAATTTTCTGGCATGTTTTACCGGTCCACACATCTTCAGAAAATGAAGGACTGTGGCGTCACACACGTCACGCTTAAGTTCGATCCAACCGATATTCGTACCGTTCATGTCAGCGCCGATGATAAAGTTTATTTCGATGCCAAGAGTGAACACTTTCCGTCTGATCCGCTTTCGCTAGACGATTGGCTTGAACTTCGCCGGAGTCGTGACGCACGTCTTAACCGAAATCTGAATGCTCCGGATCCGGCTATGGCACACGAATACCAAAAAGGTGTTCTGCGCGAAGCCCAACGGCTGAAGCGAGCCACAACTGTCACCAAATCGGCTGCAATGCCCTCAGGTCAGGATATACGTCATGTCCTGCGCTCGCAACGGTTTTCGGAACGGGGTGGAAATCATGAGTAGGGAGTACACACAACATTTTCCGGATATGTCAGAGGCGTCTGTTCCCCAGAGGATTGATTACCTACGGACAGGTGTTTTCCTCGATACGTCTGTTCAGAGGGACCTACGAGAGTATCTGAACCTCCTTGTCCGTGAACCTAAGGACGCCGATAGAAAGCTTGTTTTTCTGACCGCACCGCCCGGTATGGGATTGTCGAAACTGCTGGCGAACTTCGTTGCCCAGAATCCATCATTCACTGAACAGCGAACTGGCCGCCCTGTGGTTCCAGTGGTGAACGAAGAAATCCAGCCAAGCGGTGACATCATCGACTTTTGTGATGAAATGCGCGTGTCACTCGCGATACCTGGCTTTGGACCGACCGTTCGCATTATGTCGCTGAGGCGAACACTCACCCTTCTTGATCAGATAAAAACCCGATTGGTCATTCTGGAAGATTTTCACCGCACCTACAGCTTTAAAAAACACCAGATGGTGGCTTATCAAAATTTCGTCCACCACCTCATTTCCAAATATGACATCAGAGTGGTTCTTACTGGTGCGCCTCGAATTTGGCGTTGGGCAATGGAAGATGAGCAGACCCTAGGTAGGTCTGTTCACCTGCAATACCGAGCGTGGACGCCGCACGATGACGACTTCATAGAATTTCTGGAAGCATTCGAACGTTGGTGTCCGAACAAGGACGGCGGTACGCTCTCGCACGATCCCAAGTTTCGCAAATCGCTGATCACGAAAACCCACGGGATTTGCCGTGAAGTGATGCAGACGCTAACGAGCCTTGCAATTTTCGCCATCGTTTCAGGTAGCGAGCGTTTGGACTTTGATACATGGATAAGTTTTCGTGATCAGGATTTGCCATCATGAACGTGACGCCGTTTCAAATGGAAAGCCTGATATCTTTCGTACGTCGGGCAGCGGCGATGAATTCTATGGACACACAGACGTACCTTCGTCAGATATTTCCCCAAGAGCTATTTCAAAAATCTGTTCAGTTTCCGGACGACCTCGATGCGCTGGATCAAGGCGACTTTCTGATCGCTTTGAATGATGCGCTGGATCCGGTGAAGCGAAGATTATCGCTACTCACGCTACCGGGAACAAAAAAGGATATTCACAGCAAATGGCTCAGACGGGCAGGGGGCAACAACACGGATGGTGACGATTTCGGCAAACACCCTTCATATGCATGGTGCCCGCGCTGTTTATTGACCGATCAGCTCGAAGGCGATCATCAGTTCCTGAGGTTGTCCTGGCGGATGATACCGCGAACATTTTGCCACACCCATCGAAGACCGATGACGACGTATTGTCTCAACTGCAATGACCGCCAAGCTGGGATGTCGTTTGTTGTCCGAAGCGGCCTTGTTGCATTGGCGTGTAGTCAGTGCGGTTCACTCTATGCTAACCAGCTCGGGCTTCCAGATATGTCCGCAGTCACTGCAAAGGAGGTCGGCCGTGACAAACGCGTCAATGCGGCATGGAACAACGCGATCAATTTTGAAAGGGCGCTTGAGGCCAGTCTGAGACAACGGTCAAAAAAGAAAGACAAAAGCGAATTTCATGACTTTGCCTTCGCGTTTGCCAACATACTCATAAAGTCACGTGACGGTTTGCGTTCGCCGATAGACTTGTTTGCCAGCGCAGCGTTTCCGGCTCGACCGAACCCTCGGAACATTAGATTGATGGAACGACCTTACCGAGCGTCATCCATTGCTGTTCAACGAAAAGCCCACGGCCTTATCGCAGCATTGCTCAAGTCTCGTGTAAACCTGTTCACGATCAAGGGTCTAAAACAATGCCGATGGGGTAGGGACCCTACATTCCAAGAATTACGTGCTGACCTGGAACCTGAGCAAAATGCAGAGCTGGACCGTTTGCTGCTTAGGTTTCCAGCAAAGTGGTATTAATTTGGGCGGGAAGCTGACATTCGCTGCAACTGCATACTGCAAGTCAACAACTTGGACTGTTCCCTAGAGGATCGCCAATCAGAAAGGGATTTCGTCAATATCCGTTGCCTCTTTCGGCAATGCTCCATGCGGCAGCGGAACATTCAATGTCACGTATAGGTCCATAATATCGTCTCGATCCATAAATAAGATTTGACTACGCTTTGAAGCATCAAGCTTCCCGCCGAGCCAGTTTTTGGCTTGTTTTGTAATTGTTCCGCCAACAATTATGAACGCGTGGTCAACTAAGGCCTTCTTGTTTGTTTCTGGATCGAATATTTCGTGTCCCAGCATCATTAATACTTGGTTATAAATTTCGGCAACATTCGCATTTGACCCTTTGGTCGCGCCGGCTGAATCAAGCTTGCCTTTCTTGGCCTGTATTCCAAAGTATAGAACATGCTGTGTAGGGAGGACAAACCGCATCCATACGTCCTTCCCGTATTCAAGCGCTTTATCTGAATGACCTGCGGCCGATATTCTATGAAAGCCCTGCTGCCTAAATAACGGAAGTAAAATTTCTTCAATCAACTCGTCTTCACTGCACCCATCGAGGTAAGAATTTAGTAACTCCTTACGCTCGGCTTCCTTCGGAGTTAATGGTCGGTGGGGGTTCGTCGCTGCAGAAACAGTCTTACTACCTATATGCCGTGCCTGAAGTATACGATCTTCATCGAAATACGCTTCGAACCCTTCACGCATGAGTGGTTGGTTTAGGGAGTCCAATGCTAGTTGTCGTCCTGGATCGTTATCCTCTGCTTCTCTCTGATCCAATAAGTTTCGGAGAACAATTAAAAACCTAGCAGGTAGATGAAACGCAGCAGGTTGCGGATCTTCGAGTAATTCGGACAATCGCTCAGATGTCCAAATTACTCGTGTTGAACCGTCGTGAACGAATTCTAGATCACACTCTTCAAAAAACTGCGTAATGTAGAAGCTAGACCGATAAGGAAAGTGGTCGCTGTCGCCGATTACCATATTCGCAATTGATCTGAGGTTGCGGGATTTAAATTTCATGACGAAGCGATAGCCTTATCTTCGGGAAACTTCAGCTTGAATAGCGCGTCCCTGAGCGTTTCTCTTAGGGAGTTGTTTAGTTCCGTAACCTCTGTAAAACTATCGGGATCGAAGTATAGACGATGGATGTGGAAGCTCGCCGAGCTTGCAACAATTGGAGACATGTCGAATATGTCTACAAATTTTTCACCAATCTTAATGTTGATTTGCTGGGGGCTGCCTTCACCGCTGGAGGCCGGAGAATAGACTTTTCTGGAGTAATTGTCGTAGAACAGATGTGCTTCCCAACCCGAGTGTTTATCACATAATTTTTCAAATGCCATCGGACAGATATCATTAAGAATTTCAACACGACTCTTAGCAGTATACTTATTCTCCAGTCCAAGCTCGGAGTATAACTCATCAGCAAGCCGCCAAAGGTCAACCATCTTGTATATTTTGCGATTTGAAATTGCAATTGCTAGGTCTTTAACTCTTCTGTCGTCACAGCTTCTAAACTGATACATGCTCCCCCACAGTACCGTGTCGTCGAGTAAGAGAGAGCTATCAAGACTTGAAGGGTCGCTGAAAAATTTCACAAACGGGTGACTGCTAGATATGCCTGCATCGGACGACCTGTTATCTGAAATCAGCTCAAAAATACGACACAGCATTTTAGAGAACATATGTTCTAAAGCGCGAGTTTTCTTGTGCAGGTATATTGTTGGATAAAGCTGGAAAAGGCTAACGGCAAATTGCTCCATAGAGATGTAAGCCTTTGTATCAAAATATAAAAGATTCCCAACATCAGAGTATCGAAGGTTCTTAATTATCCAATCAATATCTATTCGACCCGAAGAAACCCCCGCAAAATATGGGTCCCTCAAGATATAATCGAGCCTGTCTGCGTCCAGTTGGCTCGAAACAATGGAAGTATAAATACAAGTTTTATCCTTCCCGCGAACGATATCGGAAACGAGCTTGGGGAAATCTGTGCCTCCAATGACTTTAAGAGTGTCAGCAACGGAAGATTCCATGATAATCCGCTCGCTTATCTTCTCGTGGTTCACAGCGGCACGAAGCGCAATATCCTGCCCACCAGACAGCTTGGCTTCTTTAAGGAAATTCTCCATTGCTCCCTCAAAAGCGTGGCTAAACATCCCATGCCCGATATCATGAAGTAGGGCTGCCGCTAGGCATGCTTTTCCTTTTTTACTCCATTCATCTGGACCTGCATTAGGTTCGACAATCGCGAGCATTCTTCGCGCGACACAGTACACCCCCAAGGAATGGGAGAACCTAGTATGTGTCGCTGAAGGAAATATGTGGTCGGAAAATCCCAGCTGTTTGACTTTACGAAGGCGCAAGAAGAAAGGATCGTCGAGAAGTTGCCTGAGTCCATTCTCAAAATCCCCCTCGAACTCAATGAAGCCGTGTATGGGGTCTTTTATTGCCTTAATTGTCATATCAATTACCTAAAAATTTTCTAAACCCAATAAATGCTAACCTCCCCTGTTATGCAAGGTATGGTTGCGCCTTGCGGTCATGTTGTTAGCCATTTCAAATGAGTACAACTGCGTCTGCTTCGCAGATCAATATCAATCGAGCACATTGCTTCCTCGCAGCATTAGTGCAAACCTCGAAGGTCGGCTTTGGGCCGATAGCGTCCATTATGCGGCAGGGGTTTGCACCGCAGCACCAAAGCGCAGTTGCTATCATCAACGAACCGGAATCTTCAATTAATTGGATCAGCTGTTCTTCGTTATACGTGTAACGCAAAGCGCTACCTTGCGGCGTGACATCAGCAAGGAACTACCAAGATTTGACCGAAAAACTATGAATACAGCTAACAACCTAGACCTTTGATAAGACTGCATTCACAGTCCCAATAATTCAGTCTCATTATATAGCCATTCCGACAGCTTTGCAGCTATATATGTATTTGGCGCATAATCAGTATTATGTAATATATACGGGTAAACTATACGTACAATTTCAATGACTTACACGCCGTAGTACGCGCGATGCCATGCAACATATTGCGCCACACCGTCGTCGACATTGGTTTCTGGCGCATAGCCTGTCAGCCTGCGCAAGAGTGAATTATCCGCCCATGTTGCTGGCACGTCACCTGGTTGCATCGGGTACATCTGTTTGACGGCTGTGTGGTTGGATGCGCGTTCAATCGCGCCGATAAAGTCGCGCAGCTGCACGCTATCACCATTGCCCACGTTGACCACACGCCACGGTGCCACTGGTGACAGGCTATCGCCTTCGTCCACGATCCCGTCGGTTGGACGCACAGGTACGGCGTCAATCAACAACCGGATACCGCGCACCAGATCCAGCACAAAGGTAAAATCGCGCTTCATTTCGCCATGATTGAAAACTTTGATCGGCTGGTTGGACATAATTGCGCTGGTGAACAGATACGGTGCCATATCGGGCCGACCCCACGGGCCATAGACGGTAAAGAACCGAAACATCGTGACTGGCAGATCAAACAGATGCGAATAGCTGTGCGCCATTGCTTCGGTGGCTTTTTTGGTCGCCGCGTAATACGACATCTGGTGGTCAACCTGATCGGTTTCGCGGTACGGCATCTTGGTGTTGGCGCCATAGACCGAACTGGTCGACGCCAGCAGCAAATGTTTGGGTGGAAATGCGCGCGCTGCCTCAAGCAGTTCAAACGTGCCCATCAGGTTTGCCTGTGTATACGCGCGTGGATTGTCGATGGAATAGCGCACGCCAGCTTGGGCGGCCAAATGTACGACCGCATCAAATTGGTGGGTCTGAAACAATTGCATAAGCAAACCAGGGTCTTCCACCCTGCCCTGAATGCCGATGTATCCATCCCTTGCCAACAACTGCGCTTCGCGCGCCGCTTTCAGGCTGGGGTCATAATAGTCGTTATGACTATCCAGTCCGACGACATCAAACCCTTCGTCAAGCAACAACTGCGACAGGTGAAAGCCGATAAATCCTGCGGCACCCGTGACCAGAACTTTGTTGCGTGCCATCAGTCTACCTCGAACAGATCGCGGGAATACACCTTGCCCGACACGTCGGCGATATCAGGCGACAACCGGTTGGCAAGGATCAAATCGGCTTCGGATTTAAAGGCGTTCAGATCATCAACCACGCGGCTATGAAAGAAATGGTCTTCTTCCAGCACCGGTTCATAGACGATACATTCAATGCCCTTGGCCTTGATGCGTTTCATGATCCCTTGGATCGAGCTGTCGCGAAAGTTGGTCGATCCTGACTTCATCACCAGCCGGTAGATACCGACAATTTTCGGGCGCATTGCAATGATCTGATCTGCGATGAAATCCTTGCGAGTCCGGTTGGATTCGACGATCGCACCAATGATATTTTGCGGCACCTGGTCGTAGTTGGCCAATAGCTGCTTGGTGTCTTTTGGCAGACAATAGCCGCCATACCCAAAGGACGGGTTATTGTAATGCGCACCCACCCGCGGGTCGAGGCTCACGCCATCAATCACCTCGCGCGAGTTCAGGCCGTGGGCAATCGCGTAGCTGTCCAATTCGTTGAAATACGCGACACGCAAAGCAAGAAATGTGTTTGAAAACAGCTTGATAGCTTCCGCCTCTGTTGCGTTGGTGAACAGAACTGGCATGTCCTTTTTGACGGCACCTTCAACCAAGAGATCTGCAAAGCGACGGGCAGCATCAGAATGGTCCCCGACAACGATGCGGGATGGGTGCAAGTTGTCATAAAGCGCCCGCCCTTCGCGCAAAAATTCGGGCGAAAAGATAATGTTGTCGGCGGACAAATCTGCGCGCAGTCCTTTTGTGAAACCGACAGGCACGGTAGATTTTATAATGATTGTCGCCGTTGGTGCCAATTGTGCCGCAAGACGCGCGACGGCCTCGACGCTGGATGTGTCGAAATGATTGGTGCGCGCATCGTAATTTGTGGGTGTGGCAATGATCACAAAGTCCGCGTCAGCATAGCCCGCAACAGGATCGGTTGTCGCCGAAAGGTTCAGGTCTTTGTTGGCCAAAAAATCCGCAATATCATCATCATCAATAGATGGCTGACGTGCGTTCACTTGCGCCACCCGCGTTGCATCAATGTCGATCGCGATGACCTGATGGTGCTGCGCCAGTAACACTGCGTTGGACAATCCGACATAACCCAGTCCTGCAACAGCAATTTTCATCGGTTTAATCCCTTTTACGGCTTAGGACGTTTTTTGCTGACTGGCCGATGCTGTCAAGGCAGTTTTGTACAGTTTAGTAATACATACCATAAAGGAGCGGTTTTCATACGCCGCAGAAAACGATAGTTACAACACCAACCCCATACCTTGGCCGAGGCACCATGAGCGACACCGAGACAGACACTGACACGGACGACAGCCTGGATACGATTGCAGAGGCCGCGCAGGATGCCATGATCGCGCCGCCAATCTGGTTTCCCGAACTGTCCCCAGCCGGAACAGGCGAAGGGTTTGTGGAAAAGAATAGCCGCCATTCATTGATGTTTGTCAAACGGTTGCGTCCCGTTCTTTTGGTGACATTTGACAACCTGTCCAACGTGAATGACGATAGTCCGTCGCGCAGTCCGTGGGCGTTTAAATTCGCGCTTGACCAGCATATTTCGCATTTGGGCGTCTTTGCGCACGGCAAGGTCTGGTATCGTGACCCGCAGCTGATTGCGCGCATGCAGCAGCTTGCCGATGGCGGCTTTTTCAAAGGGTACGATCGCGTGGTCTTTGCGGGCTCGTCAATGGGTGCCTTTGCTGCGCTTGTGTTTGCGTCCCTGGTGCCGGGTGCACATGTGCTTGCGTTTAACCCGCAAACCACCCTTGATCCGGCATTGGTGCCTTGGGAAGAACGCTATTGGATCGGGCGGCGGCAGGATTGGACCCTGCCCCTGAGCGATGCACAGGGAAATTTGGATAACTGCGGCCCCGTCAGTGTGTTTTTCGATCCCTACTTTGAACCGGATCTGAAGCATTATGAACGTATCGTGGGGCCAAACGTAACACCGTATAAGTGTTGGTTTTCAAGCCACAAGTCAGCGGTGTTCCTGCGCAAGATCGATGCTCTTAAGCCGCTGATGTACGAAGGTTTGTTCGGTGAAATCACACCGCGCCTTTTTTACAGTCTGTATCGTGGTCGTCGTGATCTGCCGTGGTACGTTGGATCGCTGCAAAAGTACTATGCGGAAAAAGGTCGCGACCGCATGGCACGCGCCGCCAGAACCAGCTACCGCGCCTACAAGCGGTCACAACAATGATTTTTGGCGTCAGCAATGCATGAACCATACACCATTATTCACGGTGGGTTTCACTGGACAGAGTCCGCCTATCTGCAGGACACTTTGCAGCGCAACCAAGGATATCTTGCCAAGCAAGGCGTGCTTTACGTTGACCAAAGGGACACCCGCAAAAATCTGATACTTCCGTGTCAGCGCAGCAGCGCAGTCCAGGCAGGAAAGCGGAAAAAGAGCGCGCTGAATGATGCGGCGCTGCGTGACCTGACGCAGCGCTTTTTCAAACCTGTTCAAAAAGAGCGTCCGCAGCGGCTTATTTTAAGCGACGAAAACCTTGCCGGGCACCGCGGACATTACGCCAAGCGCGGTGCGCTTTACCGTACGGGAGATAGCTTTATGGGGGTTGTTGCGCAGGAAATCCCCTTTCCCGTCCGCGAGGTCCACGTGGCCGTGCGCAACTATGCCGACTTTTTTGCGTCAGCCTATGTGGATTACATACGGTCGCTCAAGCCCAGCACAAAATCGGTCATTTTTCCGCGTGAAATGGTGGATCAGGTGATGACGAGCCTGCTTGATTGGAACGGCCTTATTGATGAAATCATGCGCGCGTTTAGCAGCGCTAAAATCTATGTTTGGCGATTTGAAGATTTTTGCGAACGCCCGGACATGCAGGCACAGGTTTTACGCAACCTTGTCGGACCAGATGTAAACCTAGGTAAATTCAAACGTGCGAAAGCGCCGCCAATATCGTCGGCTGCCAGCGCCCGCGCCATGCAAGACATTCAAAATCTGATATTGTCACAAGGGATCGCGACCGCCGTTGAACATATTGATCTGTTGCACGGCCAGTTTCCCACAAACGCAAAAAACGCCCGCTTCGATCCGTGGACCGCATGGGAACATCGACATCTGGCCAACCTCTACGCACAAGACATCTCAAGATTGGCGCGTGATCCCGGCGTGATCTTGATGCGGCCAGAATAAGGTTTTTAAGGGCGGCTTGGGATGGCGACCTTATTGGTATAATTCTCTTTTGATCATCACGCTAAAGGTGTTAAACGAACGAAATGAAACGCTCTGTATTGATCTTGAATGGCCCTAACCTGAATCTGCTGGGGACCCGTCAGCCAGAAATTTATGGGACAACGACGTTGCAAGATGTCGAAGACATGTGTGTGGCCAAGGCAAAAACCCTGAACATCGGGGTCGAATTTGCCCAGACCAATCACGAAGGTGTCATGATCGACTTGCTGCATGCTGCGCGTGGAAAACATGTCGGTGTGATTTTGAATGCCGGTGCGTATACCCACACGTCAGTTGCGCTGATGGATGCCATCGCCAGCATCATGCTGCCGGTCATTGAACTGCACCTGTCGAACATTCACGCCCGCGAGGCATTTCGGCAAACATCCTATATTTCAAAGGTTTGTGTGGGCCAAATTTGCGGGTTTGGCGCGGACGGCTACCCGCTCGCGATGGATGCCATGATGACATATGTGGGTGACCCCGTATGAGAGATTTCGTCGATCACCTGACGCAACTTACCAATGCGCAAACGGTCGAGGAACTCTGGCGACTTCATACCCATAAGATGGACCAGTTCGGATTTGACCGCGTGATGTACGGGTTCACCCGTTACCGCACATCCAGCTCTTTGGGTGATCCGCAAGATTGGGTACTGCTATCGACGCAAAGCCCGGAATACATGAAAGTATTCTTTGATGAAGGGTATTACTATCACGCGCCGATGATCAAATGGGCGCTGGCCAATAACGGCGCGTGTAGCTGGCGTTGGATGATGGATATGAGCCGGATTGAAAACCTGACGCCAAGTGAAAAGCGGGTCATGGACTTTAACCGCTCTATGCAAGTGACGGCCGGGTATACCATCAGCTTCAGGTCCATTTCGGAACGGACCAAAGGGGCGATCGCCCTGACCGCGCGCCCCGGCGTCAGCCAAGACGCGGTGGAACAAGTCTGGGCGCAACATGGTGAATCGATTATTGTGATGAACAACGTCATGCACCTTAAGCTGTTGACCCTACCCTATTCTGGTGACCGCCACCTGACCAAACGCCAACGCGAAGTTTTGCAATGGGTCGGTGACGGAAAGACAACCCAAGACATTGCTGTTTTGCTTGGCTTGACGCCCGCAACAGTCGAAAAACACCTCCGCCTCGCGCGTGAGGCGCTGGATGTGGAAACAACAGCCCAGGCCGTTCTAAAGGCTGCATTTTACAATCAGATGTTCGTTGTCGATGCCGAGGTATAGCGCAATGAAATTGCATATGACTTTGGGTAAAAAACTAACAAACCTGCGTAAGGTCAGGTTTCCCTGACTTTCGTGACGCTGCGTCATTTGCCATCCTACACATGTTCCGTGAGTGGTGGCCTTAGGCCTAGGAGCAGCAGGTTGTTAACCCTTGCGATTACAAGGCTCTGTACCTGTGCCGGTTATCCGGACGCTGGTGTCACGGGTTTGCCCGTTGACGCCAGTACCATGATAGATGTGCGTCCTTGTCCCGAAGTGGTCGCGCCTGTTATCATTGCGGCACCGTGTCTTTTCCCGAGCACGGTGCCGCTGCGATTTTAACCAACCATCATCCCCAGATACTCGAGATAGGGGTCAGGAATGTCTGCGACGTTATCGTAATATGTGGTCACAGGCGCCACGCCGCCATATTCGGTCACATGCATTAACCATGGGTCGCTGTCATCGTTATCAACGCCGATGCTGGTTTGTTTTTCGCCTTCGGCATAGATGATAAAAAGCTCATCACCGTCGTCATATTCCGTGGCTGATATCATGACTGACCCATCAGGCGCGTAAGCGAACATTTTTGCATTCCAGTCGTGGACGCCGCCTGACCCGTCTTGTGCATCAAGCACAATTCGCCCGGCTAACACATTATCCTGATAGATGGCCATATTTGTTGTGCCATCGTCATAAGCGGTTGTTTTTTCCAAAACATCGCCATCTTCATCATATTTGAACACGATCGTATCCCAATCAAAGACATTCAACACGTCATTTTGGGATGCCGCGGTAATTACGCCGGATGCGAACGACTGGTCCTTCACGACGCCATTATCGTAGGTGGTTGAACGTTCTAGGATTTCACCCATCTCATCATACCATGTCGTAATCGTGTCCCATGCATAGGAATTGTCAGTGTCTGTCCTTGTGATCATCGTCATCATGCTGCCCCTTGCTCACAGAAAATCAAAAACAGCTTAGAATAGATATTAATGACAGCACCACAATTAAAAGATGTTTTTTTACAAAAAAAAAGCGCGTCAGAACATCTGACGCGCTTTTAAAACTCACTGAGTTGGCGATTAGCCTTTCAGTTTCGCAACTTCGGCTGCGAAATCTTCTTTTTCAACTTCAATGCCGTCACCGACTTCAAGGCGGGCGTAGCCAGTGATTTCAACGCCAGCTTCTTTGGCGGCCTGCGCCACGGTCAGATCTGGGTTCACCACAAACTGCTGGTTCAGCAATGTGACTTCAGCCATGAATTTCTGCATACGGCCAACGATCATCTTTTCGATCACAGCGTCTGGTTTGCCAGATTCACGCGCGATGTCGATCTGAACTTGCTTTTCTTTCTCGACTACAGCCGGATCAAGATCAGCCTCGGACAGGGACGCAGGGTTGACAGCGGCGATGTGCATTGCGACCTGACGGCCAAACGCGTCGTTGTCGCCATTCAACGCAACCAGAACACCGATGTTACCCATATCTGTGGCAGCGGCGTTGTGTACGTATGATACAACCGATGTGCCTTCCAGGACAGCCATACGGCGCACTGACATGTGTTCACCGATCACAGCCACTGCATCCGTTACAGTCTGTTCAACGGTTTTGCCGCCCAAATCAGCTGCTTTCAATGCGTCCAGATCGGATACACCCAGTGCTGCATTTGCGACGCTTGCAACCATTTTCTGGAAGTCTGCGTTTTTCGCAACAAAGTCGGTTTCAGAGTTCACTTCGACAGCGACGCCTTTGCCAGCGGAAACCGCGACAGCAACCAAACCTTCAGCAGCAGTACGGCCAGATTTTTTGGCAGCTTTGGCCAAACCTTTGGTGCGCAGCCAATCGACCGCAGCTTCCATATCGCCGTCTGTTTCGGTCAGCGCTTTTTTCGCGTCCATCATGCCTGCGCCAGTGCTGTCGCGCAGGTCCTTCACCATTGCAGCGGTGATTGCCATGTTACTTCTCCTTAAGCGGAATTCATATATCTGCGGGTGGGGACATAGGCCCCCTACCCGACTATTTTGTGACGCTTAGTTAGCTGCAGCTTCTTCAGCAACAACTTCTTCAGCGAATTCTTCCATGGCGCCCATATCAACACCAGCCGCACCCAGCTGCGCGGACATACCGTCCAGCGCTGCGCGTGCTGCAAGATCAAGGTACAAAGCGATGGCGCGTGCCGCGTCGTCGTTCCCTGGGATCACATAGTCGATACCGTCTGGTGAACAGTTGGTATCCACAACAGCCACAACCGGGATGCCCAGCTTTTTGGCTTCAAGGATGGCCAGGTCTTCTTTGTTCACGTCGATGATGAAGATCAGGTCAGGCACGCCGCCCATTTCGCGAATACCGCCAAGGGATGCTTCAAGTTTGCCTTGCTCGCGTTCCATGCCAAGACGCTCTTTCTTGGTCAGGCCAGCGAAACCGTTTGCAGAAGCTTCGTCAATCGCCTTCAGGCGGTTGATCGACTGCGAAACAGTCTGCCAGTTGGTCAGCGTGCCGCCGAGCCAACGGTGGTTCATGTAAAACTGTGCGGATTTCTCTGCGGCTTCCATGATAGGCTTTGCAGCCTGACGCTTGGTGCCAACAAAAAGAATGCGGCCGCCTTTGGCGACGGTGTCACGGATGACTTGCAGCGCCTGATCCAGCATTGGAACAGTCTGTGTCAGATCCATGATGTGGATGCCGTTGCGCGAACCGTAGATGTACTGACCCATTTTCGGGTTCCAGCGGGCGGTCTGGTGACCAAAGTGTACGCCTGCTTCAAGCAGTTGGCGCATGGAGAACTCAGGAAGAGCCATGTCTTTTTTCCTTTTCCGGTTTCTACCTCAGCGGGGGATTAGACGGATGTCCAACCGGTGGATCCTTTGGGATTTCTCCCCATCGGACCCGCCCCCGCCTGCGGGATTAAGTGCGTGCGCTTTAACTTGGCTTGGGACCGGATGCAACCCTTTTGGTCGCCTGCGGCACGCGTATTTCGTACAAAACGAGCAGGACGTTCAAAGAAACACCCTTTCGACGAACCAGTAGGCCCCGACTGCGGCGATTGCGACGGACGCAGGAACAGCCACGATGCGTCGGTACGCGTCCAGATGATCACGGAAATGGATCGATACCGCGCTTAATAGAAACACCATCGCCAGCGGTGCGGCGAACAGCCAAACCGGACCTTCGATCAGGCTTTGCAATGCAACTGGATTCATCACGGCCAAGACAGCGGCGATGGCGAATAGCACGGCATAAACAGCATAGCCCTGTCCCACCTCGTTTTTACCTCTGTCAACACGCAGCGCCTGCCAGACACACAGGAACATGACGGCGATCACCGCAAGTTGGCCCAGCTCGACACCGATGTTAAAGCCGATAAGCGCGGGTATGAAGGCGTTTTCAGGTAGCCCGAATTCGGCCAGCACCGATGCAAACCCCAGACCATGCAGCAACCCAAAGCCAAAGACGACAAAGGGGCGCCATGGGCTTAGTCCCTTTGCAAAGATATTTTCGACCGCGACAAAAACGATGGACGCCGCGATCAGCGGTTCCACGATGCTGCCGGGCAGCACGACATACCCCAAAGCCGCAAGCGCCAACGTCAGCGTATGTGCCAGCGTGAACAGCGAAACCTGGGTCAGCAACGGCCGTACACGGGCGGACAGGAAAAACAGGCCAAGGACGAACAGGATATGATCCAGCCCTTTTGGCACGATGTGGTCAAAACCGATCGGAATATAGCTGCCAAATACCTGCCAGCCTGTTTGCGCTGAACCGCCATCGATCAAAAACGGGTCAGAGACTTCTCCGCCGGCCAGCGTCCCTGTGTAGGGGGCATTGGCGATATCATTCTGGCGCACAATCAACGTACCATATTGTGCGGCCCACCCGATTTGCAGCGCTTCGGCGCCAGCCGGGTAGGTTCCGACCAAACTCAGCAGCGTGTTGCGCGGCGCGCCTTCGTTTTCGGCGGGATCAACAAGGGTTCCATTATCCCGCAGCGCAATCGGTTCACCATCGGCAAGAACAGTCAGGTTTTCCAAAAACGTCGGAAAATAGGCGTCAAACCTGTCGGCAATCTCTTGCGGTGCCATTGCGCGCAAGCTGTCATAATCGCTGGCGTTGTCCGCCTGATCCGTATCCTCGATCGCGCTTAGGTCGACGCCTGCCAGTATAGCCTCGGCGTTGACGTCGATTTCGATCATGATCTGCCCGTCAGCCGCCCGTAAATTCAGAATGCTGGGAAAGACCTCGTGGGCGTGCACTGCATTTGTCATCACAATGAACGTGATCACGCTTGACATCACGGCGTGGAAAACGACCCTTGCCATGTTAGATAAGGAAACACCTATGCGCATTTTTGCTCTTCTCTTTTCGGTCTTGGCTGTGCCTGCGGCGGCCCACGAGTTTTGGCTAGAGCCCACGACCTATCAAATTCCCGTTGAGGGTAGCCTTGAGGCTGACGTTGTCAATGGTCAGGACTTTGGGGGCACAAAATTAGTGTATTTTCCGCAAAGGTTTACACGGTTTGCCGTCTTCGCCGGAGACATGACCGCAAATGTCGAAGGTCGTGCAGGTGACCGGCCTGCCCTTCATCAGCCTGCCTTGGCCGAAGGGTTGAATGTTGTCGCCTATCAAGCGGTCAACGCAACGGTCGATTATGCAGCTTGGGAAAAGTTTCAAAGCTTTGTTGATCACAAGGATTTGGGCGATGTCCTGACGCGCCACCGCGAACGCGGGCTACCCGAAGCGGGTTTTGAAGAAGTCTATTCGCGCTATTCCAAAACTCTGATTGGTGTCGGCAACAGCATCGGTGCCGACAGCCGCACCGGGCTTGAGACGGAAATTGTTGCGCTTACTAATCCCTATACCGACGATCTGTCTGGCGGGTTCAAGATCCAGCTATTTTATCGCCAAGATGTGCGTGCCGAAACCCAGATCGAGGTCTTTGAGAAGACCCCCGCGGGCGACGTGAGCGTGGCTTTTTACCGCACGGATTCTGACGGGATCGCCACGTTTCCTGTCGCCACCGGCAACAGCTATATGGTTGACGCGGTTGTGTTGCGCGAACCGGCCGCAGTGCTGCAAGAAGAAACAGGGGCGGTCTGGGAAACCTTATGGGCTAACCTGACCTTTGCGGTCCCTGAATGAGGGATGGTCTGCGCCAAAAAATCATCGCGGTGTGCAATCAGAAAATTGTCCAAAAGGGCGAAACGGTTGGGCTGTCTTTTTACGCGTTCTTCGCAAACCGCAACGATAATCCCGCACTGTTAATGGAGGCAGCCCGCTGGTGGATCGAAACCCATCAACTTGACCACTTTGAAAAGGCGGTCAAGATCAGGCAAATGGTAACGGCAGGACAGTAACCTGTCGCTTGCGCATTTCTTGCGCCTCGGTCAGAACGGGCAAATGACACAGCAACCTGACATTCTTTGTATTGGATCCGTCCTGTGGGACGTGATCGGGCGCACGGCGAGTTCGATGCGCGTGGGATCAGACGTACCCGGGCGTATCACCCGCCTGCCCGGCGGCGTCGCGATGAACATCGCCATGACGCTGCGCCGGTTCGGGATGACCCCGGCATTATTGACGTCGATCGGGCGCGATCCCGAAGGTGACGAACTGGTCAATGACGCTGTGCGGATGGGCATGATCTGTGATCATATCTATCGCTCCGAAGACCTGCCTACGGATGTCTATATGGCGATAGAGGGCGCAAATGGTCTGATCGCGGCCATCGCCGACGCGCATTCCCTTGAGGCGTCGGGTGAAAAAATCCTGCGCCCGCTGGCAAACGGTGCGCTTGGCACCGCCGAGGCGCCTTATGTTGGCACCGTCGCACTGGATGGGAATTTAACCGAAGAATTGCTGCAAACCATCGCGACATCGCCCCTGTTCAAATCCGCTGACCTGCGCGTGGCGCCCGCGTCTCCGGGCAAGGCGGAAAGGTTGCTTGCGCTTCTTGGGCATCCATCCGCAACGCTTTACGTAAACCTTGAAGAGGCGGGATTGCTTTGCCAAACCCGCTTTGACGATAGCACCACTGCCGCTGCGGGCTTGATTGCACGCGGTGCACACCGCGTTTTGGTCACGGATGGCGGGAAATCCGCGTCCGAAGGGACGCTTGGCGACATTATTACCCAAACCCCGCCTGCTGTTATGGTGACACGCGTTACCGGCGCAGGCGATACTTTTATGGCGGCGCATATCGTGTCCGAAGCCCAAGGCATGGACCGACCCGCCGCATTGACCCGCGCACTGAACGCCGCGGCGACCTACGTATCCGGAGAAACACCCCTATGATGAACATCACCTATAGCGCCGAAGTGGCCAGTGCCCGTGCCGCTGGCACCGCGATTGTGGCCTTGGAAAGCACAATCATCACCCACGGCATGCCGTTTCCGCAGAACGTTGAAACCGCGCGTTTGGTCGAAGACGATATTCGCAGCGCAGGCGCGACCCCCGCCACAATCGCTGTCATGAACGGCGTTTTGCACATCGGTCTCGAGGCGGACCAGCTCGACAGCCTTGGACAGGCAGAAAACGTCGCAAAACTGTCGCGGGCTGATATGGCGGCCTGTATGGCAACCGGCGGCACCGGTGCCACGACCGTGGCCGCAACCATGATCGCGGCACAGATGGCGGGCATTCACGTCTTTGCAACGGGCGGTATCGGCGGCGTGCACCGTGGTGCAGAAGACAGCTTTGATATTTCCGCAGACCTGCATGAACTGGCGCAGACGGCAGTGACGGTCGTCGCTGCGGGCGCCAAGGCAATATTGGACCTGCCCAAAACATTCGAAGTGCTGGAAACGCTGGGTGTACCCGTGATCGCGTATCGCCAAGACACATTGCCCGCATTCTGGTCAGCGCAATCGAACATGCCCGCACCGCTGCGGATGGACAGCGCCGCAGATATTGCGCGCGCGCAACTGATGCGCACCGCGATGGGGCTAAAGGGTGGGCAATTGGTGACAAACCCGATTCCACAGGCAGATCAAATTCCGGCGGGTGAACTGGCCCCGATCATTTCCCAAGCATTGGCCGAAGCCGAGGCACAAAATATCAACGCCAAGGCCGTGACCCCGTTCTTGCTGGGGCGTATTTTTGAACTGACCGACGGGCGGTCATTGACCGCAAATATAGCACTGGTACGTAATAACGCCCGTTTGGCGGCACAAATCGCCATCGCGATGGGGCAAGTGGGCGAAAACAACTGATGCGATGGTTGTGACGGGTTCTGTGCGCGCCTAAATGTAGGCGAGTGTTTTTTGAAAGAATAATTGATGACCGCACCCGCACCTGACGACAGTAAACGCCGGCATAAATCCGGAATTCTGTCGGGTCTCCGCCGGAATTTTCTGGCAGGGCTGATTATTGTCGCGCCGATCGGCTTGACGCTGTGGCTGATCTGGACGGTCGTCGGTTGGATCGACAGCTGGGTGTGGCCGTTTGTGCCGGACGCCTACCAACCAGAACAGTTGGTAAACCGCTTGCTCGGCCGCACACCACCCAATGAAATCACCGTCAATGTCCGCGGCATTGGCGTGTTTATCTTTCTGATCTTTACCGTTCTGGTGGGCTGGATTGGCAAGGGGCTGATGGGGCGGTCGTTTATTCGGTTTGGCGAACGGTATGTTGACCGGATGCCGGTTATCCGATCCGTCTATAACGCAGCCAAACAGCTTGCGGAAACAGTGTTTTCCCAACGCGATACCTCGTTCGACAAGGCATGTTTGGTTGAATACCCGCGCCCCGGAATATGGGCCATTGCGTTTGTGTCGACCAATGCCAAAGGCGAGATCGCCGAAAAGCTCAGCAACGGCGAACAGATCGTCACCGTCTTTCTGCCCACAACGCCAAACCCGACATCGGGCTTTTTGCTGTTTCTACCGCTTAGCGAAGTCAGGATATTGGACATGACAGTCGAAGACGCGGCCAAGCTGGTGATTTCCGCAGGGCTTGTCTATCCGAAAGCGGCGACAGAATCGATCGCGGACCAACCCTGATGTTCGGCGCAAGCCTGACGGGCTTTGCCACCGGATTTAGCCTGATTTTGGCAATCGGTGCGCAAAATGCGTTTGTGTTGCGGCAGGGTTTGGCGCGCAATCACGTGTTTTGGCTGTGTCTGCTGTGTGCGGGCTCTGATGCATTGCTGATCGCAGCGGGTGTTTTCGGATTTGGGGCGGTCGTTGACCTCTATCCGCTGTTGCCCCGAATAATGACGTGGGGTGGCGCGGCGTTCTTGATTGTCTATGGCGCGATGCGGCTTTGGGCTGCATATCTGGGCGAATACGCACTGCAAATCGCTGGAAAATCATCAGGACTTTGGGCGACGCTGGCCACCGCAGCCGCGCTGACATGGCTGAATCCCCACGTCTACCTTGATACCTTGGGGCTGATTGGTGCCATTTCTGTTCAATATGTGGACGCCGCGCAAAAGATCGCCTTTGGCGTCGGTGCCATCATCGCGTCATTCGTATTTTTCTTTAGCCTTGGCTACGGTGCGCGGCTGCTGGCACCGATCACGCAATCTGCCAAAGCTTGGCGCGTGCTGGACGTGCTGATTGGTCTGGTGATGTGGGCCTTGGCGGTTAAGCTGCTTAGCTGAACATATCCGTCAGGTTCACTGTTGCGCGTTCATTCAGATCTGCTTTGTGCTTTTGTAAAAAGGCGTCGGCACCCGCCTCTCCTGCCTCGCGCAGACGCCCCAAAACCACAGGGGTCGGGATCGTCTTTGTTGCAACGCTGAGCGTGTTCATCAACTGATCATCCGCAATCATATGCACCAGTACCTTTTTCATGGCACCCTGCGGCATCACACCGTCTGAAATCAACCGTGCCACAAAATCGATTGCGCGCAATTCCCGCAACAGGCTGCTGTTAAAGCTGATTTCGTTTACCCTGTTTTGGATCGACTGGACATCCATAGGCAGGTCATTACGGTAAAGCGGATTGATATTTACGATCAGAATATCGTCCGGTAAGTGTTTGTCAAACAATGGAAAAAGAGCGGGATTTCCGGTGTATCCACCGTCCCAAAATGCTTCGGTTTTGCCCGTTTGCGGGTCGGTAAATTCAACAGCTTGAAACAGGCTTGGCAAGCAGGCCGATGCCATAATGACATCTGTCGATATTTCATCACCCGTGAATACACGAATTTTCCCGGACCGGACGTTGGTTGCGCAAATATGCAATTCTGGCCCGGCTTGGGTACAAATCGTGTCATAATGAAACCGGTTAACGATTTTTTCCAACGGGTTACGCGCAGCAGGTCCATAAGCATAGGGCGACATCATACGCGTGGTGAAATCAAAGGCGGCATAGGCCGGCGAATATTCGATCGCCTTTGCCCATAGATGCGCAGTCGACCCCAGTGACGACACCCACGCGGTCAGACGCGGGTCGGTGATTGCCCCCACCTGCCCCCACAGCCATGCCAGATTATCAATCGCTCCTTGGCGGCCGCCTTCGACCAAGCCCGACTTGAGAGCGGCGGCATTCAGCGCCCCCGCAGAGGTCCCTGAAATGGCCGCGATCTCGATATCATCTTCCTGCAGCAAGCGGTTCAGCACACCCCACGTGAACGCACCATGCGCCCCGCCCCCCTGCAGGGCAAGGTTTATGCGTTTCACAGCGCGGTCCAGCCGCCATCAACGCTGATTGTTGTGCCGGTGATCTGCGTCGCCGCGTCAGAACACAAGAAAACCGCAGTACCCCCGAGTTGTTCCACCGTTGCAAATTCTTTCGATGGCTGCCGTTCCAAGAGAACCTTTTTGATCACATCCTCGCGCGACATCCCATATTCTTTCATCGTGTCGGGGATTTGGGCCTCGACCAAGGGGGTCAGGACATAACCGGGGCAAATGGCGTTGCAGGTGATCGGGTCTTGCGCGGTTTCAAGCCCGACAGTTTTGGTTAACCCGACAATCCCGTGTTTCGCCGCGACATAGGCCGATTTATACGGGGATGCGGTCAAACCATGCGCTGAGGCGATATTGATGATCCGTCCCCAACCGCGTTCGCGCATACCCGTGACGGCGGCTGCGGTGGTGTGAAACGCCGAACTGAGGTTGATCGCGATAATCGCATCCCACTTGGCGGGGGAAAACGACTCGATCGGCGAAACGTGTTGAATGCCCGCATTGTTGATCAAAATATCGCAACCCCCGGCAGCAACAATTAACCGACGGCAATCATCGCCATTGGACATATCCGCCTGCACATATTTCGCGTCAACACCGCAGACGTCTGCTATTTCAGCGGCCAATGCGTGGTCTTCGGACGTATCGGTGAATGAATTGATCACCACATTGGCCCCGGCTTTGGCCAATTCGCGGGCCACACCCAGCCCGATCCCTGAATTTGACCCGGTGATAACGGCAGTTTTTCCCGAAAGTGACATGAACTTCGCTCCCAACAGTTGCTTTGCGACTCACTGTACATGCTGCAACTGCAAAGGCCACTATCAGTGTTCATCGCCAATAAAAAAACGCCCGCACAAGGCGGGCGTAAAGTTATTGAGGCAGGTTTCATACAGGCAAGAAACCTATCGAGCAGTAACACCTTTATAAGCAATCATCTGCGCGGCTCCAAGCTAAAAGTTTGAAAAGACTGAAAAGCCGCTTTACGATGAAAGACGACACACAAAATAATCATAACGGGGCACATCATATGACATCGCATTTTCATCGCCGCTGGCGCGGGCTTACCGCCGTCGCGGCATTTGTTTCGGCAGGCACGTTCGCCATCGCCGAGCCGCAACATGGCATAGCTATGTATGGTGATCCGGCACTACCACCGGATTTTGCGTCTATGCCTTACGTGAACCCGACAGCGCCATCGGGCGGGCACATCACCACCGCAGAGATCGGCAGCTTTGACAGCTTGAACCCGTTCATCCGCAAAGGGTCCGTTCCGTGGCAATTGCGCTACTTCGTCGGCGAAAGCTTTATGGGCCGCAGCCTCGATGAACCTTTCACACTTTACGGTGTTTTAGCCGAATCGGTCGAAACCGGGCCGAATCGTGAATGGGTTGAATTTACCCTGCGTGAAGGCGCGACATTCTCGGACGGCAGCCCGGTGACGATCGAAGATGCAATGTGGTCCTATGAAACCTTGGGCACCATCGGCCACCCCCGCTATCTGGGCTTCTGGACCAAAGTTGCCAGCATGGAACAAACCGGGGAACGGTCTATGCGGCTGACGTTTAATACGGACGACCGCGAATTGGTTTTGCTGGCCGGAATGCGCCCGATTTTGAAAAAGGCCCAGTGGGACGGCGTCGATTTCGCAGAAAGCACCACCGAGATCGTGCCGATCACGTCGGCCCCTTATGTGATCGACAGTTTTGAGGCGGGCCGCTTTGTGTCATTGCGGCGGAACCCGGATTATTGGGGGAACGATGTACCATTCCGCGTGGGTACCAACAACATCGACGAAGTCCGGCTTGAATTCTTTGGCGATGAGACCGCCGCATTCGAAGCGTTCAAAGTCGGCGAAGTAAATTCGAACCGTGAAACCAACGTCGCCCGTTGGGAAAGTCAGTATAACTTTCCTGCCGTCCAGAACGGCGATGTCGTCTTGTCTGTACTGCCGCATGAACGCCCATCAGGGATGACGGGGTTTGTCATGAATACCCGTAAACCGCAGTTTGCCGATTGGCGGGTGCGCGACGCGATGATTCAAATTTTCAACTTTGAATTTATCAATGAAACAATGACCGGTTCGGCACAGCCGCGCATTACATCGTATTGGTCGAACTCGCCGCTGGCGATGTCGCACGATGCGGCCACTGGCCGGGTGCGCGAATTTCTGGAACCCTTTGCTGCTGATCTAATCCCCGGTACGCTGGATGGCTACAGCCTGCCTGTTGCGGACGGTAGCGAACGTAACCGTGCCGGCACCGCGGCCGCGCTTGAACAACTGGCCGCTGCGGGTTGGACAGTCCAAGACGGGGTTCTAAAAGACACCGACGGCACAGTTTTCACCTTTGAAATATTGCTGCAACAGGGCGGCGCCGAAAATCAATCGATCATCGACATGTATATGGAATCGCTGAAACGGATTGGGGTAAACGCGACAGTGACCATGACCGACAGCGCACAATACAAAGAACGCACCGACGCCTACGACTTTGACATGACCTATTTCCAGCGGTCATCGTCGCTGTCGCCCGGCAATGAACAATACACCTATTACGGGTCCGAATATGCCAACGAACCCGGCGGGCGGAATTTGATGGGCGTGCAATCGCCCGCAGTCGACGCGATGATCGGTCGCTTGCTTACGTCAGAAAGCCAGGACGACTTTGTCGCAGCCGTCAAAGCGCTTGATCGGACGCTGACTGCCGGGCGCTATGTGATCCCGATTTACCAATGGAACATCAGCCGGATCGCGCATTCGAAAAATCTGCACTTTCCTGACACCATGCCGATCTTTGGCGACTGGCCGGGTTGGCAACCTGACGTTTGGTGGTATTCCGAAGACTAACCCCCCGGCCCCGCCGTCATGGATTTGTTACAATCGATCCTTAGGCGGGGCCGAACCCACGTCAGTCTTAAAGGCCCGTCATGCATAAATATTTTGCCGAAACCCTTGGCACCGCGTTTCTATTGGTCGGTGTGATCGGATCTGGTATTATGGGCGATACCCTATCGGGGGGAAATGTCGCGATTGCGCTTTTGGCCAACGCGATTGCAACGGGGTGCATCCTTTACGCGATTATCACCACGCTTGGGCCGATTTCAGGGGCGCACTTTAACCCCGCCGTCACGCTGGCCTTTGTGCTGCGCCGCGAAATCACCCTGACGGATGCGGGCGCCTACGTTATGGCGCAGATTTTCGGCGGTTTGCTGGGCGTCTGGGCGGCGCATATGATGTTTGACCTGCCCATCATGCAGGTCGCGACCACAGACCGGACCGGAGCCGCACAATGGTTTTCTGAAATTCTGGCAACCTTCGGCTTGCTCTTTGTCATCTTTGGCGGGATCAAATCAAAACCGGATGCCGTGCCAACGTTGGTCGCGCTTTATATCACAGGGGCCTATTGGTTTACATCATCAACCAGTTTCGCTAACCCGGCCGTCACGATCGCGCGCGGTTTCAGCGATACATTTGCAGGGATCAACCCCGCGCATATCCCGATGTTCATCGTGATGCAGCTGATCGGGGTTGGCATCGGCGCGCTAATCCTGCCGTGGCTGTTTCAGCGCCAGACCTAGACCCAACGCGTCAGGTCAGCGATGTCACCCACAAGATTGTCGCATCCTCAGGGCTAAGTGACACAACATTATGGCCCATCGCCGCATCGTAATAGGCACTGTCACCACGTTTCAGTTCGATCGGCTCGTAAAATTCTGTGTAAAGCCGGATATGTCCCGTCAGCACATACAAAAATTCTTCGCCGTCGTGTCGGACCCAGCCGTCAAAATCTTCCATTTTGCGGGCACGAATGCGGGCGCGGTATGGCAGCATCTTTTTGGTCGTTAACGCCTCTGCCAGCATCGCGTGCTCATAGGTGGTGGTGATTTTCGTGCCCTCATCACCATTGCGCGTCACCGCCATCCGACCGTTCACCTGCCCCTTGGATGGCGGCGTAAACAGTTGCGGGACTGAAATCTCTAATCCCACCGCCAATTTCTTAAGCGCGTCATAGGTTGGCGACATCTGCCCGTTCTCGATTTTGGACAGGGTCGATCGCGCGAGGCCCGCCTGCTGGGCCGCCTGTTCAAGCGTCCAATCGCGGGCCTTGCGCAATTCGCGCACCCGCGCGCCCAAATCCAGCGGTTGCGCAATCGTGTTATCCCCGTTTTCATGGGCCACGCGGATCAGGTTTTTAGGGTCAGGTTCAGACATATCCAGGTCATAATGGGCGTTATGATCCGTTGCAACAGCACAGATTTCGCTGTGCATTTCCGCACGACTTCTGCTCTGGTCCTCGGACAGGAACATGCTATGACCTTTCGGGTTAGTCTTGGGCGTCGCCGCGCCAAAACCACACATCAGGAGCCCCACTATGGTCAAACTCGACATCATTTCCGACCCGATCTGCCCATGGTGTTATATCGGCAAAACCAATCTGGACGCGGCGCTGCGTGATGTTCCCGATCACCCATTCGTTATTGAATGGCACCCGTTTCAGCTGAACCCTGATATGCCCGCTGGCGGCATGGACCGGCGCACCTATCTGGAAACCAAATTCGGCGGCAAAGACGCCGCGATCAAAGCCTATGCACCGGTCGCTGACGCCGCACAAAAAGCAGGGGCTGTCATCAACTTTGACGCCATGCAGGTCACGCCCAACACGATCGACGCACACCGCCTTATTCATTGGGCAGGTATTGAGCAGCGCCAATCATATGTCGTGGATTTGCTGTTCAAGGCGTATTTTGTCGAAGGGCGCGATATCGGCAGTCACGAGGTCTTGGCCGACATTGCCGATACCGCGGAAATGGATGCGGCCATGGTGACAAAACTGCTCGCGTCAGCGGCGGACGCCGACGATATTCGGGCCCGCGACGCCCATAGCCGCAAAATGGGCGTGAATGCGGTGCCAACTTTTATTGTTGCCCATAAACACGCGGTCCCCGGCGCACAGCCGCCCGAGGTTTGGGCCAATGTGATCCGCGACGTGATGCGGGAAACCGGCGATCTGTGATGCGCCAACCGCAGCCAGCATGGCATAATAACGACAGGCATCAGGTGGCGCTCGCGCCCTAGGGGTTCCTGCACCTCGAATCCTGTGTCTGCTGTCTGAAACAGCAGATCGTTTGTCTTTTTTGCTGGAACCCCCTTATGAAACGCCTTCCTCAGACTGAATTCATTGCCTTGATGGCAATGTTGGCCGCGACCGTTGCTTTTTCCATCGACGCAATGCTGCCCGCGCTGCCCCAAATTGGCCGCGACCTTACCCCGCTTGACCTTAACCGCGCGCAACTGATCATCACCAGCTTTGTGCTGGGAATGGGGGTCGGGACGTTGTTCACCGGACCTTTGTCAGACGCCTTCGGGCGCAAGCCCGTGATGGTTGGCGGCGCAATCATTTACGTGGTCGCCTGTGCGATCGCCTGGTTCGCCCAAAGTCTAGAGGTGATGTTGATCGCCCGCGTGATCCAAGGCCTCGGCGCAGCAGGCCCTCGCGTCGTCGCGATGGCGCTGGTGCGTGACCTATACAGTGGTCGCGATATGGCGCGGATCATGTCATTTGTGATGGTGGTGTTTTCAGTGGTCCCTGCGCTGGCACCCACGATCGGTCATTACATCATCGTCGCTTTTGGATGGCGGGCTATTTTTGCTGCATTCGTGTTGTTTTCGACCATCACGGTCATCTGGTTGGTGATGCGCCAACCCGAAACACTCCCCGCCGAAAAACGGCGCCCGCTGAGCATCACCGCGCTGATCGCGGCGGTACGCGAAATGTTTGCGCACCGCACGGCGCGCCTGTCGATCTTGGTGCAGACCCTGACATTTGCGATGCTATTCACCGTAATTTCGTCAACGCAGCAGGTCTTTGACCAAACCTTTGGCCAAGGCGATGTGTTTCATCTGTGGTTTGGCGGCATTGCCATCTTTGCGTCAACAGCCAGTGTTCTCAATGCGCGACTGGTGGTGCGGCTGGGGATGCGGGCGATCATCAAGGCCATGTACACCGCCCAAATCGGGCTTACGCTCCTGATGATCGCGATCACAATGATCGACGGCCCCTACTGGCTCAGTTTTGGTGTTTACGTGTTGTGGGTGACCGGCAACTTTTTTCAGGCGGGTCTGACGATCGGGAACTTGAACGCCCTTGCGATGGAAGAAATGGGTCATATCGCGGGCCTCGCGGCCTCGGTGATTGCGGCTGTGGCCACTGTCGGCGCCGTGCTGATTGCGGCCCCTATCGCCTTGATGTTCGATGGCACCCCGATGCCGATGGCGCTTGGCGCGCTGGTCTGCGCAAGCCTCGCACTCTGGCTGACCACATTGATCAAACGCCCAGGCGAGGCATAACCCCTCGCTTTGTCTGAAATACTCGAATCAAAGGCCGGGTTTACCCGGCCTTTTTCTTTTCGTCTGCCAGCTTTTGCGCCAACTCGCGGGCAAGGTTAAATGCGCCCTGAATCTTGTCGCGCTCCTTGGACCAGTCGTTCAGCACGATGATTTTATTGTCCTTGATCCGCGCTTGGCCCTTCTGGGCATGCACAAATTCAACCAAGCCCTGTGGCGACGCAAACTTGTCGTTGTGGAACTGAATTGTCGCACCTTTCGGGCCCGCATCCAGTTTGGCAATCCCCGCACGTTTGCACATCGCCTTGATCCGCACCACCAACATCAGCGTGTTCACCTCACGCGGCAGTGTGCCAAACCGGTCGATCAGCTCGGCCGCAAACCCCTCTAATTCGACCTTGGTCGACAGCTCTGACAGGCGACGATAAAGCCCCAGCCGCACGTCCAGATCCGGCACATAGGATTCCGGGATCATCACTGGCACGCCCAGATTGATCTGCGGCGCCCATTGCCCATCGTCAATGATACCTTCAGCCGCGCCGGACCGGATCGCCGCGATCTGATCTTCCAACATCTGCTGATACAGCTCGTATCCTACTTCGCGCATTTGCCCCGACTGTTCCTCGCCTAGCAAATTGCCCGCGCCACGAATATCCAAATCCTGACTGGCCAACGTGAACCCCGCCCCAAGGCTGTCAATCGACCCCAGCACGCGCAAACGCTTTTGCGCGGCGTCTGTCAGCTTTTGCCGTGGTTTGGTGGTCAGGTAAGCATAAGCGCGGGTCTTGGACCGGCCCACGCGCCCACGAATTTGGTAGAGCTGCGACAGGCCAAACATATCGGCGCGCCAGACAATCATCGTGTTGGCGGTCGGAATATCAAGACCGGATTCAACAATTGTTGTCGCCAGCAACACATCATATTTGCCGTCATAAAACGCATTCATCCGGTCGTCCAATTCCCCCGCCGCCATCTGTCCGGTGGCCGAGATATACGTCACCTCTGGCATCTCTACCTTCAAGAATTCTTCCATTTCGGGCATATCCGAAATGCGTGGCACAACAATAAACGACTGCCCGCCGCGATAGTGTTCCCGCAGCAGCGCCTCGCGGACGGTGACCGTATCAAATTCGCTGACATAGGTGCGGATCGCCAGACGGTCGATCGGTGGCGTGCCAATGATGGACAGATCGCGCACGCCAGACAACGACAGTTGCAGCGTTCGCGGAATCGGTGTCGCTGTCAGCGTCAGCACATGCACATCGGTGCGCAGTTGCTTTAATCGTTCCTTATGCTGAACCCCGAATTTCTGTTCTTCATCAATCACTAACAAGCCAAGGTTTTTGAAACGCACACCCTTTGCCAGCAGCGCGTGGGTGCCTATGACGATATCCACTGTGCCCTTAGTAATCCCGTCGCGGGTCAGCGCGGCATCACGCGCTGACACAAACCGCGACAGCGGGCGCACATTGACGGGAAACCCGCGGAAGCGTTCGGCGAAGCTTTGATAATGCTGGCGCGCGAGCAACGTTGTGGGGGCAATAATCGCCACCTGCACGCCCGACATCGCCGCAACAAACGCCGCCCTGATTGCCACCTCGGTCTTGCCAAAACCGACGTCGCCACAAATCAGGCGATCCATCGGTTTGCCTGCGGCCAGGTCTTCCAACACATCCGCAATTGCCGCCAACTGGTCATCGGTTTCAACATAAGGAAACCGCGCAAGGAATTGATCCCAAATAACATCTGGCGGGTCCATCGCTGGTGCTGTGCGCAATTCGCGTTCTGCCGCAACGCGGATCAGCCGCTCTGCAATCTGGCGAATACGTTCTTTGAGTTTGGCTTTTTTGGCCTGCCAAGCGCCACCGCCCAATTTGTCCAACAGTCCCGTGTCATGGCCATATTTGGACAGAAGTTCGATATTCTCGACCGGCAGGTAAAGCTTTGATTGCTCTGCATATTCGAGCAGAATGCATTCGTGCGCTGCCCCCAGCGCGGTGACAACCTCCATGCCGATGAACCGTCCGACACCATGGTCAACATGGACCACCAGATCGCCGGGGGTCAGGCTGTTGGCTTCACTTAGAAAATTCTCGGCGCGGCGTTTGCGTTTGGTCTGGCGGATCAACCGGTCGCCCAGCACATCCTGTTCGGAAATCACCGTCATGCCCGGCGCTTCGAACCCGTGATCCAGTGGCCAAACCACCAAATGCACGCCGGATTTTCCGACCCTGCTGAAATCCTTGATCAGGATGGTTTCGTGAATGCCTTCGTCCGCGATCAACCCTTCAAGCCGTTCGCGCGCACCATCAGAATAGGATGCGATCACCACCGGACCATGCGAAGACCGGGCCTGAATGTGGTCAACTAAAGAACTGAAAAGGTTAATATTTTCCTGCTGGCGTTCGGGCGCAAAGTTGCGACCAATCCGCCCGCCTGCATCCACGACCCCCAACCCTGTGGCCTGTTTCAGCGGCGAAAATTGCAGCACACGCCGGTCGGCAACAGCCGCGTCCCATGCTGCATCATTCAGATACAACAGCTCGGGTTTTGCAGGCTTATAGACGCTGTCCATCCGGTTTTTTTGCGTCAGCGCGTGCATCCGGGTCCCGTACTGGTCCGCGATACTGTCCCAGCGGGCGACACGTGACGGGCCAATCTGATCGTCCAGCGTCACAGTTGCCCGTGGCAGATAATCAAACAGTGTTTCCAGATCGTCTTGGAAAAAACCAAGCCAGTGTTCGATTCCGGCATGTTTGCGGCCCGCGCTGACGGCCTCGTATAGCGGATCATCCGTCCCCGCCGCGCCAAAAGCAATGCGGTAGTTTTGCCGAAACCGGGTAATGGCCGCCTCGTCCAAGATCACCTCTGACACGGGCGCCAGTTCAATGTCGGTCAGCTTTTCGGTGGTACGTTGCGTGGCCGGATCAAACCGGCGCGCACCGTCCAGCACGTCACCAAACAAATCCAACCGGATCGGGCCGCTTTCCCCGGGCGGAAAGATGTCAATAATGCCACCACGCACGGCATAATCGCCGGGTTCCATCACTGTAGGGCTTTGCGTAAAACCCATACGAACTAAGAAGTTACGCAACGCTTCTTCGTCGATGCGGCTACCAACCCGGGCCTTGAACGCGGCCTCGCGCAGCAATGACCGCGCAGGCACGCGCTGGGTCACGGCAGCCAAAGATGTCAGCAGCACGAACTTTTCCGGCATCCCATGCACCAGCGCGGCAAGCGTTGCCATCCGCGCCGCCGATACGTCTGCATTGGGCGACACCCGGTCATAGGGCAAACAGTCCCAAGCCGGAAACACGAACACAGGCGTCCCGGGCGCAAAAAATGCAAGCGCGGACTGCATTTCAGCCAGTCGTTTGTCGTCGCGCGCGACGTGCATAACCGGCTGTCCCTTGGACAGTTCATTCAGAACAAGTTGGGCATCAAACCCCTCGGGGGCGCCGCAAACGGTGATATGGTTTTGATGTGACATGGCGATTGAACTACTCCGCACCGCGAGGGTGTCAACTGCTCAGTAACCGACAGGCAGCGAGAGATTGAAATACATACCGTACATGGCGGAAATAAAAACGGACACCATCCCGAGAATTTGCACGAAAAACCGCCAACGTAGCAAGGTGTGCGCCAACGCCACGCCCTGCGGCTGATCGGCCACGAACCGCTGCGCCAAACGGATGTTGAAAATACCAACGATGGTCATTGGGAACGCCAGAAAAAACACCCCTTTGGCGATTTCCGACCCGTAATAAAACGCGATCATCGCATTCGCGCTCAGGGCGAATGAAACCAGTCCCATCAAAGCCACCCCACCCACAGTGGTCAGATGTTGGATGCGCCGGGCGCTGATCCGCACCCACTGGTCTAAATCTTGCTCGGCGGCTATTTCTTGTCGTCGGGCGCGCAAAACCATGTCAAACGGCACCCCCACAATCCAATAGCTTGCGATCGCCCAGGTGATGCCCACGACGAACCAGTACCAGATGTTCGAAAATGTGTTCAGACTGATGATTTGAAACAGAGTTTGGTGCAGGCTCAACGGTAACATTCCGTGGATAAGAATTATTCTTCCAGACCTTAGCGACCTGAATGTGCAATGCCCAGCCTTGTGATGCCCTAAAATCCATGGTTTGAAGAATGGGTATTTTGAAAGGCGCTACCATGACACCGACCGTTGCCCCCTTTCCGGCCACACGCCTGCGCCGGACACGTCAAACGCCCAGTTTGCGTGCGCTGACCCGTCAGAACACTTTGACGGTGGATGACCTGATCTGGCCGGTTTTTGTCATGGCTGGCACGGATGATGAAACACCGATAGCATCAATGCCGGGCGTCACCCGCAAAACCGTGGACCGGATCGCCAAAGCCGCAATCGAAGCGCAAAGCCTTGGTATCCCTGCGATTTGTATCTTCCCTTACACTGGCATGGCAGAGCGGACCGAAGATTGCGCCATGGCATGGGACCCCGACAACCTGACGAACCAAGCCATCCGCGCCATCAAAGACGCCGCCCCCGATATTGCCGTCATGACCGACATCGCGCTTGATCCCTATAACATCAATGGTCACGATGGGTTTGTTGAAAACGGCGAAATTGTGAACGACCGCACCGTCGCGGCGCTGGTGAAGATGGCGCTCGCGCAGGCCGCGGCCGGCGCTGATATCTTGGGCCCCTCTGATATGATGGACGGGCGGATCGGGGCAATCCGCACCGCGCTCGAGGCAGAAAAATACGTCAACGTCAGCATCCTGAGTTACGCGGCCAAATATGCGTCGGCGTTTTACGGGCCGTTCCGCGACGCGGTTGGGGCTTCTGCCGCGCTCACAGGTGACAAAAAAACCTATCAAATGGACCCGGGCAACAGCGACGAAGCGCTGCGCCTTGTTCAACGCGACCTGGCAGAGGGTGCCGATATGGTCATGGTCAAACCCGGCATGCCCTATCTGGACATCTGTCGACGAGTCAAAGACACCTTTGGCGCGCCGACATTTGCCTATCAGGTCTCTGGGGAATACGCGATGTTGCAGGCAGCCGCCCAAAACGGGTGGCTCGACGGTGACAAGGTCATGATGGAAAGCCTCCTTGCGTTTAAACGCGCGGGCTGCGACGGCATCTTGACCTATTTTGCACCAGCCGCTGCACGGATATTGGCACAGTAGAAACCGTTATGCGCCCTGCGATCCGTGCCAACGATCCCGTTGGCGCGCATGAAATTGTGTGCGCGACGATTAACGTGACCACTGCGGCGCAGTGGATCAGTGCCGCCTGATCGGTCAGGTCACCTGACCGGCGCTGTGCTGTCACGCTGGGACTGATCTGTATCAATTGCCGATATTTATAAATTTATACGGTCGCTGTCATGAGATTGCATCACTTCGCCCATACCTCGGTATCCGTATGGGCAAAGCAATATGGATCAAGTGAGGTAATGACAATGTATATACTCAGCCGCTTCGGACCCAAAGCAGTCTCTGTTCCAAAGATGTTTGCACACGAAAAATTGCGGCTTCGCGCATACCCGTCACAACGATCAAGGGACCGCTGGGACCCGTTTTCCAATCAGCAACGCAACCGCGTGACGTCGTGCCGAACGTTGTTTCTGTCTGACCTGCATCTTGGCGCCATCGGTGCGCGGGCAGATTTGGTGCTTGAATTGCTCCAGTCGACGCGCGCGGATACTTATGTGTTGGTTGGTGATATCTTGGACCTTTGGCAACCGGGACCGGTCCAATGGGGTGCAGATGAACACGCAGTTATCGACCATTTGCGCACCCGTTTTCACGAAGGCGCAAAGGTGGTGTATGTTACGGGCAATCATGACCCCGACGCGCAGGTGATTGCGGCAACTGGCCTGTTTCCGTTTCCCGCAGTCAAACAATTCCATCACAAAGCCGCTGATGGTTCGCTATATCTGGTCGTTCACGGCGACGAAGCCGACAGTCGCATCGGGCGGTCACAGATGTTGACACGCATGGGCAGTTGGACAGACCGGTATCTGCGGTTGCTGAATAAACGCCTGCGACAGTCGGACAATGGCAAACGCACCCCAATCGAAACGCTGATGGCGGTGTCGAATTGGGCGCTGCACGCGCACCGGCTGCACGAGGTGAAACTGGTCAATCAGGCAAAGCACGCTGGATACGATGGCGTGATTTGCGGCCATTACCACCGCGCGGCGCTGCATAACCGGCACGGGTTAACCTACGCCAATTGTGGCGATTGGGTTGATAGTTTTACGGCGCTATCAGAAAGTTATTCAGGTCAATTAGGTCTGGTTGGGGGACGCGCGTTTTACGCAACTTCAGCAGTCGGCGAAGATGTCGCAGATTACGTAATGGAAGGATAAACACGATGATCGTCATTCTCTTGTTCTTGGTGTCGATTGTTTTGCTGGCGGCGCAGTATGTGACGACCGGCCTTTTCCTATCGCGGCTTTACAAACGCCCCGCACAGCCAACCACCATAGGCCAGCCGCGGATCAGTCTTGTGCGCCCCGTTTGCGGCCTTGACCAATTCGACGCCGAAACCTTGGCCAGTTCGTTCGCGCAAAATTATCCAGATTACGAGATTATCTTTTGCGCGCCCACAGAAGGTGATGCCGCGGTGCCGGTTGTGCGTGGCCTGATTGCACAAAATCCCGGTGTGCGCGCAAAGCTGCTGATCGGCCTTGATCACATCACCGGCAACCCGAAGCTTAATAATATCTGGAAAGGCTGGCACGCCGCCGATGCCGACTGGATTTGTCTGTCTGACAGCAACCTGCTGTTGCCCCCCGATTATCTTAGTCAATTGGTGGCCGCATGGACGCCACAGACTGGCCTCGTTTCAAGCCCGCCCACGGGAATCCGGCCCAAAGGCTTTGGCGGTCATTTGGAATGCGCGTTTCTGAATAGCAATCAGGCGCGCCTACAGTTCGCGTCCGACAGTGTTGGTCACGGTTATGCGCAAGGGAAAACGCTTTTTTGGAACCGCGCCATGCTGGAAAATGCCGGTGGTGTGCAGGCGTTGGGCCGCCACCTTGCCGAAGACGTCACATCAACAAAAATTGTGCGTGGGCTGGGCAAAAGCGTGCAGCTCACCCGGCTGCCGTTCGCGCAACCGATCGGACAGCGCAGTATTGCGCAGGTCTGGGACCGGCAGATGCGCTGGAGCCGGGTGCGGCGCGATGGTTTCCCGTTGATTTTTGGGGTCGAATTCATCAATGGCGCGGTCTTTGCATCGGTTCTTTTTGCGATGGCTGCCGGACTGATCGGGTTGGCACCTTTTTGGACACTGGCGTTTTTAATACTTTGGTATGTGCCTGAAATGGTTCTGATGCGCCTTGCAGGCTGGCCGTTTGGGGGCATGGCAATTGCGGCTCTTCCGCTACGGGATCTGATGATGCCCGCAATTTGGGTTGGTACATTCGCCAAGCGCGGGATCGCGTGGCGCGGCACCACGATGGCTGTGCCGGAATGACAGGATCTTTCGACATCACCGCGCTGATTACATCCTTCGGGCTTTTGATCCTTGCACCCATCGCCATCGTGGAAGGGCCGATTGTCACTGTCATTGCTGCATGGTTGGCAAGCCAAGGGTTATTGAGCCTGCCAAGCGTATTTGTCGTTGTTGTTCTTGCCGATTTAGCGGGGGACGGCCTGCTTTATGGTGTGGGGCGCGGGGTTTTGGGGCGCATATCGCCGCGTTGGCGCATCAGGATGGGTCTTTTGCCAGATAAAATGGCGATCCTGTTGGATATCTTTCACAATCGCGGCGGGCGTGTTCTGTTGGCTGCCAAGTGGACACATGCCGCTGGTCTTCCTGTTCTTGTGGCAGCTGGTGCGGCAAGAATGTCGTTTTGGCGTTTTTTGCAATTCAACCTAATCGGCACGATCCCTAAAACGCTGGTTTTACTTGCCATTGGCTATGCCTTTGGCAGCGCACATGAAACGATTGCCGACTGGATTTCAACAGGCGGCGTTGTTCTTGTCGGTGTTGCGGGGCTTGCGGGTTTGATCTGGTTTTCGTGGCGCAAACGGAGCATGTCACCGTGACACATCCAACATTCACCTGCGTGATACCAGCCTATAACGAAGCACCCCGGATCGGGTATGTGTTGGGCGCGGTGGTGGGCCATCCGGATGTCCAGCAGATCATTGTCATTGACGACGGGTCGACGGATGGGACCGCCGCAGTCGCGCAGAACTTTGACGTCACCGTTTTGCGGACAGCGGGCAATTTGGGCAAAACAGGCGCATTGGGCTTCGGACTTCGCGGTATTACCACCAGTCACGTCTTGCTGCTGGATGCCGATTTGACGGGGCTGACACCAGACGATGTTTCTGCCCTTATCGCGCCGGTCATGATCGGCAAAGCAATCGCGTCGATCTCACTGCGCGGCAATTCACCGTGGGTGTGGCGTGCCATCGGATTGGACTATATCTCGGGGGAACGTGCGCTACCTTACGACATGTTGGTGCCGCATATGTCTGCATTCGACACCTTGCCAAAGTTCGGCTTTGAAGTGTTTCTTAACCGGCTCTTGCTTGGTGCGACGCACCGTATCGCGGTCGTCAAACTGCCCAAAGTGGCCAGCCCGTCAAAGGCCGCAAAACAGGGGATCTGGCACGGCACAAAATCGGATGTGCTGATGATGCGGGATATTTTTCGGACGGTTTCGATCCGCGAGGCAACATCCCAAATATCCAAGTTGCGAAACCGCAGGGTCCCCTGATGACACCCGCGTTGCCCAACGAACAGTGATCGCCCCGACCTGCCCCAATTCGGGTGACTTTGCAGATCAAACGGGACATTGATCCGCCAGCGTGCGCTGCACCGCCGATACGCAACCTTGTGCGTGACAGGGTCGCGTTCGACGCCTATAGTTGCGCCCATAAGAGGCGACAAAGCCTCAGCACAGGCAAATAAGGCGGACCTAAGATGAGCAGATACACACGGCGCAGCTTTACCCTTGGCGCATTGGCAACATCCACACTCGCGGCATGTAGTAACGGGATTGGCAGCAATGGCGCGGCAACAATTGACGCGCGGGTTGATACGACCCTTAACGCAATGTATGCGCGTTTTCCCGGCACACAAGATTTGGCCAGCCGGTCATCGGGTATGTTGGTAATGCCATTGATTACCGAAGTCGGCCTGGGGCTTGGTGGGTCGTTCGGGCGTGGTGCGCTGCGCATTGGGCCGTCAACGGTCGACTATTACGCGATGGCATCTGGTAGCGCGGGCCTGCAAATCGGCGCACAGCAGTTCAGCCACGTCCTGTTTTTCATGACCCAAGAGGCACTGATGGAGTTCCGCCAGTCACCCGGATGGGCCGCAGGTGCGGATATCGAATACGCCATCAACGATCAAAGCGATATGCTGCGGGCCGAAACAACAACATCGATGTCACCCGTGATTGCCGTTGTGTTTGCCCAGACAGGTCTGCGGCTGGGCGCCACACTTGAAGGTGCAAAATACACCCGCGTCATTCCCTGATGGTGTCTGGATTTACCTGCTTACGGGCAAATCCAATTTCCGAAGCAAGACGCGTGCGATCCGCCTCGCCGGCAATAGCGTCATTGGCAATGTGCAGCGCGTCTTGCAAAAATGTGGTCACGGCGGTGACCATTTCAGGATGGGCGTGCCGCGCGATGCCGCGCAGGCGTTTTTGTAGAATGATCTGGACCTCTGCCAAATGTGCCCCGTCGCGGGCGATCGCCGCAAATGCATCCGAAATCAAATCATCAGCCGTCAACGCAGGCGTCCAGATGTGGGTGTAATCTGCGCCCGCGTGGTGTTCATTGTCAGGCGTGAATTCTTCGAGTAACCGTGCCAAACGACCGATCACATCAATCGCCGTGCCAGCGTCATTAATGCCGGGAGACAAGGCTTTTGATCCCATTTCGCTTAGCATGATCAGGCAGAACCTCGCATCGTGGTCGGGGCTGCGCGACGGACCGATGGTAACCCATTGCAGCGTCTGGTTCGCCAGCAACGGATCGCCGCCGGCAATGTGACCGATCACATCACCCTGGTGCACAAAGCGACCAATCGGCGCGATAAAATAGATTTGCGCGTGCCCCGAGGCCGCAACATTTTCAATCTTTTCGAACAAAATTTCACGGATATATCCTGTGGACGGCGCCAGAAGATTGCGCGCATCAACCGGAATAACAGTGTTCGCGGTCAGCGCCTGACATCCGTGACATGGGCGCTGCGCCCGTTGTTGCAACACGCGCGCAGCGGCGGCTTCGATCGTTTCTGCTGTCTGCGACAGGCTTCCCCACGTCTGAAGATGTGCGATCCATCTTAAAATCATCGCAACAATCAGCGCGATAACCAACAGCGTCATGCCAAATAAAACAACGACCTCCGCCTCGCCAAAAAACGGGGTCGACAGCAATATCAACGACGTAAGCGCAAAGATATAGGCCCCGATGAAGGTCGCCAGCACTGTCTGTGTCGGCGTGTCGCGCAGCAACATCAGATGGGCGCGTGGTGTCCACTGGCTGGACACCGACCGGTGAATAGCCACCATGACGCTTAGTGAAAATGTGGTCACCGCCAACATCGCATTCGCGATGATCGTCAGCAGACTTGTGACAGAGTCAGCACCCACAACTTGCGCAAACCCGTCGGGAATGAAGGGGCCAAGAAACTTGGCCATTCCGACCGCCAGCAGCCCAAGCCCTGAAATCAGCGTTACCCGCGTCCAAAGGTTGCGCGATGCCGCCCGCAAGCGCCGCCCAAGAGTGACAAGCGTTACGGGAAGTTTGTTCAGTCTTTGCATGCAGTGTATCCTGTATCGGCGCTAGATTGTCGTCCCGTTTGGGTGCAGACTTTGTGACATGACCTAGCACAGAAAAGATAGATGACTAGAACCCCCACGACAGATTGCCCGATATTGATTTTAGCCGCCGGTCAGTCATCGCGGATGCGCGGACGCGACAAATTATTTGAGACCGTGAACGATTTGCCGCTGTTGCGTCTTCAGTGTCTGCGTGCGCTGGCCACAGGGGCCACTGTATTCGTGGCTTTACCTGCGTCAGATACGCTGCGCACCGCGTTGATACGTGACCTCGACGTGCAGATTTTAAGGGTGCAACACGCAGCACTTGGCCTTGGCGAAACCTTGCGTTCGTCAGTCCAGCAGTTGCCCGCATGTGATGCATTCATGGTCATTCCTGCCGATCTGGTCGACATGGCGGCGGCGGATATGGCAGCAGTGATGGGCGCGCGGCAATCCCACCCAGATCTTAAAATCTGGCAAGCGACCACAGGAAATGGCAAGCCCGGACACCCCGTCATCTTTGATGCCAGCCTGCGATCCGAATTCGCAAATCTGTCCGGCGACACTGGGGCACGCGGGATTGTCACACGTCATAGCGGTCACACCTGGCACGTGCCGCTAGGGCCGCAAGCCTTGCTTGATTTGGACACACCAGAAGAATGGGCGGCGTGGCGGTCAGCCACTACGACTTGAACAAGACCCGCGCTTCTTTGTTCTGAAGGGTTTTACGGGCCGCACGATATTGCTTTAGCCCTTCCATCGTCGCCAACTCTGGAAAGAGGCGGAACAATTCCTGGCGCTGTTCGTCGTCGACCCCGCGCAGCGAATAATCGCCGGGCTGGAATGTTTCGGTCCACATCCCGTTCGACAACACGATCTCGTGGTGTTCACACATAAAGTGAATGTAGGTGGTGTCTTTGGGGGCGCTGACCTTGATGCCATCAAGACGCGTCAAATCCTTTGCGTAGACCAAAACCTCTGCCTGCTCAAAATAGACCTGCGCCAGTTCAGACACCACAAGAACACGGTGGTAGGGGGACAATTCAATGTCGCGTTCTGGCAACCCCTGCCCCAAGGCGCCAGCGGGAATATAGATGGGACGAAGTTCGGGCGACGCTTTCAGATCAGCAGCAGACAGTGTTTTGTGCCCGACCCAACTGACGTGGCGAATACCATTATCGCGCGTCAACACGCGGTCACCAATCTTCAGTGTCTCGACGTTTTTTTCGCCCTTCGGGGTCGCGATTGCTGTGCCCGGCGTGAAACACGGCGACACCATCACACTTAACAATTGCCGCTGTGTGCAACCCCTAACGTGTGGCTTGGCGCTTATGTTTCGTTCCATGTCCATCTGCTTTTGTCACCAGCTATCGTTACTAAGATAAAAGATTACATATGTAAAATGCGTTGATACATTCACTTTTACCGTTCTGCAGTTACGACTGATTTTACCATTTCATACAAAAGCGCGAACTTTTTGTCTAAATCTGGGCAATTCGGTTCAGTGATAACGCAACTTACATAAGCTCTGATCAAGACGCGAATACAACCTATCCAATAGTAAGGTCTATCAATGGCTGACACGCCAAAAGGTGGTTTGATTTATGCTATAGCTGATGATGCAAAAATTCAACGCAGGTGGCGGCATCGTTTGCCAAACCTGACAGGGCGCCCTCGGACATCCGGGTCTTTCCCTTACAAATAACACACTTATACAGTGTCTCTTTGTGAATACTGGTGCCGATGGAGAGACTCGAACTCTCACGATGTTACCACCGGGGGATTTTGAATCCCCTGCGTCTACCATTCCGCCACATCGGCCAGTGCGCTTCTCCTAAACAGGAGAACGGACAACGTCAATCGCCCGTTTTCAATTTTTTAGAGTTAAAGTTGGGCTGCGGAAAACGTATCGCAATCTGTCAGATTTCCGCTGTCAAAGCCGCGCGCAAACCAGCGTTGGCGTTGTTCGCTTGTGCCGTGGGTGAATGTGTGCGGTTGCACCCGCTGACCGGCATTGCGTTGCAAGGTGTCGTCGCCAATTTGCCGTGCCGCGTTCATTGCCTCGGCGATGTCTCCGCGTTCGATGCTGCCAAATTTTTCTTCGGCCGCTTGCGCCCAAATACCGGAGTAACAATCTGCCTGCAGTTCGATCCGCACGGAAATCGCGTTGGATTCGGCCTCGGACACCCGCGACCGCAGTTGATTTGCTTGGCTTAAAATACCCAGTTCGTTTTGTACGTGGTGCGCAATTTCATGCGCAACCACATAGGCCGCTGCAAAGTCGCCTCCCGCACCAAGACGGTCTTCGAGGATCGTGAAAAATGCAGTATCCAGAAACGCCTTTTTCTCGGGCGGGCAATAAAACGGGCCGGATGCCGCATTTGCACCGCCACAGGCGGATTGCGTTTGGTCTTTGAATAACACCAACGTGGGCGGGACATAGCGCTGCCCGACCTGCGTGCGGAAAATATCTGTCCAGACTTCTTCTGTGTCAGCGAGGGTCACCGAAACGAATTGCGCTGCGCGTTCATCAGCGGGTGTGATCGTTGCAGTTTGTGCGGATCCCTGCCCTGTGCCATCCAAATTCACGAACTGGCTGACATCAACGCCGAAATACCAGCCAACCAATAGCACGACGACAGCGCCAACGCCGGTAATGCCACCTGCCCCACGGCCACCACTACTGCGCCGCCGATCTTCAATATTGCCGCTGCCGCGCCGCCCTTGCCATTTCATGATGTGATCTCCGTTTGGTTGCTCTATCTTACGCGCCCAATTTAAACGCACAAGCTTGACCCGCGCACGCAAGCGTGGCCTAACGCGGGAAAATACAGGAAGGTTCCGCAATGTTGCGTGCTCTTTATGCTTGGACACTGTCTTTGGCCCAATCGCGCTATGCGCTTTGGGCGCTTGCTGTCATTGCGTTTATGGAATCGTCGTTCTTTCCGATTCCGCCCGATGTCCTGATGATCCCGATGATCATTGCCCGCCCATCCCGCGCATTTTTGATTGCGTTTGTGGCGATGGTTGCCTCTGTCTTGGGGGCGATGTTGGGCTACTACATTGGTTATGGCCTGTTCGAGACAGTCGGCCGCCCGATCCTGGACTTCTACGGGAAAGCTGATTCTTTCGATGTATTTGCGTTGCAATACAACGAATGGGGGCCATTGGCCGTGTTGATCGCAGGCGTCACGCCGTTTCCGTTCAAGGTCATCACCATTGCATCCGGGGTCACGCAGCTGTCATTTCCGATTTTTGTAATTTTCGCGATTATCGCGCGCAGCTTGCGGTTCTTTTTGGTCGCGGCGCTGCTGTGGAAATTCGGCGCGCCGATCCGCGACTTCATCGAGCGCCGTTTGGGGCTGATGTTTATTCTTTTTTGCGTTCTTCTTGTCGGAGGATTCGCACTGGTGGGGCTTTTATGACACGAAATCTGATGATCCTATTGGCCGCTGGTGGTTCTGCTGCTTTGCTGGCTGGCGCATTTATCTTTCAGCTTGCTGGCTATCCCCCCTGCGCGATGTGCCTATGGCAACGCTGGCCGCATGTGATCGCCATTGTGATCGGCGTGTTGGCGTGGAAAATCCGTGGCCGGCTTTTGCCTGTGTTGGGGGCATTGGCCGCAGCCACGACAGGCGCGTTAGGCGTTTTCCATACCGGCGTGGAACGTGACTGGTGGGATGGCCCGACCAGTTGCACCGGAAACGGCAGCCTTGATGGGTTGGGTGGCGCCGATATGCTGTCAGTCGCAGGCCCAAAGGTCATCATGTGCGATCAGGTATCATGGGAGTTGTTCACCCTGTCTATGCCCAGCTGGAACGCCCTGCTTTCCTTTATTCTTGTCGGGTTCTGGATCTATGCGGTGGTCCTTAGCGGCGCGACGACAAAAGCAGGCTTGTCTCGCTCCGCGTGACACCGTCCAAGCGGCGGATCGCAAACAGCGCCTGGTCAAATTCTTCCAGCGTGGCAGTGCCGATTTCCGCGATCAAATCCCACGTACCGTTGGTGGAATGGACCATCTGAACCTGCGGCATTTGCGTCAGGCTGCGCATCGTCTTTTCGGCACCGCGACCCGCGATTTCTAACATCATCAGCCCGCGCACGGCATCAGGCCGCAAGTCAGACCGCGTCTGGACAGTAAAGCCCGCGATTTCACCACCCGCGACAAGCCGGTCCAGTCGCACGCGCACCGTACTGCGAGTCACCCCCAACAAGGCCGCCAGTTCAGAGAGCGACGCCCGCCCGTTCCGCCGCAATGCACCAATGAGCTGACCATCCAATTCGTCCATTACATACATCCAATCTGCGCAATTTGGTTCCATTTTGCACAAAATGCTGGCTATCACCACCCGCTGTTTTGGCCAATAGTCACAGGATGACACAAAAACACTGCATATTGATTGGGGCACCTGTGGACTGCGGAAAACGCCGTCGCGGGTGTCTCATGGGCCCCGACGCATACCGTACCGCTGGACTTTCTGAGGCGATTACCGCCCTTGGCCACACAGTCGAAGACATGGGCAACCTGTCCCCCGCACAGGTCGACGTGGCCGCACCGCGCAATCCGCTGGTGTACCAGCTTGCCGAAAATGTCGGTTGGACACAAACGCTCATGGCGGCTGCAATCGACGCCGCACCGCGGGGCATGCCGATCTTTTTGGGCGGGGATCACGCGCTGGCGGCGGGCACCGTTGCCGGGATGGCCGCGCATGCCCAGACGCAAAACCGCCCGTTCTTTGCGCTTTGGCTGGATGCGCACAGCGACATTCATACGCCTGACACCACCGATAGTGGCAATTTGCACGGGACGCCTGTGGGGTATGTGACCGGGCGCCCGGGCTTTGACGCCTATCCGCCCCTGCCCGTGCGCGTCGATCCGGCCAATATCTGTATGATCGGCCTGCGATCTGTCGATGCTGCCGAACATGCGGTACTGGATGACGGCGATGTCATGTGCGTCGACATGCGGCGCATCGACGAAGAAGGCATTCGCGCGCCATTGCAGATTTTTCTCAACAAGGTCGCGGCTGTGAATGGGATGCTGCATGTGTCGTTGGATGTGGATTTTCTGGATCCATCTGTTGCGCCCGCTGTAGGGACCACCGTTCCGGGTGGCGCCACTGTGCGCGAAGGCCATCTTGTCATGGAAATGCTGTCGGATTCAGAACTCGTGACGTCACTTGATCTGGTTGAACTCAATCCGTTTCTGGATGACCGCGGCCAAACGGCAAATCTGATGGTTGATTTGACGGCATCACTTTTGGGGCGTCGTGTGTTTGACCGCCCCACCCGGAGCTTTAAATGAGCATGAAAGCATCTGCGCGGGCCCTGGTGCCCTTTGTCAGCGTCGATAATATGATGCGGCTTGTGCATCATATTGGCATCGAACAATTTTTGGCCGACCTCGCGGCCGAGATCGAGACAGATTTTGCGCGCTGGGACCGGTTCGACAAAACGCCACGCGTCGGCAGCCATTCAGACGTCGGCGTGATTGAGCTGATGCCAACCTCGGATGGTACGTTTTACGGGTTCAAATACGTCAACGGCCACCCGAAAAACATGAAAGAAGGCCTGCAAACGGTAACCGCCTTTGGGGTGCTGTCCGATGTTTACACAGGGTATCCGGTGCTTTTTTCAGAAATGACCGTCCTAACGGCGTTGCGCACCGGTGCCATGTCGGCCGTTGCGACCAAGCATCTTGCGCGCAAGGATGCAAAAACCATGGCGATGATCGGAAACGGGGCGCAGTCCGAATTCCAGTGTCTCGCGATCAAGGCGGTCTGTGGCATCGAAAACATTCGGCTTTACGATATAGACCCCACCGCAACCGAAAAATGTGCGCGCAACCTTGCGGGGCTTGGGATACAGATCACCAAATGTGCATCACCCGAAGACGCAATCGAGGGTGCGGACGTCATCACTGTCGCCACCGCGGACAAAGAAGCCCAAACAATCCTGACCGACAACATGGTCGGCGCAGGCGTCCATATTAACGCGATTGGCGGCGACTGCCCCGGCAAAACCGAATTGCACCGCGATATCGTTGCGCGCGCGACCACCTTTGTCGAATATCCACCACAAACCCGGATCGAAGGCGAAATTCAGCAAATGCCTGCGGATCACCCGGTGACAGAATTGTGGCACGTGATGACGGGTCAGGCCGCAGGGCGGACGTCAGCAGCCGAGGTGACATTATTTGACGGCGTCGGGTTCGCAATCGAAGATTTCAGCGCCTTGCGGTATGTTCATACGCAGATCAAAGACACGCCGTATTACGTTGATATTGACCTGATCGCGGACCCCGACGACCCGCGTGACCTGTTTGGGATGATCAAGCGCGCGCGCTAGTCTAGATATTGCACCGAACGCGTCATCTATCAGATGGGCGATTGGTGGATCAAAGGCGGTACCATGCTTTTGCTGCTCAGCGCCATTAATGTGTTGGTCATCGTCATCATCCTGCGACAGATGCGCCGGGTGAAGTGACAATAGGTTTTCAGCCAGACCGCCCCAAATCTGCATCTTCCATTGCACCCTATATCAAGTGTCTGATAAGGTAGCGTGAGCAATATCTAGCAGTAAAAATAACAACAGGCGGTCCACGTGAACGATACTCCAGAAACCCCTGAGGATGATGACAAAAATGTGCCGGCACGCTATGTGTATGACGGCCCGCAAGTCACCATCGAACACGAACTGAAAACCAGCTATCTGGATTACGCAATGAGCGTGATCGTCAGCCGGGCAATCCCCGATCTGCGAGACGGGTTGAAACCGGTGCACCGCCGGATCATCTATTCGATGTATGAAAAGGGCATTACGGCCGATAAATCGTACCGTAAGTCCGCGAAATCCGTGGGCGACGTGATGGGGTCTTATCACCCGCACGGTGATAGCGCGATCTACGAGGCCCTTGTCCGTATGGCGCAAGGTTTTTCGATGTCGCTGCCACTGATTGATGGCCAAGGCAACTTTGGGTCCATGGACGGTGATGGCGCCGCCGCGATGCGGTACACGGAATCCCGTTTGGGCAAAGTCGCGAAATATATGACGGAAGACCTGTTGAAGGACACCGTCGATTTCATGGACAACTATGACGGCAAGGAACGTGAACCGTCGGTTCTGCCTGCCCGTTTCCCCAATATGCTGGTCAATGGTGCTGGCGGTATTGCTGTTGGTATGGCGACAAACATCCCGCCGCATAATCTGGGCGAAGTGATCGACGCCACGCTCGCGTTGATCGACAACCCCGATATGACCAGCGAAGAGATGATCGAGTACATACCTGCCCCCGATTTCCCGACAGGCGGTGTGATCCTTGGCCGCGCAGGCGCGCGCAAAGCCTACCTTGAAGGTCGTGGTTCGGTGATCGTGCGTGCCAAGACCCATATCGAAGAACTGCGCAAAGACCGCTATGCCGTTGTGATCGACGAGATCCCTTACCAGGTGAACAAGGCGACCATGATCGACCGGATCGCCGAAGCTGCGCGCGACAAACGCATCGAAGGTATCGCCCACGTGCAGGACGAATCCGACCGGAATGGCGTGCGCGTGGTGATCGAGATGAAGCGCGATTCCACCGCAGAGGTGGTTTTGAACCAGCTCTTCCGCTTTACGCCGATGCAAACCTATTTCGGCTGTAACATGCTCGCGCTGAATGGCGGTAAGCCCGAACAATTGACGCTGCGCGCCTTCCTTGTCGCCTTTGTCGATTTCCGTGAAGAGGTCGTGGCCCGCCGCACCGCGTTTGAATTGCGCAAAGCCCGCGAACGCGCCCATGTTCTGTGTGGTCTGGCCGTGGCCGTCACAAATATCGACGAAATCGTTGCCACCATCCGCTCTTCTGCGGATGCGGCGACGGCACGTGATCGGTTGATGACACGCAAATGGCAGGCCGCCAGTATCCTTGAATATATCAAACTGATCGACGATCCGACCCACACCGCCAATGACGATGGCACCTATAACCTGTCGGAAACCCAAGCCCGTGCGATCCTTGATTTGCGCCTACAGCGTTTGACGCAGCTTGGCGTCACCGAAGTCACCGACGAATTGCAAGAACTGGCCGGCAAGATCCGTGAATACCTTGAAATTCTGGGCTCGCGCGATCGGATCATGCAAATTATCCGCGATGAGCTGCACGAAGTCCGCAGCCTGTTCGCAGTCCCACGTCGGACCGAGATCGTCGATTGGGCGGCCGATATGGACGACGAAGACCTGATCGAGCGTGAAGACATGGTCGTGACGGTGACATCAGGCGGTTATATCAAACGGACCGCTCTTGCTGATTTCCGCGCGCAACGGCGCGGCGGCAAAGGTCTGTCGTCGATGGCGACCAAAGACGAAGACGTTGTTACAACGCTTTTTGTCGCCAATACCCACACCCAATTGCTGTTCTTCACAACGGATGGGATGGTTTATAAACTGAAAACATGGCGCTTGCCGCTTGGCAGCCGCACCGCCAAAGGCAAGGCGATTGTGAACATTCTGCCGATCGTGCCGGGCGTGTCGATTGCCGCCATTATGCCGGTTGATCGTCCCGAGGAAGAATGGGACGACCTGCAAGTCGTCTTTGCAACCTCTGCTGGAACTGTGCGCCGTAACAAGCTGTCAGACTTCACAAATGTGATGCGCAACGGCAAGATCGCGATGAAGTTCGAAGACGAACATGCGGACACGATCCTGATCAACGCCCGCATCGCATCCAATGATGACGATGTCATGTTGATCACTGATTCAGGCCGCGCGATCCGCTTTCCTGCCACCGATGTGCGTGTGTTTAACTCGCGGGCGTCTGTCGGGGTGCGCGGTATCCGTCTGCAAGGCGACGACAAGGTCGTGTCAATGTCGATCATCCGCCACTTCCGCGCCGAAGCCGAAGAACGCGCCGCATATCTGAAAATGCGCCGTGCAATGGCCGGTCTGGCCGATGACGCCGAAAACGACGACGACGAAGACACCGCACCCGGCGCAATCAGCCCAGAACGCTATGCTGAAATGTCGGCGGCCGAAAACCTGATCTTGACCATTACGGCGAAAGGGTCCGGTAAACTGTCGTCCAGCCACGATTACCCGATCCGCGGACGCGGTGGCATGGGTGTGGCCGCGATGGACAAGGCAATGCGCGGCGGGCCACTGGTGACATCGTTCCCCGTCGAAATGGCCGACCAGATCATGCTTGTCACCTCGACCGGACAGTCGATCAGGGTGCCGGTTGAAGGCATCTCGTTCCGGTCACGCGGCGCTGGTGGCGTGAAGGTGTTTGATACGGGCAAAGGTGAAACCGTCGTAAGCGTCGCTTGGATCGCAGATCAGGGCGATGAAGACGACAGCACAGCAGAACCAGCCGCCGAATAACACGCATACGCGTTTCAAATGAAAGCCCCGGGATCATCCCGGGGCTTTTCATTTTGCAGTCACCGCTCTACATCTCGGCCATGGAAAAAATACTCAATATCATCGGCGGCGGTATGGCCGGATCAGAGGCAGCATGGCAGGCCGCGAATGCGGGCGTTCAGGTTGTCATTCACGAAATGCGCCCCAAAGTCGAAACATTTGCCCATCGCACCGGAAATTTGGGTGAAATGGTCTGCTCTAACTCTTTTCGGTCGGATGATAGCGAACAAAATGCTGTGGGCCTGCTGCATTGGGAAATGCTGCAAGCAAACGGATTGATCATGCAGACCGCTTATAAACACCGCTTGCCCGCAGGTGGCGCGCTTGCGGTTGATCGCGACCCCTTTGCACAAAGCGTGACCGAGGCGCTGACAGCACATCCCAATATTACCGTATCTTACGATGAAATAACCGCCCTGCCGAAGGACGGCCAGTGGATCATCGCGACCGGCCCATTGACGTCGGGTGCGCTGGCGGCCGCGATCCAGGAAGAAACCAGCGCCGAGTCGCTTGCTTTTTTCGATGCGATTGCGCCGATCGTTTACCATGAAAGCGTCGATATGGACGTTGCTTGGATGCAGTCGCGTTATGACAAGGGTGAAACCGTCGCAGAGCAGACCGCATACCTCAACTGCCCGATGACCAAGGACCAGTATGAAGCCTTTATCGATGCGTTGCTGGCAGCCGAAAAAACAGAATTCAAAGAAGGCGAAACAGCAGGTTACTTCGATGGTTGTTTGCCGATCGAAGTGATGGCCGAACGTGGCCGCGAAACCCTGCGGTTCGGCCCGATGAAGCCCGTTGGCCTGACCAATGCCCATGACCCGCAAAACAAAGCCCATGCTGTCGTCCAGTTGCGACGCGACAACGCGTTGGGAACGCTTTACAATATCGTCGGCTTCCAAACAAAGATGAAGTATGGCGCGCAAAAGTCTGTTTTCAAAATGATTCCCGGGCTAGAGAATGCTGAATTTGCGCGGCTTGGCGGGATTCATCGTAATACGTTCATCAATTCCCCGACACTGTTGGACGCGCAGATGCGCCTGAAATCACGCCCGAATGTCCGTTTTGCGGGACAGATCACCGGCGTCGAAGGATACGTCGAATCCGCTGCAATGGGCCTGCTGGCGGGCCGTTTGGCCGTCGCGGAATTGACGGACAAAGTGTTACCCCCAGTGCCAAATACCACCGCCATGGGCGCGCTTGTCACGCACATCACCGGCGGCGCAGAGGCAAAGACATTTCAACCGATGAACGTCAATTTTGGTCTTTTTCCGCCGCTTGATGGGGTCAAGGGCGGGCGTCGCGGACGCAAGGACCGCTATAAGGCGTACACTGACCGCGCCAAAGCTGACTGGCAAAACTGGTTAGCACAATCGGCGAAATGATCACGCGCTTTGCCCCGTCACCCACGGGTCCGCTACATTTGGGGCATGCGTTTTCGGCTTTCACCGTATGGGAAATGGCGGCGACGCTGGGCGGCACAGCGTTGCTGAGGATTGAAGATACAGACAGCACCCGCGCCCGTGCATCCCACGAGGCCACGATTTACGAGGATCTGACATGGCTTGGGCTGCATTGGCCAACCCCGGTGCGGCGGCAATCAGAGCATAACGGCGACTACCAAACTGTTCTTTCAAAACTCGCGGCGAGAGACCTGATTTACCCATGCAGCTGCACCCGTGCCGACATTGCCGCCGCAGGTGCGCAAACTGGCGCTGAGGGCTTGGTTTATCCGGGCACCTGCCGCCACCGCGCGGTAACAGACGCAAGTGCCACGGACGCGCTGCGCCTGAATATTGATGCAGCACTGGCGCAAATTAACGCCCCGATGCGGTTCATTGATCAACATCTGTGGCATGATGTCGATCCGGATAGTCTGCGCCAGACCTTGGGGGACCCCGTATTGCGACGCAAAGACAGCGGCGATCCGGCCTATCATCTGGCGTGCACGCATGACGACATGCTGCAGAATATCACGCATGTGGTGCGCGGGATGGACCTTTGGGCGTTGACGCCGTTGCACGTCTTGATCCAGACCGTGATGGGCTGGCCAACCCCGTACTATCATCACCATGACCTGATTACCGATGCCGCGGGCAAAAGGCTTGCCAAAATCGACAGGTCCAAAGCGCTTGGCAAATATCGCGCCGAAGGGCTTTCGCCAAACGACATTCGCAGATTGGTCGGGCTTCCCGCAGCAATTAGCTAAGGATACGCCGGTGCGGGGTACGGTCTAGTCGGTCAATGGATCCTGTGTCACAATCTCGGCGCCGTCCTTCACATCGGTATAAAAGCAAGTGCGGCGGCCGGTATGACAGGCGGCACCCGTTTGCTTGACCGTCACCAACACGCAATCACGGTCGCAATCGATCTTGAAATCAACCAGTTCTTGGATATGGCCACTGGTTTCGCCCTTGATCCAGATTTCCTGTCGCGAACGCGACCAATAGGTCACGCGCCCCGTTTCCAAGGTTCGTGCGACGGCGTCCGCGTTCATCCATGCCATCATCAACACTTCGCCTGATGTGCTGTCTTGGGCAATCGCAGCGATCAGCCCCGCGTCGTTATATTTCAAACTTGCCGGATCAAATGTCATGGCAAAACCCTTTGCATCTTATTGTCTGCGCCCTATCTAGGGGGGACGATGCAAAAGGGCAAATAAGATGACAGCAGAAACCGACATGATCAAACTCTATTCCAGTCGGATTCTGGCGCTGGCTGCTGATATGCCGCGGACTTCACGGCTGACGAATGCGACCGCCACCGCCAAAAAACGCGCCCCGCTTTGTGGGTCGACCGTGACGGTGGATGTCGCCCTGACCGACGGCATCATCAGCGACTACGGGCAAGACGTCAAAGCCTGCGCGCTGGGACAAGCCGCGGCGGCCGTCATTGGTGCAAATATCGTTGGTCTGCGCCCTGACGCCGTGCAGGCGGGACGCGACCAGCTGTTTGCCATGCTGAAGGAGGACGGCCCGGTACCATCGGCCCCGTTCGAAGGGCTTGAGGTGCTGCAACCTGCCAAAGACTATAAAAACCGGCATGCGTCGATCTTGCTGGCTTTTGATGCCACGTTGGACGCACTGGCGGGACTGAATACGCAGGCATAAAAAAACCGCCGCACATCCGGGACAGGATGGCGGCGGCAGGATACGCGGCACGGGTTCAATTTTCAGGTTCCATCGGAGGAGGCAAAACCCCGGTCAGGACATCAAAGAGGCAGGTCGCATTTATTACCAAGGTGGGACAGGGCAATAACGCTGGTTGAACCCGCGCCACGCGGGGCACGTCAGACAAGTCCAGGCAAAGACAGTCCAACAAACAACATCACCATCAGAGCAACAACACCAAGCGCATCAGCCAAGATCGTGTCACGGGACCGGACGATAATCTCTTTTAATTCCTTGGCCATGGTGTTGCTCCTTTGTTCTGTTGCTACTTTGTTCTCACACCATTAACCACCTGTAAAGAACTTTTTAAGAACATTTGAGAACAAAATAATTAACCCACTGAAATTAAACGAATTGCTTTATCTTGTTCCATGAGCCAAAGCAGTGTGCGGGCCGCCTGCCCGCGCGCAGTTTCAAGTTTTGGGTCGTCATGCAACAACTTGCGTGCATCGCTTTGCGCCAAAGCCATTAACGCGGCCTGGCGTTCAAGATCAGCGATCCGAAATCGCGGAATCCCAGATTGCGCGGTTCCAATCACATCGCCTGCGCCCCGCATCGCCAGATCCTCTTCGGAAATCCGAAAGCCGTCTTCGGTTTCACGCAAAATTTCAAGCCGGCGACGACCGGTCTCGCTGAGTGGTGCCTGATAAAGGAGCAAACAGGTTGACGCCGTTGATCCGCGCCCAACGCGGCCGCGCAGTTGGTGCAACTGTGCCAAACCAAAGCTTTCAGCGCGCTCTACCATCATGATGGACGCGTTGGGGACATTGACCCCGACTTCAATCACGGTTGTTGCAACCAGCACCTTGGTTTCGCCTGCCACAAATCGCGCCATCGCAGCATCTTTTTCCGCTAGGGGCATTTGGCCATGCACCAAACCAACCACGCCTTCGCCCAAGGCCGCGCGCAACTGCTTGAACCGCTCTTCTGCAGCGGTCATATCGACGAACTCGCTTTCTTCGACCAAGGGACAGACCCAGTAGGCCTGCCGCCCCTCTGCCACGGCGTGGCGCAATTTCTCAACCACCTCATCCATACGTGATGTTGACACAAGCGCGGTTTGGACAGGTGTACGCCCCGGGGGTTTTTCGTCCAAGATTGACACATCCATGTCGCCATATTGCGCAAGGGCAAGCGACCGTGGGATTGGCGTGGCGGTCATGACCAAAACGTCCGTCGCGCGCCCCTTCGCGCCCAGCTCCATGCGCTGCGCAACCCCAAAGCGGTGCTGTTCATCAATCACAGCAAGGCGCAAGTCATTGAATACGATGTCTTTTTGGAATACTGCATGGGTGCCGACCAAGATGCCGATTTCGCCCAACGACAAGGCGTTCAGCTTTGCGGCCCTCTCGGCACCTTTGTCACGTCCGGTCAGAACCTCCAACGTGATACCGGCAGTTGCCGCCAAAGGCTGTAACGCCTCATAGTGTTGGCGGGCCAGAATTTCCGTTGGCGCCATCATCACGCCCTGCCCGCCGGCTTCGACGACCGATAGCAATGCCAGAAATGCGACCAGCGTTTTGCCGGCACCCACATCCCCCTGAAGCAACCTGTTCATACGGAACGAAGACGCCAAATCCGCATTTATTTCCGCAACTGCGCGCGTCTGCGCGCCCGTTGGCTGATACGGCAAAGCTGCCAAAACCTTGGCTGATAGCGCACCTGATGCCTTGGACGGGCGACCTTTTGCGCGACGCGACACAGCACGCGCCAAAGCGAGCGTTAACTGATGCGCCATCAATTCGTCATAGGCCAGACGCAGCCGCGCAGGTGAATGCGGCGACAAATCCGTTGTCGATTGTGGGCAATGCGCAGCCTGCAACGCCGATGCCCAGTCAGGCCAACCTTCACGACTTTTCAGCGCTGCATCAATCCATTCAGGCAAATCCGGCGCCATTTCAAGACCAGCGCGCGTTGCACGATACATCAGTTTCTGGCTGATCCCGGCATGCAACGGATAAACGGGTTCGAACGCGGGGATATCATCCGCGTCGTCAATCGTAACAACATGATCAGGATGGACCATCTGCGCGATGCTATCAAATATCTCGACTTTGCCCGAAACTACACGCTTTTGCCCTGTCGGAAGGAGTTTTTGCAAATAGTCCGCGCGGGCATGAAAAAATATCAACTGAAACGTCGTTTGCGCATCGCTGACCTGCACGCGGTATGGCCGCCCGCGGGTCGATGGCGGATAATGTTCCCCCACCGTCACTTCGACAGTTGCAACGGCAGGTGCACTTACATCGCGGATCGACGCACGGCGGTGGCGGTCGACACCCGATATTGGCAATGTCATGATCAGGTCGCGCGGGCGCGCGACCCCTGCGGCCTCGAGGATTTGCGCCGTTTTGGGCCCGACGCCATCCAATTTCGTCAGTGCGCCAAACAGCGGAAATAAAACCTCTGGCCGGCTGCTCATGCGCCGCCAATCAAGGCCAACCAGCCATCTTCGTCCATTGTCGCGACGCCGAGTTCAGCCGCTTTTTTTGCCTTTGATCCAGCGCCCGGACCTGCGACCAGAATATCCGTTTTCGCGCTGACCGACCCGGATACTTTGGCGCCCAAAGCCTCGGCCCGGCTTTTTGCTTCGGCCCGGGTCATTTTTTCCAGTGTACCTGTGAAAACGACAGTTTTGCCAGAAACCGGGCTATCGCTCACCAGTGCAACGGCGTCTTGGACGTCGAGGTGCGCCACCAGCTTATCAATCGACGCGCGCTCTGCATCTTGCTGCATGGCCGTGATCAAAGACGTTGCCATGACCGCGCCCACGCCGTCAATGTTCAGCAATGCGTCCCATTCGGGACCGCTGCCGATTTTGGCCTTTGTCATCGCCACCTCAAAGGCATCCCATGATGTATAATAGTTCGCCAAAAGCGCGGCAGAGCTTTCACCGACATGGCGAATGCCCAAAGAAAATATCAAACGCGCCAATCCGATTTTACGTTTTTTATCAATGGCATCAAAAAGGTTATTCGCGCTTTTTTCACCCCATCCGTCCCGGTTTTTTAGCTGCTGTAACCCTGTCCCAAACCTATCACGCAACGTAAAGATATCAGCCGGCGTTTTGATCCAGTCGTCTGCGTAAAATTGTTCGATTTGCTTTGCGCCAAGCCCTTCGATATCAAAGGCACCTCTGGACACAAAATGTTTCAATTTTTCAATGGCTTGCGCCGCGCAAATCATCCCGCCGGTGCAACGACGCACAGCATCGCCTGCTTCGCGGATTGCATCAGACCCGCAGATTGGGCAGGTATGGGGAAATGCGAAGGGTACGGCGTTATTGGGGCGACGTGATAGGTCGATATCATTGACCTTCGGGATGACGTCGCCGGCACGGTACACCTGTACCCAATCGCCGACCCGTATATCGCGTCCACCCCTGATCGGGTTCCCGTCTCCGTCGCGCCCCTGAATATAGTCCTCATTGTGCAAAGTCGCGTTTGACACGACAACGCCGCCGACCGTGATCGGCGACAACCGCGCAACCGGCGATAGTGCGCCAGTGCGCCCCACCTGAATGTCGATGGCTTCTATCGTCGTCCATGCCAGTTCCGCAGGAAATTTATGCGCAATCGCCCAGCGAGGCGTGGTGGACCGAAACCCCAAGCGGCGTTGCAAGTCCAAATCGTCGACTTTGTAGACGACACCATCAATATCGTATCCCAGAAGGGCACGTTGGGATTCTATGTTGCGGTAGTGCGAAATCATTTCCGCTGGCCCACTGCATTTCACCGTCAAGTCGTTGATCGAAAAACCAAAACTTTTCAATTGCTGCATTGAACCCGACTGCGTATCGCCCAGCGGTGCCGACATATCGCCCCACGCGTAGGCAAAGAACCGGAGCGGTCGCGCCTTGGTAATCGCGGCGTCCAGCTGTCGCAACGACCCTGCCGCGGCATTGCGTGGGTTTGCAAACAACTTTCCACCCTTGTCGGTCTGCCGTATGTTAAGCGCGGCAAAGTCATCATGGCTCATATAAACTTCGCCACGCACTTCAAGGATCTCTGGTGCATTGGTAATTTTTTGGGGGATATCAGTAATCGTGCGCGCGTTTGCAGTCACGTTTTCACCGACTTCGCCGTCACCTCGCGTCGCGGCCTGAACCAAGATACCTTTTTCATAACGCACAGACAGCGAAAGACCGTCGATCTTTGGCTCGGCTGTGTACAAAAGCTGGGCACTCTTTGACATGCCAAGGTATTTGCGGATGCGCGCATCGAATTCAAAAATATCTTCGTCGTCAAACGCATTCCCGAGCGACAACATCCGAACGGCGTGCTGCACTTTCCCAAAGCCTTCAGCCAGCGCGCCGCCAATTTGGTCGCTTGGGCTATCTTCGCGCTTCAGCTCGGGAAATGCCGCCTCTAATGCTGCATTGCGACGCTTGAGCGCGTCATAGTCAGCATCAGACATCTCGGGCGCATCATCGCGGTGATATGCATCGTTCGCGGCCTTGATCTGGCTAGCCAGCCAAGCCAGTTCGTTCGCCGCCTGCGCCTTGCTGAGGTCCCCAACCGACAAATGTCCCGTAATACCGTGCTGGATATGCATTTTCTGTGCCACTTTTGTCCCCATAACGCAGGTCATCAGCTATGGCTGACACCCTGTGCAATTCTTAGGCAAGCCTAAGCGAGAGGTCCAGAGGGCATACGATGAAGCGACGTATCTACGCGCAGTGGCACGATAAATGGTTATGCCCCAATGGCAATCTTGTCATAGCTCGTCACTGGTTCGGGATCACGCAACACATAACCACGGCCCCAAACCGTTTCAATATAGTTGTCGCCAGCGGTCGCCTCGCTCAGTTTTTTGCGTAATTTGCAAATGAACACGTCAATGATCTTAAGCTCTGGTTCATCCATTCCGCCGTACAGGTGGTTTAGAAACATTTCCTTTGTCAGCGTCGTACCCTTGCGCAGGCTCAGCAGTTCAAGCATCTGGTATTCTTTTCCAGTGAGGTGAACAGTATTGCTAGCAACATCTACAGTTTTTGCGTCAAGGTTGACTGAAATTTGCCCGGTTTTAATAATCGATTGGGCATGTCCTTTTGAACGCCGGATGATGGCATGAATTCTTGCGACCAGTTCTTCGCGATGAAAAGGTTTTGTTAAATAGTCGTCCGCCCCGAACCCAAAACCCTTGATTTTGCTTTCTGTCCCATCATCGCCCGAAAGAATTAAAATTGGCGTGTCAATGCGGCTCAAACGCAGCTGTCGCAGCACCTCGTGACCATTCATATCGGGCAAATTGAGATCAAGCAGGATCAAATCATAGTCATAAAGTTTGGCAAGATCGATCCCTTCCTCCCCAAGGTCGGTTGCATAGACGTTCAGGTTCGCATGGGTCAGCATCAATTCAATGCTTTTTGATGTAGTGGGATCGTCTTCAACCAGCAGTACACGCATCCGGGTTCTCCGTTATCTTTCGTTGTCTTGTTAACCTAGCCAAATAAAGGTTAACCACCCGTTACCAACGTAAGTAAATATGCCGTTTCCCGTCACGGTTGTCTATATTTTTGTAGGGCTGTTGCTTTTAAAGCTGCGACACCATGTTGAGATACCGCGTTTTCCCATTCGGAAAACTCCTCCTCCGACAGGGCGTACCGCTCCAGGGCCTCTTTGCGAAGGATCAATCCAGCGGACACAGCGCGCACAACCGCGGCCTTGCGTGATGCGACCCAACGCCTTGTTTTCGCGCTTGGAAGATCCGCGCGCGTCATCACTGTCCCATCGCTCAGCGTGACCGAACGTGGTCCCTCAACTTTTCGTAAATACATAATGCACCCCTTTGCGTATGCTCCCGGAGGCAGTTATCAGGGCAATCACTTAACGAGAGGTATAGCGCGCCCTTGAGAGTACGTCGCATTTTCCTATATTTCACATTAAACATGATACGTCTGGAACCAGCTATGTCACTTGATTCGACACTCAACTCGCTTGGCTTTGCCAAGCCCCCAGCGCAAACGCGCGTGGTCGTCGCCATGTCGGGCGGTGTCGATAGTTCGGTGGTGGCCGCACAATTGGCTGAAGAAGGCTATGACGTCGTGGGCGTAACCCTACAACTTTATGATCACGGGGCAGCGCTCGCGAAAAAAGGGGCCTGCTGCGCCGGTCGCGATATTCACGATGCGCGTCGCGTCGCCGAAGAAATGGGCTTTCCTCACTATGTTCTCGATTATGAAAACACGTTCCGCGAAGCTGTGATTGATGAATTCGCCGACAGCTATCTTGCCGGCGCCACCCCTGTGCCGTGCATTCGCTGCAACGAACGGGTCAAGTTCAAGGACCTGTTGGAAACGGCCAAAGATCTGGACGCGGATTGTATGGCGACAGGTCACTATATCCAACGCAAAGTGGGTGCGGACCGTGCAGAACTGCATGCCGCCGCTGACGGCAATCGCGATCAAAGCTATTTTTTGTTCTCGACCACACAGGACCAATTGGATTATTTGCGCTTCCCGTTGGGGCACCTGAAATCCAAGGATGAAACACGCGCATTGGCTACTAAATACGGGCTAAGCGTTGCAGACAAGCCCGACAGCCAGGACATCTGTTTTGTACCCGATGGTAACTACGCCAAACTGATCGAAAAATTGCGTCCAGGATCAGCCGAGCCGGGCGACATCGTCGACACCAACGGCACTGTGTTAGGCAGCCATAAAGGCGTGATCTATTACACCATTGGTCAGCGGCGCGGGCTTGGCATTGGCGGGCTTGCCGATCCTCTTTATGTGGTGAAACTGGATGTGGACAACAGGCATGTCGTCGTTGGCCCGAAGGAAATGCTGGCGACACGCCGCGTGCCGATCCGCGAAGTGAACTGGCTTGGCGATGGCGCCTTCACGGATATGAAAGAGCGCCATATTATGGTACGTGTGCGGTCAACACGCCCGCCCACAGACGCAATTTTGCGCCCTATCTCGGCGACTGAAGCCGAAGTCGAACTGCTGGTTGCCGAACAAGGCGTATCTCCGGGGCAAGCCTGCGTGTTCTATGACCCAGATAGTACGCGGGTGCTAGGCGGAGGCTGGATCTGGCGTGGCGCCTGAACCGCAGGTTTAACACGCGGGAACCCGTCCGGCATGACCGGAATGGGCCCCCTGTTCCACAGGGCGTAATCCACGATAAAAGCGGCGTATCGCGCGATCTCAGCGGTTATTTCGTCTCAAGCTTGCGATACGCACCTAGCCCGCCTGCGATGAATTTGGCGTTCTTATAACCCATTTCCCGCAGTGTTGCCGCAGACAAAGCGCCGCGATTGTACGCATTGCAGTAGCACAAGATCGTTGTATCCAAGTCACTGATCACACCTTCGACATTCATCTCAAGCTTGCCACGGCTGATGTTGATGGCCCCGGGAATATGGCCAGCGTCATGTTCTTCTTTATCACGAATATCTAACGCCACGGCGCCGGCGGCAATCAATGCATCAACATCCTGCGCAGCAACTTCGTCGACCTGTGCACGGGCGGCGTCAGCGAGGGATTGAAATTTTTCAGTATAGGCCATGAGGCGCCTCCATAAGTGCGGTTTCAGATCGGTTCCTACAAGAATCAAACGGCACTGTCGGTGATATAGTCACCAAGCCGGTTGAATCAGTGATCCGCGCCGTGAACGAATCCGACAAATTCGTTTGTTAGGGTTAAAATCTGCTGGCACATCTTTTGTGACAGCTTTACGCAAGCGACATGATTTATAATTCTGCATCCGAGTGGCGTGACGCCCCGCAAAAACGCGTTTTGCTCTTTGCTATGTCAGGCTTGGGCAAAACCTATCTGTCGTCCATGTTGCGTGAACAAGGTGATTGGTTTCACTATTCTATCGATTACCGCATTGGTACCCGATACATGGGTGAACTTATTGCCGATAACGCCAAACGCGAAGCGATGAAGGTGCCGTTCCTGCGCGATCTCTTGCGCTCTGACAGCATCTATATCGGGTCGAACATCTCTTTTAATGACCTTAAGCCGATGTCGTCTTACTTGGGTAAACCGGGTGATCCGGACCGTGGTGGACTGCCGTGGGACGAATATACCCGCAGGCAGGATCAGTTTCAGCGCGCAGAAATTGCGGCGTTGCACGACACAGGACATTTTATTGAACGGTCTTATGATCTGTACCAATACCCGCATTTCATCTGCGATACGGGCGGGTCGATCTGCGAATGGGTGGATGTGACTGACCCCAACGACCCCATCATGGCCGACCTTGCGTCCAAAACGCTCATGGTTTGGATTGAAGGGTCTGATGATCACACCGCCGAACTGGTGCGCCGTTTTGACCGTGAACCCAAACCGATGTCATATGATCCGGTATTTTTGCTGGACACGTGGAATGCGTATCTGGCCGAATTCAATGTGGCGCCTGACAAAGTTGACCCCGATACGTTTATCCGCTGGGCCTTTGCAAAGGCGTTGGCGCACCGTCAGCCGCGCTACAAGGCGATGGCTGATCGTTGGGGCCTGACCGTGCCTATGGATGCCGTTTCTGCAGTCAAAGACTCAGATGGCTTTGTAAACATGATCGCTCAGGCACTTGAGATGCGCGGGTAACACCCCTATTTCTAACTCCTTGTTGCTTAGGACGAAATCCATGCCGATAAAATTGCCATCCGCCCTGCCCGCCTTTGACGTGTTATCACGCGAAGGGGTCATGGTCATGGCAGAGGAGCAAGCCGCCATTCAGGATATCCGCCCGTTGCGGATTGCGCTTTTGAATCTGATGCCCAAGAAAATCCAGACCGAAAACCAGTTTGCGCGGCTCATCGGGGCGACCCCGCTACAAATCGAGCTGACCCTGATCCGGATGACCGAGCATCAAACGAAAAATACCGCCGCCGAGCATATGGAAGAATTCTATGTGCCCTTTAGCGAGGTGCGGGATCGCAAGTTTGACGGGCTGATCATTACCGGCGCGCCGATCGAACATCTGCCCTTCACTGATGTGACCTATTGGCAGGAACTGACCGAGGTCTTTAAGTGGACCCAAACCCATGTGCATTCCACTTTCGGGGTCTGCTGGGGTGGGATGGCGATGATCAACTATTTTCACGGCGTGCAAAAGCACCTCTTGGATCACAAGCTGTTCGGCTGCTATCGCCACCACCTGACCGAAGACACATCGCCATACCTCATGGGGTTTTCGGATGATTGCGTGGTACCCGTCAGTCGTTGGACAGAAATGCGCCAAGATGAAATCGATGCGGCCACCGGACTGAAAACACTGATCACCAGCGACGAAACCGGGCCCTGCTTGGTCGAGGACCGTGCGCACCGCGCACTCTATATCTTTAACCACTTCGAATATGACAGCGGCACACTCAAGCAAGAATACGACCGCGATATTGCCGCGGGGACAGCTATTGACGTCCCCGTCAATTACTACCCCGACGATGACCCGACGAAACATCCGCTCAATCGGTGGAAAAGCCACGCCCACCTTCTATATGGTAACTGGATCAATCAGATTTATCAGACCACACCATACGAGTTGGAAAAAATTGGGACGCAAGACGCTTAAGCTAGCAACGCTTATTCTTGGCTTTGGTGCTGCGCTGACGGGCTGTGGAGCCCAGTATCGCAGTGACCTTGCCGAGACGAAATTCCCGCCGTTGGGCGATTTTGTCACCGTCGACGACGCGCGCGTGCATTACGTGCAGCGCGGCAAAGGCCCCGATTTGATTCTTTTGCACGGCGCCGGTGGCAACCTGCGCGAGTTTACTTTTTCATTGATGGATCAGTTGACCGAACGCTACACGGTCACTGCATTTGATCGGCCTGGGTTAGGCTATACCGATCAGGTGCCGGGCGTCCCCACGGCCCCCACATCAACGCAAGGTGACAGTCCGCAGGATCAGGCGCGTCTGTTGCGCCGCGCTGCCGAAGAATTGGGAATCCAAAACCCGATCATCTTGGGGCACAGCTATGGCGGCATCGTGACTTATGCTTGGGCTGTTGAGGCGCTTGACACCCCAAGCGTGGCTAACCCTGTGGCCATTGTGTCAGTTTCCGGCGTGACCATGCCGTGGCCCGGTGATCTGGGGCGGTTCTATACGGTCAGTGGCAGTGCCATTGGCGGCGCCGTCGCTGTCCCGTTGATTTCAGCATTTGTCCCACGCACGCTCGTGAATGATCGGGTTGCCGATACGTTTACACCCCAACCTGCACCGCCGGGCTATGTCGATTATATCGGTGCGGGGCTGACCCTGCGACCAGACAGTTTTCGCGCGAACGCGAGACAGGTGAATACGCTCCGCCCGCATGTGGTGACGCTTTCGGCGCGTTACCCGGAACTGGTACTGCCGATCGAGATCGTTCACGGGACAGCAGACACCACGGTGCCCATTCATATTCATGCCGAAGAGGTGATCAAGATCGCGCCGACGGCAAATCTGGTCCCGCTACCGGGCGTGGGTCATATGCCACAACAAACCAATCCTGATGACGTGATTGCAGCAATAGAACGCGCAGCGGTGCGCGCCGGATTGCACTAGCGGGCGCAGCCCCCCATAGTAACCGCGCAGGACGATCGGGAGAGAACAGATGGAATTACCCTTTGATGGCGAGATTAGCCGCTATTTTCTGGAAGACGCCCCAGAACATGTCAGGCAGCAAATAAAGGGGGCGTCCAAATCGGATATTCTTAACCCCCATTACCCGTATACGCAGCGTCTGGATAAAGACATCTACGAAGACACGCTTGCGGCACTTCAGGTCGAACTGGTCCGCATGCAAGCATGGGTGCGTGATACTGGCCAACGTATCGCCATCGTTTTTGAAGGGCGCGACGCCGCTGGCAAAGGCGGCACTATCAAACGGTTTCGCGAAAATCTGAACCCGCGCGTTGCAAATGTTGTCGCGCTGTCAAAGCCGACCGAAACAGAGGCCGCGCAATGGTATTTCCAGCGCTATATTGCGCATCTGCCAGCCAGAGGACAAATGACCATTTTTGACCGCAGCTGGTATAACCGTGGCGTTGTCGAACATGTGTTCGGGTTCTGCACGCCCGCGCAACGCGAACGCTGGTTCAGTCAGGTGCCCCCATTTGAACAAATGCTGGTTGATGAAGGAATCACGCTGATTAAAATCTGGCTCAATGTCGGGCAAGCATCCCAACTCAGGCGTTTCTTGGACCGGGAAAAGGACGCATTGAAACAATGGAAGCTCAGCCCGATCGATGTCGGCGGACTGGCAAGATGGGACGCATATTCGGCAGCGATTTCTGAAACAGTCACCCGCACGCATAGCACCGCGGCGCCCTGGACTATCGTGCGGTCTGACGACGAAAGACGCACACGGGTCGAAGCTCTTCGGTTTATTCTGACCCAGCTGGATTACACCCACAAAGACGCCGACGCGCTGGGCGCGGTCGATCCGAGAATTGTGGGCGGCCCCGATCTTTGGCATGACTAAACGCGGCTATCATCATGGCAATTTGCGCGAGGCGCTGATCGACGGCTGCCTGTCGCTGATCGAAAAACGTGGGCCAACCGGTTTTACGCTTTCCGAAGCTGCGCGGGAAGCAGGGGTAACACCCGCCGCCGTTTACCGCCACTTTGAAGGGCGCGAGGATCTCATTGCGGCTGCTGCCCACCAAGGCTATGAAATGTTCGGCGAGGCGATGGAAACCGCTTATACCAGTGGTCTTCCTTCGGCGCTTGCTGCATTTGAGGCCACGGGGAGTGCGTATCTGACATTTGCCCGCGACTATCCGGGCCACTATATCGCGATGTTTGAATCCGGCATTTCAACCAATCGCACGCCGGAACTCCATGCTGTGGCAACCGCCGCGATGGGCGTTCTGGAAAAAGCGGCCGAGGAGCTGAGCCAACATATTCCAGCTGACAGGCGCCCGCCGCCGCAGATGTTCAGCGCCCATATCTGGGCGATGTCGCATGGCGTGGTCGAACTTTTTTCTCGGGGTAACCCTGGATCAAAAAGCCCATTCGCGTCCGAGGACCTGCTGGAAAGCGGAATTGGCATATATTTGCGCGGTCTTGGTCTGATCGCGCCCGATAGCGAAGGATAAACGATGGACGGCACACTTGCGCTGATTTTTCTGATTACCAGCCTCACAGATATGGGGGTAAATGATTGCCGCAGCGGGGGTTGTCTACAGCAGGGTGACGCCGTCGCACGCGTGTCATTACAAGCTGCAAATGTGATTTTCCAAGAAGACCACATCAGCGAAGAAATCTATGTCGGCTATGACATGAACCGTCAATATGGCCCGTTCCAACCCACATTTGCCGCGTCAGTCACCGTCGAAGGTGCGACATGGGTTGGTGCAGGTGCAAAATGGACAAGTCGGCGGATCAGCGAAGGCCCGTTCTTTTTCGAAGCCTCTGTCATGCCCGGACTTTATGCCCGTGGCGATGGCCCTGATTTGGGCGGCAACCTGCAATTTCGGTCTGCCGTGGGTGGCGGATATACCTTTGATAACGGTGCTACACTGTCAGTATTGTACGATCACCGTTCAAATGCAGACACAAACGATGTTAACCCCGGGTTGGAAACAATCGCGATCCGATATGCATTTGCATTGAACTAGAACAGATTATTTCAACAGCACCAAAGACCGCTCGTCCCAGATAACTTTGGTTTTGGTCCCCACATCCAAAACGGGGCGTCCAATCAGGTTCTTCATCGCGATATTCAGCGGCTTTGCAATGCCGTCCACGCGCACATCATAATATGTCATGTCGCCGTAATAAACGACCTCGTCGACGACGCCATCGGCCAGCTTTCGGTCGGTCGTTTCCCCGTCGAACAAAATACCCAGCGTTTCCGGACGGATGCCCGCGACCGCGCCCCCCACTTGCATCAGGTCGGGCGCTTGCTCGGACGAAATCTTGAGCGGGCCAAGGCCTGCGACGGTAACGTCGATGATATCGCCAACGGCGGTCACATCCGCATCGAGAAAGTTCATTTTGCCGATAAAATCTGCGACACGGCGCGAATTTGGACGCCGATACAGCGTTTCCGGGTCCGCCAACTGCCCGATCTCGCCTTCAAACATCACCGCAATCCGGTCGGACATCACCAGCGCCTCTTCTTGGTCGTGCGTGACCAAGATAAAGGTAATGCCGACGTGACGCTGCAAACGGATCAATTCCACCTGCATCTGTTCACGCATTTTTTTGTCCAGCGCCGATAGCGGCTCGTCTAACAACAGCACCTTGGGCTTGAGGATGAGTGCGCGGGCAAGCGCGACACGCTGGCGTTGCCCGCCTGACAACGCATGTGACGCGCGTTTGGCATAACCATCAAGGCCAACCATATTCAATGCGTCATCCACCAGTGTTTTCACCGCCTGCTTATTCAGATCCGACCGCTTACGCAGCCCGAATGCGACGTTTTCGCCCACGGTCAGATGCGGAAAAATTGCGTAGGACTGAAACACCATATTTGTTGGCCGCAAGTTCGCGGGGACATTGTTCATGTCCTTGCCGCCAATCATCACAACCCCGTCCGACACGCTTTCAAACCCGGCAATGGTGCGCAGTAACGTCGTCTTTCCGCAGCCAGACGGACCAAGCAGCGAAAAGAATTCGCCTTCGTTGATTGTCAGGTTGATATCGCGCAGTGCGTGATAGTCGGCGTAATACTTATTTACCCCGGTGAGCGTGATCAAAGCTGTCACAGAAAGCCCCCTTTGTCTTTCACACCCGCCCGGGCCAAGCCACGGCGACGTAAAAGCTCTGCAATAGTCAAAAGAACAATGGACAGCGCCACGAGAATAGTCCCAAGCGCCATCACAATCGGCAGCGATGCCGGAAAGCGTAGCAAGCCCCAGATATAGACGGGCATCGTCGGGCTGGCGCCAGACAAAAAGAACGCGATGATGAATTCATCCAACGAGATGGTGAACGCAATCAGCATGCTCGAAATGATCCCCGGCATCACCAGCGGCAATGTCACAAGGCGAAAGGCGGAAAACCTGCTTTCTCCTAGGTCCATCGCGGCCTCTTCCATGGACGGGTCAAGGTTTTGAAATGCGCCGTTCAGGATTGCGATGCAGAATGGCGTACAAATCAGGATGTGCGCGGCGATAATCGTCCAGTTGGACAACCCAAGATCAAGAAACTGAACAACGACCACCAGCAATGATACGGCCACAATAATTTCGGGCAGGACCAGCGGCAGCATGATAAAGCCCATAATGCCTGCCTTGAATTGAAACCGGTACATCGCCCCTGCCCGCGCAGCGCAAACGCCGAGCAGCGTGGATGTCAACGCCGTCACCACAGCAATAAAAAGCGAGTTTTTGACGGCGGCATGCAGCGATCTATTGGCGGCCAACTCTGTGAACCACTCGGTCGTGAATCCTTTCAGCGGAAACGCAATAATCGTCGCATCGTTAAACGCAAAAATCGGCAACAGCACGATGGGTGCATACAAAAACACAAGATAGGTAATCGCGTAAATGCGTAAGCTCATGATCGGCCCTTCAGCCAACGGCGGTTCAACAGCACGAAAATCAGGCTAATGGCTGTGACGCTAAGCATCGCGACAATCGCCAGTGCCGCACCCAAGGGGGCATTATTCAGTGCCAAAAATTGCGTTTGAATCATGTTGGCGATCAACTTGCCGCCGGCACCGCCCATCAGTTCGGGGGTTACGTAATCACCAATCGTCGGGATGAACACAATCAGTACTGCCCCCACCAAGCCGGGCATCGATAACGGCAAGGTGACGCGGATAAATGTCATGAATTTGCTTTCGCCCAGATCCTGCGATGCCTCAAGCAAAGACCTGTCAATTTTTTCAAGCGCAACAAAGATCGGCAGGATCGCAAACGGCGCAAAGGCATGCGCCAACGTGATGATCACCGCGTTCACGTTATACAGAATAAACGTCAGTGGTTCGTCGATGATCCCAAGGTTCATCAACCCCGTGTTAATCACACCGTTATATCCCAAGATCACTTTCCATAGAAAAACCCGGATCAAATAGGACGTCCAAAAGGGAATTGTGATGAGGAAGAGCCACAGCGATTTGCGGTCAGGGCGCACATGAAAAGACACAAAATATGCGACTGGAAATGCAAGTAACACCGTCACCAACGTCACCGACCCAGAAACGAAAAGCGACCGCTTTAACAATGCCGCGTAAATCGGTTCTTCAATGATCTTGCGGTAGTTGTTGAGCGTGAACGTTGTATCAACGTCCATAAAGTTCTGCGTCCAGAAGCTGAACATGAAAATTGCCGCCAATGGGACAGCCATCATGATCAACGCATAAAGAAAAGGCGGGCTTACCATCAAAAGCCCGCGCCCATTTTCAGAAGAGATCATTTTTCGCCACATATGGTATGAATTCACCGACTGACGGGAAAGATCAATAACCAAAGTGTGGATGTCGCACAGCAATCGCATACTATGGCGGCGAATGCGGGAAATTGTGGCAGGTTATGTATCCCGTCGCAGTGCGCGCATCCGTTGTGCCATATCTTTATTTCCATTTTGATCCAAAGCGTTGGCAACGCCGCCAAAATCCGCATCCTCCCGATTCTGGCTCAGCTTTGATTTCGCCAATACGCGCGTCACTTCGATCTTAAATGCCACAATATTGGCAAGCATGGTCGCCATATAATCGGTCGGTGCGTCAGCCATGCGCCATCCATCGGCGCCATTCGTTTCACGCTCGAACCTTTGGGTCAGGCGGCCAACAGCAGCAATCTTTGACTTTTCGTCATGCTGAAAGCTGATTTTACCGTGCAGATGAACAGTGCTGTAGTTCCAGGTGGGGACAGCCTTATGTGTCGCGGCCTTGGATGGATACCAATTGGGCGAAATATAGGCATCATTACCTTGAAATATCGCCAAAACGTCAGTCCCGTCAGCAACCAATCGGTGCAAATCATTTGCGATCGCCAAATGACCGATCAAAATGTCCGCAGATGTGGCCAATAATGGAAAATGGTTCGCGACCAACCCATGATCTGCATGCACGACAACCGTCGCCAAAGGAAAAGCCGCGATAAGCCCCTGAACCGCGACGGCATCGGTTTCTTCAAAGTGCGCAGGCATATACATTTTGGACCCTCGGTTTCAGGTAAAGGTTTACGCGTATGACGCACCCGTTCAATGCAAAAAGGGCGGCCCAATGGACCGCCCTCTTTTTAAACAATACCCGGCGATTAACGCTTGGAGAACTGGAAGCTCTTACGCGCTTTTGCTTTACCGTATTTCTTCCGTTCAACAACGCGGCTGTCGCGTGTCAGGAAGCCGGCAGCTTTCAATGCTGCGCGCAGGGTTGGATCGTACAGTTGCAGGGCTTTGGAAACGCCGTGCTTCACAGCACCCGCTTGACCAGACAAACCGCCACCAGCAACCGTTGCCATCACGTCGAACTGACCATCAACACCAGCGACCTGAAACGGCTGACGCAGGATCATTTGCAGCACGGGGCGTGCAAAATAAACGGCCATCTCTTTCCCGTTCACGACAACTTTGCCGGAACCTGGTTTGATCCATACACGGGCAACCGCATCCTTACGCTTACCAGTCGCATAAGCACGACCAAGCGCGTCACGGACAGGTTCACGCGGGGCGGCAACAGCAACAACGGCCTCTTGACCGGTTGCAACTTGACCCAGCTCTTCGAGAGAATTCACTTGATCAGCCATTATGCAGTCCTCGTGTTCTTTTTGTTCATGGACTTAACATCCAGAACTTCGGGCTTTTGAGCTTCCATGCCATGCTCTGTGCCTGCAAAAACGCGCAGGTGAGTCATTTGCTGGCGGGACAGTTTGCCACCAGGCAACATACGCTCAACGGCTTTCATCACGACGCGCTCGGGGTGCGCACCTTCCAAGATGTCGGCTTTGGTCTTTTCTTTGATCCCGCCGGGGTGGCCTGTGTGCCAGTAGTACATTTCTTCACGTTTTTTGCCGGTCATCTGTACTTTTTCACAGTTGATGACAATCACGTTGTCGCCCATATCCATGTGCGGCGTGAAGGATGGTTTGTGCTTGCCACGCAAGCGCATCGCGATGATCGACGCAAGACGGCCCAGAATAACGCCTTCAGCGTCAATCAGGATCCATTTCTTGTCGATATCCGCTGGGGTAGCGGTAAAGGTTTTCATATCTCACCAATGGTTTGGGGTGGCGCGCGGCCACAGTCATTCGGATTGGGGCGTTATATAGGGGCGCAACCTACAGTCAAGCGCGGCGCACATGTATAAAGCAAGCAAAATCAATAACTTACAAAATAGGTATTAAAATACCCCATTGTCAGATCGAAATTCTCTCTGGCGGGTGCGCCAAAAGATCACGCAGGCGCCCAATTGCCTCCACAAATTGGGAATGCGGCACCAGACCGTTGACAGCAATCCGCACTGCGTGGACCGATCTGCTCTCTCGCAGGGCAAAGTCTTCGGCCGACTTGATCAAAACACCTGCTGTTTCGGCCGCTTGACAAAATTCTCCTGCCCGCCAGCCCATCGGCAGTTCCAGCCATAAGAAAGGCACATAGTCGGCAGAGCGCAGGTTGTAGCCTTCCAGCATCTGCACTGCTGCTTCGATATCCTGGCGTATGCGCGCTTTGGTGCGGTCAACAACCGCGCCAATTTCCGGGTGTTGCATCAGTGCTGCGTAAAGGTCCGTCACCAAACGGGTGACCCCAAATGATGTAAAAGTTGCCGTTCGCGCCAGGACCGTCACCCAACCTTCGGGCGCAATCGCAAACCCTATTCGCAGCGCCGATGTGATCGATTTCGACGGTGACGTCAGATACCAACCCAATGTCGGCAAAAGCGCGCGGTAGCTGGGACCCAAACGCGGGGTATCCATCAGGCGATAGCAATCATCATCGACCACATGCACATTGTGGCGTTCCGCGATCTGCGCGATTTGGCGACGCCGTGCGGGCGTCGTTTGTATCGCTGTGGGATTGCATACCTCGGCCGAGGTGCAAAACACTTGAACGCCGTGTTCCTTGATCATTGCCTCAAGTGCGACGGGGTCCGGCCCCTCGTCGTCCCACGGGATACCAACCACCTCTGCACGGCATAAAACGGCAGCAGATCGAAACCCGCCATAGCTCAGTTCGTCGACCGCAATGACAGGATTTGCGCCATGCAGCACGCTTTGTAAAATCATGAGAATCGCATTTTGGCCACCGTGGGATGTCACAACATCTTCTGCTGTAAACGCGCCAACCTGCGCCGGATCAATCGTTGCCGCAAAGGCTGCGCGCGCCGGAAGGTCCGTTAACCGTGATGGATAGCGCAAGAGCATATCCGCAGGCGTGACATCAGCCAGTTCGTGTAAAATTTGCCTGATCAACGCAGCCTGCCCCACATCAGGCATCTTCGGGCTTAGCAAATGCGCTTGGCCGTCCCGTTCCAGTGACGGATCAAAAAAGGCAGCCGTAGCGGGCATACTGCGCACCCGGCTGGTGGCAACATCCGCAACAAACGTCCCGCGCCCGACGCCCGCGTTCAAAAACCGCTCATCAATAAGTTCTTTGTACGCGCGCGCAACGGTGCCCGGTGTGACGCTTACACGGTAGGCAAGATCGCGCACCGGCGGCAATTTTTCGCCCGGTGTCAATTTTCCCGCTACAATCGCCTCACGGATAGCGTCAGCAAGCGCCTGATATTTCGGCAACGTGCTGTCAGGAAGATTTGGCTGCCAAATTGTATCGGTTACAATCATTTTGTAGACCTTATTGAAATCACATTGTATCGATATGGCATAGCACACCGCTATATTGTGTCAATACAATTCAAGGAATATTCCATGTCACACGCGCTCCCAGCGGCGCAGATCGCCGCGCTTCGTCCCCACTCTGGTATGCCGATTTTGGCACGCCTTGCGGTACGGTTTGCCGTGGCCGTGACCGAATGGGATATGCGCCGCACCACGCGACGCCACCTGAAACACATCAGCCCACATCTTTTGAATGATATTGGCTTGGATGCGACGACTGCCAGGTCAGAAGCCGCCAAGCCTTTCTGGCAAACCTAAATCGGTTTGTATCTTCCTGACTGGGCCGGATTTGATCCGGCCCTTTTTTTCGGCCAATGGTTACAATCCGTAGATGTCACCAAACTTGCGTTCCAAATAGTCCAGCAATGGCAATTCTGTCGGTAATGTACCCGTCGCATGCGAAATTGTATCAACCGGCGTGCGCAACCCACCAAATTGCTGCAAGTTCTCGCGCAACCAACCGGTGGCGCCTGTGGTATCGCCACGCGCCAGCCCCGCATCCAGATCCGGCACCGCCTTGCGCAGCGCGTCATGCAGGCAGCCCGCATACACATTGCCAAGCGTATATGTCGGGAAATAGCCAAACAGCCCCTCGGACCAATGCACATCCTGCAACACGCCGTTTGACGGCTTATCAACGGCATAGCCAAAATCAGAAGCAAAGCGATCATTCCACGCCGCCTCAAGGTCACCCACAGCGAGATCGCCCGAAATCAGTGCGCGTTCCAAGTCAAAGCGCAGCAAAACATGCAGGTTGTATTGCACCTCGTCGGCTTCCGTGCGGATGAAACCGTTATTGACCCGGTTTACGGTCGCATAAAATGCATCCTCGTCCGCAATGCCAAAATCACCAAACGCATCCCGCATCTGCCCGTACAGCCAGCCCGTAAACGGGCGACTACGGCCCAATTGGTTTTCGTATATCCGGCTTTGGCTTTCGTGGACGCCCATCGACACCCCTGCCCCTAGCGGCGTCAGCAGATGCTGGCGGTCGATACCCTGCTCATAGGCGGCATGGCCGACCTCGTGGATCGTCGAATAAAAACAGTTGAAAGGATCGCTGAGGTTTGTCCGGGTTGTGATGCGCACATCCAGGCCAGAGCCGGACGAAAACGGATGCACGGCTTTGTCGATCCGGCCGTGGGTCATATCATACCCGAACGCCTGCGCGAGCTTGGTTGAAATCGCCAGCTGTCCTGCCTCGTCAAAGGTGCCCGATAACGGCGCAGGCGCAGCACTGTCCAATATCGCGGCGCGTAACGCAACCAATCGCGGACGCAACGCATCAAACATCGCGCCCAGTGACGCACCCGTTGCCCCCGGTTCGTAATCATCGAGCAGCGCATCATAGGGTTCGGCGTTGCCTGCCACGGCCTTTGCCTCTTGTTTGCGCAGGTCCACCACCTTTTGCAGGATCGGCAAAAATGCGGCTACATCTTCGTCGGCGCGGGCCTGCGCCCAAATCCGGTGGGCCAGCGACGTGGTTTTTGCAAGTTCAGCAGCAAGTTCGGCAGGAACCTTGGCGGTGCGTTCGTAACTGCGTTTGATATGGCGCAGGTTGGCAGCGGCGACGTCGTCCGCAGCCTCGGCCTTTTGCAGCCAGTCGCCGACACGCGGATCGATCCGGCGCGCGTGCAAGATATTGGCCATGGCACCATGTTCCTCTGCGCGTTGCGCCGTCGCGCCCTCGGGCATCATGGTTTCCTGATCCCACCCCAAACGGCCCGCGATCTGGGCCAAAGCCTCTGTTTCGCGTTGGAATTGCATCAGCTCTTGATATGCGGTCATGGGTCAGCCTCGGACAGATTGTGAAATGGGGTATTGGGTTTGGAAACGGGCGCGCAACAGCAAAAGCCACAGCACAACCGCGCCAAACTGATGCACAATCGCGATATGCCAAGGTGCGGAATAAATCACCGTGACGATACCCAGAACCATTTGCAGCGTCATCATGCCCATCACGCCATGAAACGCGGCCTTGATTTTGCGGTTTGCGGATTTGCGGGCGCGCAAGAACACGAACAGCCCATAAGCAAACAACGTATAGCCTGCCATACGGTGCATAAACTGCACCAACCCGTCGTTTTCAAAGAAATTGCGCCAGATTGGCGTGATATCAAGCGGGTTCGGCGGTAGAAATCCCCCCGCCATAAGCGGCCAATCCGGATAACCACGCCCCGCGTCAATCCCTGCAACAAGCGCACCCAACATGATTTGGACAAAGGTCAGAACGACCAACACCGACGCAAGCCGCATCAACCCGCGATCAGCATTGCGGCGCGCTTGCAACAAGTCCGCCTGCGTCCTGCCAAGCCGGAAGGCATACCACCCGATCAGGCCCAACAGAATAAAAGCAAGGCCAAGGTGGGTCGCCAACCGATAGGATGCCACATCCAGCATCGCCCCCCCCAAACCCGACGAGACCATCCACCAGCCGATGGCGCCCTGCACCCCAATCAGAACGCCAATCGTGAACAGCCGCCCGGTCCACCCGGCGGGAACCTTACGCAGCGCCAAAAACGCGACAAATCCAACCGCCCAAATAACGCCGATCAAACGTCCAAGCTGCCTATGGCCCCATTCCCACCAATAGATGGATTTGAACTCGGAAAGCGTCATGCCTTTGTTTTGAAGCTGGTATTCTGGAATCGCCTGATATTTCGTAAACTCTGCCGCCCAAGCAGCATCATCCAATGGCGGCATCGCGCCTGTGACGGGTTTCCATTCGGTGATCGCCAAACCGCTGTCGGTCAGGCGGGTCAGACCCCCGACGGCAATCATCACAACGATCATGGCCAGCAGACCAAACAGCCACCCGCGGATCACACCACGCGAACGATGGCCTGCGCGATCAATTGCACCGGGCGCAGCGACCTGCTTTGGGGTGTCACCAACCTCTTGAAAAATTGAACGCTTTGTTGTCATTATCGTCTCCGAAACTTGCTTGGCTGAAACCTAGGGCGACACCCACGTCACTACAAGCGGCAGTGTGACGCAAGGCACCGTAAGGTCGCTATTGATCCACCCTAGCTGCGGTCTTTCCAGCGTACCATTTGCCGCATAATCCCATGCAACATTTGCACATCCGCGCGCGTCATCGGCATGCGCGACCACAGGTTGCGCAGGTTGATCTTCATATTTGCGGCCTTGTGTTCGGGGAAAAAGAAACCCGCTTCGTCCAGCCGCTGTTCGTAATGATCGCTCAGCTTTTCGATCTCGACCTGCTCGGCCCACTGCTCTACTGCCGCAACCATCGTCGGCACGGCTGGAACGGTTTCGCGGCGCCATTCATACCCTGTCAATAAAACGCATTGCGCAAGGTTCAGCGACGCGAACTCTGGGTTCACAGGCACAGAAATAATCGCATTGGCGCGTGCAATATCGTCGTTTTCCATCCCTGCCCGCTCGGGTCCGAACATCACAGCAACCCGGCCACCAGCCGCGATGCGCGCGCGCGCATCTGCCATTGCGGCTTGCGGGGTAAAGACAGGTTTGGTCAAATCGCGCGGGCGTGCGGTGGTGGCATAAACAAAATCACAATCGCCAATCGCCGCCGGTGTCGTGTCAAATAACTGCGCTTCATCCAGCAACCGGCCTGCACCGCTCGCCATTGCGACGGCTTTCTGGTTTGGCCATCCATCGCGCGGGTCCACGATCCGCATCCGGTCCAGCCCAAAATTCCACATCGCCCTTGCGGCCGCCCCAATGTTTTCGCCCATTTGCGGGCGGATCAAAACAAACGTCGGCTGTGGGTCGGGACTGGGCATGGGGCTTCCTTTGATATCGGCTGGCGTGATACGCTGGTCGCGCAGCCAAAGCAAGGAACGGTCGCCGCCGCGCCATAGCCAAGCCCAGAAAACATCGTTAGAACGCGCACAACGCTGACGCAATTTGGAATATCTCATGACCGACGCCCTTGACCATCCACAGATTTATTTGATCACCCCGTCAGAGTTTGATTTATCGACCTACCCTGACCTGCTGTCGGCCTGTCTTGACACCACAGAGGTCGGTTGCGTGCGCCTAGCGCTTGGCAGCAAAGACGACACCCGCATCGCCAAAGCGGCTGACGCGCTGCGCGAAATCACACATGCCCGCGATGTGGCTCTGGTCATCGAAAGCCATGTACAGATGGTCGAGCGACTGGGGCTTGATGGTGTGCACCTGCTGGATGCCGCGCGGTCCGTCAAAAAAGTCCGCAAAGATCTGGGCGAAGATGCGATTGTCGGCACTTTTTGTGGCAATTCCAGCCACGACGGGATGACCGCGGGCGAATTGGGCGCAGATTATGTCAGCTTTGGCCCGGCCGGAAAGACGCCTTTGGGCACAGGCCAGCAAGCGGGATTGGACCTTTTTGAATGGTGGTCGATGATGATCGAAGTGCCTGTGGTTGCAGAGGGCGCTCTTGATATTGATCTTATCCGCACGCTTGCACCGCATGTGGATTTTTTCGGAATCGGCGACGAAATCTGGCGTACCGACGACCCTGCCAAGACCTTAGGCGATCTGCGCACCGCAATGGTCGGCTAAGCCGGACCGGACCGTGTTTTCCAACCTTTTGGCCAGCACCTTACGGTCGGTGAACGCGGCGGCCTGCACGGGGGGGTGATAAATCACCGTAACGCCGCCCTGCCGTTTTGCGGCCAGTATGGTCAGTAAATGTGGCGCGAATTCCATATCGCCCCACCAACCATAAAATCTGGGATCCGCCCCTGCGGGCGCGTGGTAAACGACGCTGACCGGTTGAATCGCAATCGAATCGCGCAATGCAGGGTCAAGAAATGCAGCAAATAATGTGGGCTTAAACGGAAGGACCCGTCGTCCATCGGTCGATGTGCCTTCTGGAAAAAACAGCAACCGATCCCCCACAGCAAGGCGGCTTTTGAACAATGCGATATGTTCACGCGCCGCGCGCGGGTCGCGCCTGATAAACAAGGTTCCTGCCGCGCGCGCCAAAAAGCCGATGCCAGCCCAGCCGCTGACCTCTGATTTTGCAACAAAATAGATCCGCTTGCGGGCGTTCAGCGCAAAAATATCCAACCAGGATGCGTGGTTTGCAACAATGGCGCCACCTGAGCGCATCGGACAGCCGACGGTGTGAAACCGCAGGCCCACTAGAAAAAGAGCACCGCGACTGACGTATTGCACGATAAACGGGGTCACCGGCCGACGCAGCCCATAGAGCGGGCGTTCCAGCAAACGTATCAGCAAAAGAACCAGCAAACCACCAAACAGCACAATGACCAAAGGCACTGCCCTGCAAATGATGCGCAACCAATCTGTCGCGCCAAACGACGTCGCAGGCGGCAGGTCATCACTGGTCCAGGGCTCAGCCACGGCCGGGGCCCCGACTGTAAATACCCCGTTGCAGCGATGAAACGGCGTCGGCCGCCAAAATCATGCAGACATCGGTGGTATTAAAGGTGTGATCGACATACGCTCTGTCCCCGACGCACCCGCCCAACCGCAAATAGGCTTTGATCAACGATGGGGTGTCACGCATCGCGGCAATGCGGTCAATTTCATTTTCTGGCACGACGTTCATTGGCACAGTTGCGGGGCCGCGGGCTGTGACACGCAGCGCGGGCGGTGCAAGGTGGCGGTGATATAACAGGCTCAGCGGACCCGCCAGCCCTGTGGTATCCGTGCCATGAAAGGATGCCGCGCCAAACATCACATCAATTTTGTGGGCAGCGACATAGTCGGATAAGCCCGACCAAAGATACATCATCCCAGCGCCGCCGCGATAATCGGCATGCAAACAAGAGCGCCCCAATTCCAGCAGGCGCTTGTTGCTACAGGTTAAAATGGACAGGTCGAATTCATCTGCACAGTAAAATTGACCCGCACTGTCTGCGTGATCCTGCGTCATGATCCGGTAAACACCAACGACCTGATCGTCGTCAGGTCGCGTCAGGTCGCGTAGCAATAAATGTGCGGCATGGTCATCAAAGCGGTCACGCTCTAGCTGGCTATCGTCATCGACCAAATCCCCGCCCCCGCCAAGTTCTTGAACAAAAACTCGGTAGCGCAGGTGTTGCGCAGACCGGATATCGTGTTGCGACCGCGCAAGATCGACTGCGAACTGTGGCGTGTGATGCGACATAAATTGCTTTGACTGACCTGATCTTGGGTGGGGACATTTACTTTGGCGTTAACACTTTGACAACCATTCAGGCGCTAGATCTAGTGGCTAACATACGGTTAACGATCAATCAGAACCAAAGCGAGCTGTGACCCATCAATGACCACCTTCCCTGCCTCACGAAAGTTCACGGTAATTTTTCCGTTGGCAGTGGATTGTACCTGCCCATCGCCCCAGTCAGGCTGGGTCGGGTGCCTTACAAACATGCCCGGCTCTAGAATCGCGTTTATCCCAATCATATCAAGTCCCTTGTATCGGAGTTTTCATTATGCACCCTAATTTGGCCGCTTTGGTGGGTTCGCGTATATGTCATGATCTTATCAGCCCAATCGGCGCTATCGGCAATGGGGTCGAACTTCTTGGGCTGACGCATGGTGCAGATACGCCTGAAATGGCGCTTATTGCGGACTCTGTTCAAAATGCCAATGCGCGCATCCGTTTGTTTCGCATTGCCTTTGGTGCCGCAGCCCCCAGTCAAAGCGTCAGTCAATCGGAAATACAAAGCATATTAAGTGACGTCGCGCACGGGGGGCGTAATGATTACGGCTGGCAGATCGTTGGTGACCAACCGCGCGATTTGGTCCGCGCTGCACTGCTGACTTTGCTCTGCTTTGAAACCGCGTTGCCCGTCGGCGGGACAATGAACATTGCGCAAACTGACAGCACATGGCATTTTTCCGCGAAAGCATCACGTATCAACGTTAATCCCGCCCTTTGGGGGACATTGCACGGGTCAGATAGCGATTTTACGCACACCGCCGCGAACGTACAATTTGCCCTGTTGCCCGCCGCCTTGGCAGAGGCAGGTCGGCAACTGGTTTTTTCAGCAACCGACACCACCCTAACCGCGCAATTTTAGGTCCGCACGGCGCCATTGCCAGTGACAAGATATTTGAAACTGGTAAGTTGCTCGGCACCGACCGGGCCGCGTGCATGCAGTTTTCCGGTCGCAATCCCGATTTCGGCGCCCATCCCAAATTCGCCACCATCAGCAAACTGGGTCGACGCATTTCGCATCAAAATTGCACTATCAAGTTCCTTAAAGAAGTGATCAGCAGCTTGGTCATCTGCGGTGATGATCGCATCGGTATGGTTCGACCCGAACGTGCGAATATGATCAATTGCCGCATCCACCCCGTCAACCAGTTTGGCCGCGCAGATCATATCCAGAAACTCTTTGCCAAAATCGTCCGGGTTCGCGGGAACCGTCCCCGCGATTTGCGCCAGTTCGCCGTCGGCGCGGACTTCGACGCCCGCCTTGATTAAGGCATCAACCAAGATGGCGCCATGTTGCGTATAAAAACGCCAATCGATCAGCAAGCATTCCATCGCGCCACAAATGCCCGTGCGCCGGGTCTTTGCGTTCAACACAATCTCAAGCGCCATAGCAGGGTCTGCCGTTGCCCCGACATAGATGTGACAAATACCCTCAAGGTGCGCGAAAACGGGCACGCGGGCCTCGCGTTGCACCAACCCAACCAGCCCTTTGCCGCCACGGGGCACGATTACGTCAATATAATCGGTCGCAGTCAGCATGGCGGATACGGCTGCGCGGTCGCGTGTCGGCACAAGCTGGATCGCACCAGCAGGAAGCCCCGCTTGCTTTAGGCCTGTTTGCAAGCACTTATGGATCGCCATTGACGAATGAAAACTTTCTGATCCGCCGCGCAAAATAACGGCATTGCCCGATTGCAGGCACAGCGCGCCCGCATCGGCCGTCACATTCGGCCGGCTTTCATAAATCACGCCAATCACACCCAAAGGCGTGCGAACGCGGCGAATATTGATCCCCGATGGCATGTCCCATTCGGTCATCAAGGCGCCCACAGGATCAGTTTGCGCTGCAACATTGCGCAAACCTTCGGCTATTGCGCGCACACGCTCCTCGGTCAGAATGAGCCGGTCCATCATCGCCGGGCTCAGTCCCTTTTCTTCTCCGTAAACCTGATCTTCGGCGTTGGCGTCGATAATTTGTTGGCGGTTTTCCCAAATTGCATCTGCGGCGCCGATCAAGGCCGCATGTTTACGCTCGGAACTGGCTGTCGCAAGAACAGTGGCTGCCGCGCGGGCGGTCCGACCGATTTCGTCCATCATTGCAGTGATGTCTAATGTATCATTCATCGTTTCATCTTCCTGGCTAGTGCGCCATGTCATCGCGGTGAATAAGTGCGGCACGGGCTTCGTAGCCCAAGACTGCGGCGATATCAGCGGTCCGTTTGCCCATAATTTCGCGTGCCTCGGCGCTGGTATAGCGGGCAAGACCCTGCCCCAGCTGCACGCCTTTTGCGTCAACAATCGCCACAACATCCCCGCGGCCGAAATGACCCGAAATCTGCGTGACGCCAGCAGGCAGCAAACTGTTGCCACGTTCAAGCGCCGCCCGTGCGCCATCGTCGATCGTGACTTTGCCACCAGGCTTCATTGACCCGATCCAGCGCTTGCGCGCAACCTGAGGGTCTGTTTGCGCGGCAAACCACGTTGCCCGCGCCCCGTTTTCCAACGCCAACAGCGGATTGTTTTCGGTGCCAATAGCAATGGCCATCGCACAGCCTGCTTCGGTCGCCATACGAGCCGCCATAATCTTGGTGACCATTCCGCCTTTCGACAGGCTGGAACCAACATCCCCTGCCATCGCTTCGATCTCTGGCGTGATTTTTGCAACATTAGCAAGGTGTTGTGCGGTATTATCAATCCGCGGATTAGCGGTATAAAGCCCGTCAACATCCGATAATAAAATCAATTGGTCTGCACCCGTCGTCACCGCAACCTGCGCGGCCAGCCGGTCATTGTCGCCATAGCGTATCTCATCGGTGGCGACGGTGTCGTTCTCGTTTACGATCGGGGTGACGCCCATGGTCAACATGGTTTCCATCGTGGCGCGGCTATTCAAATACCGGCGACGGTCGTGAGAATCTTCAAGCGTCACAAGGACTTGCCCCGCGATAATCCCGTGCGGCGCTAATGCCTCTTCGTAGGCGCGGGCCAGACGAATTTGCCCGACAGCGGCAGCCGCTTGCGATTGTTCCAACGGCAAGGCCGCAGCGGGCAGCCCCAAGACGCCGCGCCCCAGCGCGATTGACCCCGATGACACCAGCACAACATCGGTGCCGCGCGCCCGGATGCGGGCGACATCAGCGGCAAGCGACGTCAACCAATCCTGCCGCAGCGTGCCGGTTTTTGCGTCCACCAACAGTGCTGATCCGATTTTAACAACAAGCCGTTTTGCGTCGATCAGGGTTGCCATGTAGCGTCCCCCTCGGCTTCCTCCGCTGCTGTGCGGTGGCGCAGGCGATTGTCGTCGATTTCGGCACGCAGTGCGCGCAGCACATCCGGCACGCCCTCGCCGGTGACGCCGGACATGATCATGACCGGTCCGACGGCCACGGCCTCCAACTCGGCCTTCAGGAACGCGCGTTCCTCTTCGTCCAAGGCATCGATTTTATTCAACACAGTGATGCGTGGCTTGTCCGCGAGTTCGCCGCCATAGGCCTCAAGTTCGCCAATGATCACCTCAACGTCGTTGGCCGGATCGCCGGAGGTTCCATCAACCAGATGCAGCAACACAGCGCAGCGCTCTACGTGGCCAAGAAACATGTCACCCAACCCGCGCCCTTCGGACGCGCCTTCAATGAGGCCCGGAATATCGGCAACCACAAACTCGACCTCGTCAATGCCAACCACGCCAAGGTTTGGCACAAGCGTGGTAAACGGGTAATCCGCGACTTTGGGCCGGGCGTTCGAAGTCGCTGCCAGAAACGTCGATTTTCCCGCGTTTGGCATGCCCAGCAAACCCACATCGGCAATCAGTTTCAGGCGCAGCCAAATTGTGCGCTCGATCGCTTCTTGTCCGGGGTTGGACCGTCGCGGCGCCTGATTGGTGGCGGTTTTGAAATGCAGGTTGCCCCAGCCTCCGTTGCCGCCCTTGGCAATCACGATCCGCTGGCCGACCTCGGTCAAATCAGCGATAATGGTTTCTTCGTCTTCATCGATGATTTCCGTCCCGACGGGGACGCGCAAAACCTTGTCTTCACCGTCTTTTCCGGTGCGCTGACTGCCCATGCCATGCTGGCCATTCCCGGCATAAAAGTGTTGCTGATAGCGGAAATCGATCAATGTGTTCAGGCCATCGACTGCTTCGACAATAACGTCACCGCCATGACCGCCGTCGCCACCATCAGGGCCGCCGTATTCAATGAACTTTTCGCGCCGAAAAGAAATGCAGCCACCACCACCGGCACCGGACCGGATGTAGACCTTGGCGAGATCAAGAAATTTCATAGCTTTTGCTTTCCGCGCTGTTCAAATGTGGCGATAGTCTATTGTGCGCCGGTTCTCAAGCGGTGCCATGCGGCACGCGTGAGCGAATAATAAATCGTTTCTGTCGGCGCGCCCCGCGCCAGCGCGTGCTCTGTCCCGACACGGTCCATAAGAAAACCAAGTTTGGTCAGCACTTTGCGTGATCCGGCATTATCCGACCAAATGCTGGCGGTGATTGATTGGCGCGCCGGGTCGCGAAAGCCATGGTCGATCGCAACACCAGCGATATAGGTCACAATACCTTTACCCCACTGTGCACGCACCAAAGAATACCCCAATTCGCCTTCGGTGATGGCAACCGTCCCGATCAGGTCTTTTGCAAAGATACCCCAGACAAATCCATTGCCTGCATATGTCTTGCAACGCGATTGGGTGAACGCGCGCTGCGGCGGCCAAGGCCAACTGCCAAGCTGGCGCACCACATCCCAGTCGCTGACAAGCCCATGCAAGGCATCGGCGTCTTGCGGGCGCAAGCTGCGATATGTGATATCATCCATTGGTTAGTGCCTCTCAAGCCGACCGTGTCAGATGAACCAACCGCCCGGCCATGTCTTTGTTCAGAGCCCTGCTATAAAGCGTCACCGCAGAAATATCAATGAATCCTAATTTATTCAGAACGTTACAAGACGCTTTGTTTTCTGTATGATGTCGCGCAAACAGCCCGTCTGCATCCGTATGCGCAAAGAAATCGCTGACCACTGCCATTGCGGCTTCGGTCGCATATCCTGCGCCCCACGCATCTTCGGACAGCCAATACCCAAGTTCGCCGTCGATGCCGATGGCGCCGATGAACCGATCCTGTTCCCATATCAGCCGCGCGTGCATCCGTCCCGCGACATTTTCCGCGATGAACCACGCAGCGTCTGCTGGTGTATAGGGGTATGGAACCTGCGTCAGCCACTGGCTGACAGCAAGGTTATTGACGGCATGCGTGATAACAGCGGCGTCCTCTGGCCCAACCGGGCGCAGCGTGAGCCGGCGTGTCTTTAAGGTTTCCAACATAGCCCCCTCACTGACCAGCCGTCGCGATAATACCATTAATCATCGGTTGCAGGTCGACCCACGTCGCATAGCATCCCTGCCAGTCTCCGGTTTTGCACGATCCGTGGAATGCGCGGCGCAAAGCAAACACATGATCAGCAGGTATCCCTGCGCGCGCGTAGGCTTCAAAATCCAAAGTGGAATCACCGTAAGCCGCAGCAATCGTCCAGCCCCGCGCACGATATGCATTCAGAACATCCGCCTTGAATTGCGCCGGTGCATCCTGGGCTGCATCGGTAACAGCAAGGTGCAGATGTCCCTGCGGAAACCCGTTCTCGGTTAACCAATCATCGACGCCCGCTTGAAACATCCGTACCCGCGCACTGAGGTAAATGATTTCGAACCCTGCATCGGCGTAGCGTTGCACAGACGCGGCTGCATTGTGGCGCGCAAGCCAAATTGCAAAGACATTTGGCGTCAGCGTCCCATCAATATCAAAGACAACGGCGCGATCCGTGTGCGCGTTCGCCACCGGCTGAGCCTGCACCGACTGTAAATGCATCACGTATAGCGCGCAAACGAACACAAAACGCCACACCAAATTCTTCACTCCGTTTGCAGATCACCCGGCCGACACGGCACTACTTTGCGATCTTCAAGGTATACGTCCACGTGGGCACTGTCGCATTTCGCGCGACAGAATATGCTTCGGCATCGCCCAAATATGCAAAACCACAGTTGGTCAGTACCCGGGCCGAACCGGGATTGTCCTGAAACACCTCGGCAAAAATGCTGTCAGCCTGATGCGGATTTGCGGCAATCAGTGCGGTCACCGCCTCGGACGCGATGCCGGTATTCCAGAATGCGGGCGCGATCCAATAGAAAATCTCGGACTGGTTACGGTCCATACGCTCGAGACTGATCAGGCCTAATGCCTCCACGTGACCATGCTCTGATCCATCAATGACCCATATATCCTCTGTGCGGTCATGTTGTCCCGCACGCACGATCATCGCTTCGATTGTACCGGGCGGCAGGGGGTGTGGAATAGAGCGTGTGCCGCGGGCGACACGCTCGTCTGCGGCGTACATGGCAATCAGACCTGCGTCGGACTTGCGGCAAGGACGCAAAACAAAGCGGTCTGCTTTGATCGTGGGCTGTATCGTAATCTCATCGTGAATCATTGTTTCCCTCCTCGAAAACATGACCGCATGCCGATCGCTTAGCGCGATAAAGTAGCATTCGTATGAACAAAAAAAGGGACCGGCTGTTGCCGATCCCCTAAATGTCATCACCTGAGGTATTCGGCTTATTCAGCGGCCTCCGCCACTGGCAGAACCGAAATAAAGGTGCGGCCTTTCAGGCCGGTGTGGAACTGTACGTTGCCTTCAATGGTTGCAAAGATCGTGTGATCCTTGCCCATGCCAACGCCCATGCCCGGCCACATTTTTGTGCCGCGCTGGCGCATGATGATGTTGCCAGGAATGACAACTTCGCCACCGAATTTTTTCACGCCAAGACGACGACCAGCTGAGTCGCGTCCGTTACGGGATGAACCGCCTGCTTTTTTGTGTGCCATTGGTGTCTCTCCTTAGCTTTGAGCGAGTTCAGCGGCTTGCTTCAGCCACTCGTCGCGATCAATGCGGCCTTTGAACGAAAGCTTTTCGTCCATGTCAGCCACTTGTTCAGGTGTCCATGCTGCGATCTGCGCAAATGTTGTGACGCCAAGCGCGTGCAACTTTTTCACGATCACGGGACCAACACCACTGATTTTTGTCAAATCGTCACCACCAGCAGCGGCAGTTGGCGCAGCAGATTTTTTCGCAGGCTTCGCAGCGGGTGCAGCAGCCGTCACAGGTGCAGACCCGTTTACAGCAGCTTTTACGCCGGATTTATCTGCGCCTGTTTCCAGGATATCGCCGATACGGACCAGTGTCAGGTTTTGACGGTGGCCTTTCTTGCGCTGCGAACCGTGCTTACGGCGACGCTTTACGAAATTGATCGTCTTTGGACCTTTGATCTGGTCGATGACTTCGGCTTGTACGCCTGCGCCTTCAACCAAAGGTGCGCCCACAGTGGAGCCAACCATCAGAATTTCGTTGAATTGGATAGTTTCGCCAGCAGCAGCTGCCAGCTTTTCGACGCGGAGCACATCGCCAGAGGCGACTTTGTACTGCTTGCCGCCGGTTTTCAAAACCGCAAACATATGATCTTCCTTCGTTTTTCGCGTCTCTGAGGCCCCGGAAAACCGGCGTTAGTGGCAATTGCCGCCTGTGAACAGCGCGCCCATCTGGGCGTCATTTCGCATACACGCGCACAAAACCCTTGTGCGGATGGCGGCTTATCTGACCAATACCGTTATATGTCAACCCAAAATAAGGGAGAACAGCCAATGCGATGTATCATGATTGCCCTATGCCTGCTTGGCGGGTGTAGCACCGAGGCAAATCACTTGGGCAACCCCGCCTTGCTGCCGTTTTCAGCCCTGAGCACCGGGTTTGGCAATGCGGCTTATAACCAACGGCGCGGCGCGGTCGAGGTGTTTGTAAAAACGAACTACACTGCCATACTGATGGATATCGCCAATGAAGGCGGGCCAACTTTGTCACATGCAATGGATATCGCCGGTGTCCCTGCCGCTGACCGCCCTGCCCGGTTTATCCAACTGCGCTCGGATCTTGCGCTATATCAAAACAGCCCCGACGCATTGGTGGTGGCGTTGATGGTCTATGCCTAGCTGCACCGTCACACGCCACCCCAAACCGGTATCCTCTTGATCAGAATGTCGCGTAAGCCGAGTCGCGTTGCGCGACCAGATCCCAGAACGCTTTTGACTTCGCAATATCATCTGCCATCGCCGATGGAATACCGCGTGCGATCATCCGCTGGTACAGCGTCTGCGGGTATCCGGGCGTTACGGGCGGGACACTGACCATCGGATTGATGTCCGCCGAACGGGATTGTGCAGACACAGGGCAATCCTTTGTGGGGTTGCCAATCGGGGCATCGCCATCACGCGCCAACTTAGCGACAGCGGCGTAATAAATCGCGCACTCGCTGACGACCAATGACGCCTGGCGCGGATCATCCATCGGCAGGTTGTCTTCAACCACAATCGGTGGGGTTTGATCACATCCCGCAAGCAAGGCGCATGTGACGATGGCAGCTTTCAATTTGAACACTGCAAACTCCTCAATATTGATTTTCCACGTGCACCATACGCCGCAATATCAAAATTCCAAGCCGTCCAAGCGGCTGACAGCAAAATCCGGCCCACTTAAAATTGCGGCAAGGTCGAAATCCCCCTTGCGCCCGTGCCAACCGCATATTACGAGGCCCGCACCACCCCACGGAGAGGTGCCGGAGTGGTCGAACGGGGCGGTCTCGAAAACCGTTGAGCGTGCAAGCGTTCCCAGGGTTCGAATCCCTGTCTCTCCGCCAAAAGTCCCTTATTTGTAACAGTTGTTTATTAGTATTTATGCGGTACCCGCCTATCTACCCGTAAAGCTGAACTGTGCTGCAACTGGCTAGGCCGTCTTTATGTAGTTTTGCGGCCCATAACAGTTTTTGGCCAATTTAGCTTACACCCTTAGCGACTTCCCGAATTCCACCCTTAACGACCGCGACGCCTGATCGACCCTTCACCATACCATTCATCCTTGAACAACAAGGCGCATGACTGGTCTTAGTTCTAGGGCCACATGCGAGAGAATAGTCTGTTGTCTTGGAATGCGGCCGAGATCTATGCAATTAGTCAAATATGCTGGGCGTTGGAACAAGACCCAGATCAGAGAGCATGAGGCATGGGTCACAACTACAAACCAACCGCAATCACAAGAGTTGGCTTCGCATACCAGGACTTGGCTGCCGCCGAGACCCTGCTTGATTTCTATCGCAACCCCAAAAAATATTCGTGGGTCCAGGTAGAAGCATCCGACCCTTCATTCCGGGCCGTGGATGACGTGGTTGCGTGCCTAGCTGATGGCCGGCTCGAAGTTACGCAGGTCAAGTTTGCGGTCGATCCGGAAAACCCAAAAACAGCCCTTGATTGGGAATGGCTCTTAGACGCGAAACCCAAAGGAAAGTCTTTCCTTCAGCACTGGGCTGAGCCGGTCTTGAAGATTTTGGATGAGGGTCTTCTGGCGAATGCTCGTCTGATGACAGATAGAAAACCGGATTCGGAATTTTCTAAGTCCCTTAAGGGCAGTCGCGTCAATTATTCAAAAATTCCCTCGCCAATTCGTTCGCGGGTCGTTGCGCAACTCGGGTCGGCTACAGCCGCTCAAAAGTTCTTTAAATACTTTGACTTCATTCACTCACAGCCCATACTTGAGGACTTTGAAGCGACCCTCTGGGCGCGTATAGCATCTGACACGGACAGCGCTGGCTGGGCATTATTCCAGAAGCAGCTCCAACTTTGGGCGACGCAAAAAAATTGGCCGGGACCTGACGGGCGTATCCGTTACGTTCATCTCCAGCAAGCTTTTTCTCCAGAAAGAGCTACGCCCCTTCTCCAAGATTTCACTGTGCCAAAAGACTACCGCGTGCCGGACGAGAGCTTTTCCGACGATTTCTTTTCTCGGGCAGTCAATGACGATGGCGTCACGGTTCTTTGGGCTCCTCCTGGGCGTGGAAAAAGTACTTTTCTCTGAATAGCCCCTAGTTTCCTAGACACCTTCTTGGTTCGCATTATGCTGTCTATTTTCAAAGTCGACGGGCGACAGCATACCGTTTCTGGCATGTTTGCGTTTCGGGTTATAGAACAT
>NZ_JBWBAQ010000007.1:0-183002 GCF_056108365.1 Yoonia sp. SWMV100 | reverse complement strand
CACCGTGATTTGATGCACAGCATCACGCTTGAAATCTTCACTGAAATTTGGCTTCCCCATAACGGCCTCCTTGCCTCAAAATTAGGGAAGAAAGCGTCTACAATACTAGGGGCTATTCAACATCCAGATACACCCTCATTGAGCCGACATGCTTTTCAGCCCTTGGGTTATCTTTTTGCACTTCTGCCTCGATCTCTCCCAAGCATGTCGCCATCTTGCGTAGAAGTGCCGCCGACTTCTCGCGATCAGGAAGCGAAGCAACCGTTATTTTTGCTGATAAGCTCTGAAATTCAAAGATGATCTTCAGTAGCTTCAAACCACTTTCGGACATGGTCATGAAGTCAAATGGGGTCATTTTTCTGTACCTCTCTTGGAATTTTGAACCGCTTTTCCAACCTTCATCATTACCTCGACCAAGGTAGCTGTCAGGCGGTTCAACAAGATGAATTTCGACAACTAGGGAGGATCCCATCCCCCGGCCCCTTGATTCCTAGTTATGTAGTCGGTGTGCTTCCGCGTCGTTGGGTTGATCTTTACAGCGCGTCGAAGAATGACTTCTGGTCAAAGCTAGGATCCACAGGGCCGATCTCGTCCGCAGCCTCTTGCAAGACCGTTATACGGTCCGCGAGAGATCGAGCAGTGGGCAACGTTGCACTGATGTCATTTGCTATCCGCTGTTCATCAGTAGTGTCTTTAGGCGGCTTCAAATGGCATCCCTTCCGTTAAATCATTCGGCTTCCGATAATGCTTAAGGTGCCCGCGTCTGCGACAGCATGCAAGTTGCCAACTTAGCCTGCTCAAATGAATAGATTTGCCAAAACTGCCAATTTTCCCGCAAAAAGGAAAAAATACGCTGCCAAAAAGGAACTATTATGGGGTGTTTATCAGTCAGAGTGCTGGCCAAAAGGGTCAAACTATGTGGCCCGTCACATGCGGGATTTGGTGGAGCCTAGGGGGGTCGAACCCCTGACCTCTTGCATGCCATGCAAGCGCTCTCCCAACTGAGCTAAGGCCCCGAATGCAACCTGCGTTGCGTGCTGCTGTCTATGCAGCGTTTCGGGCGAGATCAAGAGGGAATCACGCCCGAAATGGATAATTTTAGTCGTCGTCGTTGGCCGCTACGTCAGGCAGATCGTCGAACGAAACTGTGTCGTCATCGTCGTCGTCTTCCAGAACGTCGTCACCCAAATCTACGTCGTCCGCATCGTCGTCGAGAACCAGATCGTCTTCTTCTTCGACCTCATCCTTCACTTTTGACTGCGCATCTGCGGCATCCGCAACCATTGTACGTGTTTTGGACGTATCAATGGGGACTACTTTGCCCGTGTATGGGCTAATAATCGGTGTTGCATTCAGGTCGTAAAAGCGTTTGCCGGTTTCAGGGCAAAGACGCTTTGTGCCCCATTCTTCCTTAGGCATAGGCTATCCCTTCAAATTCTTGTCGTGCCCTTGCGGGTGATCGATGCCAACTGCCATAAGCGGGCAGGCGTGTCAAAGCCTTTGACACATGAAAATATGAGTAGTTGGATATGGGCCGTCATACGCTTGAAGGCAACCCCCCGATTGAGGTGAGTTTGCGCCGCTCTGGACGTGCGCGCAGATTATCGCTGCGGGTGTCCCGTTTGGATGGTCGCGTGACGTTGAGCTTGCCAACGCGGACCCCCGACCACGAAGGAATCGCGTTCCTGCGTGCGCAAGAGCCGTGGCTTCGTAAACACCTGTCGCAACTTGGGGCCTGTGCGCCGGTGCGGGTTGGTGGCACGGTGTTACTGCGCGGGCAACTGGTGCCAATAGATGCAGCTGATGTGCCGCGCATTGTGGTCACCGATTCCGGCATCACGGTTCCGTTGCGGGTGCAGTCTATTGGCGTGCCGGTCCAAGCCAAGCTAAAGGTGATGGCGCGTGACGCGCTGGCGCTAGCCTCTGATGCCTATGCTGCCCAAGTGGGTCGGTCATATACGCAACTGTCCATTCGGGACACACGGTCGCGCTGGGGGTCGTGTAGCAGCCAAGGGCGGCTCATGTACTCTTGGCGGCTGATCATGGCACCGCCTGAGGTGCTGACCTATGTCGCTGCGCACGAGGTTGCGCATTTGGTGCGGATGGACCATTCAGACGCGTTTTGGCGGGTCGTGGAACGTCTCTATCCAAATTATGACGTTCCGCGGCAATGGTTGCGCGAAAACGGTGACCAACTGCATCGTTACTGTTTCGATGATTGACCTGTGCGTATTTTGTGATCACAAGTAAAGCCATGATTCAGCCGCGCCCCGTTGATACCAGCTTTGCTGCCCACGAACGTGTTTACCGTGCGTTGCGCACGCGCATTATGCATGGCGAAATCAACCCCGGCGAAGCGCTGACCCTGCGTGGTATCGGGAAAATCTATGATGTTTCGATGACACCGGCCCGCGAGGCGGTACGCCGGTTAGTGGCCGAAGGTGCGCTGTCGCTGTCGTCTTCGGGCCGGGTCGCAACCCCTGCCTTGTCCAATGACCGAATCGAAGAACTTGCGACGTTGCGCGCATTGCTTGAACCTGAATTGGCGTCGCGAGCGCTGCCACGGGCGCATTTCGCCCTGATTGATCGTCTGGAGACGATCAATAATGGTGTCAGCCAAATGATCGCACGCCAAGATGCGACCGGATATATCCGGATGAACCTCGAATTTCACCGCACGCTTTATTTGCGGGCGCAGGCCCCGGCCATGTTAGCGATGACCGAAACGGTCTGGTTGCAACTGGGGCCGACCATGCGGTCGTTATACGGGCGGCTGAACCGGACCGAGCCACCTTATCACCATAAACTGATCATCAGTGCGCTGAAGGCCGGGGATGAGCCGGGGTTGCGTCTTGCGGTGCGAACCGATGCGACAAAAGGTCTTCGGTTGCTCAAGGCTTAAGTGCTACCCAACGCGAGGTTCAACACCCGCCGGAAATCTTCACCCGGCATTCCCAGTCCGTAGGCCAGTTCAGTTGCAAAGGCGTATTCCGTGGGCTGGATGCGGCCGCCGGCGGTGGCGACCGTCAGCACACCTTGGAGCATCAGGTCTTTTTCGCGGTCGCGCAGCCCCTTGCCAAAGGCAATAAAGTCGTTGGGTCCGAGGCCATTTGACAGGTCAATTGAATCGACCACGTGCATGACATCTGTCGCGGTATAGTTGCGCCCGGTCAATTGCCGTGCGGTTGACCGGATGAGCGCAATTTCATTGGCCGCCACACTGCTATTGCATTTCGCGACATGACACATCGCGGAGAGAATTCGCAGCGCTGCCTTTTTGCGCATCGCCCCACCCAGTTCGATCCCCAACAACGACTTCACGCGCCGGATAATGACGGCGATCAATCCCAGAGCGACTGCCAATAAGATCCCGTAATACATCATGTTCCGCTGCAGCGTGTTGTGTGCGATTGGGTTCACATCTTTTGGCACAAAGCCAAGCCCTTGGGCGGCAACCATCATGTCCGCACTATACGCCCGGTCATAGCGGCCCGTGCATCCATCAGAGGCCAAGACATAAGATTGAATATCACTTTTGATGGTTACGCCAAAAACCTGTGTGTCGTCCGTGAGATAGCAAAGCGACATCATCTCGTCGTTTGGCCCGGGAATGGTGGTCGGCGCCACAAATTCAAGCCCAGACACCTGCGCAAAGGCGCGTGGGGCGGCCAGTGCGGGTCCGGCAAAGAACAACAGCAATGGTAAGACAAGGGCAGAGGCGTTCATATGGGATCTCAGAAACATTAAAAATCACTACACTAAAATCGGCTTAAATTGTGGCGGTCGTATGGTGGGCAGCGCGCAAGTATGCGGCATTCCGCCGAACGGCAGCCCAAAGCGGGTATTATACACCTTCAGGTTTAGGGGCGTGATGGCGCGGGGTAAACCCCGCGCCGTTGTTTTTTAGGCGTGAATTGCGCCATCGCCACACGCCAAAGCAGCTTCGCGCACGGCTTCGGAATAGGTGGGGTGGGCGTGGCAGGTGCGCGCGATGTCTTCTGCTGCCGCGCCGAATTCCATTGCGACGCAGATTTCATGGATCAAATCACCGGCCATCGGGCCAATGATATGCGCGCCCAGAATGCGATCTGTCTGGGCGTCGACCAATAGCTTTACAAAGCCGTCGCCGGCAAAGTTGGCCTTGGCGCGGGCGTTACCCATAAAGGGGAATTTCCCGACCTTATACGCACGCCCCTGTGCCTTTAGGGTTTCTTCGGTCTCGCCGACGCTGCTGACTTCGGGATGGGTGTAAATCACGCCCGGAATGATGCCGTAGTTCACATGCGGGTGTTGGCCGGCAATACATTCGGCCACGGCCATGCCTTCGTCTTCGGCTTTGTGCGCCAGCATCGGTCCGGCAATGGTATCGCCGATGGCGTAGATACCCGGAATGTTGGTGGCATATTTGCCGTCGGTTTTGATCTGACCGCGGTCGGTCATTTCGATGCCCAAGGCATCCAAACCCAGACCTTTGGTGTAAGGCTTGCGACCAGTTGCGACCAGAACTGTGTCAGCGTCCAGCGTGTGTTCACTGTCGTCTTTGCGCAGCTTATAGGTCACAGTCGCCTTGCTATTCTTGACCGCGACGCCCTGAACAGCCGCCCCTAGAGTGAATTTAAGACCCTGCTTTGTCAGCATTTTTTGGAACTGGCGCGCGATTTCGGCATCAAGACCCGGGGTGATCGCATCAAGGTATTCAACAACCGTCACATCGGACCCAAGGCGGGCGTAGACCGACCCCAGTTCAAGGCCAATGACCCCTGCACCGATCACGACAAGTGACTTGGGGATCTTGTTCAGTTCCAGCGCACCGGTCGAGGTCACGACAGTTTTCTCATCGACCTCGATGCCCGGCAATCCAGAGGCCTCGGAGCCGGATGCAATGACGATATTCTTGGCGTCATAGGTGGTGTCGCCGACTTTCACTTTTCCAACTTCCGGGATCGTAGCCCAGCCTTTGATCCAGTCTACCTTGTTCTTTTTGAACAAAAACTCGATGCCGCCGGTATTTTGGCCAACAACCTTGTCTTTGTAGGACAGCATTTGCTTCCAATCGACAGAGGGTGCTTTACCCTTCAGGCCCATCTCGGCAAAGTTATGCTCGGCTTCGTGCAGCATGTGGGTCGCGTGCAGCATGGCTTTTGATGGAATACAGCCGACATTCAAACACGTCCCGCCAAGGGTTTCACGGCCCTCGACACAGGCAACTTTCATGCCAAGTTGGGCGCAACGGATTGCGCTGACATAGCCGCCTGGGCCGGCGCCGATGATGATAACGTCATAGCTGGACATGGTGTCTCCTTTGGTCATTTTCTGGTGTCGGACTGGCGTCGGACAATCGTCGGATTTTTGCCGGGCACTGGTTCAGATCAGGGCCGACAGTATCATGAGGATGGTTGAGAGAAAGCCCACAAACCAAATCAGCGAACGCCACGGCGTCCAGCCAAAGTAGTAGGCGGGGATATAAAGAATGCGGGCGCCCAGATAGGTCCATGCGCAAATGGCGCTTAACCCGGTCCCCTTGTCGCCAAGCGTGATCACGACCACGGCAATGGTGAACAAAATCAGCCCTTCGAAGTGGTTATTGAGCGCGCGGAACAGACGACCTGTTTTGACGCTGACCTGTTCGATCAGCGGTTTACCCAAACGCTGCGGATCGCGCGGCGACGCCGTTTTTCCGGGACCAAGTTCAAGGTTCGCAGGGATCGCCATCAAGGCGAATTGAATGCCCTGCAAAAGGCCAGCGAGGGCGAGGACGGTAAGTTCGGGGGTCATACTAGCGCGCCTTTTTTGGTGGGAGAGTGACAGGGTGACATAATTAGATCAATATTTCTGGCGGAACGATAGCATCTTTCAGTTTGCCCTGCGCCCGCAACCGGACAGCGACTGCGTGCATGCGGATATCATGTGAGATCGTTGTCACATTCGGCAGGTCCGCCACGTATTGATGCTGTCGCGCATCAAGCCTGTTCCGAGCGGCAAAGTGCATATCTGCTTGGCCCGTCAGAGGCCTTTCGATGAGAATTTTACGCAGATCATTTTCGGGCAAATTATAGTCAAACCGGAAAGAAGAGACCCGCGAGTCGCCGTAGGCTGCAACGATGTTGCGCGTCAGCAGCGTTTGCGCACCAAAAGTGACAATCCTGTCTGCATCCAGCGCGTGACCAAATAGCAAAGCCGCGTATCCCCCGGAACTAGACCCGACAAAAGTCAGGGGCCTTGGAAAATCCTGAAGCAGAGACCGCAGAAAACCGATCGTGTCGTTTCTGTTTTCAGTCAGACCCATAAGCCCGTCTTGATACCAGCTTTTATAAAAGTCTTTGATAAAGACGCGATGGCAGTTGGTGTCGCTGAGCGTGCCGACAAATTCGAGTTTTGTGATCATATCGCCACCCAGCATGCTGCCGCAAACAACGTAGGTTCCTTGCGGTTGCTGCGCATACTGTATCTGGATCGGCATGAAATCTGGTTGCGCGGCACCCGCATCAAACCCGGTCTGTTGGATGACCGCCCGATGGAATTGCCGCCTGCGCGTCAGCTCGCGCTGATACAGCTTGTTCATCAGGTCAAGCTGCTCTTGCAGTTTATTGACGTCAGGATTCACGCGGCGGCCCATGTTTTCAGATCGGACTTTATCACTGTTGCATACGCAATAGGCATGCCAACTTTCGGTCGTGTCCAATACTGCGGGTGTGGCGGGTTCATAACGTGTTCTTTAAAGCGCGATCCGGTAAAATGTGTTCCGCCTGACGAGACGCAGTTCACCGGATACGCACGCCTTTTCGGTTAAAGCAGAGGCATCAGCATCATCAGCAGGCCGCCGATCGACACAAACCACGTGATGGATCGCAGCATCGGAATGGCGATCACATAGGCGGGAATATAGACAATCCGCGCCCAGAACCAGATCGCGGCCCCCATCGCCGATGTCGCGTTGCCCATGTCCGTCACAGCAAGAGCGAGGGCGAGCGCGATGAAGGCAGGGAAGGTTTCCAGATAGTTGCGCAAGGCGCGCTGGATGCGGCCCGCGACGGCACTTTGGTCGCGTGCGCTGTCTTGGGGGCCAAGCGCCCAACCAATGCCTTTGCTCAGGTCACTGAACGTGGCTTGAACCAGAATATGAATAATCAACAGGGCAACGCCCCAAACAAGATGCTGCACTTCTGGTGTCATGGGATGTCCGATCTGAAAATGGAGTCTTGTAAGTAAGCTATCAGTCGTGAAGTCGCCGGTGGTAAAAATTAAAATCCCACCCTGCGTCGCCGAGCAGCGCGCGGACCTCTACAATGGAAGGGTCCGCGCGCTGCCCATATGTTGCTTATAAATCCATCAACAACCGACGTGGATCCTCAAGCGCTTCTTTGACCCGCACAAGGAACGTCACAGCCCCTTTGCCGTCGACGATCCGGTGGTCGTAAGACAGCGCAAGGTACATCATCGGGCGGATGACGACTTGGCCATTGATCGCCATGGGGCGGTCTTGGATTTTGTGCATGCCCAGGATGCCGGACTGTGGGGGGTTGAGGATGGGCGAGGACATCAGCGACCCGTAGACGCCACCGTTCGAGATGGTGAAGGTGCCACCCTGCATTTCGGCCATCGACAGTTTGCCGTCGCGGGCTTTGGCACCCATTTCGGCAATCGCCTTTTCGATACCGGCGAATGACATCTGGTCGGCGTCATTGATCACGGGGACAACAAGGCCAGTGGGTGTGCCGGCCGCGATGCCCATGTTGACGTAGTTTTTATATACAACGTCGGTGCCGTCAATTTCGGCGTTCACTTCGGGGACTTCGTTCAGGGCATGGATGCAAGCCTTGGTGAAGAAAGACATAAAGCCCAGCTTGACGCCGTGTTTCTTTAAAAACAGGTCTTTGTATTCGTTGCGCAGGCTCATCACCTCGGTCATGTCGACCTCGTTGTAGGTGGTCAGCATCGCCGCGGTGTTTTGGCTTTCTTTCAGGCGCTTGGCGATGGTCTGGCGCAGGCGGGTCATTTTCACGCGCTCTTCGCGGGCGGCCTGATCCGCGGCAACGGGCGCACGTGGCGCTGCAGGGGCTGCAGGCGCAGGCGATGCGAGGGCGTTCAACACGTCTTCTTTCATCACACGACCGTCTTTGCCGGTACCAGTGACGTTGGACAGGTTGTTTTCGGCCATCAGTTTGTTCGCTGATGGCGCGTTTTCGATGTCGGTGCGTGTGCCCGCTGCGACTGGCGCTGGGGTTGCAGGCGTTGCGGGCGCAGCAGGTGCTTCGGCCTTTGGTGCGGGCGCGGCGGCGCCTTCGGTGATTTGGGCCAGTAGCGCGTCAACGCCAACGGTTTCGCCTTCGGCAGCCACGATTTCCGACAGGGTGCCAGCGATGGGGCTTGGCACTTCGACGGTGACTTTGTCTGTTTCCAGCTCGCACAGCATTTCGTCAACGGCGACGGTATCGCCGGGCTTTTTGAACCATGTGGCCACTGTGGCTTCGGTCACGGATTCGCCAAGTGTGGGGACGCGGACTTCGGTGCTCATTACTTTGTTCCTTCGACTGTCAGCGCATCATTCACGAGGGCTGCTTGTTCTGCTTTGTGTTTGCTGGCCAATCCGGTCGCAGGCGAGGCCGCAGCCGCGCGCCCCGCATAGATGGGCCGTGTGTTTTTGGCTTTGATCCGGGTCAGAACCCATTCGATGTTAGGCTCCATAAAGGCCCAGCCACCTTGGTTTTTGGGCTCTTCCTGACACCAGACCATATCGGCGTTCTTGAACCGTTCAAGTTCGTTGACGGCGGATTGCGCCGGGAACGGATAGAACTGTTCGAACCGCATGATGTAGACATCGTTGATCCCGCGCGCATCGCGTTCTTCTAGCAGGTCATAATAGACTTTGCCCGAACACATCACCACGCGTTTGATTTTATCGTCTGCGACCAATGTGGTGTCGGAATTGCCCTGCTGTGCATCGTCCCACAACACGCGGTGGAACGACGATCCGGTGGTGAAATCAGCGGCGGTGGAGACCGCCAGTTTATGCCGCAGCAGTGACTTTGGCGTCATCAGGATCAGCGGTTTACGGTAGCTGCGGTGCAATTGGCGGCGCAGGATGTGAAAGTAGTTCGCTGGCGTGGTGCAGTTCGCCACGATCCAGTTGTCGCCACCGCACATGGTCAGGAACCGTTCCAGACGGGCAGAAGAGTGTTCTGGCCCTTGCCCTTCGTAGCCATGCGGCAGCAGGCACACGAGGCCGGACATCCGCAACCATTTGCTTTCCCCGGACGATATGAACTGGTCGAACATGATCTGGGCACCATTTGCGAAATCGCCAAACTGGGCTTCCCATAGGGTCAGCGCATTCGGCTCCGCGAGAGAGTAGCCATATTCAAAGCCCAGTACCGCATATTCGGACAACATGCTGTCGATCACTTCGTAATTGGCCTGACCTTCACGGATATTGTTCAGCGGGTAATAGCGGTCTTCGTTTTCTTGGTTGATCAGACCTGAATGGCGTTGGCTGAACGTGCCGCGCGTACTGTCCTGACCGGACAGACGCACGTTATAGCCTTCGGTGACCAGCGACCCAAAGGCCAATGCCTCGCCGGTGGCCCAGTCAATGCCAGTGCCGGTTTCAAACATCTGCGCCTTGGCTTCCAGAATGCGACCGACCGTTTTGTGCAGCGGAAAACCTTCGGGGACGGTTGTCAGGCCGCGACCGATTTCAAGAAAGGTCTTTTCGTCAATCGCTGTCGCGCCGCGCTGATAATCTTCTTTTTGCCGGTCAAGATGCGACCACTTGCCGTCCAGCCAGTCGGCTTTGTTCGGTTTGTATGTTTTGCCGTTCTCGAATTCGGTGTTCAGATGCGCCTGAAAGGCGGCTTTCATGTCCTCGATTTCGCCTTCGGGGATCAAGCCGTCTTTGACCAGCCGTTCTGTATAAAGCGTCAGCGTGGTCTTTTGCTTTTTGATCTTGTTGTACATCATCGGGTTGGTGAACATCGGCTCGTCGCCTTCGTTGTGACCAAACCTGCGGTAGCAGATGATGTCCAGCACCACGTCTTTGTGGAATTTCTGGCGGAATTCTGTGGCGACGCGGGCGGCGTGCACCACGGCCTCTGGGTCATCGCCGTTGACGTGAAAGATGGGTGCTTCGACCATCAGGGCGATGTCGGTGGGGTAGGGGCTTGAACGGCTAAAGTGCGGTGCGGTGGTGAAACCGATCTGGTTATTCACCACGATATGCATTGTGCCGCCAGTGCGGTGACCGCGCAGGCCGGACAGGCCGAAGCCTTCGGCAACAACGCCCTGACCCGCAAAGGCCGCATCGCCGTGCAGCAGGATCGCCATAACCTTTGTGCGGTCCTTGTCGTTCTTCTGGTCCTGCTTTGCGCGGACCTTGCCCAGCACAACAGGGTTCACCGCCTCTAGGTGGGACGGGTTTGCCGTCAGCGACAGGTGCACGTTGTTATCGTCAAACTGGCGGTCGCTGGACGCGCCAAGGTGATATTTCACATCGCCTGATCCATCGACATCCTCGGGCTTGAACGACCCGCCTTGGAATTCGTTGAAAATTGCGCGGTAGGGTTTTTGCATCACGTTCGCCAGCACCGACAAACGGCCCCGGTGTGGCATCCCGATAACGATATCCTCAAGCCCCAGCTGGCCGCCACGCTTGATGATCTGCTCCATCGCGGGGATCAGGCTTTCGCCGCCATCAAGACCGAACCGTTTGGTCCCCATGTATTTCACATGCAGAAATTTCTCGAATCCCTCGGCCTGCACGAGGCTGTTCAGGATCGCCTTGCGGCCCGTTTGGGTAAAGGTGATTTCCTTGCCGTAGCCTTCGATGCGTTCTTTCAGCCAACCTGCCTCTTCGGGGTTGGAAATATGCATGTATTGCAGCGCAAACGTACCGCAATACGTGCGGCGCACGATCGCCATGATTTCGGCCATGGTCGCCACTTCGAGGCCAAGCACGTTATCGATAAAGATCGGGCGGTCCATGTCTGCGGCGGTAAAGCCGTAGGATGCAGGGTCCAGTTCAGGATGTGGGTCGTTTTCACGCATGCCAAGCGGGTCAAGGTCAGCGATCAAATGCCCGCGGATGCGGTAGGCGCGAATGATCATCAGCGCGCGCAAGCTGTCCAGAACAGCAGTCCGGACCTGATTTTGATCAAGCGTCACGCCTTTTTCGGCGGCTTTTGCTTCGATTTTTTTGCCAGCCGCTGCAGGTTCGACCGGCCACTGCCCGTCAAGCGCCGCTGTCAGGTCGTCGTTAGGCAGCGGTGGCCAATCCATACGGCCCCAAGACGGGCCTGCGGCCTCTGCCTTGGCGTCGGCAGGGGCATCACCCAGCGCCTTGAAAAAGTCGCGCCAGCTTTCGTCAACCGCATTGGGGTTGTCGGCGTAACGCGCATAAAGCTGTTCGACATATTCCGCGTTATGCCCCTGCAAGAACGATGAGGCGTGAAGAATGTCGTTGGGAGATTGATCGTTCATGATTGAACCTCAGTTGGGTTAGGGCCGTGGATGTTTGCGCCTGCGTGGGATTTGCGGGCAAGTAGGTAAATAAAGAAGAGTGAATACGTGAGAATTGGTAGAACGATCACCACAATTGGCACCTGATCGTGCGTTAACTTGGAGATGTAGGACAGCAGGGTAAAACCCGCTATGCCGACAGCAACAAACTTGCCCACGGGAAAGCCTGTGTCATTTAACCGGCGCGTCATCGCGCTCAGGTATGGGATTGTGAAGAGACCTGTGAAGATATTCGTCCACCAGGTTTCGCCGGACCCAAGGCCAAATTGAATGCCGAATTCGATGCGTCCAGCCCCACTGAACCCTGAAGACAACAATGTGCCGATGAAGTTCACCAGTGACAGGAAGAGCACGAACCACCAAAACTCCGATCGCGAGGCGCGACCCGAGAAAGTAAGAGATTTGTCTAGGCAGGTTTTGATGGATCGCATGACGTCCATTAGCGGATACCTTTTGCCCGGTTGTGAGATTGGGCTGCGCCCGACGCTCCCCACGGGAGGGCGCATTGCACCCACCCTGGATCAGGCGCAGCCCTTGTGATATGCGCAGCGCCTGATGTCATTTAACCGATTGCCTTGAGCACAGCTTCGCCAAGTGTGGCGGGGCTATCTGCGACGATGATGCCGGCGGATTTCATGGCTTCGATCTTGCTTTCTGCATCGCCTTTACCACCGGCAACAATCGCGCCCGCGTGACCCATGCGGCGGCCCGGAGGTGCTGTGCGGCCTGCGATAAAGCCAGCCGTTGGTTTCCAGCGGCCTTTTTTCTTTTGCGCAGCAAGGTATTCTGCGGCCTCTTCTTCGGCGGAACCGCCGATTTCGCCGATCATGATGATCGAATGTGTTTCGTCATCATTCAGGAACATTTCCAACACATCGATGTGTTCAGTACCTTTGATCGGGTCGCCACCAATACCGACGGCTGTGGACTGTCCCAAGCCAAGATCAGATGTCTGTTTCACCGCCTCATAGGTCAGGGTGCCAGAGCGGGACACAACGCCAACCGACCCACGACGATGGATGTGGCCGGGCATGATGCCGATTTTGCAGGCGTCAGGGGTGATCACGCCGGGGCAGTTTGGCCCGATCAGGAGGGATTTCGTGCCCAGCAGCGCCTTTTTCACGCGCATCATATCCAGCACAGGAATGCCTTCGGTGATACAGATGATCAGTTCCATTTCGGCGTCGATCGCCTCGAGGATGGAATCCGCGGCAAACGGCGGCGGCACGTAGATGACCGATGCGTTGGCTTCGGTCACGTGCTTGGCTTCGTGGACCGAGTTGAAGACGGGCAGGTCAAGGTGCATGGTGCCGCCCTTGCCGGGGGTCACGCCGCCCACCATTTTGGTGCCATAGGCAATGGCCTGTTCAGAGTGGAATGTCCCTTGTGAGCCGGTGATGCCCTGACAGATGACGCGTGTATTTTCGTTTACGAGAATGGCCATGTGGGCCTCCTTGGAAATCGTTGTGTAGGGTGGGGTTCACCCCACCGATGAAGTGGCACGGCGGGGTAGTCCCCCGCCCTACGTTTATCCTTTGACAGCTTTCACGATCTTTTGTGCGCCGTCTTTCAGGTCGTCAGCGGCGATCACGTTGAGGCCGGAGTTTTTGATGATGTCTTTGCCAAGCTCGACGTTGGTCCCTTCGAGGCGGACCACCAGTGGCACTTGCAGACCGACCTCTTTCACCGCAGCAATCACGCCTTCGGCGATGACGTCGCAACGCATGATGCCGCCGAAGATATTCACAAGGATGCCTTTGACTTGTGGGTCAGAGGTGATGATCTTGAATGCTTCGGTGACTTTTTCCTTGGTCGCGCCGCCGCCCACGTCAAGAAAGTTGGCAGGCTCTGCGCCATAGAGTTTGATGATGTCCATCGTCGCCATAGCAAGGCCAGCGCCGTTGACCATACAGCCGATTTCACCGTCAAGCGCGATGTAGTTCAGGTCGAATTTGGACGCGGCCAATTCTTTTGGGTCTTCTTCGGTTTCATCGCGCAAGGCGGCGATATCGGCGTGGCGATAGATGGCATTGCCGTCAAACGATACCTTGGCATCAAGCACCTTAAGGTCGCCCTTGTCGGTGACGATCAGCGGGTTGATTTCCAGCATTTCCATGTCTTTTTCGGTGAAGGCTTTGTAAAGTTGCCCCATCAAAGTCACGCACTGCTTGATCTGACCGCCGGTCAGACCCAATGCGAATGCGACGCGGCGGCCATGGAATGCCTGATAGCCGGTTGCTGGATCAACAGTGAAGTTAAGAATTTTTTCGGGGGTGTTTTCAGCGACTTCTTCGATGTCCATCCCACCTTCGGTGGAGACCACAAAGCCGATCCGGCTGGATGCGCGGTCGACCAGCAGGGCGAGGTACATTTCGGTTTCGATGCCAGAACCGTCTTCGATGTAGACGCGGTTTACGACCTTGCCGACGGGGCCAGTCTGGTGTGTGACCAATGTGCGGCCCAACATTTTCTTGGCTTCGGCTGCGGCCTCTTCGACAGAGCGGGCAAGGCGGACGCCGCCGGCTTCGCCTGCGTCGGATTCTTTGAATTTACCTTTGCCGCGGCCACCGGCGTGGATCTGTGCCTTGACGACCCAGAGCGGTCCGTCAAGTTCGCCAGCGGCGGTTTTTGCGTCTTCGGCGCGGGTAACAGGGCGACCGTCTGAGACAGGGGCGCCATAGCTGCGCAACAGTGCTTTGGCCTGATATTCGTGGATGTTCATAGGGACATGTCCAATTTGGCTTCGGTTAACCCATCTAAAGCACAAGGAATGAACACTTTGTAACTGAAAAATTGGAAAAACGGTGACAATCGAACATTTGTGATCACACTATTTCTGGCTGTGATCACAAAAGTGGTATGGCGTGGCTCGCGCAATTGCAGGGGGCGAAAAAGATTCGTGCCACCGCACGTTCAACCCGGGCACCCGCATCGACGCGCGCGTGCGTCTTTTCGATTGCCGCATCATATGTGTCCTGCATTTGCGTGGTGGTGACGCATTCGCAGTCTATCCGGGCGATATGCGCATTATCGGCGATTGACGATGGATCTTTGAGACTCGGGAAGGAAACTGCAACAGGCCTTTCATCGCCCATATGATTATCACAAGAATGAGCGTGCTTGCCCCAATCGACTCATGCCCGCCCGATTAAACCAATTGGGGCGGTTTTTGCAGAACGGGTTTGCCGCTGCGGTGACATAAAAAAGGGTGCCGCGAACGGCACCCTTTGTAAGTCATTCTTTATGTATCAGTTACGCAAGCGAGCCATCGATGCCTTTGCAGGCTTCGACCAGGCCTTTGACCGCGTCGACAGATTTGTCGAACATGGCTTGTTCGTCTTTGTTCATCTTGATCTCGACGACGCGCTCGATGCCGCCGGCGCCGATGATCGTTGGCACGCCAACATAGAACCCATCAAGGCCGTACGCGCCGTCAACGTGGGCTGCACATGGGAGCAGACGCTTTTGGTCTTTCAGAAAAGCTTCGGCCATTTCAATGGCTGATGTCGCCGGTGCGTAGAATGCGGAACCTGTTTTCAGCAGACCAACAATTTCGGCACCGCCGTCGCGGGTGCGTTGCACGATCGCGTCCAGCTTATCTTGGGTTGTCCACCCCATGTCGACCAGATCAGGCAAAGGAATACCTGCAACGGTGGAATAGCGTGTCAGTGGCACCATGGTGTCGCCGTGGCCGCCCAGAACAAACGCGGTGACGTCGCGCATGGATACTTTGAATTCGTCAGCAAGGAAGTGACGGAAGCGCGCTGAGTCCAAAACGCCCGCCATGCCGCAAACCATATGGTGGGGCAGGCCGGAAAATTCGCGCAGCGCCCAGACCATCGCATCAAGCGGGTTGGTGATACAGATGACAAACGCGTTTGGCGCATGGGCGGCAATGCCTTCACCCACGGATTTCATGACCTTAAGATTGATACCCAAGAGGTCATCGCGTGACATGCCCGGCTTGCGAGGAACGCCCGCCGTTACGATGCAAACGTCTGCGCCTGCGATATCCGCGTAATCGTTGGTGCCTTTAAAGCTGCCATCAAATTTCGCAGCAGGGCCGGATTCAGCGATATCAAGCGCCTTACCTTGTGGAAAGCCTTCGGCGATGTCGAACAGCACAACGTCGCCGAGTTCTTTGACCGCTGCGAGGTGTGCAAGCGTGCCGCCGATTTGTCCGGCGCCGATAAGGGCAATCTTGGGTCTAGCCATGGAAAAGGATCCTTTGGTGGGTTGGATTTGCGACATTGGGTAAGCGTTTGAGAGCGCGCACGCAAGAGCGCTGCATCGCGGCATGTCTGAATAACTGGTGGCTCCGTACCCTGTAAGGCGCTAACGAAAGGTGAATCCACGGCATTTCAGGAGCCACCCATGATCGAATTTGATTGGCAGTTTTTTGCAGTAGGTATCCCTGCGATTGTATTCGGCGGTATTTCCAAAGGCGGATTCGGGTCAGGAGCCGCCTTTGTCGCGGGGGCGATTCTGGCGTTAGTGGTGCCGCCGGGGGCCGCCTTGGCGATTATCTTGCCGCTGTTCATGTTGATCGATGTCGCCACGTTGAAACCCTATTGGGGTAAATGGCACTGGCCATCCGCAAAAGGCATGATGCAAGGCGCTGTGCCCGGCGTGGCCTTTGCCGCATGGGTTTACACGGCTGTAGATGCTGATTTTTTCAGACTGCTGATTGGGGCGATTTGTCTGGCCTTCGTCGCATTTCAGGCCAGCCGTGCGCTGGGCTGGTTGACCATCGGGCAGGCGCCGTTTTCACGCAAGTTCGCGTTGCTGGCGGGGTTGGTGGGCGGATTTACCAGTTTCGTCAGCCATGCGGGTGGTCCGCCAACCGCGGTGTTTCTGCTATCGCAAGGCCTGAACAAGACAATGTATCAGGCGACGACCGTCATCACGTTTTGGGCGGTGAACTGGATGAAGGTGGTACCCTATGTGTTCTTGGGAATTTTCACATGGAATACGCTGCTGGGCAGTTTGGTCTTGGCCCCCTTTGCGCTGATCGGGGCGTGGATCGGGGTGCGGGCGCATGATCTGGTGCCCGAGCGACTTTTCTTTGGCCTGACTTATATTTTGCTGGTCGCCACGGGCGTCCGCCTTATCTGGGTCGCAATAGCATAACCCCCAGCCGCAAGCGGCCGGGGGTTAAGTTTAGTCGGGGTCGCGATTAAGATTCTTCGTACTCTGGCATCGCTTTCAGCGCTTCTTCTGTGTAGTCTACGTATACTACGACGTCGGCATCAGCGTTCGCTTGGAACAGGGCCAAGTCAGAAAATGGTACTGCGACTGGCTTTTCGCCCAGACCCAGGAAACCACCTACGTCGATGATCGCGGCTTCGGCTTCACCTGTTTCAGACATCAAGATGGTGCTGATTTCACCAATTTCTTCATCGTTCATGTCATAAACGACCGCGCCTTCGATTTCGGCAGTTGTCATCAATGTCAGGTCGGCGGCAACCAGTTCACCGTTTTCGATGCGTGGGCTTGTGATCGCGTCGTTCATATCAGCGAACATGTCATGTGCGCCGTCTTTCATGTCGGAACCAGCTTCAGCGATCGCGTCGCCTGTCGCTTCTGCACCTGCTTCGATGTTGTCGCCCGCTTCAGCAAGCGCGTTGCCAGCATCATCCAACAGGTCTGTTTCAGCATTTACATCAGCTTGTGCGGACATTTCAGTGTCTGCGGTGACATCGGCGTCTGTCGACAATGTCGTCTGCGCAAAAGCAGATGTGCCAACAAGAAGTGTCAGGGCGGTTGTTGTCATAAAGTGTTTCATCTTCGTATCCTTTTCACTGTGTGATGGCGTGGGCAACATCGTCGCCGTGCCTTGTGATGAGAGAACGAGATGGACGCACTTCGGTTGCATGAAAAAGAAAATATTTTTGAAAAAGTTACACTGGTTGCCCTGACGCGGTGATATTTTGTGATATGTATTCAAAGGCTTGACCTGCTGCAACCAGACATGTCGGCGCGCCCGGTGCTGTCGCCGTGATTGTCCAGCTTCCTGAATCCATTGCCACGAATATTTCGACGACGGTATTGTCGTGGGCCAAAGCGATAGAGTGACGGCGTTCGCCAAATTGCGTGGCCAGTCGTTCAACCACTGTCGCATGATCTGCGCAGGTTTGCGCGTTGACGTGATTGGCGGCCAGCATCATGGCGCCGATCCCGAATGACATAAGAAATAGGTTATTGTTCATCAGCGATACCTTATTTCATCAGGTTAAATCTGATGATGACTTTGCCAGCGTGAGTACGAAAAATTGGTTAACACACCGTAACGGCGCCTCGAATGCCGCAGTGCGGCAAATTTGACCTTGAAGTATCGTTCAATATCTGGGCAGTATTTCGCAACTTTATTGCGAGGACATCACATGCACACCCGCCCTTACCGTTCTGCTTTGTACATCCCCGGGTCCAAAGATCGCGCTTTGGACAAGGCACGCACATTGGCCGTGGATGTCATTCTGTTTGACCTGGAGGATGCAGTTGCGCCCGATGCAAAGGTCGCGGCACGCGCCACATTGTCTGCGGCCCTGACCGAAGGTGGCTATGGTCCGCGGCTAAAAATCGTGCGGATGAACGGGTTGGACACGGACTGGGGGGCAGATGATGCTGCGGCGATTGCTGCCATGGTCTGTGATGCGGTGCTTTTACCCAAAGTAAACAGTGTGGCTGACGTGGATGCCTTGGCGGCGCTAGTGCCCGATTTGCCGATTTGGGCGATGATGGAAACCCCGCAGGGCATATTGAATGCCGCCAGCATTGCGGCGCACCCGCGGGTGGCGGGGTTTGTGTTGGGGACCAATGACCTTGCCAAAGACCTGAATGCGCGCGGACGTGCGGCGATGATCACGTCGCTCCAGCTTTGCTTGCTTGCGGCCAAGGCGGCTGGGATTGTCGCGCTGGACGGCGTTTATAATGCGTTCAAGGACGAAGACGGATTGCGCACAGAGTGCACCGAGGGTCGCGATATGGGGTTCGATGGCAAAACCCTGATACACCCTGCGCAGATTGAAATTGCGAATGCGACCTTTGGCCCAACCGCCGAGGACATTGACCTTGCGCGTCGCCAAATCGACGCCTTTACCGCCGCAGAGGCCGAAGGGCAGGGGGTCGCCGTTGTCGATGGCCGCATCGTTGAGAACTTGCATATCGTCACCGCACGCGCGACTTTGGCCAAAGCTGAAGCTATCGCCGCATTGGAGCGCATATGACACTTATTCTTCTTGGCCTGATTCTGTGGTCAGGCAGCCATTTCTGGAAACGTCTTGCCCCTGCGCACCGCGCCGCGATGGGCGATAAGGGCAAATTGGTTGTCACAGTCGCGTCGATTGCCGGGATCGTGCTGATGGTCATCGGGTATCGCATGGCCGATACGACGTTCTATTGGGGCCGGTCGCCCGCGCTGACTGGCATCAATAACCTAATGATGTTGCTGGCGTTCTACCTGTTCGCCGCCAGCGGGTCCAAGGCGCGCATAACGCAATATATCCGCCACCCGCAATTGACAGCTGTAATGATCTGGTCCGTGGCGCATTTGCTGGTCAACGGCGACACGGCGTCGTTTGTGTTGTTTGGCGGCATGCTGGTTTGGGCCTCGTCCGAGATACAGTTGATCAACCGCGCTGCGCCCGACTGGACGCCCGCCCACGACACTCCGATCAAAAAAGAAATCACAGCCGTGGTGGCGACCTTTGTGGTGTTTGGCGTTGTCGCCGGCATCCACATTGCGCTGGGCTATAACCCGTTTGGATAAGACATGAAAATTTATCGCTTATTAACAGAAGATGACACATCAGCGTTTTGCCACAAGGTATCGGATGCCCTGTCAAAGGGCTGGGAATTATACGGTAGCCCCACGTATGCGTTTGATCAGGCCAATGGCGTCATGCGCTGCGGCCAAGCCGTGACCAAGGATATCGAAACACCTTACACACCTGAGATGAAGCTGGGGCAACAATGACCAAAACCAACGCAGGCCGGTTTTTTGAAGATTACGCAGTCGGCGATGTGATCACACATGCCGTCCCGCGCACGATCAACATGGGAGAGCGGGCGCTGTATCACGCCCTTTATCCCGCCCGGCATGCGTTGCATTCGTCCGACCGATTTGCGCAAACCTGTGGCCTGCCGTTCAGCCCGCTGGACGACTTGGTCACGTTTCACACTGTGTTTGGCAAGACTGTTCCGGATATATCACTGAACGCGGTGGCCAACCTTGGCTATGCCGAGGGGCGCTGGATCACGCCACTGTGGCCCGGTGACACGATTACCGCCACATCAGAGGTGATTGGCGTCAAGCAGAATTCAAACGGGAAAAGCGGTGTGGTTTGGGTGCGGACCACCGGGCGCAATCAGCGCGATGAGGTGCTGATGACCTATGTGCGTTGGGTCATGGTCCGCAAACGGGGCGATGACCCGGCGCCGGAACCTGTTCTGCCGGTTTTGGCGGATGCGGTGGCGCCACAGAACCTTGAGATTCCAAAGGGTCTGGATTTCAGCAACTATGATTTTGCGCTTGCTGGCGAACCGCATCGCCTGTCGGATTATGCCGTGGGCGAGGTGATTGACCACGTGGATGGTGTCACGATCGAAGAGGCAGAGCATATGCTGGCCACCCGCCTGTGGCAGAACACAGCCAAGGTGCATTTTGACGCGACCCAGCGTCCAGACGGCAAGCGGTTGATCTACGGTGGGCATGTGATTTCTCTTGCGCGCGCCCTGTCGTTTAACGGGCTGGCGAACGCGCAGATGGTGGTCGCGCTGAACGGCGGTGCGCATGCAAATCCTTGCTTTGCAGGGGATACCGTGCGGGCATGGTCAGAGGTGCTGGATACAGCAGATGTGGACGCGCCGGGTGTTGGTGCGATCCGGCTGCGCCTTTTGGCAACCAAGGGCGCGGCAGGCGTTCTGCGAGGCGAGGATGGCAAATATCATCCCGATGTCCTGCTGGATCTGGATTATTGGGCATTGATGCCTGAGTAAATCAGTCGGGCCCTGTTTTGTGATCACATAAAAATTTACTGTGATCACAAAGCGGATTATTTGCACTGATGCGGCGCTTTTTCACAGCTTATACATCTTAGTTTGCGTGACTCTTGGCCAAGAGTCGTGCAAAAAGAACATAAATGGCGCGACCGAAACGGCAGCCTAGCCAAAAAAGGAAACATGCATGGCCGACGAAAAACAGGACAACCGTCCGCTGTCACCGTTCATGATTGGGCAGTATTACCGCCCACAGTGGACCTCGATGACGTCGATTTTTACACGTATCACTGGCCTGTCGTTGCTGGTCTCTGCGTTGATGATCGTTTGGTGGTTTGTGGCCGCTGCAACTGGACCTGACGCTTTTGCCACCGCAAACGGGTTTCTGACCAGTTGGTTCGGTGATCTGGTGTTGTTCTTGTCTACGTGGGCGATGTGGTACCACCTGTTATTCGGTGTCCGCCACCTGATTTGGGATTCGGGCCGGATGCTTGAGGTCGATCAATCCGAACTTTACGCACAGGCTGCGTTGGTTGTGTCTGTCTTGCTGACGATCTTCGTCGCAATCGTTCTATAAGGGAGGCGGATCATGGGATTTATCACTGACCGTAAGCGCGCCGAAGGCCTGGGTTCTGCCAAAACAGGCACGGAACATCACTGGCATATGATGATTACATCTGTGGCGCTACTGCCACTGGTGATCATGTTTATCTTTTCATTCGGCGCGATCCTCGGGTCACCCTACGAAGACGTGCTGGCCTATTACCAGCGCCCCTTCCCGGCGATCATCGCGATCCTGACCTTGCTGGTGGGGTTCACCCATTTTGCAAACGGTGTGCGCGCCACGATTGAAGATTACACCGGTGGAATGACGCGCAAAGCGCTGATCATTGGCACCACCTGTTTGTCCTACGCTGCTGCCGCCTTTGCGATCTTCGCAATCGTGCGCATCGCCCTTTAATTCCCCGGAGCATCAAGTCATGGCTGCATACGAATACGAAACCCATACCTATGACGCGATTGTCGTGGGGGCAGGTGGTGCCGGGCTGCGCGCAACACTTGGTCTGGCCGAACAGGGCCTGCGGACGGCGTGTATCACCAAAGTTTTCCCGACACGGTCGCATACCGTTGCCGCTCAAGGCGGTATCGCCGCGTCCCTTGGCAACATGGGGCCCGATAGCTGGCAGTGGCATATGTATGACACGGTCAAAGGCTCTGACTGGCTGGGTGACACTGACGCGATGGAATATCTGGCGCGCGAGGCACCGAAAGCGGTGTACGAGCTGGAACATTACGGCGTGCCTTTTTCGCGGACTGAAGAAGGCAAGATTTATCAGCGCCCGTTTGGCGGCCATACCACTGAGTTCGGCGAAGGGCCGCCCGTGCAGCGCACCTGTGCCGCCGCCGACCGCACCGGCCACGCGATTTTGCACACGCTTTACGGGCAGTCACTGAAACAGCAGGCCGAGTTCTATATCGAATATTTCGCGCTGGATCTGATCATGTCGGACGATGGCGTGTGTCAGGGTGTGATCGCATGGAAGCTGGACGATGGTACCATGCATGTGTTCAACGCTAAAACGGTTGTTCTGGCCACAGGCGGCTATGGCCGTGCGTATTTCAGCGCCACGTCTGCCCATACCTGTACGGGTGACGGTGGTGGCATGGTTGCCCGTCAAGGGTTGCCATTACAGGATATGGAATTTGTCCAGTTTCACCCCACGGGCATTTACGGCGCAGGCTGTCTGATCACCGAAGGCGCGCGCGGCGAAGGTGGGTATTTGACCAACGCGGCGGGTGAACGTTTCATGGAACGCTATGCGCCCAACTACAAAGACCTCGCGCCACGCGATTATGTCAGCCGCTGTATGACGATGGAAATCCGCGAAGGCCGCGGTGTGGGCGCCAATGCCGACCACATCCACCTGAACCTGAACCACCTGCCCAAAGAAGCATTGGCCGAACGCCTGCCGGGCATTTCTGAATCGGCCAAGATTTTCGCGGGCGTGGACGTGACCAAAGAACCGATCCCGGTTCTGCCGACGGTTCACTATAACATGGGCGGCATTCCTACCAATTATTATGGCGAGGTGCTTAATCCGACTGCTGCAAATCCGAACGCCGTTGTTCCCGGCCTGATGGCTGTGGGTGAAGCGGGCTGCGCGTCTGTGCACGGTGCCAACCGTCTTGGGTCGAATTCGTTGATTGACCTTGTGGTGTTTGGGCGTGCTGCGGCGATCCGCGCGGGTCAGGTTGTGGACCGCAAGGCGCCAAATCCAACGCTTAACCAAAAATCGGTTGATACTTGTTTTGACCGTTTTGACGGGTTGCGTCATGCAAAGGGCAACATCGCAACGGCAGATCTGCGCCTTGAGATGCAAAAAGCCATGCAGGCCGATGCGGCTGTGTTCCGCACCGATAAAACCTTGCAAGAAGGTGTTGAGAAGATGACCGCCATCGCGGGTAAGATGGATGACCTGAAGGTCACCGATCGCAGTCTTGTCTGGAACTCTGACCTGATGGAAACGCTAGAGCTGACCAACCTGATGCCAAACGCGTTGGCCACGATTGTTGGCGCCGAAGCGCGCAAGGAAAGCCGCGGCGCCCACGCCCACGAAGATTACGCCACCCGTGATGACGTCAATTGGCGCGTGCACACAATCAGCCGTGTGGATGGCAATAAAGTAACGCTAAGCCATCGTCCCGTTATCACCACGCCGCTGACCACCGAAGCCCAAGGCGGCATTTCTGAGGCAAAAATCGCACCAAAAGAAAGGACGTTCTAATGCGTCTGGCTTTTGCTGCTGGCATCGCGACGCTGGCGCTGTCTGGTTGTATGACCAATCTGGGCCCCCAAAGTGATGCGCTGGCGCGCGTTGCTGCAAAGGGTGTTGTGAATAGCGTTGTACAAACCAAATTTCCGGGTGTGGATGCTGCACCCGTCACGGACTGCATCATCGATAACGCGTCCGGTCCAGAAATTGTCACCATCGCGCAAGCGGCCGTTGTGGGCATGACACCCGCAACAAACGATTTGGTTGTGAAGATCGCGCAACGGCCAGACACATTACGTTGCACCGCCAGTAACGTTTTTGGGGTGTTGCTATGATGCGGTGGGCGGCGTTTACCTGCGTCGTTTTGATGGCTGGCTGTGAAACAACACCGCCCACACCAGAAGAGGCCGCGCAGCGTTGCGAAGAGCGTGCGCAAGCGGCCCAAGCACCGACAGGCGGCGTCACAGTGGGCGTGAATAATAAAACAGGCGTATCAACCGGCATTAACATCGGGCTGTCGGCTGACCTGTTAAGCGGGCGCGACCCGTTGGAAGTTTATGAAAGCTGCGTCATCGAATTGACCGGCCAATTGCCTATTCGGCCTGCAAGGCTGCGGGCGCTCTAAGAAATTTCGGGGCATTGCGCCCCTATCGGAAGGAACATCACAATGGTGCAACTGACACTCCCTAAAAATTCCCGGATGACCGTTGGGAAGACATGGCCGAAACCCGAGGGCGCAACCAATTTGCGCAAGGTGCAGGTTTACCGCTGGAACCCCGATGATGGCAAAAATCCGGCGTTGGATACCTACTTTATTGATATGGACACCTGTGGTCCGATGGTTCTGGACGCGCTGATCAAGATCAAGAACGAGATTGACCCAACGCTGACGTTCCGTCGGTCGTGCCGTGAAGGTATTTGTGGGTCTTGCGCGATGAATATCGACGGGATCAACACGCTGGCCTGTATTTATGGCATAGATGAAATCAAAGGCGATGTGAAAATCTATCCGTTGCCGCATATGTCGGTCGTCAAAGATCTGATTCCCGATCTGACCCATTTTTATGCGCAGCATGCGTCTGTCATGCCTTGGCTTGAGACAAAGACAAACCGCCCCGCCAAAGAATGGAAGCAGTCGATTGACGACCGTAAAAAGCTGGACGGCCTGTATGAATGTGTGATGTGCGCTTGTTGCTCGACGTCTTGCCCGTCGTATTGGTGGAACGGCGATCGCTACCTAGGGCCAGCCGCCTTGCTGCATGCTTATCGCTGGATCATTGACAGCCGTGACGAAGCCACGGGCGAGCGTTTGGACAATTTGGAAGACCCGTTCAAGCTGTACCGCTGTCACACGATTATGAACTGCGCCAAGACATGCCCCAAAGGCCTGAACCCCGCCAAAGCAATCGCCCATATCAAGGGCATGATGGTGGAACGTGTTGTCTAAAAAAATTACTTCGCGTGAGCAAAGCTCCCAGGTAACTGGGGGTGATCGCCCTAAGGTTTTTGTTATAGGCTTTAGTAAAACTGCGACAACGACGATCCATAAGTTCTTTGCGAATTCTGGTTATAATTCTGTCCACTGGGATTTGGCCGATGGTCGGTTTTTAGCCGGCGTCGTCGTCACAAACGTACTAAGCGGGCGTCCAATACTCGCGACTATTGATGATTTTGATGTGTATTCAGAGTTTAGTTACGCTGATGGCAAACTTTATCTAGAGGCAAACTACTTTTTTGAAGAACTGTATGGTGAATACCCTGACGCGTATTTTCTGCTGAATACGCGGGACACTGACAGTTGGGTAGCGTCGCGCAAACGGCACTTTGGCAGGAACATAAAGGCTCGTGGCGCTTTACACGAACGTATTGGACGTGCTTATGGCGTTTCAGAAGTTGAGACAGAACAAATATGGCGTTCATACAAGCCCGCTTTTCACAAGCGAGTAACAGATTTCTTTTCGAGCCGTAAAGATGCACGGTTTCTTGAATTCGATATCGTAAATGATTCAGTTGAGCAGTTGATAACATGGCTAAAACCACACTATTCACTGGCACCAGAATTATGGTCGGCAGAAAATGTCACTGCGGAGCAAGAAAAAATTAGAAGGCTGCAAAGAAATCCATTCGCGCGTTTGCTTAGAAAACTGGCCCGTTAACCGCTGTCGGTTGTAGATGCGAAGTTCAGGAACATTTGAATCGCGCACTCTCTCAGGTTTTCTCTTGTGTGATGCGTGATATCGGTGTGTGCTAAATGAATGACCAATTCTCCAGATGATGCTGACGTGCGCCGGGCGATCCCGCCCGTGATTTGTTATCCGACTGAAACCCTGCCTGCACCTGATATGTTACTTTATACGGCGGCGCGCGAGGCGGTGACTGCAGTGGACGATGTGATTGTACCACCCCGTGATGCCGCCGCTATTATTGTCCCTGCCGGACATTTTCTGCGTATTCATTCCATCGATGGTCCACAGGTGGGTGATTTAAACCTGTTCAATGTGCACGACCTGACAGAACGGTTCTATTCAGGAAAGACGCGCGCATTGCACGGCAGCCACGTCAGTCGAGGGGATCGGTTGTGGTCATCGTTTCCCAGCTTGCGCCCGATGGCGACCGTGACATACGACACGCTGCAGTGGTACGGGATCGATGATTTTGGTGGGGCCGTGCATGACGTGATTGGCACCCGGTGTGATCCTTACACCGGGCGACTGCTGTCGGGGGTGGATTATCATCATTGTTGCCATTCTAACCTGACCCGCGCCTTGGCAGCCCATACGGGGCTGTCATTGGACGCCGCTGAACCGTTGGTCCATGATGTGTTGAATGTGTTTATGTGTACCGGTTTCACCCGTGACACCGGCCAATACTTTATGAAAGCGAGCCCGGTGCGCCCCGGCGATTTTATCGAGTTGTTCGCGGAAATTGACCTGCTTGCAGTCCTCAGCGCCTGCCCCGGAGGAGACTGCGGCGCACAGCACTCAAGCGATGCCGCCCCATGCTATCCGTTGCGGATGGAAGTATTAAAGCCCGCCAATTTAGCCGGATGGGTAACGCCAAAGGTGAACCCGTATGGCCGCAGCCACGGAGCCTAGCAATATCGCTCGATCGTTCGCATCTGATCGGCTGAATACCGGTCCCCGTGCGCGAATCCCGCCGGAAGAATGCGGGCGATGTCTTGCAGGTCTTCAGCAGAAAGTGTGATCGCATCCGCCCGTGCCCATTCATCGAGATGCACCGCAGTCCTTGTCCCCGGGATCGGGATCAGGTGATCGCCTTGCGCCAAAACCCATGCAAGCGCGGTGCTGGCGACCGACCAGCCGCGTGCGCGTGCAAAGGCCTTGAACGGGTCTATCAGCGCCTGATTGCGTGGGTAATTGTCGGTTGAAAAGCGGGGGATCTGCCTGCGAAAATCGCCCGCGCCCATTGTGGCCGTGTTCGGGTAGGTGTCGCTGAATACACCCCGCGCCAAAGGCGAGAAGGGGACAAATCCAACACCCAGTTCTGCCGTCGTTTGCAGCAAGCCCAATTCCGGCTGCCGGGTCCAAAGTGAATATTCGCTTTGGACAGCGGTGCAGGGCTTTTCGGCGTGCGCCCTGCGCACCGTCGCGGGTGAAACCTCGGACAGGCCGTAACCGCCGATCAGCCCTTCCTTGATCATCATCCCCAGCGCGCCGGCCAGATCTTCGATCGGGACCGAAGGATCGCGGCGGTGGATGTAGTAAAGCGCGACGTGATCCAGACCCAGCCGCTGCAGCGACCCTTGCAGTTCTGCGCGCAGGTAATCCGGGCGGTTATTGACCGGGTATAGCGGGTCACGGACGATGCCGCCCTTGGTTCCGATCACCATGTCGTGCTTGCGTGGATGCTGCCAGCCCCTGATGACGGTTTCCGAACGCCCCGCGCCATAGACGTTGGCGGTGTCAATGAATGTGATACCATGGTCCACCGCGGCATCAAGACAGCGGTGGCTCGTTGCCGTGTCGGTATCCCCAAAGGCCCCGGCAAAGCTCATGCAGCCTAGACCGATGGCGGACACGGTGGGGCCGTTGCCCAATTTGCGGGTTTTCATGTTACGCGGCCGCGGGCGCAAAAGCGGCTTCGAGAGCGATTTCAACCATGTCCCCAAAGGACCGTTCGCGATCCTCGGCGGGCAGGGCTTCGTGTGTGATCAGGTGGTCGCTGACGGTCAGGATCGCCAGCGCACGACGACCGTGGCGTGCGGCCAGATTGTAAAGCTCGGCAGCCTCCATTTCGACACCAAGAATGCCGTGCCGGATCATTTGTTCATTCAGGTCGGGCCGTTCATCGTAAAACACGTCTGACGAATAGATGCCACCGACATGGGTCGGCACCCGTTTTGCGGATGCTGCTGCGTGGGCCGCAGCGAGCAGTCCGTAATCAGCGCAAGGTGCAAAGTTCAGTTCTTTGAAAATCCCGCGTGATGGTGTGGACAGTGTTGATGCGGTCATCGCAAGAATGACGTCGCGGATACCAACGTGGGTTTGCATCCCGCCGCAGGATCCGATTCGGATCAGGGTCTGGACGTCGAAATCTTTGATCAATTCATTTGCATAGATCGACAAGGATGGCATGCCCATTCCAGAGCCTTGGATCGTCACCGGATGGCCGCGCCACGTGCCCGTAAACCCCAACATGCCGCGCACCTGATTGATGCAGCGCGCATCGTCAAGGAACGTTTCCGCAGCCCATTTCGCCCGGTAAGGATCGCCGGGCATCAAAACGGTCGGGGCGATATCGCCTTTTTCGGCGCCGATGTGGATGGTCATTCTTTGTCTCCTGATGCTTTTGACTGCAGCTTATGCCGCCAGTTTAAAAAGAGGGAGAGAAGAATGACCGCCCCGCATCTTTAGATTTCCATCGCGTCGGGTGACTTGCCCGCCGCAATCGCGGTTTTGAACCATGCGGGCTGACGCCCTTTGCCGGTCCAGGTTTGATTTGCATCATCGGGGTTGCGGTATTTAGGGGCAGCAGAGGTTTTAACCCCTGCCTTCCCTTTGCGGCCATTCGTGCTGCCTGTGATTTCAGCGAGCGAAAAACCATAGGCTGCAACTGCCTTTTCGGCGGCGGCTAGGGCGGCTTTCTTTTCTTTTTCAGCAAGCGCGTTCAACGCAAGGTCGATATCAGATTTCAAAGATAGCAGTTCGTTTCGCGACATTTCAGATAGATCAGTTTTCATAAAATTCTCCCAAGCTATGGCAATGAAATAGCTTTGACTCGGTTAAACGGAAATGTAAAACCGACTGATCCTGTCTAAAAAGACATTTTTATTAGAAGACACATTAGCGCAGGTTTAGCTGTCAAACATTGTGACAATGTCGCTCATGATTTTATTCAATTCAAAGTTTTTGGGTGTGTAAACCTGTGCTACTCCCATTTCGCGCAGCGCCCGCGCATCGTCTTCCGGAATGATTCCGCCGGCCACGACGGGAATTGTCATTCCTTCCGTCGCCAGTTTTTCCATGACCGCTTGCACGAGCGAGATGTGTGAACCTGACAGAATCGACAGCCCGATGATATGGGCCTGATTTTCGCGTGCAGACTCCACGATTTCATCGGGGGTCAGTCGGATTCCGTCATATGCGATCTTCATGCCGCAGTCGCGTGCGCGGGCCGCGATTTGTTCTGCGCCGTTCGAGTGACCGTCGAGCCCCGGTTTTCCAACAAGAAAGGTAAGCCTGCGCCCGAGTTTGTCACTGACCCGGTCCACCTGTTCACGCAGGTCATCAAGCCCTTCGGTCCGATTTGACTGTGCATCACTAACGCCCGTTGGGGCGCGATACTGGCCGAAAACGGCGCGAATGACGTCGGACCATTCGCCAGTTGTGACGCCTGCGCGTGCACAGGCGATTGACGGAGGCATGATATTGCTGCCGTCTTGGGCGGCTTGGCGCAGGGCGGCGATTGCCTTGGCGACTGCGGCACCGTCGCGGTCTTGTTTCCACGCCTTTAGGCGGCCTAACTGGTCGGCCTCGGCCTTTGGGTCGGCGACCATGATGGCGTCATCGCCTGCCGTCAGGGGTGATGGTTCGCCCGCCTGCCATTTGTTAACGCCGACCACTGTCGTTGCACCTGATTCAATGCCCGCGATCCGGGCGGCGTTACTTTCGACAAGGCGCGATTTCATATAGCCGATGGCCTGCACCGCGCCGCCCATTTTATCGATTTGCGCCAACTCGGCACGGGCGCCTTCTTTCAGGCTAGCGACTTTGCGGTCAATTGCCGGATTGCCGTCGAAAAGATCGTCGAATTCCAAAAGATCCGTTTCATATGCCAGAATTTGCTGCATCCGAAGCGACCATTGCTGGTCCCACGGACGCGGTAGACCCAATGCTTCGTTCCAGGCGGGCAATTGCACGGCGCGGGCGCGGGCGTTTTTTGACAAGGTGACAGCAAGTGTTTCAAGCAAAATGCGGTAGACGTTGTTTTCCGGCTGCTGTTCCGTCAATCCAAGCGAATTCACCTGCACGCCATAACGGAAACGGCGGTATTTCGCGTCTTCTACCCCGTAGCGGGTTGCGCATATTTCGTCCCACAATTCAACAAAGGCCCGCATTTTACAAAGTTCGGTCACAAACCGAATACCGGCATTTACGAAAAACGAAATGCGGCCCACCATTGCAGGGAAATCGTCGGCGGGGACTTTGCCTTGCAGGTCATCCAGCACGGCGGTCGCGGTGGCCAGCGCAAATGCCAATTCTTCCTCTGGTGTCGCTCCGGCCTCTTGAAGGTGGTATGAGCACACGTTCATCGGGTTCCATTTCGGAAGATGTTCGCGGGTATAGGCGGCGACATCGGTGATCATGCGTAATGACGGCGCAGGCGGGCAAATATAGGTGCCACGCGACAGGTATTCTTTGATGATGTCGTTTTGTACGGTGCCTTGCAGGGCGCTGATGTCGGCGCCTTGTTCTTCGGCGACGGCAATATACAGCGACAACAGCCATGGTGCGGTTGCGTTGATCGTCATGGACGTATTCATCTGATCAAGCGGAATATCGGCAAACAGCGCACGCATGTCACCCAGATGGTTCACCGGCACCCCGACTTTGCCGACTTCGCCTTTGGCCAGGACGTGGTCACTGTCATACCCGGTTTGGGTCGGTAGATCGAAAGCAACCGACAGCCCGGTCTGTCCCTTTGCAAGGTTGCCGCGATAAAGCGCGTTTGACGCAGCGGCGGTAGAGTGCCCGGCGTAGGTCCGAAATAGCCAGGGGCGGTCTTTCTGCGGTTGCGTCATGTCGATACTCCGATTTTAACAGCGCAACTAAATTACGCATTTGTGACATTATCGGATATTTTGTGGCGCTGTCAATTCGCTGCGTTGCGGCATGACGGGATTTACGCGGCGCGCATTCCCTGTCAGGTTCACGCGATGACGCAAACCATTTCAATGCCACTGTGGGCCTTTGCCCTGATCATCTTGTTCGCGGCAGTGACCTTTGCGTCGCATTTCTTGTTTCCGTCAGTGCGCTGGTTCTTTCGCAAGCGCGCAGAACGGGTCATTGCGCAGGTCAATCAGCGTCTGCAGCGCCCGATAGAGCCGTTCAAGCTGGCGCGCCGATATGACATGATCCAGCGCCTGATTTATGACCCCGAGGTCACGCAAGCGATTGTGGATTATGCCCGCAAAGAAAATGTTCCCGAAAACGTGGCGTTTGAAAAAGCAAAGAGTTACGCCCGCGAAATTGTACCATCATTTTCGGCAACGGCTTATTTCAGTATCGGGATCAGATTGGCGCGGTGGCTGTCAAAGTCGCTCTATCGGATCCGGCTGGGCACTTTTGACCGCAAGCGACTAGCCGACATTGATCCGGACGCCGCCGTGGTTTTTGTCATCAACCATCGCAGTAATATGGATTATGTATTGGTGACCTATCTTGCGGCCAATGCGGGCGCGCTGTCATATGCCGTGGGCGAGTGGGCGCGGGTTTGGCCGCTTTCACCGATCATTCGGGCGATGGGCGCATATTTTATTCGCCGCAAATCGCGTGGTGCGCTGTATCGCAAGGTACTGGCCCGCTACGTTCAGATGGCGACACGTGGCGGTGTGAGTCAGGCAGTGTTCCCTGAAGGCGGTCTAAGTTTGGACGGCAAAATGGCGGAACCGCGCGTTGGACTGCTGAATTACATCATCGACGATTTTGACCCATCGGTGCGCGAAGTAATCTTTGTGCCTGTGGCGCTGAACTATGACCGCGTACTCGAAGATACGATTCTGATTGCCGCGGACAGGTCTGGCACGCGTCGGTTTCGCCCGTCGCTGTGGTCGATTGTCGTGCGCGTGTTGCGTCATGTCTGGCTACGGGTGACGCGCCGGTTTGATACATTCGGCACTGCTTCCGTCAGCTTTGGTGCGCCACTGGAACTGTCCAAGTTCCGCGATGCGACGTCGGGTGACCTGACCAACGCGGTCGCCGCCGAACTAAAGAGCCGGATCATGCAGGTCATTCCTGTGCTTGGGGTGCCGATCGTCGCCTATGCGCTGACCCATGAGGGAGTAACCAGCAAAGCAGTGTTGGTCGCCACCGTAGAAGACAGGCTGACGGCGCTGAAGCAGCGGCGTATGCCATTGCCGCGTCGTCCCGCCGAAGAAATCGTGTCAGAGGCGTTGGACCGGTTTGCCACGCGCGGTTGCGTTGTTGTTACGGGCGATCAAATCGAAGTAACGGCGGTCGGGCAGGGCATTTTAACTTATTATGCGAACTCCATTTCGCATCATTTTGTAGACTGACGTCCACCTGCCGCCAGCGCGGCACAGGTGTTCCCCCGTGGGCGGCATTGCTGCCACGATCTCGCTATCCGCCTACATTTACCGCCCGCAGGTTGCATTGTGTTGCCATAATATCGATGGCGCTATGGCAACATGTCGGGCTCAGGAAATTTACGCTGCGACGCGGCAGACATAAAATTACAAAAAAGAACGTCAAGTTGTTGCATAATTGCGCTGCGGATATTATTCATCAGATACGCGCCGATTCTGCGGCGCAGCAATTTACATGGATTTCAGCGATGGAGACCCGGATGCCCCTAGACCAGAAAACTGCCCAAGCCGCGCCACAAAAGGCGCTTTACGAGGTTGGTGAACTGCCGCCTCTGGGGCATGTTCCAGCACAAATGTATGCGTGGACTATCCGCCGTGAACGGCACGGCGAGCCTGAAAAGGCGTTTCAGATCGAAGTCGTGGATACGCCGCTGCCCGACAGCCACGAAGTTCTGGTGTTGGTTATGGCCGCCGGTGTGAACTATAACGGGGTTTGGGCGGGGCTTGGCATTCCGATCAGTCCGTTTGACGTCCACGGTGCGGATTACCACATTGCGGGGTCTGACGCTTCTGGGATCGTCTGGGCCGTCGGCGACAAGGTAAAGCGGTGGAAGGTGGGCGACGAAGTTGTCATTCACTGCAACCAGGACGACGGCGACGATGAACACTGCAACGGTGGCGACCCAATGTTTTCCGAAAGCCAGCGCATTTGGGGGTACGAAACCCCGGATGGATCTTTTGCACAGTTCACCTGCGTTCAGTCACAGCAGCTGATGCCGCGCCCCAAGCACCTGACTTGGGAAGAAAGCGCGTGCTACACGCTGACATTGGCGACCGCATACAGGATGTTGTTTGGCCACCATCCCCATGAATTAAAACCCGGCCAGAACGTCCTTGTTTGGGGCGCGTCTGGTGGACTGGGATCTTATGCGATCCAGTTGATCAACACTGCTGGGGCAAACGCAATCGGCGTCATCAGTGACGAATCCAAGCGTGATTTTGTCCTGTCCTTGGGGGCCAAGGGGGTCATTAATCGCAACGATTTTAATTGCTGGGGCCAAATGCCGACGGTCAATACACCCGAATATAAAACGTGGTTCACCGAGGCGCGGAAATTCGGCAAGGCAATTTGGGAAATCACCGGCAAAGGCAATAACGTTGATATCGTTTTTGAACACCCCGGTGAGGCGACATTCCCGGTTTCGACATTTGTCTGCAAACGTGGCGGGATGGTTGTAATTTGCGCTGGTACGACGGGTTATAACCTGACGCTCGACGTGCGCTACATGTGGATGCACCAGAAACGCCTGCAAGGAAGCCACTTTGCGAACCTGAAACAGGCGAGTGCGGCAAACCAACTTATGATTGAACGGCGTCTTGATCCATGCATGTCAGAGGTCTTTACTTGGGAAGAAATCCCTGCTGCGCACACAAAAATGCGTCGTAATGAGCATAAGCCGGGAAATATGGCCGTCCTTGTCCAGTCGCCTGTTGCTGGGTTGCGGTCCTATGACGACGCATTAGAGAACGCGCGCAACCGTTAAGGATCGTATTCGTGCTGGAAAACGGTTTCAGATAAGAAAAAAACTTCATACCCCCCATTTTTGGGGAGTATGAAGTTTTGGCGTTCTATTTCATACTACAAATGTGAGCCTTGATGATCATCAAGCATTAGTGATTGAATAGAGAGACCAGTATGGGGCATGATTGGATTATCGACGTACTAGCCGATTTGAAGAGATTTGCGAATACGAATGAGCTACACATGCTGGCAGCGCAGCTTGAAAATACTGCGTTAGTTGCATCATCGGAAATCGCGGCGACGCGGGATACCGCGTCTCTCATGAACAGGGGGGACTGCGCTGAAACTCGACAGCTTTCTGGAATGTTTGGGGCAAGCAGACGCGTTTGAGCAGATCCAAGATCTGGTTGTTGGGTTGCGCGATCAATTTGGCGTTGATCACGTCGTTTATCACTGGGTCAGTTCGAACGGCGGGCAATACGGGTTTGGCACCTATGACCCGGTATGGGCGCAACGCTATGTCGAGCAGGATTATATCCGGATAGACCCTGTCGTTATCGGGTGCTTTCAAAGGTTTCACCCGATTGATTGGCGCGATCTGGACTGGCGATCAAAGCCTGCTAGAAATTTCCAAAAGGATGCGATTGAACACGGTATCGGCACCCAAGGATTGTCGATCCCCATTCGCGGACCAAATGGCCAATTTGCGTTGCTGTCAGTATCCCACACGTGTGACGATGACGCATGGACCGACTTTATCGAAGGCAATCAACGCGATTTGATTTTGGTCGGGCATTACATGAACCGTAAGGCGCTTGAACTTGAACAGAAGCGGGCACCGGAACCGTTCCGGCAGCTTTCTCCCCGTGAAATTGATGCGCTGACCTACCTGGGTGTGGGGCATAGTCGTAGCAAAGCGGCGGTGTTACTCTCTATTTCGGAACATACGCTGCGGGCCTACATCGAAAGCGCCCGCTTCAAGTTAGGCGCGATGAATACAACACATGCCGTCGCGCGCGCGGCCACGCTGGGGTTGATTATCGTGGGTGGAAGCGCACCAGAAGCCAAAGGCGACTGGCCCGGCCGCAACGGCAGTTGAATCGCTTCGCACGTAAAATCCTTAAATTTTGGTTAACTGACCGAGCGCGTGATTAACGAATTGCGCCGGTTCGCATGCCTACCCTTGAGCATCGATAATTGCTCAGAGGGAATAAAACCATGCTGCGTTACATCTATGGCAATGACCTGCATCATTGCCCTGTTTTACAAGATACCATGCACCGCGATCGTGCCGTTCAGTTCTCCGAACGCCTGAAATGGGCCGTGACGGTTGATGACAAGGGCTGGGAGCGCGACGAATATGATGCCATGAACCCGCTATACGTTATCTGGCAAAATCAGGACGGGACGCACGGCGGGTCGATGCGATTTTTGCCAACAAGCGAACGCACGATGGTCAACGACCATTTTGGCCACCTGTTAGGCGGTCACGAGATTTGCAGCCCGCTGATTTGGGAATGCACCCGATTTGTTCTGGGCGCGCAGGCGACACCGCAAGTCGCGGCCGCCATGATGCTGGCCGGTGGCGAATTGATGCGTGCTTTTTCATTGACACATTTGTTGGGTGTTTTCGACCCGCGCATGGTGCGCATTTACGCGATGATCGGCGCATCGCCCGAGGTATTGGGCAGCACCGGCGAAGGACGGGATAAAATTAGTGTCGGCTTGTGGCCTTATCGACCCGAGGACCGGGTGCGGGTTTTGCGCCGGGCCGGGCTGTCTTCGGAAATTTCGGAACATTGGTTCGATCGCTCGTTCGGCCGCTCTATACAACAGATGCAAAAGGTCGCCTAAGCCACTGGTCCCGCCGCGACGGTCCAGATACTGTCGCGGCATGAATGCACCCGTGATTACATTTTCCGAAGATCAGGCCGAGGCCTGGGACAACGTTGCAACCATCCTGCGCCAATCCGGCGTGGATTTGGACGATAGCCTGCTGACCCCACCGATGTCGGATGTGTCATCTGTGCTGGCCGTGATCGGCAAGGCGGGGTCGGGCAAAACCATGCTGCTGGCCAAGCTGTATAAAGCGCTGGAAGAGGCGGGCGTTGATATCATTTCCGGCGATTGGGAAGGGCGCAAACGCAAAGACCGCCGGACGCTGGCGATTTTGGCGCCCACCAACAAGGCCGCCAGCGTGCTGCGCAATCGCGGCGTACCAGCGACCACCATCCACCGGATTTTGTACACACCGGTGTATGACCCTGAATACGAAAAGGTCGCTGAATGGCTTGCGGGTCAGGGCGACCGACCCGAAATCGAAGGGCTGACTGACATCGCCCTTGATCGTGCTTTTGCATCATATCAGATCAACAAATCCATTCCGGCGGCTCTGGCGGCGGCCGGTCTGCGCGGGAGCGATTTCATCACCGGCTGGAAGCGCCGTGAAGAGCCGCTTGATATAGGGTTTGTTGATGAAAGTTCGATGCTGGACGCCAAGCAGTTCGAAGATCTGAAAGAAATTTTTCCGACCCTCATTTTGTTCGGGGATCCTGCACAGTTGCCGCCGGTGCAGTCGTCGGGTGGGATGGTCTTTGAAACCCTGCCTGAAAAACGCGTACTTTCGCTGAACCGTATCCACCGTCAGGATGCGGGAAATCCGATCCTTGATCTGGCACACGCGCTGGCCGATCCACAGCTGGATTTTCAAGCCTTTGAACGCATGGTCGAAGACGCGGCGAAAACCGATGAACGCGTGGTGATGGCGCAGCGCGTCGAAGCGGATTTGATGGCGCGGTCGCCTTGTCTGGTTTGGCGCAATGCCACCCGCATCCGGCTGATCCACGCGTTCCGCGGCGCGTTTGGTGCGCCTGTCGACGAATTGCTAGCGGGCGAGCCGTTAATCTGTGACGGGATCGAACTGCCTGTGAAACACCGCAAAAAGCGGCTCGATCTTGAGGCGCGCGGTTTGATCAAGGGCGCGCAGGTCATCTACATGGGGCCAGGCAAGCGCCCCGGATTTTCCAAACTGCATGTGATCGGGGCGGAGGAGCCGCAAGTTGGTGTCGCAAGCATTGTGAAAATCGAACAAGAGGGCGACGCGGAACCGTTCATTCCCTTTGCGGCCCGTATGGGCGCCACGTTTTTGCACGGTGCGGCGGTGACGATTCACAAAGCGCAGGGGTCGCAGTGGGATACTGTGCAGGTTTTTGCACCCGACATCTATGCCGCAAGCCGTATGGGCCGGATCGAGGCAGGGCAACCGTTATGGAAACGTCTGACTTATGTGGCGATTACGCGCGCGGAAACGCAGTTGCGTTGGGTGGTGCGCAACCGTCTGTCGCGTCCAAGCGGGGTGTTACGCATTGATGACCTAGAGGTGCCGGTCGCGCCGCTGGAATTAAAAAGCGAGGATGCATGAAAACGATTATGATCACCGGCGCGAGCAGTGGAATTGGGCGCGTCACAGCGGATTATTTTCTGGGGCATGGCTGGCGCGTTGGTTTGATCGCGCGACGCGCAGATGAACTGGCGACGATTGCCGGGGCGCATGCGGTTCCCTATGCCTGTGATGTGACCGACGAAGCCACGGTTGATGCGGCCTTTAATGATTTCGGTCATTTGGATGTTTTGTTTAACAACGCGGGTATGTTTGGGCCACAAACGACGATTGATCAGATCAGCTTAGCAGACTGGCAGCGCGTTGTGGATGTGAACCTGACGGGGATGTTTGTGTGCGCGCGGGCCGCGTTCCGGCAGATGCGGCATCAAACGCCACAGGGCGGGCGGATCATCAATAACGGGTCAATTTCGTCACATAGCCCACGCGAAGGGTCAATCTGTTATACGACGACGAAACACGGCGTGTCTGGCCTGACCAAAACGCTGAGCCTCGATGGCCGTGCGTTTCACATTGCTTGCGGGCAGATCGATATTGGGAATGCGCGGACCGAAATGGTGAGCGGCCTTGAACAGGCCCGCGCGGCGCAAGGGCTCGATCCGCTGCCAACGATGGCTGTGGACGATGTCGCAAGATCGGTATTTCATATGGCGTCATTGCCGCCAGAGGCCAATGTGCAGTCCATGATGGTGATGGCGACGACCATGCCGCATATCGGTCGCGGTTAGCGGCGGATGAAGCTGAAAATCGCAGATGCGCCCCATCCCGACGCGATCGCGATCGCAAGAGACATGAGGCCATAAAGCAGCGCCTGATCTTGGGCGAGGTTATAAAGCCAGCGTTCCAAGCCCACCTTATGCACCGGGATTTCAGTGACGTATTCGTCGATCACCCGGCCATCACGGGTCAAAAAGATACGCGCCTCGTAAATGCCTTCGGTCAGGTTGGCCGGCAATGTGATCGCCGTGCGAAACAACGTGTCCTGATCAAGCCCCACCGCGCCCTCTAGCCGCTGATACAATCCTTCGTTGGTCCGAATGCGGATCAAGGCATTCATAAATGCCACGCTGTCGCTGACCTGACCACCGATCGCCTTGATCGTGCGCGGGGTTGTAATGCGGTATTGTAAATCTTCGACATGGTTCAAGACGTCACGCATCGGTGCGGACGTGGCGACGGCATAGAATGACGGGGCGGCGTCCACTTCGACAGTGTCGGTATTGACCCAGATGCCCAAACGGCGGTCTTTGCGCCAAATATCGACAGGCACATCAGGCCCTGAAATGGTCACGATGACGCCAAGCGCGCTGTCATTCGGAATCGGTGTTTCGCGCCGGATCGCCCCAAAAACAAGGATTTCGGACCCATCAAAAGACGCTGTGATCCCGACCTGATCGCGCGACAGCCCCAAGACAATTTCTTCTTGTGCTTGCGCGGGCAGGGCGATGGCCAAAAGGAGGGCAATCAGGCGGATCATGGCAGGCCCACCGTCAACGAATATAGTTCGGTCGGGTGCACCAACAGATCAAACGCGAGCTTGATACAAACACCCAGCACCAGCATCGCCAGAAGAATCCGCAGCTGTTCCGCCTTCATCCTGACCCCGATACGGGTGCCGAATTGTGCGCCAATCACACCGCCGATCAGCAGCAGTAGCGCAAGAACGACATCAACGGTGTGGTTGGTGGTGGCGTGTAAAACGGTGGTGAACCCCGCAACAAAGATGATTTGAAACAGCGATGTGCCGATCACAACCTTGGTTGGCATCCCCAGAAGGTAGATCATCGCGGGGACCATGATGAAACCGCCACCAACGCCCATGATCGCGGCCAAAACCCCGACGAAAATACCAACAAGTAAGGGCGGGATGACCGAGATATAGAGACCGGACACCCGGAATTTCATCTTAAGCGGAAGGTTATGCACCCAGTTGTGTTTGCGTCGGACAGGGCGCGCGCCCGGGCGATTGGCCCGCCGGATTGCGTTCAAGCTCTCGACAAACATCAGGCTGCCGATGACGCCCAGAAACAGTACATAACAAAGCTGCACCAACAGATCGACTTGGCCAAGGGACCGCAAATAGTTGAATAGCAAAACCCCAAGCGCAGAGCCGACTAATCCGCCGATCAGAAGGACGGTGCCCATCACCATGTCGACAGTTTTGCGTTTGAGATGTGCAAGCAGCGCCGAAAACGAAGACGCGACCACTTGGTTTGTGCTGGTCGCCACGGCTACGGCCGGCGGAATGCCGATAAAGAACAGGAGCGGGGTGATCAAAAACCCGCCGCCCACGCCAAACATGCCCGATAAAATACCGACCAGACCGCCGATTCCTAACAGAAGAAACGCGTTCACCGAGACTTCGGCGATGGGGAGGTAAACTTGCATGAACAGATCCAGGCGCTTGTGCCAGTATGCGCACCAAACCGCGTTCCCCGCACAGTGTCAAACGCTTGCACAGATATTATGCGCATGCGGTGCCGAATTGCCCAGTTGACGCTATCTAACGCCGATGCCCGGACTATGCTTGCGCCTTCAGAAACGCACGCAGCACTTTTTCCAATTTTGCGGCGCCGATGGGGGCCATCGCTTTCGTATGTTCGTGGCTGATGGATTCGTTGCTCATCCCGGCTGCCATGTTGGTGATCGTGCTGATCGCAGCGGCCCGCAGTCCAAGGAACCGCGCAAGAATCACTTCGGGTACCGTGGACATGCCAACAGCATCCGCGCCCAGCATCTTGATCGCCCTGATTTCGGCGGGCGTTTCAAAAGATGGCCCTGAATACCATGCATAGACGCCGTCAGCCATGTCGACCCCTGCTGCATCTGCCGCAGCCCGCAGTGCGCTGCGCATCGCGGGGTCGTAGGCGTCTTTCATCGGGACAAAGCGCGCGTCGGTCGGTTCGCCGATCAGCGGGTTCAACCCTGAAAAGTTGATGTGGTCAGACAGGCACATGATCGATCCTGTCGGCATAGCAGGCTGCATTGACCCGGCCGCGTTGGTTGCGATGACCCTGTCAGCGCCCAATGCGCGCAGCACCTCGAGCGGCAGGCGCATCGCATCGGGTTTGCCGTTTTCATAGTAATGCGCGCGGCCCCCAAAAACCGCGACACGCACGCCTTCAAGATCGCCTATCACAAGGTTTGGATTATGGCCGGACACGCCCGCATGGGGAAACCCAGGCAGGTCGCCATAAGGAATTGCAACGCCATCGACAGTGTCAGCAATATGCCCAAGACCAGACCCAAGGATCAGGCCGATCTGTACCGGCGCATCGCCAGCGATGGCCTGAATTTGGGTGGCAAGTGCATCAGCGTTCTTTGACATAAGCTTCGCCTCCTGCTTTGGGTCCAGTCGCCTTGCCGACAAAGCCGGTTAGTACAACAACCAAAATAAAGGGCAAAACGTCCAGAAGCTGCGCGTTTAAGGCAAACCCGATCACCCGCTCAACCACGTCAGACCGCAGTGCCATGGCTTGAAGGAAGCCAAACAGCAGGCACGAATACAGCGCATACCACGGCCGCCATTTTGCAAAGATCAAGGCGGCAAGGGCGATATAACCGCGTCCGGCGCTCATGTCTTTGGTGAAACTGGCTTGCAGGGCGGTTGCGAGGTAGGCACCCGCGATACCGCAAAGCACGCCGCAGATCGCCACGGCGGCATAGCGCAGGCCAACAACCGAAACACCAGCCGTATCAACCGCCGCCGGGTTTTCACCCACGGCGCGCAGGCGAAGGCCGAAACGGGTGCGATAAAGAACCCACCACGTAAGCGGCACCATCAGCAGGGCGACATAGACAAGGATCGTATGACCCGAAATCAGTTCGTAATAGATATCCCCAAGAATTGGCACATCGCGCAGCTGTTCCGCGAAAGGGAGCGTGATCGGATTAAACCGTGCGCCACCGGCCAGTTGCGGTGTACGTCCGCCTTGTTGGAACCAGCTTTGGGCGACAACAACGGTAAGGCCCGCCGCAAGAAAATTAATCGCGACGCCCGAAATTAATTGATTGCCGCGAAAGGTGATCGACGCCAACCCGTGGATAATGGACAGAACCATCGACGCACCGATGCCCGCCAAAAGCCCCAGCCAGACGTTGCCTGTGACAGATGCTATGGCTGCCGACAAAAATGCCGCCGCCAGCATCTTACCCTCTAACCCGATGTCAAAAATACCGGCCCGCTCGGAATAAAGGCCGGCCAGACAGGCCAGCAAAAGCGGGGTCGCCAGACGCAGGGTTGCGTCCAGCATTTGCAAGAGGGTCGAAAAGTCCATTTAGGCAACTTTCTCCATCAGGAACGGGAAGAGGGCGAAGAAACGATCTGCGACCTCGGGGTTTTGGCGCAGGGCGTCTTCGGCCTCGGCTTGGGTGATATCCACCGCCTGCGTTTTGTCGCGGCGCAAAAAGAATTGCAGCCCCAGCATCGCGTCGAAACGATCATCGGTGATAAACGGATCATGCGGGATGCGGCGCATCACGGCCTCATTGGGGCGAAACACGCTTGCGGGTTTTTTCAGCGCAAGCAAGGCCACCAGATGCGGCGGCACATCACCGTTGGGCGTTTGCGCGATCACGTGGTGAATCCACATGTGGAGTTCGTCCATCGTGATCATACCAAGCGCGAGACAACTGAGCACAAAGCCCAGATCTGCGCCGGTGTCGTCATCGACACCTATTTTAAAAGGTCCTGCCATCATTTTATGCTCTCCTCATTGCCAGGAATAGCCGCTCGAGCGGCATGCGCACCATATTGTCTAGTGCACCCGTAAAGAGGATCACCAATGCCTGTATTACGATGATCAACTCACGGGGGATCGACGTCCATAGGGCGAGTTCTGCGCCGCCTTGATATAGAAAGCCGAAAAGAAGGGCCGCCAACAATACCCCGAAAGGATGGTTGCGACCCATGAGCGCGACGGCGATGCCGATAAAGCCAGCGCCCTCTGCTGCGTTCAGGACCAGCCGTTCGGCCTCGCCCTGTACGTTGTTGATGGCCATCATGCCGGCAAGCGCGCCTGAGATAAGCATGGAAACCATGATGATTTTAGTCGGGCTGATGCCCGCGTATCTGGCGGCGGATTCAGATTCGCCAAACGACCGGATTTCATAGCCAAGCCGGGTCCGCCAGATCAATGCCCAGACCACGACGCACGCGATCAGCGCGATGAAAAACGTGATATTGGCGGGCGCGCCACGAAACAGCGTGGCATCGCCAAAGCTGAACATGTCTTGAAACGATGGTAGATGTGCATTTGCGGGAAACTTCGCGGTTGCGGGTTCCATGCCGGGCGCCTTGAGCGCGCCAATCAACAGATAGTTCATCAGGGCGGATGCGATGAAGTTGAACATGATGGTGGTGATCACGATGTGGCTGCCGCGTTTGGCCTGCAAAAAGGCCGGTAACGCAGCCCAAGCTGCACCAAAAACCGCCGCTGCCACAGTTGCCCCCAGCAATGCCAGCGACCAATGTGGCCAAGGCACGTAAAGGCAGACGATTGCGACGCCCAAACCGCCCAGCAACGCCTGGCCTTCGCCCCCGATATTAAAAAGGCGCGCATGCGATGCGATGGCAACGGCAAGGCCGGTAAAGATAAAGTTGGTGGCGTAGTAGATCGTATAGCCCCAGCCGTAGGTGGACCCGAGCGCCCCGTCGATCATCAGTTTCAGCGCGGACCACGGGTTTTCGCCAATTGCCAAAATCACCAAAGCAGACAGAAAAGCAGCCAACAAGATCGAGATCACTGGGATCAGGATCACGTCAGCCCATTTTGGCATGACTTCCATCAGGAATTGCCTCCGCTCATCCCGGCCATCAACAGGCCCAGCTCTTTTTCGTCAGTGTTTTGAGGCATCCGCTCGCCCATTATTTTTCCGTCAAACATAACAGCGATCCGGTCCGAGAGCGACAAAATCTCTTCAAGCTCCACGGAAACCAACAGAATTGCTTTGCCCTGATCCCTAAGTGCAACAATTTGCTTGTGAATGAATTCGATCGCACCAATGTCGACGCCGCGTGTGGGTTGCCCGATCAGCAGCAAATCGGGGTTGCGTTCGATTTCACGGGCAAGCACGATTTTCTGTTGGTTGCCGCCGGAAAAGCTTTTGGCGGCAAGGTTCGGGTCGGGCGGGCGCACATCAAAACGGGCCATTTTTTCCGCAGTGTCGCGTTTCAGCGCAGCGTTATCCATAAAAAGCGCGTTCTTTTGATAGCGCGCATCGCGGTGGTATCCAAACCCGACATTTTCCCACGCATGGAAATCCATGATCAGTCCCTCGCGCTGGCGGTCTTCGGGGACATGGGCGATGCCGCGCGCGCGACGGCTTTGGCCATCCGACTTTGCGCCGGTCAGGTCGATGTCCTCGCCGTTCATCTTGATGCTGCCAGTGGCTGTTTCATAGCCGCCCAGTACCTCGAGCAGTTCGGACTGCCCGTTGCCCGCAACACCCGCAATCCCCAGAATTTCGCCTGCGTGGACATCAAAGCTGACGCCTTTGAGCCTGTGAATGCCCTTGGCATCCGTCACGTTCAGGTCGCGGACCTCTAGAATTTTGCGGCCGATCTGGGCTGGCGCCTTGTCAACGCGCAGCAAAACTTTGCGGCCAACCATCAGTTCCGCCAGTTCGGGCGGACTGGTGTCCGATGTTTTGACCGTGGCGGTCATTTCGCCGCGCCGCATCACGCTGACGGTATCGGTGATTTCCATGATTTCACGTAGCTTATGCGTGATCAGGATGATGGTTTTGCCTTCGCGGCGCAGGTTTTCCAGAATACGGAACAGGTGGTCGGCCTCGGCGGGGGTCAACACGCCTGTGGGCTCGTCCAGGATCAGAATGTCGGCCTTGCGGTAAAGCGCCTTTAGAATTTCAACGCGCTGTTGCATGCCGACACCGACATCTTGGATGACGGCGTCAGGGTCAACACTCAGTTCATATTCTTCGGCAAGGCTTTTGAGCTCGCGCCGCGCACGGGCGAGGGACGGTTTTAGCAGGCCGGAATCTTCGGCCCCCAGCACCACGTTTTCAAGCACAGTAAAGTTTTCGACCAGTTTGAAATGTTGGAACACCATCCCGATGCCCGCAGCAATCGCCGTCTGGCTGTCGGTGATATTGATCTTTTTGCCTGCGATGAAAATCTCGCCTGCGTCGGCTTTGTAAAATCCGTAGAGAATTGACATCAGGGTCGATTTCCCGGCGCCGTTTTCGCCGATGATGCCGTGGATTGTGCCCGGCATCACGCGGATCGAAATATCTTTGTTGGCTTGCACCGGGCCAAAGGCCTTGGAAATGCCTTTAAGTTCAATGGCGGGGGCGGCATCGGTCATGCTGGCTCTCCTGTTCCGACAAAGCCGACCATGCGGGAAATCATCCCATCTGGTGTATGTTCGACAAAATATTGACCCAACTGTTCTTTTCCGTCTGCCATGCGAAATGCGATTGTCACGCGGGTGACACCAATGCGCGACGTCTCGTTCACAACATCTGCCACGGCACCGGGCGCCGCTGCCGCAAACATCGCCACATATGCGGCAATTGCGTCGGGTCCAACCAAAGGCGTATCAAGCCGCGGATCAGCATAGGTCGCGTCTAGTGTTACAGATTGCCCGATAACGGCGCGTTGGGCGTCGGCGTCTGCCATCCCCCAAGCGTCAAAGAATGTTTTTGTGGCTGCAGTCATGGGACACCTGTCTGAAATGCAAAGGGCCGCGCAGAGTGAACAGCGCGGCCCTGTCTGGTGTGGCCTGTCAGGCGACTTTAGAAGTCGTAGGCTGGGCAGGTTTCGTCAGAGTTGTAGTTATGCACCGAAATTTCGCCGGAAATGATTTTTGCTTCGGCGTCATCCAGTGCAGCCGTCATTTCGGCAGTGATCAGGGCTTCGTTGTTTTCGTCAACGGCATAGCCAACGCCGCCGTTATCAAGCCCCATCACGTTAATCCCTGTTTCAATCGCGTCACCTGTGGTGAAGCTGTCATAAACAGCGTTATCAACGCGCTTGAGCATCGACGTCAGAACCGAACCGGGGTGCATGTAGTTTTGGTTGCTGTCAACGCCGATCGAATAGATGCTGTTGTCTGCGGCTGTTTGCAGAACACCCACACCCGTACCACCAGCAGCCGCATAAACGACGTCAGAACCTTGGCTGATCTGCGCCAATGTCAGTTCAGACCCTTTCACCGGGTCGTTCCAGGCGGCAGGCGTTGTGCCGGTCATGTTTGCAATCACGGTGATGTCCGCATTCGCTGCTTTGGCACCTTGGGCATAGCCACAAGCAAAGTTGCGGATCAGCGGAATATCCATGCCGCCCACAAACGAGATGGTGCCTGTTTTTGACGACATGGCCGCCAGCATACCGACTAGGTACGACCCTTGCTCTTCGCTGAACAGAACGGAGCGAACGTTTGGCTGATCTGCGACACCGTCGATGATGGTGAACTTTGTGTCTGGATAGTCTGCAGCAACGTCGGACAATGGTGTTGCCCAGCTAAAGCCGGCCATGACGATCGGGTTGTTGCCGTTTTCAGCAAAGCGACGGATCGCCTGTTCGCGCTGTGCGTCGGATTGGATTTCGACTTCGGCGTAGGTGCCGCCAGTTTCTTCGGCCCAACGCTGCGCACCATTATAGGCGCTTTCGTTGAAGGATTTGTCGAACTTGCCGCCAAGGTCAAACAGGATTGCTGGGTCTGCAGCGGCAGCGCCGGCAGTCAACGCCAGCGCAGCCGAGGCGCCGAGAAATTTTTGCATAAGGGTCATTTTAGGTCTCCCAAGTCGTTACACGAGGTTTATCGGGCGCGATGCGCCCCCTCAATCAAAAGCCGAGCCGATCTGAGCGTCGGTCCATCGATAGATAAGGCATTGCTAAGCAGGGAAGATCAACAGGTTTTTCATCACGAGATGGCCGCAAAGAGGCTAAGTTCAGGTCAAAACCCGCGCTGACGTGGGGTCATACGACCTAAAGTTGTTTGCGCAAAACAAGGGCAGCGACGGCTGCCCCATCTTTAGGCAAATAATAACCCGGTCGACGACCAACTGGGACGTAACCTGCCTTTGCGTAAAGAGCTTTTGCCGCGGCGTTGTTTTCTGCAACTTCAAGAAAAACAGCGGTTGCGCCTGATTTTTGGGCAGATAATTCGGCGCTTGCAAGGGCTGTGGCCGCAAGCCCCTTGCGTTGGTGCGCGGGGTCGGTCGCAACTGTCAAAACTTCGGCTTCATCCAGTGTCACCCTGAGCAAAGCAAAGCTGTGTTGATGGCCCGCAAGAATCGCGCCGGGCTGGTTCAGAAGCGTTCCGAATTCGGCTGCTGTCCACGCGCGGGTTTGTGTGAACGCCAGCGCGTGCAAGTCTGCCAGCTGTTCTGGCGTCACGACAGTATCACCGGTGCAGGGTCACGCGGCGGGGCGGCGTCTGCAGCGCGCAGGTACAGTGGCGCGGGGCGATCGGTTGCAGAATGCATCCGCCGACGCGTCAAATAGGCAATCCCTGCGATGGAAGGCTGCAGTGGCGCGACCGGTTGCCACCCCATCAACGCGCTGATTTCGTTCGCGGCGTCACCGCAAACCAGCGGTTCGCCCTTCGCTGGAAGCGGCGGCATATCGTCTGCCCGCATGTCGCAAAGCGCGGGTTCCGTGATGGGGCCGTTACAGAATCCTTGGATATAGACGCGGCCGCGGGGTGCGCTCAGGCAGGATGCGACAACGCCCGTCATTCCAAACACCTGCGCGTCCAGCAATGACACGCCAATGGCAGGTCTATTCAAACCCAATGCCAACCCACGCGCCGCAGCGACGGAAATGCGGATGCCCGTAAAGTTTCCGGGGCCAACCCCGACGCCAATCGCATCCATGTCGTTCCACGCCAACCCTTCGGCGGACAGCATGTCTTCGAGCATCGGCATCAGGTGTTCGGCTTGACCTTTGGCCATGTCATCGATGCGGGTGATGATCCGGTCGCCCAACAACAAAGCGGCGGCGCAATGCGCCGCCGATGTGTCAAATGCGATAACGTTTGGTTTACGCTGCAACGGGCCGCACCTCGACCACCTCTGGGATATAATGGCGCAGCAGGTTTTCGATACCCATTTTCAGGGTAAGCGTGGACGATGGGCAACCTGCGCACGCGCCTTGCATGTGCAGGTAAACAACGCCGCGTTCAAACCCGTGGAATGTGATGTCGCCGCCGTCTTGTGCCACCGCTGGCCGCACCCGCGTGTCGAGCAATTCTTTGATCTGGTCAACGATTTCGCTGTCTTCGCCGCTGTGTGCGGCATGGCCGCTGGCAGGCGAGTGATCTTCCGCCATGACCGGCTGACCGGATTGGTAATGTTCCATGATCGCACCCAGAATGCCGGGTTTGATATGATCCCACTCGACATCATCCGCTTTGGTGACGGTCACAAAATCATTGCCGAAGAAAACACCAGTCACCTGTGCCGCCGCAAAGATACGTTTAGCCAAGGGCGAATTTTCTGCAGCTTCTGCGCTTGGGAAATCGGCGGTGCCGACCTCAAGCACGTTCTGGCCGGGCAGGAATTTCAGCGTTGCCGGGTTCGGCGTTGATTCTGTCTGAATAAACATGGAGCAAACCTTTTTTGTCAGATTTCAGATATGCGCCTCGGGACGCCTTATGTCAAGGTTTAGAACTATTCTAAACTATGTGATCGCCTCAAGCCGTTCTTTGGACAAGTCGCCGGGAACGATGGTGATTGGAATGGGCAAGCTGCCGGACTGGCGGGTCAGTTGCGTAACAAGCGGGCCGGGGCCTTTGTTATCGGTGCCCGCGCCCAAGACAAGAACACCGATTTCCGGGTCTTCTGAAATTTGATTCATGATCTCCGTCAGCGGTTCGCCTTCGCGAATGATCAGTTCGGGATGTACGTTCTGACGGTCGCGCATCCATTTTGCGAATACTTCGTAATGGACTTCGATCCGCTCGCGGGCTTCGGCGCGCATCAGTTCACTGACGCCAATCCAATGGTTGAATTCGTCAGGCGGGATCACCGATAGAATCGCAACGCCGCCGCCCGATTTTGCAGCACGCATCGCCGCAAAGCGCATCGCGTTCAGGCATTCACGACTGTCATCCAAGACGACCAAAAACTTACGCATGATGGTGGTTCTCCCGTTACGACGTGATTGTGAAGCATCAACCACCGACTGGCAACGGGTTAGGCAACAGGCGCAGGCCAAGTTGGCGTTCGGTGCCGGGGAACACCGAACGCCTCTTGATCCCGTGCGTCCAATAGGGCGGAACGACGACGTCCGGGCGGGGCGCGCAGAGCGAATCGATGCGGCGCACCTGTATGCTGGCGTCTAAGCGATTCAGTTTTGTGACGGGTGGGGCCGTTACGGCCGAATGACAGCTGCAGGGCGACCTGTCGAAGGGCAGCGCATGAATGCGATGTTTTTGTAACGCTCAGTGAGCGGCGCTTTGATCAACGCCTCGTCACCATTTTCCAACTTTTCGCGCCTTGCGCGAAGGCCGGGGTTGAACACAATCACCACTTTTCGGCGCGCAATACGCAACATTTCGTCGATGAAGGCCGGATAATGTTCTTCGTCGCCGTAGGCATCAATCGCTTGGAAACAGGCGACCATATCAAATGACTTATCGGCAAATCCGTAAGGGGTTTTTGATCCGTCGAAGTCGATCACCGAAAGGTTCAGCGACGCGTGTATCGGCGCGTAGACAGACCCGCGACCAGCAAGAAAATCAGTTGGCTGATAAGTGTGTCCAAAATGGTGCGCGACTTCGGCCCCGCCACATCCGCCCGACGATAGCTCTAGAATATCGTAGGACGTATCGGGGTCTACAACTTCCGGGCAGAACGTGGACCAGCGATCAAGCTCGCGGAGGGCATTGTGCCCGCGCAACTGATATTTTAGCTGCGTCATTTCGTAAATCAGGCGTCCAGATTCCATGACGCTATCAAGGTCGTCGGGCAAAAACGCCTCTTTTGGGAAATTATAGGGCGTCAGGAACGCTGGCGGAATGGCAATGCCCCTGTCATTGAGCGACACCCAAGACCGGCGCGTGCGTTTGAACCAGCGGTCTTTCATTTTGACAAAACTGGCCGTTCTGGGACGCGCCGCGACCAGTTCCGCATAGGATGCGTTTTCGGCTTGGATGTATTTCCGCAGCAAGCGCCAGTTGTTTGTATGCGATTCCGCCATCACTACCTCAATTCACTCGCAATCATTTGAGCCTGATTTACCTGCCGTTGACATGGTAGCCCGTCACGGCCGCAGTAGGCCAACGATATCATAGGTCTTTTTCAAAATCGGTTCTGCAATGGCGCGGGCTTTTTCACCGCCGTCGCGCAAAATCCGATCAATTTCGGCGGGATCATTCATCAGCCGTGCCATTTCCTCGGAGATTGGTGACAGCTTGGCAACGGCAAGGTCAGCAAGCGCGGGTTTGAACGTGCCCCAGCCTGCGCCGGGATATTGCGCGATGACGGCTTCGGCGGTCGTATCGTCCAAGGCCGCGTAGATTTCGACCAGATTACGCGCCTCTGGACGACCAGCCAGCCCTTCGACGGTTTCGGGCAGCGGTTCCGGATCGGTCTTGGCCTTTTTGAATTTCTTGGCAATGGTGTCGGCGGTATCGGTCATATTGACCCGTTCCATATCGCTTTCGCCGGATTTCGACATTTTCTTGGTGCCGTCGCGCAGGTTCATGATCCGCATGGCGGGGCCTTCGATGACCGGATTGGTCATCGGGAAAAAATCGGTCCCAAAGTCATGATTGAATTTGGCGGCGATATCGCGTGTCAGTTCCACATGCTGTTTTTGATCTTCGCCCACAGGGACGTGGGTCGCGTGATACAAAAGAATGTCGGCGGCCATCAGCGACGGGTAGGCATAAAGCCCCAGCGATACTTTTTCGGCGTTTGTGCCGGCCTTGTCTTTGAACTGGGTCATCCGGTTCATCCATCCGACCCGTGCCACGCAATTGAAAATCCAGCCTAATTCCGCATGTGCGGATACCTGACTTTGGTTGAACAAAATCGATTGCGACGGATCAAGACCTGCCGCCAGATACCCTGCCGCGACTTCGCGCGTCATATTGGCTAGCTCTTTGGGATCCTGCCAGACCGTGATCGCGTGCATGTCCACGACGCAGTAGATCGTTTCCATCTGCCCCTGCATCCCGACAAAGCGTTTGATTGCGCCAAGGTAGTTGCCAAGCGTTAATCCACCAGAGGGTTTGATCCCAGAGAAAACGCGGGGCGTGAATGTGGTATCTGTCATTGGTGTCATGTCCGGGCTGGATTTCAGGGCAGGCGTGGCATACCCATGCCAGACGGACCCGTCAACTTCAACATCCCAAGGCCGCATGATGAAACCTGAAAGCCCGATTAACGCGATTTCGCCCTTTGTTATAGTTTTGGCTGCGCTGATTGTCGGTGTCGAACTGGTGCTGCAAATGGCCAATTCCGGCCTGATCGGTGGTCCGCGTGGTGTGGGTTGGCGCATGATGGCGATCGAAGACTACGGGGTTACGGGCGCGGTCATGGACCGCGTCATTCGCCTTGGCGACTATTCATTTGACGTTCTCAAACGGTTCGTCACCTATCCATTCATTAACGGCGATGCGACGCAGGTCGCGTTTTGCGCGGCGCTGACTTTGGCTTTGGGCAAATTCACCGCCGACTTTTATGGCGGCTTCAAGGTGTTTTGCATATTTATCGCAAGCGCCGTTGTGGGCGCAGCAGTCTATGGCCTTGTCGTCAGCACCGGATATCGGCTGATCGGTGGGTTTCCCCCGGTTTATGGCTTGATCGGGGCGTATACCTATGCGCTTTGGGTCAATCTTGCTCAAAAGGGCGATAAGCAGCTTCAGGCGTTTCGCTTGATCGGATTTTTGCTGGGCCTTCAGTTGGTTTACGGGGTGATTTTCGGGGCGGGTTACGGTTGGGTCGCAGAGTTGTCCGGCTTTGCCACCGGGTTTGCCTTGTCGTCATTGCTTGCCCCGGGTGGCTGGACCACGTTTTTGGCGCGGATGCGCCAGCGGTCCTAGCGGCGGAAATTGCGTTTGAATTCACCCAATTTGAATGCGCCAATCAGGTGCCCGATACCAAAGTAGCTGACAATCCCGACGATCACCAAGACCAGCAGCGCGATGTAACGCAGGGTCGCGATGCCAAAGAATGGTGTCATGACAGCAGAGGTCACCCACAAGACGCCTCCCATCGCGAATGACGCGACAACGATCCGTCCAGTCCGCCGTTTGAACCGCGCGTCAAACTGGGACGCGTCGCCCATCTTACGTGCGCCGTTCCACAGCAAAAGGACCGTGGCCCAGCCGGTCAGGGTCGTGCCGATTGCAGCGGCGATATAGCCGATCAGCGGCGCAAGCCCGATGGCCAGCGTCGCATTCAGTGCCAGCGCCACCAGCGCAAAATAGAACGGACGTTTGGTATCTTCGCGCGCGAAATAAAGCGGTTGCAGCGTTTTTTGCATCACAAAGGCTGGCAGCCCCAGCCCGTAAACCGCCACTGCGAGCGCGGTGGCTGCGGTATCGTCGCTGTCAAACGCGCCGCGTTCAAACAGCACACTGACCAAAGGCAAAGGAATAACCATCAACGCGACGGCGGCAGGCACCGTCAAAGCAAGACATATCTCAGACGCGCGATTGAACGCGTTTTGTCCGCCGGTATCGTCGCCCGCGCGCAGCCTGCGTGACAAATCCGGCAGCAGTACGACACCAATGGCAATACCCACCACACCCAGAGGCAGTTGATAAAGCCGGTCGGCATAATTGAGCCACGCGACCGCACCGTCGAAAAAGCTGGCAACTTGCCGCCCGACCAACAGGTTGATTTGCACCACCCCACCGGCCAATGCGGCCGGGGCCGCGATAAGCGCAAGCCGTTTCAGTTCTGGTGTGATTTTGGGACGACGCAAGCGCAGCGGATATCCCGCGCGTTTGGCCGCCCACCAGACCAACGCCATTTGTGCCAGACCGGCAAGCGGGACTGACATGGCAAGGCTGTCGCCCACCTGAAGGCCCAGCGCATTGTCGATGCCCATGCCAAGCGCATCAGACGCGGGCCGACCGATGGCCGCAGAAATAACGATTGCCAGCACGAATATAATGTTCAGCAGCACCGGGGCGGCGGCAGCGGCCATAAACCGACCGGTCGCGTTCAAAACACCCGACAGCAGTGCTGCCAGCGAGATGAACAAGATATAGGGAAACGCAAGCCGCCCGTAGCCGACGGCAAGGTCGAACCTTTCGTCGCCGATGAAACCACTGGCCATCGCGGCGACCAGAAACGGCATAAAAATGATCCCGACAATCGTGAATCCGGTCAGGATCACGGTCATCCCGACAAACGCATCTTGTGCAAATTTATGCGCGTCGTCCCCGCCTTCGAGTTTTTTGGAAAACATCGGCACAAAGGCCATGTTGAACGCGCCTTCGGCAAAGAAGCGGCGGAACAGGTTGGGCAAGGAAAATGCCACCAAAAACGCCTCGGCGACGGGGCCGGTGCCAAGGTATGCCGCAATCATGATGTCACGTACAAAGCCAAGAAGCCGGCTGAGAAGGGTCCAAATTCCGACGGTAAAAAAGCCGGACATCAGACGGATGGGTTTCATGTCGCGGCCCGTTCTGCCCCTTGGGCAATGGCTTCGCGCAATTTGCGTTCGAGGTTCGCGCGTTTGGATTCAGAGTAGTATTTCAGCCCCACCATGTCTTTGACATAGAACGTGTCAACGACCTTTTCACCATAGGTCGCGATGACGGCAGAGGCGATATACACATAGTTGTTCGCCAAAGTACGGGTCAGGTCATAAAGCAACCCGGGCCGGTCGCGTGTGTCGATTTCGATGATGGTATAGATCGACGACCCTTCGTTATCGAAGGTGATGATCGTCGGTACTTTAAAGGCCCGTTCACGTTTTTTGATCTTGTCTTTTTCTTTCAGGGCTTCGCGGGCGACGACTTCGCCTTTCAGGGTCTTGACGATCATCTGGCGCAGGCGCGGCAGGCGGGAATGTTCATAGGGGTTGCCGTCGTTGTCCTGAATCCAGAACACGGCCGTCGCGTAGCCATCTTTGGAAGTGTAGGTGCGTGCGTCGACGATGTTTGCCCCGACAAGAGCCAGCGCGCCTGTCATGCGGCTGAACAGACCGGGGTGGTCAACCATCGCAAAGCAGGCCCGCGTCGCGTCGCGGTCAGCGTCCAGCATCATATCGACCCGAATTTCATCGTCCGGAATATCACGCAGAAGGTTGGCAAAGATCGTTTGCGTGGCCAGAGGCAAGCCCTGCCAATATGGGCCGTAGTGGCGCGCAACTTCGGTTTTCAGATCTTTTGGCGTCCATTCTGCAAGCGCGGTCCGCAAGGCACGTTTTGCTTCGGCTTCGCGACTTTCGCGGTTGATGTCCTCCAGCCCGTTTTCCAGCGCGTCTTTGGTTGCTTTGTACAGGTTGCGCAGCAACACGGCCTTCCAATTGTTCCATGTTTCCGGCCCGACGCCGCGGATATCGCAGACGGTCAGCACGGTCAGCAGGTCCAGACGTTCAACCGATTTCACCGCTTTAGCAAAACCTTGTACGGTGCGCGGTTCTGAGATGTCGCGCTTTTGGGCGACATCCGACATCAGCAGGTGATAGCGGATCAGCCATTCGACGGTTTCACAGTCCTTTTTGTTCAGACCAAGTCGCGGACAGACTTTGCGGGCAATCTGTGCGCCTAGGATGGAATGGTCTTCGTCACGCCCTTTACCGATGTCATGCAAAAACAGCGCGACATACAGCACTTTGCGGTTCACGCCCCTTTCCAGAATGCCCGAGGCGACGGGCAGCTCTTCGATCAGTTCTTTGCGTTCGATCTGGGCGAGGTTGCTGATACACTGGATGGTGTGTTCGTCGACGGTGTAATGGTGGTACATATTGAACTGCATCATCGCCACGATGGGGGCGAATTCGGGAATAAAGGCGTCCAGCACACCCAGTTCGTTCATCCGCCGCAGCGCCCGTTCGGGGTTGCCGTGTTTGAGCAGCAGATCGATAAAAATGCGGTGGGCTTCGGGGTTTTGACGCAGGTCATCGTCGTATAGGTGAAGGTTGGCTGCAATCAGGCGCATCGCGTCCGGGTGCAGCAACGTGCCTGTGCGCAGGGCTTCTTCGAAAATGCGCAGCAGGTTCACCTTATCCGCAAAAAACGCGGCTTCATCTGCGACGGTCAGCCGGTTTTGTTTAATCGCATATGGGGCCTTTGCCTTTTTGCGGCGGCTGAGAAGCCGCACGAGCATTGGGTCAGGTTTGGTATGTGTCGCCTCGAGGGCTGTCAAGAAAATGCGCGTCAATTCGCCAACACTGTTGGCTTGGCGAAAATAGGCCTGCATGAAATGTTCCACCGCGCGCCGCCCGCCGTGATCGGTATAGCCCATCGCGCTTGCGACCTCGACCTGCAGGTCAAAGGTAAGTTGGTCGGCTGCGCGCCCGGTGATCAGATGTAAATGGCAGCGCACCGCCCATAGAAAATCATCCGCCGTCAGAAAGGTTTCGAATTCTTCGGCGGAAAACACGCCAAGCCCGACAAGTTCAGATGCGTGTTGGACGTGATTGATATATTTGCTGATCCAGAACAGGGATTGCAGGTCACGCAACCCGCCTTTGCCTTCTTTCACGTTCGGTTCGACCACGTACCGCTGACCACCCTGTTTGCGATGGCGTTCGGCGCGTTCGGCCAATTTTGCTTCGATGAATTCGGTCGCTGTTGATTTGAACAAATCCTGCCAGAGCCGTTCTCCGAGCGTGTCCGCCAATGCCGGGTCGCCCGCAAGAAAGCGGTATTCGACCAGCGACGTGCGGATGGTATAATCCTCGCGGGCCAAGCGGACGCAATCTTTGACCGTCCTGCTGGCATGGCCGACCTTCAGCTTTAGATCCCAAAGCATGTAAAGCATGGATTCAATCACGCTTTCTGCCCAAGGGGTCAGTTTGTAAGGGGTCAGAAACAACAGATCCACATCGGATTCCGGCGCCATCTCGCCGCGGCCATAGCCGCCGACTGCGATCAGGGCCATGCGTTCGCCCGCTGTCGGGTTCGGCAAAGGGTGCAATGTGTTGATCGATACATCGAGAACCAGCTCGATCACTTGGTCGGTCAACCAGCTATAGGCCCGTTTGGTTGGCCGCGATGCAAACGGTTGGGCCTGGAACGCGGCTGCGATCACGTTACGCCCCGCAGTCCTTGCTTCTGTCAGGATGGCAACAGTCGCTGCGCGCACGTCTTTTTCAGAACTTGCGGACGCGATCGCATCGGCAAGCTGCGCCGCCACGGCGGCCCGGTCAAAAATATCAGACGCCGGACAGATGAAACTGTCCGGCGTGAGAGGGGTAAGGTCGGTGGCCTGATTAGAAACCGGCGCCGGCGAAGCTACGAGGGGCTTGTTCAAGGACGACCACCTGATTGTTCTGAATTGTTGCGATTGCGAGAGCGCGCTCGTTTTGACCATTTGGCAGAAGCCGGAACGCACCTGATGTTCCGCGGAACCCCTGCGGAGACGTGAGCGCGGCTTTGGTCAAAGCATTGCTTTTCCCTCCGGCCACCAATGCGCCAATAGCGGCGATCCCGTCGTAGGCTAGGCCAGCCAGCGGATGCGGTTGTTGACCGTAAGTCCCCGCATACCGACTTGCAAACAACGTTGCCGTCGACTGATCTGGCATTGCAAATAGTCCGCCCTGAACGCCTGGCAGCGCGTAAAGCTGGGGGACTGTATCCCAACGTGTCAGACCGATCAGCTTGGTCGTGCCAACATTCATCCCTGCATCGGGAAGTGACGTTGCAATGATCGGCAGGTCGGCATTCGCGCTTGCCGTGCTAAAGACAGCTTGTGCACCGCTATCGCGGACGCTGGCGACGATCCGTTGTGTTGATCCGAAAATACCCTGTTGCGACAGAGGATAGCCTTCGGTGGCGACAACCTGTGCGCCATTACGCTGAATCGCACTGGCGATCGCGTCGCGTCCGACCTGACCGCCGGTGTCTTCGCCATAGGCAATAAGATAGCGCGAAATTCCGGTACGGTTGCCATATTGCACCAAACGGTTGGCGGTATTGTTGAATGTCGATCCAAGGATGAAGACGTTGCCGCCGGCGATGCTTGGGTTGTTGGAAAACGCCAGAACGTTCACGTTACGCCCTGCAACGGCGACGCCCGCGGCATTTGCGGCTTCACCATACAGCGGGCCAAGAATGATTTGCGCGCCATCGTTCACGGCTGCCACGGCCACGGCGGCGGCGGTGGCTGGATCGCTGCCTGTGCTGTAAACCCGCAATTCAATTTTTGCGCCCTCAAGGTCGGAAATGGCCAAGCGGGCAGCATTTTCAAGGTTTTGTGCAAGGAAGTCATCACTGGTCGATCCGGAACCGCGCGGCACCAAAAGCGCGACCTGCACTGGGTTGCCTGGTTCGATCTGTGGGCCGGTATTGGCGTCGGGCGCCAACGGCATATCACATGCGGCCAGCCACGCGAATGCCGTCCATGCGAATAATTGTGCTACCGCCTTGCGGGTGGTTCTGAAACGGGCAAACATGTGCAATATCTCTCCTGGATCGTGGGGCAGGCTGCGGCGGATTAAGTCGCCTGCAGTTTCGCCGCCATTTGACGTCATCATAAAGCAGGGGGCAACCGGGTCCAGACATGAATTTTATAATTAAGCCGCTATCGGCGGGACTTTACTTTGTTGCAACCCCGATCGGGTCTGCGCGCGACATGACATTGCGTGGCCTTGATATTTTGGCATCAGCGGATTTGATCGCTGCCGAAGACACGCGCACAACCCGCAAGTTAATGGAAATTCACGGGATTCCGTTGAATGGGCGCAAGGTTGTGGCGTTTCACGATCATAGTGGTGAAGGCGCGATTGCGCGGTTGGTCGCAGATATTCGCGGCGGTAAATCCGTGGTCTATGTGTCCGAAGCGGGCACACCGCTGGTTGCTGACCCGGGGTACGAATTGGGCTGCGCGGCGATTGCCGAAGGCTTGCCCGTGACCTCTGCACCTGGTGCATCGGCGGTTTTAGCGGCGCTGACAGTTTCAGGATTGCCGACGGATCGCTTTGCTTTTGTTGGGTTTTTGCCTGCGTCCAACCAAGCGCGCGAAACCGAAATTGCTGCACTGCGCGATACGCCGTTCACGTTAGTCTTTTACGAAAGCCCTAAACGCGTTGGTGATATGTTAGGAAATTTGCGCGATGTACTGGGCGGAGACAGGCAGGCGGTTGTTTGCCGCGAGTTGACCAAAAAGTTTGAAGAGGTGTCGCGCGGGACATTGCATGACTTGGCAGACGCGTTTGACGGACGTGCCGTAAAAGGTGAATTGGTGGTGCTGGTCGGACGGGAAGGGGCAACGGATGTCGCCGACATGGACGTCGAATCGGCCCTGCGCGAGGCGACAAAAACCATGCGCGTCAAAGATGCGGCTGCAGTGGTCGCTGGTGCGCTTGGCTTGCCGCGACGTCAGGTCTATCAGATCGCGCTGGGGATGAAGGATGATGAATGACGGGATCAGTGGGGTATCATTCGGGGTTTGCGGCCGAAGACATCGTTGCGCGCGATTATGAACGCCGCAATCACGCCATCGCCGCACGTCGATGGCGCGGTCAAAGCGGTGAAATTGACCTAATTTTTCGGGACGGTGATGCAGTTGTGTTTGTCGAGGTCAAAAAAAGCCGCGATTTCGCCCGCGCTGCGACACGTCTTTCGCGGCGCCAAATCGACCGCATTTGTGGAAGCGCGGCAGAGTTTTTGGCGGGCGAACCGCGTGGCCAATTGACTGATGTGCGTTTTGATTTGGCATTGGTGAACGGGATTGGCATGGTTCAGGTGATTGAAAACGCCTTTGCGGAATTCTGACTGCCCCATTGCACAACGCCTGTCCCTGCGCCATGTATCAAGCCAACATCGCATAGAATGAGGTTGCCCATGTCGCTGAAAATCGCCATCCAAATGGACCCGATCGGCCCGATTAATATCGACGCCGACAGCACATTTCGTATCGCAGAAGAAGCGCAGGCGCGTGGACATACGCTGTTTTATTACACGCCTGACAAATTGGCGTTTGATCAGGGTCGGGTGACAGCCCGTGGGTGGCCGTTGACGGTGCAGCGGGTGAAAGGTGATCACTTTACGCTTGGCGACGAACAGACTGTTGATTTGGGCACATATGACGTGGTTTGGCTGCGCCAAGATCCGCCGTTTGACATGGGCTATATCACCACGACCCACATTCTGGACATGATCCACCCAAAAACACTGGTCGTGAACGACCCGTTCTGGGTGCGCAACTATCCAGAAAAATTGCTGGTTCTGAATTTCCCGGACCTGACACCGCCGACGATGATCGCCCGCGACCTTGAGACCCTGCGCGGCTTTCGTCAACAACACGGCGATGTCATTTTGAAACCGCTGTACGGGAACGGTGGCGCGGGCGTTTTCAAGTTGTCGCATGCGGACGCCAATTTGGCCTCGTTGCACGAGTTGTTCAGCGGTATTAATCGTGAACCGCTGATTATGCAGAAATACCTTCCTGCGGTGTCCAAGGGGGATAAACGCGTGATTTTGGTGGATGGTGAGCCCGTCGGCGCAATCAACCGCGTTCCCGCCGCTGGTGAAACACGGTCCAATATGCACGTGGGTGGTCGCCCTGAAAAAGTGGCGCTTACGGATCGTGACCGCGAAATTTGTGCCGCCATTGGTCCGCTGTTGCGGGAAAAGGGCCAAGTGTTCGTGGGCATCGACGTGATTGGTGACTGGCTGACTGAAATCAACGTGACCTCGCCCACCGGTATCCAAGAATTGGAGCGTTTCGATGGCGTCAACATCGCCGCAAAAATCTGGGAAGCGATCGAGCGCCGCCGCGCAGCCTAGTTTGCGATTGCGGACATTGAATTTCGGTTTGCGCCATGCGGTGCGACCGTTTCTAGGCCTGTCAAATTCGCCTGAACGTGCGGCGCGAACCTTTGATAGGTTTGCGCCGCTCATTTTTTCGGGTCCGCCCTACATTTGTCACCTGACCGAAATTGCAAATGCGGTCCCATTGCACTGGATCAGCGTCGGGCCAGTCCAGCCTCGTCGTGTCATCTTGTATCTGCATGGCGGCGCGTATTTTGCAGGAAGCGGCACCGCCTACAGTGGCCTTTTGGGGCGCATTTCCAGCCTGACGGGACTGCGGGTCTGTGCGCCAGACTACCGCCTTTTGCAGCAGGACCCGTTTCCAGCTGCCTTGGATGATGCGGTTGCTGCATGGGATGCGCTGCTGCAAAAAGGGTACCGCCCTCGGGATATCGTCTTGGGGGGCGACAGCGCGGGCGGCGGGTTGATGTTGTCTTTGCTGTCGTATCTGACGCTGCGCGATCAGCGTCCGCGTGCCGCGTTCGCACTGTCGCCGTGGACGGATTTGACCTTGGCGGGTGAATCGTTGACGACCGCAACCGAGGTCTTGTTGCCCGTAAGACGTATGTCCGAAGTCGTTGACCGGTATTTAGGTGCTGCGGACCGCGCCGACCCGCGCGCGTACCGCTATTTGCGACCTTCGTGAACCCGCCGCCTGTGCTGATTCAGGTGGGCAGCGGCGAGGCCTTGCGCGATGATGCCGTGCGCATGGCGCAGGTGCTTGGGCCGCAGGCTGACCTGCGGGTATGGGCGGACGTGCCGCACGTCTGGCACATGTTTGATGGCTACATCCCCGAAGCCCGTGCTGCCCTGCGCGAGGTCGCTGAATTCATTCAGATGTCTTTTGCCATGGATAGTCGATAGCTGACCGCTTCGGCCACGTGGGGGCGGCGAACCTTGTCGGACCCATCAAGGTCTGCAATCGTCCGCGCCACCCGCAGCACCCGATGGTATCCGCGAGCTGACAGACCGAACCGTTCCGCGACTTTGATTAACAGGGCGCGACCTTCGGGGTCGGGTGTTGCGATTTCCTCTAACAGATGTCCTTCGGCGTCGGCGTTCACCCGGGCGCGTTCATGCCCGGCAAACCGCGCGGTCTGGATGTCGCGTGCCGCCGCCACCCGTGCCGCGACAACTGCCGAACTTTCGCTGGCATCCGGCAGGTCGAGGTCGGTGAAGGCCACGGGCGGCACTTCGACGCGCAAATCAAAACGGTCCATCAATGGCCCCGATATCCGCCCCATGTAATCTTCACCACATTGCGGCACGCGGGCACAGGCGCGTGCCGGGTCCGCAAGGTAGCCGCATTTGCAGGGGTTCGCCGCCGCAACCAGCATAAAGCGGCATGGGTATCGCACGTGCGCGTTGGCGCGCGCGACGACGACTTCGCCGGTTTCAATCGGTTGGCGCAGTGTTTCCAGGACGGTGCGTGTGAATTCGGGAAATTCATCCATGAACAATACGCCGTTATGGGCAAGGCTGATTTCGCCGGGTTTGGCGGTGCGACCGCCACCCACAATGGCCGCCATGGACGCTGTGTGGTGGGGTTCGCGAAAGGGGCGTTCACGGTTGATCCCCCCCTCGTCAAGCAGACCCGATAACGAATGGATCATCGAGGTTTCAAGAGCTTCTGCCGGAGATAGCGGCGGCAGAATTCCCGGAATGCGGGCCGCAAGCATGGACTTCCCCGACCCCGGCGACCCGATCATGATCAGGTGGTGCCGTCCGGCGGCCGCGATTTCAAGCGCGCGCTTTGCGCGCTCTTGGCCCTTTACCTCTGACAGGTCGCGCGATGACTTGAAATTGTGCACTTCGCCGGGCTCGGATGGGGCCAACACACATTGCCCCGTGTAGTGGCGGACCACATCGGCCAATGTCCGTGGCGCGATGACATTTGCGGCGCCGACCCATGCCGCCTCTGCGCCGCAGGCTTTGGGGCATAGTAATGTGCGATCTTCGTTCGCTGCGGTCATGGCCGCCGGAAGGGCACCCACGACCGGTACCAATGTCCCATCCAGCGACAGTTCACCAAGCGCAACCGTGCGTTCCGCATCTTCACGTGGGATGATTTCCAGCGCTGCAAGCAATGCAAGCGCGATCGGAAGGTCAAAATGTGACCCTTCTTTTGGCAGATCGGCGGGCGACAGGTTTATGGTGATCCGTTTCGAAGGGAGCGCGATGGCCATCGCGGTGAGCGCTGCGCGTACGCGTTCGCGTGCTTCTGACACTGCTTTGTCAGCAAGTCCCACGATAGAAAAAGCAGGAATTCCCGGGGTCACAGCGCACTGCACTTCGACCAGCCGGGCTTCGATGCCTTCAAATGCGACCGTATAGGCCAATGCCACCATAATCGTGCCCCCGTTTGGTTAACGGGTACGCGGTCGTAGTTTACGAATGGTTAAGATTGATCGCCAGGCCAGGGTTTGCGCGGTAAACCCAACGGATATGGCCATGGATCGTAGGATTCTGATTTTGACGCGTCCCGCCATGCAAGGAACGCAGGGTCGCTGAGATGCGTGTTCACATACGTTCGGGCTGCATGGCTCACGGGTAGGCCGTAAGCCGTAATGCGCAGTGCGACAGGTGCATACATAACATCTGCCAAAGAATAATCCCCAAAGAGCCAAGGGCCGTTTTGCCCGTGTCGGGATCGGGCCAACGCCCACAATTCCTCGATTCGTGCAAGATCGGCAAGCACCGGATCTGACGGTTGGAAGCCCTGCCAGACATGGGTGATCATATTCGGGCAGGCATCCCGCAACGCCATGAAACCGGAATGCATCTCGTGACTGATGGTGCGTGCCAGCGCCCTTGCGGCCCCGTCGCGCGGATAGAGTGCAACATCTGGGTGGCGTTCGACCAATGTTTCGGCCATCGCCATGCTGTCAGTCAGCACATAACCTTCCGGGGTTTGCATTGCGGGTACGGTGCGGGCTGGGGCCAGATGCGCCAGTTCGGTACGGTAAGTTCCGGCGTAAAGCCCGACCATATGCGTGTTATATGGCAGTCCGAATTTTTCCAGCATCAGCCAGCCGCGCAGCGACCAACTGCTGAAAGTCCGGTCGCCGATGTAAAGGTCATATGTCATGATCCGTCATCCCGTTTATTTTTCAAAAGGTGTATTGCGGGCTGCGGGTGCTGGCCAACGACAAATTTTGACACCCTCCATCACGGAATGTGATTGATCCGCCCTATTTGCCAACCATCGGGACCGCGCGTCATATCTGTGACGGACAGGTTATCAATTTTGTGACCCATCGCCTGATAGGCGGTGCTGCCGCTCGCGCGTTGTATTTGGGTCATGATGACGCCGATATGGGCAATAAGAATGATGTCTTGTCCCACGTGCTGCGCGCAAAGCGCATCGACGACCGCATTGACCCGCAAGGCGACCGTATTCCAGCTTTCACCTTCGGGTGCGGCTAAGTCGCCGGGTTCCTCCCAGAACCGGCGGCTCAGGTCGGGGTCGCGTTCTGCGACTTCGCTAAAGTGTAACCCGTCCCAAGCCCCGAAATTGAACTCTCGTAGGTCCGGATGGTCGGGCAGCCGCTGGCGGTTGCGGCCAATCGCACTGGCGGTTGCCGAGGCGCGTCGCAAGTCAGAGGCAATTACAATCGCGTGGTCCGGGAGATAAGATGCCACCCTTTCAATCAACGCCTGATCGGACAGATCGGCAGGCACATCGCGCCACCCGACAAAGTTTTTCTCGTGGGTCGGGCCGTGGCGGACCCACCAGAGCCGGGTCATGGCAGTTGTCCTTTTAAGACCAAAGGCAGCCCCGCCATCACAGCGACCACCAGGTCGGCCTTGCCCGCGATCTGCTGGTTCAACGTACCTTGCGCGTTACGAAACCGGCGTGACAGCGCGTTGTCAGGCACAATTCCTTGCCCGACTTCGTTCGACACGATCACCACGGGGGCTGCGCAATTGGCCAAAGCCGCAGTCAATGCACTGCATTCATCGGCCAAATCCAACCCGCCCAAAATAATGTTTGTCAGCCACAACGTGGCGCAATCGACCAGAACCGTCTGATCGGCGTTGACCCGCCCCAATGCGGCTGCGACGGCGATCGGTTCTTCGATTGTCTGCCAGCCAGTGCCGCGCTGGTCGCGATGGCGCGCAACTTTTTGTGCCATCTCTTCATCGTAAATCTGCGCCGTTGCAATGTAGATCGAGGATAATTTGGTATCCAAAACAAGGCCTTCTGCAAATGCAGACTTTCCCGACGCGGCCCCGCCTAGCACGAGTGTGAGTTTGGGCAACATATTTTGTGAAACCTTTTTTTGATCCGGCACGTTCCTTCCATACGTAATGAAAGAACAAAGCAAAGTTAATGCTCATGTAGCAAGCGGGGATAAAACAGATGGCGACTGTCGGACTTTCAGATCAAAGTTTTTCGCGGACGGCGATGAAAGCCGAACTGCTGGATGCGGAAACCGAACTCTCTTTGGCGTATGCGTGGCGCGACCAGCGTGATGAACAGGCATTGCACCGCCTGATCAATGCGTACATGCGGTTGGCGATTTCCATGGCGTCAAAATTCAAACGCTACGGCGCACCGATGAACGACCTGATTCAGGAAGCATCGGTGGGATTGATGAAGGCCGCGGATAAATTTGACCCAGACCGGGGCGTGCGATTTTCCACATATGCGGTGTGGTGGATTAAGGCATCGGTGCAGGACTATGTCATGCGGAACTGGTCGATGGTCCGCACGGGGTCTACATCCTCTCAAAAGTCGCTGTTTTTCAACATGAGAAGAGTGCAGGCCCGGCTGGAGCGCGAAGCGTCAGCCGAGGGGCGTACATTGGAAAAGCACGAACTGCATCAACTGATCGCCACAGAAGTTGGCGTGCCGCTACATGATGTTGAAATGATGGATGGACGTCTGTCAGGGTCGGATTATTCTTTGGATGCGACGCAATCTTCAGAGGACGAAGGCCGGTCATGGGTTGACGCGTTGGAAGATGACAGTCCGCAAGCTGCTGAAATGGTCGCAAACAGCCATGACAACGACACATTGCGGCACTGGCTATCGATGGCTTTGTCCTCTTTGAATGACCGCGAAAAATTCATCATCCGCGAACGGAAAATTCGCGAGGACCCACGGACATTGGAAAGCTTGGGAACAGAGCTGGGTCTATCCAAAGAACGCGTGCGCCAGCTTGAAGCTGCGGCGTTCGGGAAGATGCGCAAGAACCTCGAGAGCCAAAGTTCGGAGGTTCGCCAGTTTTTTGCGTAAGACGCGACATTGTCATTCCGGTATCAACTGCCCTAAGTTCAGGTGCGTCGATATCGGAGAGACACTATGCTAGCGGATAAACATATTTTGCTGATTGTGGGCGGTGGGATTGCTGCCTTTAAGGCAATTGATCTGATCCGGCGCCTGCGCGAGAAAGATGTGAAAGTCACGCCCGTTTTGACAAAAGCAGGGGCGGAATTTGTAACCCCTCTTAGCTTGTCCGCCTTGTCAGGCAATAAGGTATACACTGACCTTTTCGACCTTACCGCAGAGGCCGAGATGGGCCACATCGAGCTGTCACGCGCAGCCGATCTGGTTGTCGTGGTGCCTGCGACCGCTGATTTAATGGCCAAGATGGCGCATGGCCTGGCCAATGATTTGGCCTCCACCTTACTGTTGGCCACTGACAAACGTGTCATGATAGCCCCCGCGATGAACGTGCGCATGTGGGACCACCCAGCGACACAGCGCAACCTTGCGACATTAAAAAACGATGGTGTGATTATTGTCGGGCCTGATGAAGGTGTGATGGCCTGCGGTGAATTTGGCCCCGGTCGTTTGGCGGAAACCCCCGAAATAATCGCCGCGATCGACGCGGCCTTGTCTGATGGTCCGCTGAAAGGAAAACATATTCTTGTGACCTCTGGCCCGACCCATGAACCGATTGACCCCGTGCGATATATCGCAAACAGGTCGTCGGGTGCGCAGGGAACGGCGATCGCGCGCGCGCTTGTCGCGCTGGGCGGGGATGTCACGTTTGTGACGGGGCCGGCGGATGTCCCGCCGCCGCAGGGCGTGCGTTTGGTGCGGGTCCAGACCGCACAAGAGATGCTTGATGCTGTACGTGCTGCGCCCGCGTCGGACGCGGCGGTGTTTGCGGCCGCTGTTGCGGACTGGCGTGTCGCAAATGCGGGCAGCAGCAAGATTAAAAAAGACCAGACGGGCCTGCCAAAGCTGGAATTTGCCGAAAATCCTGACATTCTGGCGACTGTATCGCAGATGACGACGGGTCGACCAAAACTGGTGGTGGGCTTTGCGGCGGAAACAGATGATGTCACTGCGAATGCCACCGCGAAGCGTCTGCGCAAAGGGTGCGACTGGATTGTCGCTAACGATGTTTCCCCCGCCACAGGGATCATGGGCGGCACTGAAAACGCTGTCACCCTGATCACGGCGGATGGCGCCGAGGATTGGCCACGCATGTCCAAAGACGCGACAGCCCAAGCATTGGCAAAACGTATCGCAAAGGCGATTACATGACGCCGGACGTTTTGATCCAATGGGACGACGGGGCCGATGTGGCCCTCGGTTTGCCATCGTATGAAACGCAGGGCGCGGCGGGCGCTGACCTGCGCGCAAATTTGGCAGGCAAACGCGCGATCACGCTGCTGCCCGGTCGCCGCGTTCTGGTGCCGACAGGGTTGCGCATGGCAATTCCGCAAGGGTTTGAGGTTCAGATCAGGCCGCGGTCCGGGCTAGCGTTGAAACACGGGATTGGCCTGGTCAACAGCCCCGGCACAATTGACAGCGACTATCGCGGCCCGGTCGGGATCATTTTGATCAACTGGGGGCAGGATTATTTCACCATTGAACACGGAATGCGGATTGCCCAGATGGTTGTCGCGCCGGTGGTGCAGGCACGGTTCAAATCCGTGGCGGCGCTCGATCTGACAGCGCGTGACGCGGGCGGTTTCGGGTCAACCGGGCTATGATGATGGTGGGCGCCATGGCCGCGGTTATGTGGCTGATCCTTGCCGTTATGGGCGCGCCGATGCGCGTGCGCTGGACAATGTTGGCAATGCTGATCGCTGGGGTCATGGGTCTTCAGCTTGTGTTGCCTGACGGTCATCCGTTTCGTGCGGCGACTGGCAGCGATATCCGGCTTTGGCTGCTTTTGATCGCGTTTGGCGGCATCATCGCAAGCTATCGGGCGCTGCTGCGCAAGCTGCGGGAACGGATCGCCACGCAAGCGGCGGCTCCGGTCGTTGCGGCAATGTTCTCGGATACCGAGCTTGACCGCTATGCCCGCCATATCATCTTGCGTGAAATCGGTGGTCCCGGCCAGAAGGCGCTGCGGGATGCCAAGGTGCTGGTGATCGGGGCTGGGGGGCTTGGCGCGCCAGCATTGCAGTATCTGGCGGCGGCAGGCGTGGGGACCATCGGGGTCATTGATCACGATACGGTTGAAAATGCGAATTTACAGCGACAGGTGATCCATTTGGATCGCAGTATCGGCATGGCCAAAGTACAGTCGGCCGCCGAGATGATGCGTGCGCAAAACCCATTTGTCACCGTCCGCCCCTATCAGCGGCGTTTGACGCCAGAGATCGCGGATGGGTTGTTTGCCGACTACGATATCGTGTTGGACGGCACCGACAATTTTGACACCCGCTATCTTGTGAACCGCACTGCTGCGGCGCTGGGCAAGCCTTTGATCGCGGCTGCGTTGACCCAATGGGAAGGGCAAATCAGTCTTTATGACCCCGCGCAGGGAACACCGTGCTATGCGTGTGTATTTCCGGTTGCGCCTGATCCAGCGCTGGTGCCCAGTTGCGCAGAGGCGGGGGTCATTGGCCCGTTGCCAGGTGTGATTGGCGCGATGATGGCGGTTGAGACAGTGAAGGCGATCACAGGTGCGGGTGAGGGGTTGCAGGGGCGGTTGCTGATTTATGATGCACTCTATGCGCAGACCCGCATCATTAAGATAAAGCCGCGCGCAGATTGCGCAGTTTGCGCAGGCAAGGGCTTGTTCGTGCATGCCCAAGGCGCGTAATCTGACGTAAACGTATTCTCTGGAGAGATCGCTATGAAAGTTTTTGCAACATTTGCCGCAATGCTGATTGCCACATCGTCTGTTGCCGAGGGGCATCTGCCCAATCTGGAAGGCCGCGAGATTGTCGTGGTGACAGAAAACGCCTATCCGCCGTTACAGTTTCTGGACCAAGACGGGATTGCCGCCGGATGGGAATATGATGCAATGGCAGAGATCGCGGCGCGCCTGAATGCCACTGTTACCTATCAAAACATAAGCTGGGATGCGATGATCCCTGCTGTGTCAGAGGGGCAGTTTGACATGGGCATGACCGGGATCACGATCCGCGACGATCGGGCCGAAGTGATTGATTTCTCGGACAGCTATATGACCTCTGAAATGGTGATGCTGGTGCGCGGCGACGAAGACCGTTTTGCCGATGCTGCCAGCTTTGCCGCCGACCCTGGTCTGCAGATGGCTGCGCAACCCGGCACGACACCTTTTTATGTGGGTGTTTACGACGTTCTTGATGGCGACGAAGCCAACCCGCGCATCAAGTTGATGGAAACTTTCGGGGCGACTGTGCAGGCGTTGCGCACGGGCGACGTTGATCTGGTGTTGACGGATGGCACCGCTGGCAATGGCTATGTGGCTGCGTCGGATGGCGCCTTGAAGATCGTGGGCGAAAAGCTTGGCACCGAAGATTTCGGGTTCATCTTTCCAAAGGGCTCTGATCTGGTCGCCCCGATTAACGCGGCGATCGCTGATATGATGGCTGATGGCACCATTGATGACCTTAACACCCGGTGGTTTCTTGACTACAAAATGGGTGAGTAACCGCCGATACATGTGCCCCGGTTCTATCCGGGGTGCGTGGGTCTGATGGCGCGACAGGGCCAAAAACAGGATTTTCCATGGTGGCTGGTTGCAGTGATTGCGATCGGCCTTTTCCTGTTTTGGCGCGTCCTGACTGATGACACCTATCACAATGTGCTGACCACCCTGCGCAAGGGGGTTTGGGTGACAATCTATGTCACATTTATTGCCTATGTGATGGCATGTGTTCTGGGTCTGGGGCTTGCTTTGGCGGCGATGTCACGCCGGATTTTGGTGCGCCAAATTGCCCGATTTTATGTCGAGGTCATGCGTGGCGTGCCGATTATCGTGCTGCTGCTTTACGTCGCGTTTGTTTTCGCGCCCGGCATGGTTGCTGCCTGGAACTGGCTGGCGGGGCATCTGGGATTTGATCCTGTGCGTTCGCGGGATTTTTCGCTTTTGTGGCGCGCGGTAATCGCGCTTACTTTGGCCTATGCGTCGTTTCTGGCCGAAGTGTTCCGCGCCGGAATTCAGGCGGTTGATGTGGGCCAGGTCGAAGCCGCCGAGGCGTTAGGTCTGAGCCGTTGGCAGCGGTTTCGCCATATCGTCTTTCCACAGGCGTTGCGGACGATTTTGCCGCCCTTGGGCAATGACTTTGTGGCCATGCTCAAGGATTCGAGTTTGGTATCGGTTTTGGGTGTTACCGATGTCACCCAATTGGGCAAGGTGACCGCAGCAGGTAATTTCCGGTATTTCGAGACCTATAATGTTGTCGCTCTTGTTTATCTGACGATGACGATCAGTTTGTCGCTGCTGTTGCGCCGGTTTGAACACCGTATGCGCGGGCGGTGAACGCGGGTTTCGAGTATTTTATACAAAGCGAGGGCAAGTGTTCTGGCAAAACCTGAGGCGGGGGCTTAGCTATTGTGCAAAGGAGATTTGCCATGACAAACCCATTGCTTGCGATCTGGGACGCGCCGTTTGGCCTGCCGCCGTTTGATCTGATTTCGGACAGCGACTTTGAGCCTGCGGTTGATGCAGCGTTGACAGAGTCGCGCGCGAATATTGCCGCGATCGCGGAAAATTCTGCGCCCCCGACATTCGCCAATACGATTGAAGCGCTTGAGCGCGCAGATGCGACATTAAGCCGTGTATTGGGTGCGTTTTACAGTGTGGCGGGGGCGGACAGTAATCCCGCACGCGAGGAGCTGCAGCGCAAGTTTGGTCCAAAACTGAGCGCCTATGCGTCAGAGGTTTCCGAAAATAAAGCGCTGGTGGCGCGGGTCGAGGCCCTTTGGGATGTGCGCGATGATCTGGACCTTACCGCAGAGCAGCAGCGCGTGCTGATGTTGACGCAGCGTGGGTTTACGCGCGCCGGGGCGCAGTTGGCGGGGGATGATGCCGCAGCGCTGCGCAAGCTTAAGGCGCGGTTATCTGTGCTGGGGACAGAATTCACGCAGAACCTTTTGGCTGATGAACGCGCATGGATGATGAAGCTTGGTGCAGATGATCTGGTTGGTTTGCCTGATTTTGTGGTCGCTACTGCACGGGCGGCTGGCGTGGAAAAGGATGCAGGTGGGCCTGTTGTGACGCTTTCGCGGTCTCTTATCGTGCCGTTTCTACAGTTTTCTGATCGCCGCGATTTGCGGAAAAAGGCCTATGAAGCGTGGACAGCGCGTGGTGAAAATGGCGGCAAGACGGACAATCGTGCGCTTGCCGCCGAAACGCTGGCGTTGCGTGAGACGCGCGCGAAATTGTTGGGTTACGCGAGCTTTGCCGATTTCAAGCTCGAGACCGAGATGGCAGGCACCCCTGCTGCGGTCCGTGATTTGTTGATGCAAGTATGGACGCCTGCAAAGGCTGCCGCCGAAGCAGACAGTAAAGTCTTAGGGCGCATGTTGCATGCTGATGGCTGGGATGGTCCGTTGGAGCCATGGGATTGGCGGTACTATTCCGAACAGCGCCGCAAGCAGTTGCATGATCTGGATGAGGCCGAGCTGAAGCCGTATTTCCAATTGGACAAGATGATCGAGGCCGCATTTGCCTGTGCCAATCGGTTGTTTGGGCTGGAGTTCGCCCCGATTGACGGGCCGGTTTATCACCCTGATGTGCGCCTTTGGAACGTGACCCGTCGCGGCGAACACGTGGCTGTGTTTATCGGGGATTATTTTGCGCGCGCGTCCAAACGGTCTGGTGCGTGGTGTTCGGCGATGCAGTCGCAAAATCGGCTGGATTCAGAGGTTCGCCCCCACGTGATCAACGTATGCAACTTTGCCAAACCCGAGGCGGGCAAGCCTGCCTTGTTGTCGTATGACGATGCGCGCACATTATTTCATGAATTTGGCCATGCATTGCATCAGATGCTGTCAGATGTGACCTACGAAAGCATCAGTGGTACTTCGGTCGCGCGCGACTTTGTCGAATTGCCCAGCCAGCTTTACGAACACTGGCTGGAAGTCCCCGAGGTATTGGCCGAATTTGCGATCCATGCAGAAACGGGCAAGCCGATGCCGCAGGATTTGTTGGATCGCATGTTGGGTGCTGCCACCTATGACATGGGATTTCAGACTGTCGAATACGTGGCATCGGCATTGGTGGATCTGGCGTTTCACGACGGCCCGGCGCCGGTCGATCCTATGCAGAAACAGGCGGAAATTCTGGAAGGTATCGGGATGCCGCATGCAATTCGAATGCGCCATGCGACCCCGCATTTTGCGCATGTCTTTGCGGGTGACGGCTATTCCAGCGGCTATTATAGTTACATGTGGTCCGAAGTGATGGATGCGGATGCGTTTGCAGCCTTTGAGGAGGCGGGGAGCCCGTTTGATCGCGATACAGCGCGGCGTTTGGAAGACACCGTGTTGTCATCAGGGGGATCAGTGGACGCGGCAGAACTATACAAAGCGTTCCGCGGGCGATTGCCCGGTGTCGAGGCGCTGCTGAAGGGGCGGGGACTCAACACTTAGTGGGGCTTAAACCCACCTTAAGGACGCGGATCGTCGGGGTGTTTTTCCACACCAAGGGGGTCTTTGTGGATGAGAACATCGGTGTTGGGATAGGCGGCGGTGATCGCCCGGCGTAGCGCCGCGCCTATGGCATGTGCTGCGTTCAGGCTTTGCTGTCCGTCTAATTCGATATGCAGGTTCACGAACACGCGGCTGCCCGCGACGCGGGTCTTTAAGTCGTGAAAGCCGTGAACGTCAGGAAAATCTGCTGCTATCGCACTTATTCCGGCGATCATGTCCGGGTCAGCCTGCCGGTCCATCAGCGCGTCCCACGCGCCTTTGCCAATGCGTAACGCGCCGACCGCCAAAAGAAGCGCAGCACCAAGCGCGACAAGGCTGTCGATTTGTCCGATGCCAAACCTGGCTGATACCCACAAAGCGACGATCGCACCGATATTGGGGATTAAGTCGCCCAGATAATGAAGGCTGTCGGCCTTAACGACCATGCTTCCCGTTTTGGCGGCGACGTGACGCTGCCAAAGCACAAGCGCCAGCGTTACCGCGATGGAAAATACCATCACGGATATTCCCTGAAACTCGCGGTCTGGCAGGCTGACCGTATTGTCCAAAAGGCGCAGCATCGCCGAAACAGCAATCACGCCCGCCGAGATCAGGATCAATACGGACTGGGCGAGCGCGGCCAGATCTTCGGCTGATGTATGCCCGAATTGGTGGTCGTCATCCGCAGGTTTGGCGGCATACACAATGGCCGCTAGCCCGCCAAGCGACATCATCAGGTCCATCGCGCTATCGGCCAATGTGGCTGCGATCGCCAGCGATCCGGTTTGTCCCAAAGCCCAGACCTTTGCCAACACCAGCGCGAGCGCGACGGTGACGGACAACAATCCGGCAGAAAGGTTCAGGCGGGTGGTGTGCTGATGAGACATAAGCCCCTGCTAGGCCGATTTACGCGATCTCGCAACCTTGGTTTAGTCGCGCACTTCGGATTCCGAGACGCCCCAAAGGACGGATTTTGGCGCCCACCCTTTGTAACCACCTGCGGAAAGTTCGCACCACGATGGGGTGCAGTCGCCAAGACTGGCAATCACTCCGTGCTCTAGGACGGCATTTTCGGAAGCATCGTCGGACGCATGGGCGCGCAGGGGCGTGTCATCGCCGTCAATCAACACTGTGCGCACCCCTGATAGCATCGTGTAGTGCACCCAGCCGCCTTGCCCGTCCCGATCGATCACGCGCCGCCAGTGGCCGTATTCTGCAACGACTTGCAGTGGCATACTGCGGCGTTGAAAAACCCAGTCGATCCTGTGCGATAGCGATGGGCCACGGCGCACGTTTACTTCGGACGCTTTGAGCGAGACATAGCGCGGCAGCGGCAGATTGGTTTCAGGGCCGACTGCCGGCGCATCGTTGATGTCTTGTGCACTGCCCATGCCCGCACTGACACAAAGCGCCAAAATCGCTAGCCGACCCAGCTTGAACCACCGCACCGCAACACGCATAGTTTACCCTTACTGCTCAAATATGGCGCGCGGTTCTTGTGCTGCGCGTCCCTTTGGCGCAACTTGGCACGGAACGGCGCATTTGGAAACCCGGGGGAGAGATCACATGCATCGCAAACAGCTGAGTGTTGTTGTCACGCGACGGTTGCCGCAGGTTGTCGAGGCCCGGTTGCAGGAATTGTTTGATGTAACACTGCGTCCGGACGATGTTGCGATGACCCGTGAAGAGCTGGCCGACGCAATGGCGCACGCGGACGTTCTGGTGTCGACCATCACGGATCAAATCGACGCAAAATTACTGGCGCGTGCAGGCGCCAAGTTGAAACTGATCGCCAATTATGGGGCTGGCGTTGACAATATCGACGTGGCGACTGCCCGCGAACGTGGAATCCACGTGTCGAACACGCCCGGTGTCGTCACCGAAGACACGGCCGATATGGTCATGGCATTGATCTTGGGTGTGACCCGCCGTTTGGCCGAAGGTCTGCGGTTGGCGCAATCGAACGATTGGCAGGGCTGGTCTCCGACGGCAATGATGGGTGGTCGCATTCGGGGGCGGCAGCTTGGTATTCTTGGGATGGGCCGGATTGGCCAAGCGGTCGCCCGCCGCGCCAACGCGTTTGGGATGCAGGTCCATTACCACAACCGCAAGCGTCTGCGCCCTGAAGTCGAAGAAACCTTGCAAGCGACCTATTGGGAAAGCCTTGATCAGATGGTGGCGCGCATGGATGTGATTTCCATCAACTGCCCGCATACGCCATCGACCTTTCACTTGATGAACGCGCGCAGACTGAAGCTCATGAAACCGACGGCCGTGATCGTGAACACATCGCGCGGCGAGGTGATCGACGAAAATGCATTGACCCGGATGTTGCGCGCAGGCGAAATTGCTGGCGCCGGTCTGGATGTGTTTGAACGCGGGAAAGAAATCAATCCCCGGCTAAAGGAACTTCCCAATGCGATTTTGTTGCCACATATGGGGTCGGCTACCGTAGAGGGCCGGATCGAGATGGGCGAAAAGGTGATCGTGAACATCAAAACCTTTGCTGATGGTCACCGCCCGCCTGACTTGGTTGTGCCGGCGATGCTCTGAATGTATCGCCAAAGGGGACACTAGGGTCCAAGGAATAAATTGATATGCGACTACTTATCGGGATGGGCGTAGGCATGGTTGTGGTCGCAGCCGCAATTTTGGTGATATTCAAGGGCTTTATGGATGACTATGTAACAGCCCGCAGCCTAACCAGTGTCACTGTAACCGCACCGGATAATTGGGTTGTTGCCCCGTACAAACCGGCTGACGGGCTTGGTATTACGCAGACAAATGTGGTTTCCAGCGACACGCCAGTTGATACGACCGGGCGGATTTTAGCGCAGTTTGATGCCGCCTCTTCAGACCCGATTGCGGGCGCTGCGTGGACGTTTGCGCGCGATGACAAAATGGTTGCGGTTGCCATGACGTTTGGCGAGCACCGCCCGCGCAAGGTGGGTATTGCCGAAGAGCTGGGCTTGTCGCCAAAGCCGTCAACGCAGAGCCCCAATGTTTTAGTTGCTACAATTTCTGGCGTCCCGTTTTTGGTTACGCCGCGCATCTCTAAGACGCCTGACCCAGCAAGTGCGGAGCCCGTGTTATATCGGCATTTTATCGGCACGATCGGGGGGCAAGAAATTGGCGAAGTCGTCGATATCGCGGTGCTGACCAATGGGAGCGACGCAGATGTTGCAGGGGCTTTGCGTGGCATTAACATGGAAGAGGCGAACGACCGTTTGCCGAATCCGTGGCCGGATATTTCGATGGCGGCTGGTATCGAGACCCTAGATCAAATGCCGCTCTCACAGACACCCCCGCCGCCCAGTTTTGCCTATAGGGCTGCAGAGTTGCTGCGTGGCAACGAAGCGTTTGACCCGCCTTGGCACGAAGCATTGGAGCGCATCAAATCCGGTGAAATTGATCGGTGGTCTGCACTGACAGAAGCCTACCCCGATGATATTGAAACAGTGCCATTCGCGCTATTGACGGTGCTCGATGACGGGACCGTCACAAATGTCGTGCGGTATTTCGCCCAAGAGATGTTGGATAGCGGGCGCGACTGGAACGATCATGAACACTATATTCTGACGAAGGTTGCGAACCCGGCGACCGAAAAGGCGGATTTGGAGATTTATTTTTCGCAGGAATATGACGTGGCCCCGGAAGTGATGGCGTTGATAGGCCAACTGCCGACCGAGCGTCCTGAGGCGGCTGTTCTGCCTTCATCTGGCAACACAAATAGCACCCCGGCGGTGCGCACGTCTTCGCCGGATTGTCGTATCGAAAATGGCGTTCGACGCTGCGTAATTGGTGGGAACTAACAGCAGACCGCTGACGTGGCAGATTGATGGCGATCTCCCAAGGTACACTTTCAGCTGACGGTGCTGGCGTAACGCGCATAAGCGCGGGTAGCGGCGTCTGCGCCCGGAAATAGGGTCATTTACGATCCTGCTAAGATTATAAAACCGCTTCTCGTCTTGCCATGTCGGTGCGCAAAGCCAGACCTTTGTGCTGCGCTGTCGCAATTGTGCGATGAGGCGTCGGCTGGTTCTTTCGTTATCGCGCGGTTTGACGCAGATTACGCCCAACACGTGTCAAAGGAGTCGCCGGAATGAAAACGCAGGTCAAAGCATTGGTTGTGGGCGGCGGGGCCGTCGGCACGTCGATTGCCTATCATTTGGCCAAGGCGGGCTGGGATGATGTCATGCTGTTGGAGCGCGACGAGCTGACCTCGGGCTCGACCTGGCATGCCGCGGGTCTGCTGCCGCTTTTCAACATGTCTTTCGCCACCACCCACATCCACAAATATTCAGTCGAATTTTATAAATCCCTTGAGGCCGAAACCGGTCTGAACGCGGGGTTCGCCGTGGTCGGCAACCTGCGCATGGCGCAGACCCAGGAACGCATGGACGAGTTCATGCTTTATGCGTCGACCGCCGAAACTTGCGATGTGCCTTATGTCTGGATGACCCCGGACGAGATCAAGGCGAAATGGCCACTGATCAAGACCGACGACCTAAAGGGCGCACTCTATCACAATACCGATGGCTACATTAACCCCGCTGATGTGACACAGGCGATGGCCAAGGGCGCCCGTCAACGTGGGGTGGACATCGTCCGCAAGTGGCAGGCAGATGCGTTTCATTGGAACGGCACGCATTGGGAAGTGACCTGCACCAAGATGGTCGAAAAGGGCGGAAATCTGGTGCCGTCGGAGGAACAGATTGTGATTACAGCCGAACATGTCGTTACGGCATCGGGTAACCACGCCCAGACCACGGCGAAAAAGTTGGGAATCAAAATTCCGGCTATTCCGGTCGAACACCAGTTTATTGTGATGGATCAAGACCCGGCGCTGGTTGAATTTCGTGCGCAAGGCCATGTCGAACACCCCGTGATCCGTGATGCCGATGCGCAATCATACGTCCGCGAGGAGCGGGGCGGATGGATTTTGGGCGTCTATGAAAAGAACGCGCCAGCGGTGTTTGAATACGGTGTGCCTGACAGCTTCCGCGCGGACCTGTTTCCGCTAGATCTGGAGCGGATCGAAGATCAATACATGGCGATGATCCATCGTATCCCTTCGTGCGAAGAAAGTGGCCTTAAGGATGATTTCAACGGCCCGATCTGCTATACGCCAGATGGAAACCCGCTGGTTGGTCCTGCACCGGGGCTGCGGAATATGTGGCTGGCAGAAGGGTTCAGCTTTGGAATAACGGCGGCGGGCGGCACGGGGTATTATCTGGCGCAGATGATGGTCGATGGTGAGGCTGAAATCGACATGGCGTCGCTTGACCCCAAACGGTATGGCGATTGGATGACGACCGAGTTTGCCGCGCGCAAAAACGAAGAATGTTACGACCACGTCTACATTCTGCATCACCCGGACGAAGAACGCCCAGCCTGCCGTCCATTGCGGACTTCGCCCGCCTATGACCGTCAGGCAGCACGCGGTGCGCAGTTTGGTTTCGTGAACGGGTGGGAACGGCCCAACTATTTCGCACCAATCGGGTTCAGCGACCACGACGCACGGTCGTTCCGGCGCGGTGGTTGGTGGACCTACGCAGTTGAAGAGGCAAAGGCGATCCGCGAAGGTGTCGGCCTGATCGACGCGACCGCCTTTACCAAACATATCGTCAAAGGGCCGGGCGCGACGGCGTTCCTTGATTGGTTCACGACCAACAAGCTGCCACGCGTGGGCAGGATCAACCTGACTTACGCGCTGACAGCCCACGGGACCACCCGCACCGAATATACCATCGTGCGGATGAAAGAGGACGAGTATTACCTTGTGTCCGCTGGTGCATGGACCGCCTATGACGCGGATTATCTGCGCAAGGCGGTCGCGGACATGGAGCCTGCTTTTGGCCGCATCGACGTGCAAAACGTGACAACGCAATGGGGCGTCTTTGCAATCGCTGGCCCCAAATCGCGTGACGTTTTGAACGCGGTCATCAAGGATGCAGATCCGGCAACCGCGCTATCGAACAAGCGGTTCCCATGGCTGTCGGCACAACAGATCGAACTGGGCATGTGCCCCGTCAATGCGATCCGTGTGGCGTATACCGGTGAACTTGGCTGGGAGCTGCATCATCCCATCGAGATGCAGAACTATTTGTTCGATCTGTTGGAAAAAGCGGGCGAACCGCACGGCATGAAGCTGGTAGGTGCACGCGCGCAAAACTGGTTGCGGCAAGAGAAATCCTATCGCGCTTTTGGTACAGAGCTGGGCCGCGACGCCACCCCGCTTGAGGCGGATTTGCCGCGCTTCGTTGATTTGGGCAAGGAATTTCACGGCAAAACCGCAATGGAAGCAAAGGGTATCCGTTCCAAATGCGTGACCTTGCTGATTGATGGACCTGCTGATGCCGACCCTTGGGGCCGCGAAGCGCTGTACGACATGGATGGCACCCGCGTTGGCCGCCTGACCTCGGGCGGATATTCGGTCGCGTTCGAGAAAAGCATCGGGATGGGGTATGTGCGTCCGGCCTTGGCGCAGGTGGGGACGAAGCTGCAGGTCAAGATGTTGGATCAGCTTTGGCCGGCCGAGATTGTCGAAGACAGCCCCTATGACCCAAAGAACACCGCAATCCGTGTTGACGGATAGGGGGCGTTAACCTGAGGGATAAACCCCCTCAGGTTTTTATCCGGCGCGGCTTTCGGTGTTCCGGGGGGCTGCGCCCAAACTAAACGTGCGCCGGATGTCGCCCGCGCTATTTACGACGCCAGCGCGCGCGAAGGTTGTGCCAAATCCACCGCCCGCGAATAATCAGTGCGGCAAGTGGTTCTTGAAGAATCGGGATGTCGATGGCCAGTAACATGAGGCCAAGCGGGATCATCCATAGGCCTAACACCGGTAAAACCGCAAGCATGCCGCCAAAGATGAGCATGACGGCGATTAGCACGCGCAGCAGCGTCCATCCCGGCTGACGCAGCTTTCCTATCCAGGGCGCAAGGGCCGCAACCCGCGCGAATTCGCGCTCGAACCGGTGGTGGGGTTGGTGATCTCGATCATAGTCCATTGCTATCAAGTGGTGTGCATGTGTTGATTTTCAAATGCTGAACGCAAAATTTTATCGGTGGATTTGCCAATAGCGCAACATGGCGCCTTAACTCTGACCAAAGCGCGCAGGGGATAGCGCCGCAATGTCTGGTGCGGATAATTCAGGTGCGCGCCCCGCAACTAAATCTGCCAAAAGCCGACTTGCGGCAGGGGACGATTGCATGCCGTATCCGCCTTGACCGGCACACCACAAAAAGGTGGGATCTGCCTGATCAGGACCAAGCACCAACGTGCGGTCGGGCGAAAATGTGCGCAGCCCCGCCCAAGACGCGAGCAGGCGTGTGACGGACATTGTGACGTTGTCTTCGAACCGCGCAAGCCCTTCGGCAAGCACCATGTCATCGGCATAGGCGTCATGCGGCGGCATCAGGTCTTCGTCTGCGGGTGATACGATCAGCGCACCGGCATCAGGTTTCGCATACCAAGTTTCACCTGCGGCAAAAACCATGGGCCATGCGCTGACATCGTGTCCGACAGGCGCAGGAATTCGGGCCATCGACCGGCGCAGAGGGCTGAATCCGATCGGCGGGATGCCTGCCATCTGCGCGATGCCGTCGACCCATGCCCCCGCTGCGTTGACGATATTTTTGGCTTCGTATCGGTCAGATTTGGTCTGTACGATCCAGCTTGTGGCGGTCCGCTTGATTTCTTTGACCTCTGCTTTGGTTATAATCTGGGAACCGTTTTTTTTCGCCATGCGCGCAAAGGTCTGAACCAATCGATCGGTGTCGATATCCTTCGCACGATCATCATACCCGATTTGTGTAATCACAGCAGGGTCAAGGATGGGAAAGATTTCACGCCCCTCGGCGACCGAAAGCCGTTGCAGGCCCATTTGTGCAAAGTCCGCGTCAAAAAGGACCTTGTCGTCGCCGCGCCCGACTAGCATCAGCCCGCGCGGGCCTAGCACATCAGCGGTGCTGTGGAAGTCATAGGATGCAGCGTTTAGGGCAACTGTCGATGGCTTGCCGTAGTTTCGTTCGTAAAGCGCGGCCGACCGACCCGACGCGTGGTACGCCAGCGCGTCTTCGCTTTCCAACAGCGTGACACTGCCAAGATCCGACAGACGTGCGGCGGCTGAAATCCCTGCAATTCCGCCGCCAATAATGATGAAATCAATCATGTTTCTTCCAACCTGTCTGTCGCGGGGGCCGGTGTCTGGCTAAGCGCGGTGATGCGATCATAAAGCGCGGCATCCATGTCAAACTGCTGTGCGGCAAGCGAGGGGCGCAATTGCGCCAACGACCGTGCCGAAATGATTGGAGATGGGCGCATGGGGTGTGATTTAACCCACGCCACCGCAAGCGTTGCGGCATCCGTGCCAACATCGGCTGCCACATCGGTGAGATCGCGTGCGGTATCGTGCATCCATTGCTGTGCGTAGCGCGCTTTATAACGCTGATCTTCAGTTAGTCGCCCGGATTGTCCCTTGGCATATTTTCCAGTCAGCAAACCGCCCCCGAGCGGCGAATAAGGAATAAGCGCGACGCCCTGATCCTGCGCCATGGGAAAAATCTCGACCTCTGACTGGCGCTTTACAAGACTGTACATCGGTTGGACCGCATCAATCCGCGTCCCAAAGGTCTGTGCTATCGACTGCGCCTTCATCACCTGCCACGCGGCGTAGTTGGATACGCCGATATAGCGAATCAGCCCAGCAGACTGCATTTCAGCCAAGGTGCTAAAGGTTTCCTCGAGAGAAGTTTCCGGGTCAAATCGATGCATATAAAGCAGATCGATGTATTCCTGATTGCTTTGTCGGCGGCTGCGGTCGAACTGTTCCGTTATGTTGGCGCGGGTCGCACCGCCATCAAATCCAACCTTCGTCGCAATAAAGAGATCAGCGCGCTGGTCTTTTATCATCTGCCCCAGAATTGATTCAGATGCCCCGTCATTATACCCGACAGCCGTGTCAAAATGATTGATGCCTGCAGCGATTGCGGCGTCAAACATGGCACGGCTTTGTGTCTCGTCGGCCTTGCCGCCAAACTGCATCGTGCCAAAGGTAAGAGCGGATACGGGTTTGCCGTTTTGCGTGATCAATGGTTTCATTTGGTTAGATTTGCACGGCAATCAAGCAATGGAAAGTGGGGATAGCCATTGGTTCACGACTGGTGCGGCAGCGCGGGCAGCGGCTTTGGTTGACCTTGGCCGTTGACATCACCGCCCCGCCGTGGTCGCTTGCAGCGTAAACGTTATAGGGGAGGATAACGCATGACTTATGTACCTGCAGCAGATCGCTATCAAAAGATGACCTATCGCCGGTGTGGCGCATCTGGGGTCAAGCTTCCGGCGATCTCGCTTGGCCTTTGGCACAACTTTGGCCACGACACACCGCATGATACCAAACGCGACATTTGCCGGACGGCATTCGACAATGGCATCACCCATTTCGATCTGGCCAACAACTATGGACCACCGCCGGGATCAGCCGAACACGCGTTCGGGTCGATATTGGCCGAAGATTTCAAAGGGTATCGCGACGAGCTTATCATCAGCTCTAAGGCTGGATATGATATGTGGCCGGGCCCCTACGGTGAATGGGGCAGCCGCAAGTACCTGATCGCGTCCTGTGATCAGTCGCTTAAGCGGATGGGGCTGGACTATGTTGATATCTTTTATTCCCACAGGTTCGACCCGGATACCCCGCTTGAGGAAACCATGGGCGCACTGGATTATATCGTGCGGTCCGGTCGTGCGCTTTATGCGGGTATTTCGTCATATAACACCGAACGCACCCGCGAAGCTGTTGCGATCCTCAAGGATTTGGGCACGCCCTGCCTGATCCATCAACCCAGTTACAATATGCTGAACCGTTGGGTTGAACGTGATGGTCTGAAAGACACGCTTCAGGAATTGGGCGTGGGCTCTATTGCGTTTACGCCGCTGGCACAGGGCATGCTGACCAAGAAGTATTTGGGTGGTATCCCCGAGGGCAGCCGTGCAAGCCAAGGCAAATCGCTTGCGCCGACGATGCTGACAGACAATGCAATCGCCAACATTCGCAAGCTGAACGAAATTGCGGAGGGCCGTGGGCAGACCCTCGCGCAGATGGCCATTGCATGGGTTTTGCGTGATGGCGGTATCACGACGGCCCTGATTGGTGCGTCAAAACCGAGCCAGGTGTTGGATTGCGTTGGTGCGATTCAGAATTTGGAATTTTCGGCCGACGAACTGGCGCTGATCGATCAATATGCGGACGAAGAACAGATCAATCTTTGGGCTAAGTCTGCCGAACAAACCAAAGGTGCTGCGGAGCGCAAGAAATGATACAGAATCCAATTTTACCTGGCTTTAATGCCGACCCTTCGTTTTGTCGCGTGGGCGAAGATTACTATATCGCGGTGTCCACGTTCGAATGGTACCCGGGGGTCCAAATCTATCATTCGCGCGATCTGGTGAATTGGGATCTGGTGGCGCGGCCGCTGAACCGCGCGGCGCTGTTAGATATGCGCGGGAACGGTGACAGTTGCGGGATCTGGGCGCCTTGCCTGTCCCATGCAGACGGCAAGTTCTGGCTGGTTTACACAGACGTGAAGCGGCTGGATGGCGCATTTAAAGACGCGCCAAACTATATCACCACTTGCGACACAATTGACGGCGAATGGACCGACCCTTGGTACGTTAATTCCTCTGGCTTTGACCCGTCGTTGTACCACGACGACGATGGCCGCAAGTATTTCATGAATATGCAGTGGAACCACCGTGGCCCTGGCACAGGTGGCAACCCCGCACATGCGTCGTTTGACGGAATTTTGTTACAGGAATGGTCGCCCGATAAAGGGTTGTTTGGCCCGGTCAAAAATATCTATGCTGGCACCCCGAGAGGCCTGACCGAAGCCCCACATATCTTTAAGCGCAACGGCTATTACTATCTGACCACTGCCGAAGGCGGTACGGGGTATAACCACGCGGTGTCTTTGGCGCGGTCGCGGGACATTTGGGGCCCGTATGAAAACCACCCTGATTTGCACGTCATCTGTGCCGAAGGGTCGGACGGACCCATTCAACGCACAGGTCACGGACAATATGTTGAAACGCATTGGGGGGGACATTACCACACCTTCCTGATGGGGCGTCCATTGCAGGGGCCGCACGGTCCGTTTTGCGCACTAGGTCGCGAGACAGGAATCGAAGAGGTGGTTTGGCGCGATGATTGGCTTTACTTGAAGTCAGGCGGCATGGTTCCACGCGTTTCGGTCCCTGCGCCGGTTGATGTTCCGCCGCGCGCTGCCACGCCGGTTCTGCGTAAATTGGGTGGCAAATTGCCGGTCGAATTCCAGTGGCTGCGTACGCCTGATACGGCGCGTATTTTCCGCGAGGATCCCGACGCGCTGACCTTGATTGGCCGTGAAAGCATCGGCAGTTGGTTCGAACAGGCGCTGGTCGCACGACGGCAGGAGCATCATGCCTACCGCGCTGAAACCACTGTGGATATTACACCCGAAACCTATCAGCAGGCCGCCGGGTTGACGACATATTATAACCGTCACAAGTTCCACGCAGCGCTGGTCACAGACAAACAAGGTGTTGGGCGGGTTTTGTCGTTGATGTCTTGTCCGGGCGATTGGCCCGATGCGGCACTCAGTTTTCCGGCGGAGGATGTGGCGCTCGTTGATGGACCTGTTGATCTTGCCGTCGATGTAAACGGCGCCACGCAGCAGTTCTATTATCGCCAAGGCGGTGACTGGGTGGCGTTTGGTCCAGCGCTTGATGCTTCGGTCATTTCTGACGAGGGCGGACGTGGTGAGCATGGATCATTCACCGGTGCTTTTGTTGGTATGGTCGCCTTTGACATCACCGGAAAAGGCCAAGAGGCGCAGTTCACGCGGTTCGATTATCTGCCGGGTGTGCTGGGTTGAAGCCCATTCTACGCAGCCAGCTTTGTGTGTACGATCTCAACAGCGGGACCGCCACGGTCCTGCTGGATCACGTCGGTCATATCGAGGCGCCGAATTGGCATGCTGATGATTACCTTGTCGTAAATGGCGGCGGTCGCTTGTTTCGGGTGCCGCTTGATGCACCCGATTTACACCTGATTGACACAGGTTTTGCGGACAGCTGCAATAATGATCACGGGATTTCTCCAGATGGATTGCATCTGGTCATCAGTGATAGCAGCCGCACCACAGGAAGCTGTATTTATACGCTGCCAATTGCCGGAGGTACGCCATCACGTGTGACTGATGATACCCCATCGTATTGGCACGGCTGGTCGCCCGATGGCGTGACGCTGGCCTATGTCGCAAAGCGGGGCGGCCCGTTCGCGTTATACACCTGTCCGGCAAATGGAGGTGCCGAGACATGTGTGACCGACGATTTTGATCATATAGACGGGCCAGACTATACGCCGGATGGCGCGTGGATTTGGTTTAATGGTGAACGCGCTGGGTCCGTTGATCTGTGGCGTATCCGGCCTGATGGCACGGATTTGGAACAGATGACCGACGACAGTTTGGTCAACTGGTTTCCGCACCCTTCACCTGACGGTCGGCAGGTGCTTTATCTGGCCTATCCTGAGGGCACGGAAGGTCATCCCGGAGGCCTCGATGTCGCGTTGCGCATGATGCCGTCGGATGGAGGAGCCGGTGTCGAGCTGATCCGCTTGTATGGCGGGCAGGGCACAATAAATGTGCCTTGCTGGTCGCCAGACAGTCGACGCTTTGCTTTCATGCGTTTTGTCGCCTGATAGGGGTTTACATTTGCGCGCGACCCTTGCTTTTTGAAACTGGGTTACGAGGGTGCGCGGGTGAACGGATTTCCAGTTGCAAAACCGGGTCAGGTGATTGGCTTGCTCGGGGGGTCTTTTGATCCACCGCATGCGGGACATGTGCATATCACAAAAGCTGCTTTGAAACGCTTTGGCTTGGATCACGTCTGGTGGCTGGTCAGTCCGGCGAACCCCCTGAAAAAGCATGGCCCTGCGCCGCTTGCCGACAGAGTTCTAGCTGCGCGCGCGTTGATGCGGCACCCCCGCGTCACGGTCACAGGGATCGAGGCGCAATTGGGCACGCGTTACACCGCGGAAACTTTGCGCGCCTTGCAAGGGCGATATCCCGGCGTGCGCTTTGTGTGGTTGATGGGTGCAGATAACCTTGCGCAGTTTCATCGTTGGCAGGATTGGCGATGGATCATGGATCACGTGCCTGTCGGCGTTATGGCGCGACCGGGGGACAGGATCGCGGCACGATTATCTAAGGCTGCGCGTGTTTACGCGTCGTATCAAATTCCCGGGGCCGCGAGTCATATATTGGGACACCATACCGCGCCTGCATGGTCATTCGTCAACCTACCGATGTCGGGCCAATCATCGAGCGCGATCCGTGCGCGAGGTGAATGGTGATGCATCTGACCCGGCGCGCAATGTTGGCAGGTACGGCTGCGTCGGTCGCTACTGGCGTATGGGCCGACGTAAAGACGCCAGTGTTGCGTCCGGTCGCCCGTCCAACATTCGTAAGTCCGACACAACAGTTGATCAATGCGGTCGGATTGAGCGGCGCTGTTGGTTTTGTTGTCGCGGACGCGGCGACGGGTACAGTGGTCGAGGCGATTTTACCCGAGGCGCCGCTACCCCCAGCAAGTGTCACCAAGGCATTCACCGCGCTGTACGCTCTTGAGCATCTCGGAGCGCAATTTCAATTTGAAACGTGTATTTTTGCTGATGGCGATATTCATGACGGCATATTAGATGGTAATTTGATTTTGGTTGGGGGCGGTGATCCCAACCTGTTGACTGATGACCTTGCGGTGTTGGCGCAGCAGTTGCAGGGTACTGGCCTGCGCGAGGTCAGAGGTGATTTTCTGATCTGGGATGAAGCGCTGATCAATCTTGATGAAATCGACAGCACGCAGCTGGATTATCTTGGATATAACCCGACGGTGTCCGGGCTGAACCTGAACTTCAACCGTGTCCATTTTGAATGGAAGCTTCAGGGGGGACAGTATGCCACCACCATGGACGCGCGTAGCGACAATTACCGCCCGGCGGTCACCACATCACAAATCGAGGTGGTTACGCGCGATATGCCTGTGTTTGCGTATCGCGATCTTGGGAATGCGGACGCATGGACGGTGGCGCGTTCGGCATTGAACAATGCCGGTTCTCGCTGGCTGCCAGTGCGACACCCGGGCTTGTATGCGGGAGAGGTCTTTGCCACATTTGCGCGCAGTCATGGGATTGTCCTGAAGCCACCGCGCGAAATTGCAGAGGTACCCAGCGGAGCTTTGGTTATTGCGGGGGTGCGGGGCGCACCGTTGAACGACCTGATGCGCGATATGCTGAAATATTCGACCAATATCACCGCCGAAGCAGCCGGTTTGTGGACAACGGCGCAGAACGTTGGGCAAAAATGGGGTCTTCAGGCATCGGCAGCCCGCATGGCGCGCTGGACGCGTCAACGCGCAGGCGATGTGACCCCGTTCTTCGCGGATCATTCGGGGCTAAGCGACACATCAAGGATTTCTGCGGGTGACATGGTCAGGTTTTTGACGTCACCGGATGTGCAAAGCACGCTACACCCTATCATGAAGCCAATCACAGTGGTTGATCACAGTGGCAACGCCCTTTCTGCGCAACAGGGAGAGGTGCATGCGAAGACGGGGACGCTCAATTTCGTGTCAAATTTGGGTGGATACATGCGGACGTCGCGCGGGCGGGACCTTGCCTTTGCGATATTTGCTGCCGACGTCGACGCGCGTGAACGTGGCAAAGCCGAAGGTGACGAAACGCCGCGTGGTGCATCAGCATGGACGCGCAAGGCGCGCGATCTTCAGCAACAGCTGTTGCGGCATTGGCTGTTAGATAATTAGATTTTTTTTGGAACCATAGACGCACTTCCGGTGTTCATACTCTGAAAACGCACTGCAACTTATTTGAATTGCGGCGCCCTTAAATGGAGATGATGAGATGAAAACGGGATTAACGGTACTGGGTATTGCTGCTGCAATTGTTGTCGGGGTTTTTGCCTTTTACATGGTCGATATCGATCAGACCCGCGAAGGCGCATTGCCTGATGTCGACGTATCAGTAGAAGGCGGTCAGCTTCCTGCGTTCGACGCCGATGTGGGTTCGGTCGAGCTGGGCCAAACTGACGTAGAAGTCGAAGTACCTGATGTGGACGTTTCGACCACGACTGAAACGATCTCGGTGCCGACGCTTTCGGTTACCCCACCAGAAGATGATGGTGTTCTTGACGACGATGAATCGTAAGATAAAACACTAACGTTATCAAAAGCGGTCCTGATCAGGGCCGCTTTTTGTTTTATAAGGTTAGGTGGCGTGCTCTTGCGCCGCGTTCGATCGCGGCGGCGTGCAGACGGTCCAAGTCCAACTCTTCGCGAATCTCTTCGAGCATTCTTGCCTCTTGCCCTTCGATGATACCGTCTGCGGCCGCGACGTCGCAGGCCAGAGCATAGGCCGTTTCAAACAGTCGCTTCGGCAGCGCATCGCGGATGAGGCCGAACAGGGCTTCTAGCCCGTCTTCGGGTTCCAGCAGGTCGAACACCATCCGCGACATGCGCGGCAGGCGTTCTGGATCGTAGCCTGCAAAAATAGGTAACATATTAATCGCGTCAGTGATTTTGACGAGCTCTGAGGTGCGGATATTTCCATCTGATGCTGACACGGCAATCATCAACGCCACGAGCGCGTCTTGTGATGTCATAGGGGCGTCATCGGTCATTGTGTTTCCTTTGCTTTCATACCCATTTATTGACGCTGCCCCTTTGTCGCAATAGGGAGAGCGATGTGCGGGTGCCATCGGGGTGCTCTTTGAGACGTGAGAGATAGAATGACCAATTTGCGCGACGCGGCAATGACATCCAAGGCTTGGCCCTTTGAAGAGGCGCGCCGTGTGCTCAAACGCTATGAAAAAAAGGATCCTGCAAAGGGATATGTCCTTTTTGAGACCGGCTACGGTCCGTCTGGGCTGCCACATATTGGCACCTTTGGAGAGGTCGGGCGCACAACAATGATCCGGCGTGCGTTCGAAATTATTTCTGACATTCCCACAAAGCTGTTGTGTTTTTCCGATGATATGGACGGGATGCGCAAAATCCCGGGTAACGTACCTGACCCGGCCGCGCTCGAGCCATTTATGCAAAAGCCGCTGACGTCCGTGCCTGACCCGTTTGGGACACATGGCAGTTTTGGCGACCATATGAACGCGCGCCTGAACAATTTCCTGGACACATTCGGGTTCGAATATGAATTTGCGTCTTCGACGGAATATTACCGTAGCGGCAAGATGGATGAGATCCTGCTGAAGTCGGCGGAAAAGTATGATGATGTTATGGCGATCATGCTGAAATCATTGCGCGAAGAGCGTCGCCAGACGTATTCGATTTTTCTGCCGATTAGCCCGACCACGGGGCAGGTTTTGTATGTGCCAATGAAGGACGTCACCAAAGACGGCATGATTACATTTACCGATGTTGATGGCACCGACGTGACGGTGCCTGTCACCGGCGGGAATTGCAAGTTGCAGTGGAAACCCGATTTCGGGGCGCGTTGGGCGGCACTGGATGTCGATTTTGAAATGTACGGCAAAGATCACGCGACCAACACGCCGATTTATGACGGCATCTGTCGGGTGCTGGGGGGGCGTCCACCAGAGCACTTTACCTACGAATTGTTTCTTGATGCTGACGGTCACAAGATTTCGAAAACATCAGGCAATGGCCTGACGATTGACGAATGGCTGACCTATGCTGCGACAGAAACTCTTTCGTATTTCATGTATTTGAAGCCAAAAACGGCAAAACGGATGCATTTTGATGTGATCCCGAAAGCGGTGGACGAATATCACCAGCAGTTGCGGGCCTATCCAACCCAAGACGACGCAGGCAAACTGAATAACCCGGTCTTCCATATTCATGGCCACGATGTGCCAGCCTCGGATATGGTGGTGCCGTTTGCCATGCTGTTGAACTTGGCGTCTGTCTCTGGAGCAAATGATAAGGAAACGCTGTGGGGCTTTATCCAGCGGTATGCGCCAGATGCGTCCGCTGCGAAAAATCCGCAGATGGATCAGGCCGCTGGTTTCGCTGTTAGCTATTATCACGACTTTGTGAAGCCCACCAAGGTATTCCGCGCCCCCACCGATCAAGAGCGTGCAGCGATGGAAGATTTGGTGGCCCGCTTAAAGGTCTGGGACGGTGGTTTGGATGCCGAGGCATTGCAAACAATGGTCTTTGCGGTTGGAACCGAGCATGGTTTTGATCCTTTACGCGGATGGTTCACCGCCCTCTACGAGGTTTTGTTGGGGGCGTCCCAAGGGCCACGCTTTGGTGGGTTTATCGCGCTTTATGGCGTTGAAGAAACCATCAGCCTGATTGAAACCAAGCTAAAATAATGAAACTGATCGCCGCCTCGGTGCGTATCTTTGTAAGAGGATACGCAAGTGGAGGCGGCGATGCACAGGATTTTGATAACGCTCATCGGGTTTTGGCTTTGGGCTGTGCCGGCGGTTGCGCAAGACCCCCGCGCAATTCATGACACGATCAGCAGTCAATTAGACGCGTTTCACGGGCGCGATTTGGACCGCGCGTGGCAGTATGCTGCCCCCAATATCAAGCGTATTTTCGGCGACGCCCAGAATTTTGGCGCGATGGTTGAACGAGGCTATCCGATGGTGTGGAACAACGCTGACACTACGTTTCTGGATTTGCGCGATATCAATGGGCAATTGTGGCAAAAAGTGATCGTGCGCGATGCGGCTGGTGGGCTGCACACCTTGGATTACCAGATGGTGGCGACACCGGATGGATGGCAAATCGCGGCGGTGCAAATTCTTATTGCGCCAGATATCGGCGCCTAGCGTTGCCACCCCCACCGTCACGGTGGTGTCAGACCTGATTGAATAGTTTCACGTACCTCTAGGGCAGCGGTGCCGCATTTCGCGGCGCCAAAATGCATCTGCTGCCAGAGAAGGTAATAATCATGAACAAAGCGATTACAGACGGGATTGTCTTCCAGCCACTGCCGTTTTCGGCGGGGCTTGGCGTTTGGGCGAGCGGGGACGGGACGCCCGGATCAGATACCTATGCGATCAGCGGATCAGGTGTTTTTGTCGCTGCTGATGCAGATTTTGCCGGGTGTCTCGAGGTACTGAAAACAGATCCGATCACAAAAGTGCGGTATATGGGCGAAACGCCGATCCTCCCCGGATGCTATTTGCGGGTAACCGCGAAACTGAAGGCGATATCAGGCCCGATGCCCGCGGTGCGGATCTCTGGCTGGGCTGGGCAGGCGGGGGGCGCACCGGCGGTCGGATTACCTGCATTTGGTCCCGCAACACAATTGACAAACTATGGGCAGGTTGTGGAGATCAGTGCGATTATCGGCACAGGCGACCGCATTGGCGTTGATATGGTATGGGCTGGCGCGCACTACGGGCACTTTGGTATTGATTTGACTGGACCAACCGGTGGGGTGGTCCGGCTTGATGATATCCGGATCGAGGACGCGTCTTCAGTATTTATGCGCGATATTTTGGCGATTGTTGATGTGCGCGATTATGGTGCCAAGGGTGACGGCGTGACCGATGACAGTGCTGCATTTGAGGCCGCTGATGCGGCTGCCAATGGACGCACTGTCATCATTCCTGCTGGCGACTATCTGCTTGCCGAGAGTGTCACGATGGAAAATCACATCAAATGCGAAGGCCGTATTCTTCAGGCGGCGTCAGAACGATTTATTCTTCAACGTGGATACAATTTCGATGCCTACCTCGATGCGTTCAAAGACGAGGAAACCGCATTCAAAAAAGCCTATCAGGCGCTGATTAACTTTGCTGACCACGAGTCGCTTGATTTATGCGGTCGACGTATTTCACTTTCGGAACCTGTCGATATGCAGGCTTGCGATCCATCGCGCGACAGGTATGAAACCCGCCGTGTAATACGGAATGGGCAGTTCCAACCGATTTCCGGCGCCGCGTGGGATGACGATGTTGTCACATCGCAAGGGACATATGCGGCAGCAAACGACACCACGCTGACGAACGTGACCAATATCGCGAGCATTCCAGTCGGGGCGCTGGTCACCGGAAACGGTGTCGGTCGTGAAATTTATGTCACATCGGTCGACGTTCCCGCAAAGACGCTGAAGCTCAGCAATGCCTTGTTCGATGCCGAAGGGAGCCAAGTGTTCACCTTTACGCGGTTTAAATATCTGCTCGATTTTTCGCGGTACACAAAGTTCAGCCAATTCGTACTGGATGATATCGAATTTCAAGGTCTCGGCGAAGCCAGCTGCATTATGCTGGCGCCCGAAGGGTTTACCTTTCACATCCGCGACTGTTTCATCAATAAGCCGAAAAACCGTGGCATCACCTCTCCGGGGTGGGGGTGTCAGGGCATGATGATCGACCGCTGCCAGTTGATTTCAGCAGAGCAATCAGTGCCCGTAGCGGGGCGCATCAGCATTGGTTTCAACGCCAACGCCAATGACGTAAAAATTCGCGATAACCGCACCAGCAAGTTCAAACATTTCTGCGTATTGGCCGGTTCTGGCAGCCTGATTTCTGGTAACCATTGGTTCCACGGCGACGACGAGGTAAACGGGGTACGTAAAGGTGGAATTGTCATTACTTCGCCTAACCCCAAGACGATTTTCACAGGAAATTACTGCGACAATAACTTTATTGAGTGGACGAACGAACATAGCAGCGAACCCGCGCTGGGGGCGCAGTTTTCCTTTGGAGGGCTGACAATCACAGGTAATATGTTCACCACCAACGACGTGGCGCCGTGGTTCCATTTTATCGTCATTAAGCCATATGGTGCTGGACACTACATCAACGGCTTTGCGGTGCTAGGCAATGTGTTCCGGTCGCTGAATGGCAAAATTGACCGGGTCGAGCATGTCGACACCACCTTCGCCAATCTGGATTACAGCCGGACGCGTGGGCTCGAGTTTCGTGGCAACACGTTTCACAACGTTGAAGAACCTGTCGCGAACCCTGCGGCGTTGGTGCACGAACAGGCGACGGCGAGCGCGACATGGTTGATCCCTACCGGTACAGCGCTGCCGTTTGCAGGACATGCACGATATGTGGAGGCTGTATTGCCTGACGGACCGATTACGACCGCAGGCGGTAGCCCGTTTCATGTTATGCCGTGGGCCGAGGGACAGCAGGGGGCCGATAAGCGTTCGGTTCACCTGAATTGGGGGGGCGCCGTTAAGGGTACCGTGCGCTATCAGGTTCGGATGGATTCTCCCGTCTAGTCAGGTTTACCGTTACAGGTTCGAGGGGCGCGTTTGCGCCCCTTTTTTCGTTTTTTATAGCATTGATGCCTTTATTTTAGGCGGCCAAGGCGAATGCTGTGAAATCTTGTGCATATTTCGATACGCGCACTGGCATGTCCTGATGGATATTGGTCATTTTGCGGATAAAGAACGACTTTGCGAGGCCCGCCATTTCTTTTGTTGCAGACATTCGCGCCGCTGATGGCCCCGTTTCGGCCCCTCGGGCCAAGGGTGCTTTGCATCTGGTTGCCAAGCGTCGGGGCGCCCAGACTGTCATTTCTGATTTGCGTCAAGAGGGGTCGCTGAAGGCGCTTTTTCCGCAGGCGCGCGGCACGGCATTGGATACGGTGTTTTTAAACACAGCTGGCGGGTTGACCGGCGGGGACAAGATGTCGCTGTCTGTGACAGCGGCAGCGGATGCCCATGTGGTCGTTTCTTCCCAAGCTGCGGAACGCGTGTACCGCGCGATGCCGGGCCAAGTCGCGCAAAGTGATGTTGTCCTGACCGCCGGTCCGGGCGGGCGTATCGATTGGCTTCCGCAAGAAACAATTTTGTTTGATCACGCTGCATTGAACCGACGTCTTAGCGTCCATTTGGCCGTTGGCGCGACGGCGCTGTTGGTAGAGCCCGTGATTTTTGGGCGGGCTGCGATGGGCGAGACCGTGCGCACCGCGCACTTTACCGATCAGTGGCGTGTTTGGCGTGATGGAAAAATAGTCTTCGCGGATGCCGTTCGCATGATTGGCGATGCGAAACGCATGATGCAGCAGCGTGCAATTGCAAATGGCGCCGGGGCGATGGCCACTGTATTGTTTGCCGGACAGCAAGCCGCCGCATTCGGTGCAAAGGTCGATTTACCGACGACGTGCGGGAAAAGCCTGATTGCGAACGACCTGCTTCTTGTACGTATTTTGGAAGAGGACGGTTTTACCCTGCGCCGCCAGCTTATTCGCGTCATCGAGACGCTGTCGGCAACACCGATCCCCCGTGTTTGGAGACTGTAAACCATGCAATTAACACCCCGCGAAAAAGACAAGTTGCTGATCGCAATGGCGGCTGAAGTCGCGCGCAAACGTTTGGCGCGCGGCGTCAAGCTGAACTATCCGGAGGCGATTGCGTTGATTACGGATGCGGTTGTCGAAGGGGCGCGTGATGGCCGATCTGTCGCGGATATGATGCAAGCGGGTGCCCATGTGATCACCAGAGATCAGGTGATGGACGGCATCGCAGAGATGATCCACGACGTGCAGGTGGAAGCGACGTTTCCAGATGGCACCAAGCTGGTGACAGTCCACGACCCGATCCGTTGATTTTTTGAGTATTTGGAACAAAGCGAGGGCAGACGATGACACCAGGTGAACTGATTGTTGCAGAGGGCGATATCGTTTTGAATGCGAACGCCAAGGCGGTTGTGATCGAAGTCGCAAATGCAGGGGACCGCCCGGTGCAGGTGGGGTCGCACTACCATTTTGCTGAAACAAATCCCGCGCTTGAATTTGACCGCGCCGCGGTGCGCGGAATGCGGTTGGATATTGCAGCAGGCACTGCTGTCCGGTTTGAGCCGGGCCAGCGGCGCGAGGTGTCGTTGATACCAATCGCCGGCGCGCGCAGAGTGTTCGGGTTCAATCAAGCAGTGATGGGAGATTTGTAATGGCGGGTGCCCCAAACCCATTAGCCTATTGGGCCAATGCCGTGCAGCTAAGTCATTTGATGTTAGAGGCCCAATCGGTTGTCGCCATGCGTGTGATGGGTATGTATGGCGTTTGGTCTGTCGCCGATGGCGAAGATGCGCGTATGGTTTCCGAAAAGGTCCATGCGATGCAAAAAGCGTCCAGTGACGCCACCCGCGCGGCATTTGCTGGTCATACGCCAGATCAAATTGCCGCGGCGGCGATCAAACCGTTTCGCCAAAAGACCCGTGCCAATGCCAAGCGTTTGAAAAAGCGCGGCCTTAAAATACCCAAGAAGTAAGGGAACGGACAGATGCCAGCAACCATCTCTAGGCGTGATTATGCCGCAATGTTTGGACCGACGGTGGGCGACCGCGTTCGGCTTGCGGATACGGATTTGATCATCGAGGTAGAGCGTGACCTGACCGCCGAATATGCGGGGGCCGCTATGACGGGCAGTGCCGGGCGCAACGGCATGCTTTATGGTGAAGAGGTGAAATTCGGCGGCGGTAAGGTCATCCGTGACGGTATGGGGCAATCGCAAGCAACGCGTGCACAAGGCGCTGTCGATACCGTGATCACCAATGCCCTGATTGTGGATTGGGCCGGGATTATCAAGGCAGATGTCGGTCTGAAAGACGGGCGTATCGTCAAAGTCGGCAAGGCAGGAAACCCCGACACGCAGCCCGGCGTCGATATCATTGTGGGGCCGGGAACCGAGGTCATCGCAGGTGAGGGTCGCATTCTGACTGCTGGCGGGATCGACAGCCATATCCACTTTATCTGTCCGCAGCAGATTGAAGACGCGCTGTATTCCGGCTTGACCACGATGATTGGTGGCGGAACTGGCCCCGCGCATGGCACGCTGGCCACGACCTGTACACCCGGCCCGTGGCATTTGGGGCGCATGATGCAGGCCGCAGATGCGTTCCCGATGAACCTTGCCTTTGCGGGTAAGGGAAACGCGTCGCTTCCCGCCGCACTTGAGGAACAGATTTTGGGCGGCGCATCGTGCCTGAAGTTGCACGAAGACTGGGGGACGACCCCGGCGGCGATTGATAACTGTCTCTCGGTGGCCGACGCGTGGGATGTTCAGGTGATGATCCACACGGATACACTGAACGAATCTGGCTTTGTTGAACATACCGTTGGCGCAATGAAGGGCCGCACAATTCATGCCTTCCATACCGAAGGCGCGGGCGGCGGCCATGCCCCCGATATCATCAAAATTTGTGGCGAGGCGCATGTTTTGCCGTCGTCGACAAATCCAACGCGACCTTTCACGGTCAACACGATCGATGAACATCTCGATATGCTGATGGTCTGTCACCATCTTGATAAGTCCATTCCCGAAGATGTCGCGTTTGCCGAAAGCCGGATCCGTCGCGAGACCATCGCAGCCGAAGATATCTTGCACGACATGGGCGCATTTTCGATCATCGCGTCCGATAGCCAGGCGATGGGCCGTGTCGGTGAGGTGCTGATCCGTACATGGCAAACTGCGGACAAAATGAAAAAACAGCGTGGACGACTGGCCGAAGAAACCGGCGACAACGACAACTTTCGTGTGCGGCGCTACATCGCAAAATACACGATTAATCCGGCAATTGCGCATGGGATTTCGGCGCATGTCGGGTCGATTGAAGAAGGCAAGCGTGCCGATCTGGTTCTGTGGAACCCTGCGTTTTTTGGTGTGAAACCAGAGATGATCCTGATGGGCGGCACAATTGTTGCTGCGCAAATGGGTGATCCCAATGCGTCGATCCCCACACCGCAGCCGGTTTACACGCGCCCGATGTTTGGCGCCTATGGACGATCAGTTGAAAACTCGGCTGTCACCTTCATAAGCGCCGCAGCCCAAGATGCAGGTCTGCGAAACCAGCTAGGTTTGGCCAAACAGACGCTGGCGGTGCAAAATACCCGAACCATCGGAAAGCGCGACCTGAAATTGAATGATGCGATGCCCCATGTCGAGGTAAACCCTGAAACCTACGAAGTCCGTGCGGATGGCGAGCTTCTTACCTGTCAACCCGCCACAGTTTTGCCTATGGCGCAGCGGTATTTCCTGTTTTGATTGGCGTGACGTTGCGTAGTGAGGGATTGAATGCTGCGCCGCAGCATTTTAAATCGAGATCAGGGAGGAAAGACATCGCTTTGAATGAGGCACATCATGACTTTCCATGCGGACAATACACTGATCACCAATCGCGAAATGCTGCGCGAACTTGCCAAAGTGGCTGGTTTGGCGCTGCTACGCGCGCCGGTCACCTTGGCGATAATCCTGCGGCGGCGGATGACTCGTCACTGAATTCTCGTTACGGTCTCTTCGAACCGGAGGGACTGTGATGATGTTGCGGACGATACTTTTATTGACGCTGGGCGCGCCTGCGTGGGCGGACTGCCCTGTTGCGGCCGACCTCGATAGTGGGGTGCGCCTGCTTTACGAAAATGGTACCGCAGAACTTTACCGCCAACAGCGGCCTGCCGTTGTGGCAATGACCTCGACGTTTTCGGATGGCTATGAAAGCCGTGCGATGCTGGGTCAGGGGGTTTACCTTCTTGAAGTCGTTGACCTTGTCGCCGGAGAGGCGGACCCGAGTTCACGTGTGACCTATGCATTTGACATGACGCCAGATGCAATGCCGGTGCCATCACCGGGCGCCAAATGGCGGGCACGCACGATCGTTGACCGGATGGATCAGGAAAAACTGACGGCATCATGGGACGATGCCGCAAAAATGGTATTCGGGGACTGTGCATACACCGTGATTGCGGGAACAATGCATTATGCCGCCGCCGATTACAGCTATACTGAACGTCTGCATTTCTTTCCAGACTTAGGGTTTGCATACCTCGCCAGCTTTGACGACCACGAGCTTGAAGAACCCGACGTGTATCGTTTGGTGTCCATGTCAGTGGTGGCGCAATAGCCATGACTGCCACCGCGTTTCAAACACATTCGCATCCGCATGGCCCGATTTCTGGCCGCGTACAGCTGCCGTACGATGCCCGTATCTTGCGACGTAAGCGGTTGACCACAGAAGCAGGCGAGCCGTTTATGGTTGATTTGCCTCAGACCACATCGATCGATGCCGGGCACGTATTTGTGCTGGATGATGGGCGACAAATTTTGGTGGTCGCCGCAAACGAGGCCCTGATGCGCGTCACCGGTGATCTGGTCCGGCTGGCGTGGCATATTGGCAACCGTCACGCGCCTTGTGCGATTACGCCGGACGCCTTGATCGTGCAGCGTGAAAGGGTGATGCGGGCAATGCTTGAACAGTTAGGTGCGACGGTTACCGATTTTGACGGCCCTTTCACGCCCGAGGGGGGCGCGTATGGTCTTGGCCGGACCATGGGGCATGACCATGGCCACAGTCATGCACATTGACCACCTGCTGACATTGACCCAATGGCTTTCGCCCGCCTATCCAGTTGGCGCGTTTGCCTGGTCGCATGGATTGGAACGCGCCATCCAGCGCGGGGATGTGATCGATGCAGACACATTGGCAGATTGGCTGCGGGTCGTGCTGGAACACGGCGCCGGACGCAGTGATGCGATTTTGCTGTGTGCGGCGCACGCTGCTGATGATGTCGCGCCTATTGCCGATCTTGCGGCTGTGCTTGCGCCGTCACGCGAACGACGGATGGAAACGATGCAGCAAGGTGCTGCTTTTGCGGCGACGACGCGTGCTGTTTGGGGGCTTGATCTGCCTGATATGGCCTATCCGGTTGCGGTGGGGCGCGCTGCCGGGCTGATCGGGGTGCCGGTTTTGCCAACGGCACAGGTTTGGCTCCAATGCTTTGTCAGCAATTTGGTTCAAGCAGCGCAGCGGTTGATGCCGTTGGGGCAAACCAAGGGGCAGCGCATTTTGATGGCGTTGTCGCCTGTGTGTACCGCTGTCGGTGGCGCCGCCGCAGAGGCCGGCATTGACGACATTGGCAGCGCAAGTTTCACCGTGGATATCGCATCAATGCAGCACGCGGATCAGTCGCCGCGCATTTTTCGTTCATAAGAAATCGGAGCAAGATATATGTCACCGCACGGACCTTTGCGCGTTGGAATTGGTGGCCCTGTCGGGGCAGGTAAGACAACGCTGACCGCGGCGCTTGCGCGGGCGCTAAAGGATCAGGTCAGTCTGGGTGTCATCACCAACGACATCTATACCCAAGAGGATGCCGAGGCGCTGATGCGTATGCAAATTCTGCCTGCTGACCGTGTGATGGGTGTGGAGACGGGCGGATGCCCGCATACAGCGATCCGCGAAGATGCGTCGATCAATTTAGCGGCTATTGCCGAAATGCGCAGCAGCCATCCCGGGCTTGAATTGGTGCTGATCGAAAGCGGTGGCGACAACCTGTCCGCCACCTTTAGCCCCGAATTGGCTGATGTGACAATCTACGTGATCGACGTGGCTGCGGGCGAAGAAATCCCGCGCAAAGGTGGCCCCGCGATCACCCGTTCCGACATACTGGTGATCAATAAGACCGATTTGGCCCCTTACGTCGGTGCGTCGCTTGACGTGATGGCACGTGATGCCGCGCGGATGCGCGGAGATTTGCCCGTGGTCTTTACCAGCTTGCGCCACGGTAAAGGTGTGGATGATGTCATTCGTTTGCTCGGCCAAATTGGGGGATTGTCGTTGTTGTCCACAAATCCAGCTTAAGCGCAGAGCCCCGATCGCCCGTGAATGCATGAACCGCGCCAAGGCTGAGCGTATATTTATCGTTGAACCGAAAGGTGATCGCCGGATTGATCTTTATGTACTGGTCGTCTTCGAAACCTTCGCCGGTCTGAAGCTGCATGATGGTTGTCCAGCGATCGCTCAGGCGATGCCCCCATGTAACGTCCGCTTTGGGGCGAAATACCTGATCGATATTGCCGTAAGTCGCGCTTGCATCAACAGCAAGCCACCCGGTGTCCAGCCCGCGCCCCCATGACACACCGCCGCGGGTCAAATATTCAACCGGGTTCAGCGGGTCGACCCGGCCGCCAAGACCAATATGCGCCGACCACACGTCGCGGCCATTGGTTTCACCCAGCGGAAACCCCATAAATATGACAGCGGCCTGAATGCGCCCCTGGTCGGCGGTATGGTAATCTGTCCCTAATGTGACTGTCCCGTTCAGCCCATATTCAGCATAGAATGTCGGGTCGTAGTTGACCGGCAGTTGCGCGCCGTCCGATAGTAAAAAATTCCCCCCCGTCGCATAAAAAAGCTGGTGTTCCTCGCGAGTCCACGGGCCAGCGGCGGCGGCGTTCACCAAGCTGAAAAACATCATGAAATTGACAATAAAACGCATAAACTGGCCTGTTTTTGTGAAGAACAGGATGCCACGCGGGTATTAATTTCGCGTTAACTACGTTGCCGCGCAAGCCAAAGCGCATATAGTGGCAAAGCGATTGCTTCACGCAAATATTGTTTCACGTGGGCCCCCGCCGGTGCCGGGCATGATGATGTTGCTGTCAGCCCAAAATAGCGTGCCACCATCCGGGCGCGAAGGCTGTGATACCGATCGGTGACAATGATAATGTCGCGCTGCGTGATCATTTCAGCCGCGTTGCGGATGTTTTCGTATGTCGTCTGAGACCGGTCTTCCTGCACGATTGCACTGTCGGGGACACGAAGATCACGCAATATTTGATGCATTGCCGCGGCTTCTGTGGGGGCGTTTTTCCCCATGCCACCGCAGACGACAATGATTGGCGCACGGCCGGCGTGCCATATCTTGGCGGCATGCGCGGTGCGGCGACGCAGTGTGGGTGACGGGCCATCTGGCCAGACTGCAGCACCGAGAACAACGATGGCGGTCATCTTGTGGTACCGTGATGGCTTTGTAAAGTTATTAACATGCCTCGCGCCCCACGTGTGTTAAGATTGACAAATTCTGCACCAATATGCGCCTACGGCTTGGCTTCGCAACTTTTGTGATCATGATGCGTCTCTAAAGCCGGCCGCGTTTCATTTAACCGCGCCGACACGACACGTCAAAGGGGGGAGATACCATGACTGACCATACATCCAAGATGTATCCGCCAACTTCAGAAATGGCTAAGGGGGCACACGCAGACAAAGCAACATATGATTCCATGTATGCTGCTTCCATCTCTGACCCGGACGGTTTCTGGGCCGAACATGGCAAGCGCGTCGATTGGATCAAGCCGTTTACAAAGGTGAAAAACACCAGCTTTGCGCCCGGCAATATTGATATCAAATGGTTCGAGGACGGCACGCTGAACGTGGCAGCAAACTGTATCGACCGACATCTTGAAACACGGGGCGACCAGACCGCGATCATTTGGGAACCTGACAGCCCCGACGAAGATGCCCTGCATATCACCTATAAAGAATTGCACGCACGTACCTGCAAAATGGCCAACGTGCTGAAAGAACTGGGCGTCACCAAAGGCGACCGTGTTGTCCTATATCTGCCGATGATCCCCGAAGCTGCATATGCGATGTTAGCCTGCGCGCGGATCGGTGCGATCCATTCCATCGTCTTTGCGGGATTTTCTGCCGAAGCACTTGGATCGCGGGTCAATGCGTGCGACGCAAAGGTTGTGATTACCGCAGATGGCGCGCCGCGTGGTGGCCGGGTGACCAACCTGAAGGATGCGGTGAACCAAGCTTTGCTGCACGACTTTCACGACGTGAAATGCCTTGTCGTCAAGCGGACTGGCCAGCAAATCGCGTTGCGGTCCGAAGGTGATTATTGGCTGCACGAAATGGAGGCACAGGTCAGCGCCGACTGTCCGCCCGCAGAAATGAACGCCGAAGATCCGCTGTTTATTCTGTATACATCGGGGTCTACCGGCCAACCCAAGGGGGTTGTGCATTGCACGGGCGGTTATCTTGTCTATGCGGCGATGACGCACCAGTACACATTTGACTATCACGACGGCGACGTCTTTTGGTGCACGGCGGATGTGGGCTGGGTCACGGGGCACAGCTATATCGTCTATGGTCCACTGGCCAATGGCGCGACGACCGTCATGTTCGAAGGCGTGCCAACCTATCCTGACGCAGGACGGTTCTGGCAGGTGTGCGAAAAGCACAAGGTTAACCAATTCTACACAGCGCCCACCGCTATCCGCGCACTGATGGGTCAAGGCACGAGCTTTGTGGAAAAATACGACCTGTCGGACCTAAAGGTGCTGGGTACCGTGGGCGAACCGATCAACCCCGAAGCGTGGAATTGGTACAATGACGTCATCGGCAAAGGCACTGTGCCGATTGTGGACACATGGTGGCAGACCGAAACCGGTGGTCATTTGCTGACACCACTGCCGGGCGCGACAGCGACCAAACCGGGGTCAGCGACATTGCCGTTTTTTGGGGTGCAGCCTGTCATTCTGGAGCCAACATCCGGCGAAGAAATCCACGATACCGCCGCCGAAGGTGTGCTGTGCATCAAAGACAGTTGGCCGGGCCAGATGCGCACCGTCTGGGGCGATCACGTCCGGTTTGAAAAGACCTATTTCGCGGATTACAAAGGCTATTACTTCACCGGTGACGGCTGCAAGCGCGACGAAGATGGGTATTACTGGATCACGGGCCGCGTCGATGACGTGATCAACGTGTCCGGGCATCGCATGGGTACAGCCGAGGTCGAGAGCGCGTTGGTTGCACACGCCAAGGTCGCCGAAGCCGCCGTGGTCGGATATCCGCACGCGATCAAAGGGCAGGGCATCTATGCCTATGTCACGCTGATGAGCGGCGAAGAGCCAACTGATGCGCTGCGCAAAGAGCTGGAAGTCTGGGTCCGTTCCGAGATCGGGCCGATCGCCAAGCCGGACCTGATCCAATGGGCGCCTGGGCTGCCCAAGACGCGGTCGGGCAAAATCATGCGGCGTATCTTGCGCAAGATCGCGGAAAACGATCACGCAACGCTGGGCGATATCTCGACCCTCGCTGATCCGTCGGTTGTGGAAGAGCTGATCACGAACCGGATGAACAAGGGTTAACCCAGCCCACCCATCCAACCCAAAAGGCCGCGCGACACCCTGCGCGGCCTTTTGTGCGGATATTAAATAGGGCTTATATGGTTAAATTGTTGGTCTGCAGGGCGTCGGAACAACGTCTGATCTGCGTCAGTCATGGCCGGCGCCCTTAGCGGGTTAGCAGCGTGGACCGACCATCGAAAACTTCCGAAACATTATAGTCATCCAGCCGCGTACGGAGACAAGCGAGCGCTGCGCCAAAGATAAATAAATCCGCCTGTCGCGAACGGCCCAGACCTGCCGTTTGAAGCGTACTTCAATGCTGCAACGCACCGTCGCCGAAGCCGCCATTCGTGCATCGCGCGGCATTTTCGCGGGTGAAGGTCGGCTGGGCGGACTAAGGGTGAATTCGCTGCACGCGTTCCAATGGCCGCTTCTGTTTGTTGGCTCTAAACTGCTTCTCGCCTGAGCCACGCCGCCCAAACAGCGAACAACAGAGCCAGTACTGAAGCAGCGAACATTAATAGCAGCAGCGCAACTCCACCGCTGGTAGATGGCACGAGGGAGCCTGTGGCTGCAGTAAGAACAGCACCTCCCGCAACGATCAGCGCTCCGCTCAGTCCGGCAGCGCTACCAGCGAGGTCAGGTCGAACCGACATGGCACCAGCATTACATCCGGGCATGGTAATTCCGTTTCCTAAGCCCACGAAAATCGTGCTCGCGAAGAATAGCTCTGCTGATGTTATCCCTGATGAGAGGAGCGCCAATCCACCGGCAAGACCCACACGGGCCACGACCCTTCCTGCGATCATTATGGTCGTCGGTTTGACGTGCTTTCCGAGGCGACCGGCCAGAAAACCGCCGATCATAAAGCCAACAGTGATCGTGCCAATGTAGAAACCAAGTTCGGCGGTCGCGATATTGAAAGAGGACTGGGCGACAAGCGGTGCGCCAGTCAAAAAGATGTAGAACGCACCGACAGAAAGCGTGCCGCAGAGTGCGTAGGCCCAAAACAGCGGCTCACGGAATAGCGTCGTTGTGTCAGGCACAGGCGTGGCACCATCTGTTGCTCTTTGCGGTTTCGTCTCTCCGAGGTCCAACCAGCAAAGGAGGAGCAATCCAAAGCCCGCGACGGCATATAATCCAAAGACGGACCGCCACCCAAAGAAGGTATCTAGCACACCTCCCAGCATCGGGCCGATCATCGGGGCGATTGCCATAGCCATCCCGATATAGCCGATCAGGCTCACGGCCTCCCGCTCGGTTCTTGTGTCGCGCACGATTGCCAGCGAAAGCGCATAGCCGCCAATGATCCCGCCCTGAAGCATTCGGCACAACAGAAAAACTTGGACGTTCGGCGCAAAAGTGCAACCTACAGAGGCGATTGTGAAAACAAGCAGAGCCACCAGAAGTACCGGCCGCCTGCCGATCCGGTCTGACAAGGGGCCAATGATGAGTTGGATGGCAGCCGTGATGGCCAGATACCCAGAGACTGCCCAACTCACAGTGCCATAGTCCGTCTGGAGGTCAACAGCGATGTTGGCAAGGGATGGCAGAAACATGTTGAGCGACATGGGCGAAAACCCAGTCAGCAGGATCAATGTGATCAAATGAGGAGGTGTTGTTGCGCGGTTCATCTGGTTTTCTGAGCTCTAAAAACAAAAAAGCCCCCGCGAATGTCGGAGGCGCATGGAAACGGATATGAAGAACCTTATCGGACCATGCACCTCTTGCTTACTACGACGACGAAGTTGAAGGTCATGATCTTTCTCCTTTGTTGGGAGACTAGTCAGCTTGACAGTAGGAGGCAATAAGCAAAGCCGCCCTTCATGCTGAGCGCAGCATCGTTAACTCTGGGCTCAAAACGGACCTGCGGCGGCGTAGCGCAACAAAATAGCTGTCAGACGGCGGCATCGCGGACGAAGCAGACGCTGGAAGCAAACAAGCCGAGGTCAGCTTTCGGCGCTTTGCAGCATACGTCGCCAGCGCCCGGGCGCGATGCCAAAAGTTGCCTTGAAGCGACGCGTCATATGGGCTTGATCACTGAAACCGGCATTGAGTGCTGCTTCGGCCAAGCCCGAGCCAGCCGAGATTTCTGCGCGGACACGATCAAGGCGGCGCATTGTTAGATAGCGATACGGACTCGTTCCGTAGGCTTTGCGAAACTGGCGAGAAAGCGAATATCGGTCTAGGTCGGTTACGGCTTCCAGTTCATCCGATCCCACCGTACGAGCAAAATTCGCATCGAGATATTCGCGCGCTGAGCGAACAGCTGGAAGGTCGGGCAAGAATTTCACAGGTCGGCCAATTGAGGCGTCATTGGACGTCAGGCCATCTGCCAAAAGCGTCACGATTTCGGCGAGAGCAACCGGCTCCAGCACTGAATCCATAACTGAAAATGCAGTGTTGATGGCGTGCAGAAGGTTCGGGTCGCCGAGCACAGCTTCCTTTACGAAAGGCAACGCTCTTACTGCCGGATCGAGGGCCTCTCGCAGTAGAGACGGCTCGATATAGAGCATCTGGTAGTGAAAGCCCTCGCTTGTACCAGCTTCTCCGTCATGAACCTCGTCAGGATGCAAGACAATGATCTGCCCCGACACGCTGTCCGATCGAACACCGCGATAATCGAAGCTCTGAACCCCTTGGATCGTATAGCCTATCGAGTAGGTGTCATGCCGATGTGGCGCATATGCTTCGCCGGAAAAGAAGGCTTCGATGCGTTGGATGCCCGTCTGCCACGGGGCAGTCCGCACCCAGTCGGACGCGCACGAACGTTCAAGACCGGGCGTCAGGTTTCGTGCTCTGTCAGCTGAGGCTTCGGGTTTGGCTGACACGAACATCTCCTTTCAGCTCGCTCGCCCCAGAATTGAAACGCGAACCAGTCACTTGGCTGGCTTCCTTACGCAGCAGGCCATCGCAAAATGAAATCGGTAAACCTCGACGAAAAACTCGGTCAGTTCACCAGCCACTGGGACCCTCATGTGGTCGCAGAGCACAACAATAACGAGATCATGGTTGTCAAGTTCGTGGGCGAATACCCATTCCACAAGCACGATACAACGGACGACTTTTTCTATGTGCTGGAAGGTGAATTGAAGATGGACATCCAGGGCGAGACAGCGCGCACCGTCAGAGCCGGAGAGCTATTTGTCGTCCCGAAGGGTGTGGTGCATCGCCCGCGGGCCGAAAAAGAGGTGAAGGTTCTTCTTATCGAACCCAAAGGAGAACCGAACTCTGGCGATTCTGATCGGGAGCCGTCCCCGAAACCGCGCATTTGATGAACGGCTGCCGGCAATGAGCGGACGTCGGACGTTGCCGCAGCATCCAACAAAAGGGCTCAGAGCCGACCTCGGGTGCAGCGCAGCAACATGTGATATGATGTCTTGTCAACGTCGGGTTGTCGATGTGGGAGGGTGTGGTGGATCGGAGGATCCGTCATGGAAACACCAAACTTACCCGCCATTCGCGCGCTGCGTCCAGCTTGGAACAAGGGCCGCATCGTCGGCCAGAAACGGCCACTCAAGCCCAAACACGTCTGGGCGATCAGGGTGCGGCTGGAGCTGGCCGACAACCATCGAGATCTGGCCCTCTTCAATCTTGCCATCGACAGCAAGCTGCGCGGCTGCGATTTAGTGAAGATGAAGGTTGTCGATATCATGGCGTCAGGCCAAATCAAGGAACGCGCGTCGATACTGCAGAGCAAGACGCAGAAGCCTGTGCGTTTCGAAATTTCTGAAGGCACTCGAGCATCGTTGGTACAGTGGATGCAGGAGCCGCTCATGATCGGATCAGAGTACCTCTGGCCCGGACGCTTTCACGAACGACTTCACATCTCGACCCGCCAGTACGCGCGGATTGTCCGAGAATGGGTGACATCCATTGGCCTGGAAGCCAGCGCCTACGGCACCCATTCGATGCGGCGCACGAAGGTGACGCAGATTTACAAAAAGACTGGCAACCTTAGGGCAGTCCAGCTTCTATTGGGTCACAGCAAGATGGATAGCATTGTCAGGTACCTCGGCGTAGAGCTCGAAGATGCGCTGGCGATAGCCGAAGCTATCGAAATCTAAAGGCATGGGTCGTCTCCGTGGACGGCCCAGACCTGCCGCTCGCATTTCGAACCAACGCTGCGGAACAGCTTCCCCGAACCGGTCATCCGTCGCATCTTGCAGCATAAAATACGGCAAGCTAACTTGGAGTGGTAGATAAAGTGCAGTTTCGCGATTGGCGAAAAAAATCAGGTCTATTGGGCCTACTTGGAGGGGCCCCTCGGCGGTGAGGAGTTGTTTCTTGCCCCAGTCTTCGAAAGGGCCAATTTGAGACGATATCGCCGACAACTCATAGCGCCTGTTTTTAGAGCGGAACGGCTCGTTGAGGGCTGACAAATTTAGAGGAATACCATTTAACGATGCTGACTTTTGTTGAAATTTGTTCTGAAGCGTCTTTTTCCGATACCGGTATCCGGCTCGACGAACTTGGGCCTTGCAACGTCATTTTCGGACCCAATGGTTCGGGTAAATCGACCATCAGTCGGGTGCTCGCAGACTTGATGTCATATCCATTGTGCGCCTCTGGATGGGCGTCAGGACCAAAGGAAGTGATTGTTTTTGGGAGAGACTATATCGCCCGCAACTGCCATCCATCACGGGCGATGCCCGGCATTTACACTCTCGGTGATGACGCGGTTGCGGCGCGGGAAGTGGAGCGGAAGGAGGGCCAGCGAGATGACGAAGATGAAAGATTGAAATCTGCAAAGGGGCGCTTGGAGGGACCAGAAGGTGAACCTGCACTTAAGGCTGAAAATGCGGATTTTAGTAAGAAAATCTGGGATAAGAGAAAGGAATTATGGACGCCGCACAAATCTTTGACGTTCGCCGGCACATGGAACGCCGAGGCACGCTTCGCAACCGAATACTATGACCGTGCGGAAAGGTGGTCTGGCGAAGAACCGACGTCTCTCGCCGATCTTCTCGAGCAGGCGCAGACCTTTGCTGGCAATCCGCCAGCGGTAGCCGAGCGCCTGCCTTTTCCACCCAGGCCGTCGGTCGAAGCAACCATCCAAGAGCGCCTACGCAGACCTCTTGTGCCGGCGAGCGACCAACCAATCGCTGAATTGGTCGCAGAACTCGGAAGTGCTGACTGGGTGAAAGCGGGCCTCCCCTTTTTGCGGCAGTCTTCCGGCCAGTGTCCATTCTGCCAACAGCCTGTCGACCACTCTCTTTCGACTCGCATCGCTGCGATTTTCGACGCTGCCTATGAAAGGGGAATTGAGGCGATCCGTCGGGAAAGAGCCATCTATGCTAAAGATATCGAGGCCATTGACGAATGGATTGCCGAGGTGGCTGGCTCGCCATTTTGGGATGCAGATGCTGGTAAGGCATTTTCCGTATGGATAGAACTCCACCGTCGTAATCTCGAAGCCATTGATCGCAAGCTGTCGGCTCCATCGTCCGAAATCGATTTGGAAGCGGATGATGATGCGTTCGGGATGGTACTGTCATTAATGCATGGGGCTAACGCCAAGGCTGATCATCAAACGAATCTATCCGAGAATTTCGCCCGTGAACGCTCTGTGTGGCAGGAGGAGGTATGGTGCCGTTTCCTCGCAGACACGCGGTCCGAATACATAGGCCACGCTGCGCGACGAGAGCCGCTTCTGAAAAAGGTCGAGGGTCTCAGTGATAAAATTGCGCAGCGCGAAGCCAAAGTCGTACAATTGAATGGAGAAATATCTGATCTTCGGCGCGGCATCACGGGCATTGAGGCAACCGCTGACGCGATCAATGAGCTGCTGCGACTACAGGGGCATAATGGCTTTCACCTTCGCCCCACATCGGGTGATGGCACCTACGCGGTTCATCGCGCTGATGGGTCGCCGACTGGCGACACGCTTTCGGAAGGTGAGCGTTCTTTCCTTGCCTTCGTATATCTCTACCACCATTTGGCGGGCGATCACGACGAAGCGGAAAAAAACTTAGGACGTGTCGTGGTGATCGACGATCCGATGACAAGCCAAGACGCCGCCGCAGTGCATACGGTCGCAGCCATGGTCCGAAAACTGTTCGAGGACGCGTGTGCGTCGGGCGGTCGGATCTCTCAAGTCATTGTCCTGACACACAATGCACATTTCCATCATGAGATCAGTAGCTATTGGAAGGGTAGAGCCCCAGACCCAAAGCATTGGATCCTCCGAAAGCCCGCAGGAGTTTCGTCGGTGACGAGTCATGGGACTAATACTCCAATCATGACAGCCTATCGTGCGCTTTGGGACGAGGTGAATGATCCAGCGACAGTCCCGGTGGCTCTATGCAATGCGATGCGGCGCATTTTGGAGCACTACTTCAAGTTTATCGGCGACAGAGATTGGATGTCAGGCCTCGACAACCTTGATGGAGCGGACGCCTTTGCCTTCGGCGCACTTCGACGATCTCTCAACGATGGGTCACATGGCTACCTTGGCGCGGAGGAATTCTACTTTAATGCAGATGCGGGCGAACGTCTTCGCAGTGTTTTCCGTCGCGTATTTGAATTCTACGGACAGGGTCCACATCATGAGATGATGTCCGGTGCCAGCCATCTGCCCGTGCCTGATTCATAAGTGAAAACGCCCTTCCGGGCGTGTAAACTCGTTAAAACCACGTAGCGTTAAAAGCTTCGATTCGGAGCAACTCTGAACGTCCGCTTCCATTGTTTGGACTGATCTGATTGGAAGCGCAGCGAAGGTCCGGTTTCCGCCCAAATCACCCCTGATCCATCTTCTCATCATCCAGCAATTTCACCTCTCTTTGGGGGAAGGGGATGCTGATGCCGTTTTCTTGGAAGGCGTCCCAGAGGGCGAGGAAGACGTTGCCGCGGATGTTGGTCAGGCCGCCGGTCGGGTCGTCGATCCAGAAGCGCAGGATGTAGTCGACCGAACTGTCGCCAAAGCCGGTGATGTGGCAGACGGTGGGGCGGCTGTGCAGGACGCGTGGCACGCCTTGGGCGGCTGCGATCGCGATGCGGCGCACGTCGTGGGGATTGTCGCTGTAGGACGTCCCGAAATGGATATCGAGCCGGACAAAGGCGTTAGAGTGCGACCAGTTGACCACTTGGCCGGTGATCAGGTCTTCGTTCGGGATCAGGTATTCTTTGCCGTCGCGGGTGACGACGGACACGTAGCGCGCGCCAAGGGCGTTGATCCAGCCGAATGTCTCGCCCAGGCTGATCACATCGCCGGGTTTGATGGATTTATCAAGCAGGATGATCACGCCCGAGACAAGGTTGGACACCACCTTTTGCAGACCGAAACCGAGGCCAACACCGATGGCACCCGACAGCACCGCAAGCCCGGTCAGGTCGATCCCGATGGCGCGCACCCCGAAAAAGAACGCCATGCCATAAAAGCCGATTTGCGCCCCCTTGACGATCAGGACTTGCATTGACGGGCTGATGTCGGGGTTTTGGCGAATGCGGGTGGCGGTGGTTTGTGTGAAGAACCGCGCGAGGCTGATCAACACGCCAAGGATGACCAGCGATTGCACAAGCAGCAGCAGGGAAAACCGGATTTCTCCGACGGTGAACCCGGCGCTGTGCAGCAGGTCTTCGGCAGGGGCGAGCAGGCCGAGAATGCGCAGAGAAACATAGGCCCACGCGCTGTACCGGACGATTTTGCGCAAGAACGGGCTTTTGATCAGGCGGGTGATCAGCACAACCGCCAGCCACGCAAAGGCAAGCGTGCCAATCAGCGACAGCAGGTAACTGCGGCTGTTCCAAGTCGCCTCGCGCATGATTAAAATCACGACCCAGATCAGGATCACAAAGAAAATTGCCCGGACCCGGCGGTTGAGAACCACCAGAATGCGGATCCGCCATTTGGGCCAGTTTTCGCGTGCCGCCATCCATGCGCGAATGCGCGGTCCCAAAAAGTGCCGCAAGATATGCGCCAGCCCGAACAACGTCAGTGCGATCAGAACCTGATAGATGTTCCAAGGCCGGATAAACGTGTCCGCGTAGCGTGATATCTGACTGACCACATCGGTGCCGATGGTCAGCACCTGTTCGATCTGTTGATCAACGTCCACGGTGTTGGTGGTGTGCCCGGCCATTGATGCCCTAACTTTTCCTCTTAAGGTAACTTTGCACGGGCAGACCTTAATGAGCAAGACCGGCTGAAGTGCGTGCCGCCTATCACCGTGCGGTATTTAACACGCCTTAACGTTGTTTCGGTGATCGCTAATTTTGAAGCTTGATCGCGCATTTTGTCGCGATTATCAGTTAACACGTATTTAATTTCTAAGGTAATCGCGATGTATGCTGCATTGGCTCTTGTATTGGCGACGATGGGTATTTTTGTTCTGATCGGTCAGGATGATGAAGAGCCAGAGGGCGATGGTTCTGACGATGAAATTCGCGGCACCTTTGGCGATGACCTGTTGACCGGCACCGAAGGCGACGATGTGATCTTTGGTTGGTTGGGTGACGACACGATCGATGGGCTGGATGGGGATGACGAAATCCGCCCCGGTGAAGGCGATGACACCGTATATGCAGGCCTTGGCCGCGATGTGATTTTTGGCAGTCCGGGTGAAGACGAGCTTTACGGCGAAGTGGGCAACGACACGATCTCTGGCGGCGCTGATAATGATTATATCAATGGGGGCTACGGATCTGATGAATTGCACGGTGGTGCTGGCAACGACACGATCTTTGGCGGTTTTGATGCGCGCGATGTGAACGGAGAGATTGTTCCCGCATTGCAAAGCCAGGACCTTATTCGCGGTGATGATGGCGACGACACAATTTACATCTGGGGCGGCGATGGTGTCGCGCGCGGGAATGACGGTGAAGATGATCTGATCCTTGTGACGGGCGCGGCCACGCTTGAGGCTGGCGCAGGTATTGGTGACCATTTTTACGTTCTGGCCAACGTCACAGATGACCAGATGACCGAAGCAACGATCGAAGATTTTGATCCCAGCCGCGATACTTTGACGTTGACGATGGATTACGTGCCGGATGGTGGCACCCCGCCTGATGTTGATGTGACGATGACCGAAGCATCGATCAACGGTGTGAACGGTGTGCTGGTTGAAGCGGTCTATGTTGGACCGGGTGATATACCCGCCGAATCCGAGGGTGCAGTTGCGTTTCTGCAGGGCCTGACGGTGGATGCGCTGTCAGCGGCAAATATTGATGTACAGGTTACCGATCAGGCCGATTTGTTTGATCCAGTAAGCACAATGGCTGCATTGGTCGTATAAACCGCGTTTCGCACAGAGCCTCGCAGGTGGAAGCCCTTGCGAGACTCAGTCGCGATGTGTATCTGAGCGCCTATGAAACAGGTTTTTGACATGGATGACCGCGCACGACTGCCTTGGCGGTTTTTTGGCGCGACGTGCACAATTCTTGCGCAGCGATAAGCCGCGCACAATTTCCGCCTGCCTGAAGACATCTGAAATTTGATACGGGAGAGGACAATGTCCCCCAAAACGCTCTATGATAAAATCTGGGATGCGCATGTTGCGCATGAGGCCGAAGATGGCACGTGTTTGCTGTATATCGACCGCCATTTGGTCCACGAAGTAACCAGCCCGCAGGCATTTGAAGGCCTGCGTATGGCGGGTCGGTCGGTCCGCGCACCTGAAAAAACCATCGCGGTGCCAGATCACAACGTGCCTACGACTCTGGACCGCGCGAACGCGGCAACCATGACCGAAGACAGCCGTATTCAAGTTGAAGCGCTTGATAAAAACGCCAAGGATTTTGGTCTGCACTATTATCCTGTGTCCGACGTCCGTCAGGGCGTTGTGCATATTGTTGGGCCCGAGCAGGGATGGACATTGCCCGGCATGACCGTTGTTTGTGGTGACAGCCATACGGCGACACACGGCGCGTTCGGGTCGCTTGCCCACGGCATCGGGACATCCGAGGTCGAACATGTTCTGGCGACGCAGACGTTGATCCAGAAAAAATCCAAAAACATGAAGGTCGAAATCACGGGCAAGCTTGCGCCGGGTGTGACCGCCAAAGACGTCACCATGGCTGTGATCGGTGCGACCGGCACGGCGGGCGGTACTGGCTATGTGATCGAATATTGCGGCGAGGCGATCGAGAGCCTGTCGATGGAAGGCCGCATGACGGTCTGCAACATGGCGATCGAAGGCGGCGCGCGCGCTGGCCTGATCGCCCCTGATCAGACCACATTCGACTATTGCGAGGGCCGCCCACACGCACCGAAAGGTGCCGATTGGGATGCCGCGCTGGCCTATTGGAAAACCCTGTTCACCGACGAGGGCGCGCATTTTGACAAAGTGCTGACCATCAAAGGGGAAGACATTGCACCGTTGGTCACATGGGGCACATCACCCGAAGACGTGCTGCCGATCACCGGTGTTGTGCCTGATCCCGCGTCATTTACCGGTGGGAAAGTCGGCGCTGTACAGCGGTCGATCGAATATATGGGCCTGACCGTCGGTCAAAAGCTGAGCGACATCAAAATCGACACCGTATTTATCGGGTCTTGCACCAATGGCCGGATCGAAGATTTCCGTGCAGCCGCCGCCGTCGTCAAAGGCAAAAAGATCGCCGAAGGCATGCGGGCGATGGTTGTGCCTGGGTCGGGGCTTGTCCGGGCGCAAGCCGAGAAAGAAGGCTTGGCGCAGATCTTTATCGACGCGGGCTTTGAATGGCGGCTTGCGGGTTGTTCCATGTGTCTTGCGATGAACCCAGACCAACTGGCGCCCGGCGAACGCTGCGCGTCTACATCGAACCGTAACTTTGAAGGGCGTCAGGGTTATAAGGGCCGCACCCACCTGATGTCGCCAGCGATGGCCGCAGCCGCAGCCGTGACCGGCCACCTGACTGACATCCGGGAGATGATGTAATGAAAAAATTCGATAAACTGAGCGGGATCGCCGCGCCGCTGCCGTTGGTCAATATCGACACCGATATGATCATCCCAAAGCAGTTTCTGAAAACGATCAAGCGGTCGGGTTTAGGCGTGAACCTGTTTGACGAGATGCGTTACGACCGTGAAGGCAATGAGATCGCGGATTTCGTCCTGAACAAACCACAGTACCGCGAAGCCCAGATTTTGGTGACCGGCGATAACTTTGGCTGCGGGTCGTCGCGGGAACACGCACCTTGGGCGATTGCAGATTTCGGGATCACCTGTGTGATCGCGCCCTCATATGCCGACATCTTTTACAACAACTGCTTTAAGAACGGCATCTTGCCGATTGCGTTGCCGCAAGAGCAGGTCGATGTACTGATGAAGGACGCCGAGAAGGGCGCGAATGCGCGGATAGAAATCGATCTTGAGGCGCAAACCATTACGTCTTCCGATGGCGATGTGTTCTCTTTTGATGTTGATGCCTTCAAAAAGCATTGCCTCATGAACGGGCTTGATGACATCGGTTTGTCACTGGAAAAAGTTGCATCGATTGACAGCTTTGAAGCGAAGGCAGCTGCTGATCGCCCTTGGGTCTAATCACAGCTTGATTTTCTGCACGGGGTCGCACGTTGGTGCGGCCCTTTTTTGTTTGCTGCCATACAACCTGTGCGCGTGTGGAATTTTACCACAAATTTCCGTTTTTATGGTATTCTCAGACGATGTCGCGCGGCGTTCCGGGGTGTGACGCGTTGTAAACACGCATCAGTTTTGTTTGTTATCAACGTATTATGCGCCCTGATACGCAACAGATGTTGTGTGATGAACCATTGTTAATCCATCGTATAGATAGATGATGGTGGGCGTCTCGCTGAGAGGCGCGGAGGAAAATGGACTTTTGCACGGTCCGCATGGGGACGTTGGATTTGTATAATCGCTTTTCAGGTGCTTTGGTGCGCGCGGTTCTTGTGGTCATTTTGATCATCATGCCGACACTACTGCTGCCGCGCGGAACACAAGACAGTTTTCAGATGTTAACCCTTGTTGCCATATTCGCCGCGATTTTTACGGTTGTCGAATACAGCTCGAACAGTCCTAGCCTGATCGAATTTCGCGATGCGCCACCGTTTAACCGGGTTCGGTTTTTCACCCTGTTCGCCACGGTCCTTTGTCTGGCGGTTATCTTTCGCGGCTATATGTTGCCGTCACCTTTGACCGATTTCTTCCAGAACATTGGGTCCAGTATCGGTCAGGCCATTGATTTTCCGTATTCGCCGGTGCGTCTAATGGTGCTGTTGTTGCATGATGATAGCAGCCCTGCGACCGTCTTGCGTCTGCGGGATGCTGCCGGCCTTAGCTATGTCGTGTCGATCCTTGCGATTGCGTGGTTCGTGATATTGTTGCGGGTGCAGCAATGGCCCATGGGCAACGGACCTTTCAACCTCTGGGTCAACTTACCCACATTTGATCCTGCTGCCGGCGGTGATGTTGTCGAACGGCTAGAGCGGGACGGACGCATTAACGTTGTATTAGGGTTTCTGCTGCCATTCCTGGTGCCAGCGGTGTTGAAGTTGGCGGCGAATTTAGGGGTGCCTGTCCGTCTCGACGATACACAAACCCTGATCTGGATGGTCACCGCATGGGCGTTTTTACCAGCAAGCATTTTGATGCGCGGCGTCGCGCTCAGCCGTGTTGCGCAGATGATCCGCCAACAACGCGCGATGAGCTACGACAGTTCCGCGTCTTCTGGTGCGGTCTCACTCTAGTTTTTTGGCTGACCGGTCTCGCGGCCAGCGCTGCCCCCTACCGCGTTGCGACATTCGCAGCCCCGCTAAGCCGCGATGGCCCGGGTTTGCTGCTGCGCGATATTCTGGCGCAAGACGACCCGCAGATATTGGCCACCATCGCAATCATTGATCAGGTCGCGCCAGATGTGTTGGTGTTGACGGATTTCGATTATGACCGGGACGGGTTCGCTTTGACCGCCTTTGCCGCGCAGCTGTCCGACGATTATATCGCGCGTTACGCGGCAAAGCCTAATACCGGCATGGCGACGGATCTGGATCTGGATGGCAACGGATATCTGGGGGATGCACGCGATGCCCAAGGATACGGTCGGTTTGCCGGGGACGGCGGCATGGCTATCCTGTCGCGGTATCCCATCGGCGATGTCACCGATTTGTCCGCCATGTTGTGGCGTGATCTGCCGGGCGCGACATTGCCGCCGATGTCAGAAGAGATTGCAAATATACAAAGACTGTCGACGGCAGGGCATTGGATTGTGCCCGTTTTGCTGCCCGACGGACCGCTGGCTGTCATGGCATTTTCGGCCACACCGCCGGTTTTCGATGGACCGGAGGATCGCAATGGGCTGCGCAACCGCGATGAACTACGGTTGTGGACCCACGTCTTGGATGGCGGGTATGGATCCGCGCCTGAGAGTTTTGTGATCGCCGGAAACGCCAATCTTGACCCCGAGGCGGGGGACGGGTTGCGTGCCGCCATGGTTGATTTTCTGGCAGACCCGCGTCTGCAAGACCCGCTGCCGCGGATCAAAACTGCGAACTGGCCTATCGCAGAGGGCGGGCCGGGGGCATTGCGGGTCAGCTATGTTTTGCCCGCCGCCGATTTGGCGGTGACGGACGCTGGCGTGGTGGTGCCAGCCTCCGGTGACACGCTTCAAGGTGATGACGGTTCAGCCGCTGGCCCGCATCGCCTGGTGTGGGTTGATGTCAGCCGGTAGCCCGCGCAACATCACGTTGCGCTGATCTCGGGCTTCAAAATCTGCGAGCAGTCGGGTGAATTTTGCTGCGGATAGGCTCTGCGCCGTCGTTAAGTAATCGCCCAATCCGGGAATTTCGCGCGCATGTAAACCACGACACACACAGCGCTTCAGGCTCGTTTTGGTCCTGCTGACCGGTGTCTGCGGCCCTTAGTATCTTGAACCTTTTGCGTGGGCAGGCTAGGCCACTGGCAACATATGCAAGCAAGGACCAGACCAATGGCAAACCCTTCTCTTTTGATCCTCGCCGGTGACGGCATCGGCCCCGAAGTTATGAACGAAGTGAAGCGGGTCATCGGCTGGTATGGCGATAACCGCGGTGTCATTTTTGACGTCTCCGAAGATCTTGTTGGCGGGGCGGCCTACGACAAACACGGCGTGCCGTTGCACGACGACACCATGGCCAAAGCCCAAGAAGTCGACGCGGTTTTGTTGGGCGCGGTCGGCGGCCCGAAGTACGACAACCTTGATTTTTCCGTTAAGCCAGAGCGCGGCCTGCTGCGCCTGCGCAAGGAAATGGACCTTTTCGCCAACCTGCGCCCGGCGCAGTGTTTTGACGCGCTGGCCGATTTTTCATCGTTGAAGAAGGACATCGTTTCAGGTCTGGACATCATGATTGTGCGGGAACTGACATCCGGCGTCTATTTTGGCGAACCGCGTGGCATTCACTTGGAAGACAACATGCGGGTGGGCATCAACACCCAGCGTTATACCGAGGCAGAGATCGAGCGTGGCGCACGTGCGGCGTTTGAGCTGGCCATGAAGCGCGGTAAAAAGCTGTGTTCGATGGAAAAAGCCAACGTCATGGAATCGGGTATCTTGTGGCGCGATGTCGTGACCGAAGTGCACGCGGATTACCCCGAGGTAGAACTGAGCCATATGTATGCCGACAACGGCGCCATGCAGCTGGTGCGCGCCCCCAAGCAGTTTGACGTCATCTATACCGACAACCTGTTTGGCGACATCCTTTCGGATTGTGCGGCGATGTTGACGGGGTCATTGGGCATGTTGCCGTCGGCGTCGTTGGGTGTGCCGATGGCGAACGGGCGTCCCAAAGCGATGTACGAACCGGTCCACGGGTCCGCGCCAGATATCACTGGCCAAGGCAAGGCAAACCCGATTGCCTGCATCTTGTCATTTGCGATGGCGCTGCGCTATTCGTTCGACATGGGCGCCGAAGCAGATCGTCTGGAAGCAGCGATTGAAAAAGTGCTGGCCGACGGCGCACGCACCGCTGACCTGATGGGACCAGAGGGCGGTGTTCCGCTGTCGACCACGCAAATGGGCGATGTGATCCTGGCGGCATTGGACGCATCGCTGTAATATCGAATAATCACTGAGCGCGCTGTTCCGGCGCGATTATGTGCACATGCGAGGCCCGGAGCGCCAATTGGTGAATATCTGCACCGCAGAGGTTGACCTTTGGCGTCTCTGGCTATCGTTTTCGTATAAAGCGAAGAGAGAGGGCCGTAATGTCACACAATGCCAAAGGCGCCATGTTCGCCCTGATCGCGTTCGCAGTTTTTGCGACGCATGATGTGATCATCAAAATTCTTGGGGCGACGTATTCGCCATTTCAAATCGTTTTCTTCAGTGTTCTCCTGAGTTTCCCGTTGGCGACCGTGATGTTGATGCATGACGCAAAGCCGGGGACGTTGGTGCCTGTCCACCCGTGGTGGATGGCGCTGCGCACAGCGGCGGCAACGGTCACCGGTGTGTCGGCATTTTATGCGTTTTCGGTGCTACCGCTGGCGCAGGTATATGCGATTTTATTCGCAACGCCGCTGTTGATCACTGTTTTGGCCATTCCCGTCCTAGGCGAAACCGTGCGTTTTCGGCGCTGGATGGCGGTTCTTGTCGGGTTGGTTGGGGTTATGGTGGTGTTGCGGCCGGGCCAAACGGCACTGACTGCCGGACATCTGGCGGCTTTGGCGTCGGCGATTTGTGGGGCGGTAGCGTCGATTGTGGTCCGCAAGATCGGATCTGAAGAGCGGCCTGTTGTGATGCTGATCTACCCAATGGTCGCCAACTTTTTGCTGATGGGGATCGCGCTGCCATTTGTCTATGAACCGATGCCGGTAACGCATCTTGGGATGCTGGGTGTCATCGCGCTTTTTGCGTGGATCGCGAGCTTTCTGGTGATTTTGGCGTATCAAGCGGGAGAGGCCGCGATCATTGCACCGATGCAATATAGCCAGATCATCTGGGCGACATTGTTCGGAATGCTGTTCTTTAACGAAACGCCTGATCTGAATACGGGTATCGGTGCAGGCATTATTATTGCCAGCGGTCTTTATATTGTGCTGCGCGAAAGCAAAAGCGGCACATCAGAAAATACCCCCGTTTTGCGTAGCAGAACACGCGCAGGCAGCGGCGCAGGCCCACGCGTCAGTCTGATCATGCGCGCATTTGGCCAGACACCGCCGCGTAACGATTAGCGGCGCGATTCTGGCGGGGCGAATGTATCGGCGCTGGCCCGCGCCCACCGTTCCTTATAAATGGTTTGATCGCTGTTTTCGTCCATCAGAAAGCCGATCGGCAGGTCGTTGTAAACGTCGCCTGCCTCGGTCATTTGGCCGTCACCGCGCCGGGTCATAAAGTGGTAGGGCAGGAACCCGCTGGGATCGCTGAGGCCAGCAGCGCCGGCCATTTCACCCAGTGCGCGCAGTGTATTCGCGTGGAACCGCGCCACCCTCTGGCTTTTGTCGCCGACATCCAATGCCTTTTGACGCAAGGGGTCTTGTGTTGCGACGCCAACAGGGCAGTGGTTTGTATGGCAGGCCTGCGCCTGAATACAGCCAATAGCAAACATGTAACCGCGGGCCGAATTGCACCAATCTGCCCCAAGCGATAAGGCGCGCGCGATGTCGAAGGCACTGATCAATTTGCCCGCAGCGCCAATTTTCACCTGATCCCTGATCCCGGCCCCACGAAGGGTGTTGTGCACAAAGGTCAACCCTTCGACCATCGGCATCCCGACATGGTTTGCAAATTCGAGTGGGGCCGCACCTGTACCGCCTTCAGACCCATCAACCACGATGAAATCGGGGATAATCCCGGTGTCCAGCATCGCCTTGACCATGCACATAAATTCGCGCCGGTGCCCGATACACAGCTTGAACCCGATCGGTTTGCCATTCGATAATGCGCGCAGTTGCCCCAAAAATTGCATCATCTCGCGCGGTGTCGCAAATGCGCTGTGCCCAGCAGGCGATACGCAGTCTTGTCCCATGGGAATCCCGCGCGCCTCTGCGATTTCGGGGCTGATTTTTGACGCGGGCAACATGCCGCCGTGACCGGGTTTGGCCCCTTGGCTGAGTTTCAGTTCGATCATTTTCACCTGATCGTCTGCGGCTTGCACCGCAAATTTTTCAGCATTAAAACTGCCGTCATCGTTACGACAGCCAAAATAGCCGGACCCGATTTCATAGATCAGATCACCACCCGGTTGTCGGTGATACCGACTAATCCCGCCTTCACCGGTGTCATGCGCAAACCCGCCAAGTTTTGCGCCGGTGTTCAGCGCCGTGATGGCGTTGGCCGAAAGCGCGCCAAAGCTCATTGCAGAGATGTTATAAATCGACGCGCTGTAGGGTTGCGTGCAGTTTGGTCCGCCGATCAGCACGCGAAAATTGGTGTCGGTGAAATGGACGGGTTGCACCGAATGGGTCAGCCATGAATAGCCCGCCTCATAGACGTCGGCCTGTGTGCCAAAGGGGCGCTTGTCCTCCTCGCCCTTTGCGCGTTGGTACACCAACGACCGCTGTTCGCGGCTAAAGGGCTGTTCGTCTTTGTCACTTTCGATCAGGTACTGGCGGATTTCAGGGCGGATATGTTCCAGCATAAACCGCATATGGCCCAAAATGGGATAGTTGCGCAGGATCGAATGACGGCGTTGCGAAATATCATGAAGGCCGACAGCGGTCAGCGCAACAAACGCAAGGCAGACGAAAAACACCCAAGGGTGCCAGAACCCCACGCCCAAAGTGACCAGGCTCATGATCATGACAATGAGCAAGGGACGATAGCGTTCGAGTGTTAGAAGATTGCGCACGATGGTTCCTCCACGTTGTCATCGGACCTTATGCGGCAATACGCGAACGGGGAAGAGATTTGGTTAAATCTGTTAGAAATTCGGGGTTACACCCGGTAAATTCAGCGCCTTGATCAGATCACGCAGTTCTTGCCGTGCAGCGACATTGGAAATGTTCATACCTTTGACACCGATGTCGCGTAGGTCCAGCAGGGTCAAACCGCGTGGAAAGAGTTCGCGGAAAATTACCCGTTCGTTGAACCCGGTTGCGGTCCGAAACCCGACCCGTTTGGCGAGCTTGTCAATGGCGCGCTGCATTTTCTCTTTGTTGACCATGGCTTGGGCGCCGGTGCGGTTGCGCACAACGATCCAATCGATCGGTTTCAGACCAGCCTGCGCCCGCAATTGCCGCGCCGACCAAACCATTTCGGAATAGACCGATGGCCCGGTAATTTCTTCGCCGTCGCTGTCCACATGCGCCAGCAAATCAAAGTCGACAAAGCTGTCATTCAGTGGTGTGATCAGTGTGTCCGCCAAACTGTGCGCGACTTGGCTCAGGCGTGTGTGCGACCCGGGGCAGTCGATCAGGATGAAATCATTATCCCCTTCCATCTTGGCCACGGCCATCGACAGGCGGTGGTCAAAGGCATTTTCGCCGGGCTTCAGGCTGTCTTGGTCAATATCGGGCAGTTCTTGGAATTCGGGCGAGGGCAGATCAAGCCCTGCTTTCTCAAGAAAATTGGCCCGATTTGTGATGTAGCGCGCCAAGGTGCGCTGGCGCAGGTCAAGGTCTAGCAGGCCAACCTTTTTGCCCATACGTGACAGGGCAGTGGCCACATGCATCGATACGGTGGATTTGCCTGCGCCACCTTTTTCATTACCGACAACAATAATATGCGCCACTGTGTGTCCCTCACCAAACTGTGCTTTGGGTGACTATATGGTGTGGTGCAAGTAAGGGAAAGCATAGGTGTTGTCTGGCCGCGACTTTTCCACAGTCTATTGACAGTTGCGCCACAAAGGCGCAAATGCATCTCAACCGATGCATCCTGCCGCGTGAGCAGAGCGGGGCCTTTTGGCCTATCGCAAGGCATCGTTTATCTTCAGGTTCCCACATCACGCAGGGGTCCCGCGCCAAATCGGCGCCCGGACAATGTGGTTCTGGCTGTCAGCATAAGGCGCAACCTTGCTTTGGCTTCATGGCGTTCGGCCATGCGGTTATTTTATGCGCGGGCCTGACCGGCCTGCAGAACACACAGGATATCCATACGATGGATTTTGATATGTTGGGCCTTGCGCCCCGCCTTATTGCTATTTTGAAAGAACAAGGGATCACAGATCCCACCCCGATCCAAACCCAAGCCATCCCGCATGCGATGAACGGTCGCGATGTTATGGGGCTTGCCCAAACAGGGACCGGTAAAACGGCGGCCTTTGGTTTGCCGATGATTAACGCGTTGATGAAGGCTGGCGTTAACCCCAGCCCGAAAACCGCACGCGGTCTGATTCTTGCACCAACGCGCGAGTTGGCGAAACAGATTGCTGACAACCTGACCGCCTACACCAAAGGCAGCCACTTGAAAGTGACGCTTGTGGTGGGCGGTGCCGGGATTGTGGCCCAGACCAAACGTCTTGCCGGGGGGGTTGACCTGCTGGTTGCAACGCCCGGCCGGTTGATCGATTTGATTGACCGTCGCGCCGTGCGTTTGGATGAAACGATTTATCTCGTCCTCGACGAGGCAGACCAGATGCTGGACATGGGCTTTATCCATGCGCTGCGCCGGATTGCGCCGTTGTTGGCCAAAGAACGCCAGACGATGATGTTCTCGGCAACGATGCCAAAGCTGATGTCAGAGCTGGCGGATACGTATTTGAAAGACGCCGTGCGCGTGCAAGTAAACCCGCCGGGGCAGGCGGCTGCGAAAATCGCGCAATCGGTGCATTTCGTCGCCCAAGCCGCCAAGACGGATTTGCTCATTGAATTGCTGGACAAACACCGCGACGAACTGGCGCTGGTTTTTGGCCGTACCAAACATGGCTGTGAAAAGCTGTACAAGGTACTGGAAAACAAGGGGTTTGCCGCTGCGTCGATCCACGGCAACAAAAGCCAAGGTCAACGTGAACGCGCGATCGAGGCGTTTAAGTCTGGTAAGGTGCGGGTGTTGGTCGCGACTGATGTTGCCGCGCGCGGGATCGATATTCCGGGTGTGCGGCATGTTTACAACTACGACATGCCCAACGTGGCTGAAAACTATGTGCATCGCATCGGCCGTACGGCGCGTGCCGGGGCAGAAGGGTCTGCCATTGCTTTGGTGGCTCCAGACGAGATGATCGAACTGCAAGACATCGAAAAGGCGATGAAGGATACGATTCCTGTCGCGTCGGGCCGTGCGTGGGAAATCCAGCCCGGTCAAAAGAAACGCCCGAATGGCGGCGGCGGCGGCGGTCGTCGTGGCGGTGATGCTGGACGCGGTGCCGGTGGTGCAGGGCGGCCAGCAGGCGCGAAATTTGGTGGGGGTGGGAAACCATCTGCTGGGCGTCGTCGGACAGGTGGCGGCGGCGGTGGTAACCGATCACGCAGTGCAGGCGCAGCTTAAGTTTCATTCCCTATTTGTTCGATAGGAAAGGGCGGGGTTTTCCCGCCCTTTTGCATGTTAGAAGTCTTCCCAATCTGTGGTCGCTGGTCCCGTTCCAGTTGCGCGCGGTCGGCTGACGGCCGCAAGCTTTGGTTGGGATTGGACGGTTGGGGTGGTGTGCAGCAGCGCGACCTTCGCTGACGCGCGCTGGGATGTAAACTGTGCCGTCTTGCGCGATTGTCCTGCCTGAAACCCGGCAAGCGATCCCGAAAGTCGCGACGCCTCTTCGCGCAGCTGTTGCACGGCGGCGTTGGTTTCTTCAACCATGGCTGCGTTTTCTTGGGTCATGCTGTCCAACTGGCGTACGCCACCGTTCACCTGCTCTAGACCTTGCGATTGGCCGCGTACCTCGTGCGCGATATCCGCAACCAGATGGCCCAGCGTTTCAACATGCTCCAGCACTTGACCCAGTGCCTGTCCAGTGTTTCTGACCAAAAGATTGCCTTCGCGCACCTCGTCATTGCTTGTCAGGATAAGCTTTTTGATTTCCTGCGCTGAATCTGTCGCGTTCTTTGCCAGGCCACGTACCTCAGATGCGACAACGGCAAAGCCGCGGCCAGCGTCGCCTGCTCTGGCGGCTTCAACGCCGGCGTTGAGCGCCAAAAGATTGGTTTGAAACGCGATATCCTCGATCACGGTAATAATCTGGTTGATTGCACCGGACGACGCCTCGATTTTGCCAATGGAACCCATCGCCTCGTCCAGGGCCTTGCGGCTTTGCGCCGACAGGGTCTGGCTTGTTTTTGCGACAGAATCAGCCTCGTCTGCTTTGGCTGCGATATCAGCGCTGGCTTGGGTCAGTTGGTTCAGGGCTGTGGCAGAGTCGGCGAGCGTGCCAGCCTGACGTTCAATACGTGTCGCCAGTTCTGCAGACCCAGCGCCGATTCCATCGGAGGCGAGGTCGACGCTCTCTGCGATTTCTCCCATCTCAAGGATAATCGTCGCAAGGTTTCCGACAAAGTTGTTAAAGTCATCACGCAACCCGTCATAGTCCTGCGGGAAGTCTTTCCCGTTTTCCGCTTCGATTCGAGGTGTCAGGTCCTTGTCTGCAAGGCGCGATAGCGCGTCCCGAAGCTTGGATACGATCATTTCCTGATCGTGTTGTTTGACCTTTGATAGCTGTTCAAGCGAATGCGCCTTTTTCAGGTCGGTTTGAAAGCTTTGAATACGCTGCGCGATTGCGCCAATCTGATCCGGACGTTGGGTGAAAGGTACGTAGCCATCCAGATCCCCGCTTGCAACCTGATCAATCGTTTTTGCAATTTCGCGCAAGGGACGCAGCAATACAGAGACGGCCATCGCCATCAAAATTAGCCCAATGCCGATGGCGACGATGCCGGTAATGATGCTGGTGCGTTGACCCGCAGAGATAAGCGTGTCGATGCGTGTGCGTTCTACACCGACGTAGAATATTCCAATGACGTTACCGGATGCACCGACGATGGGTTGATAAATCGTCAGGTAGGGCTTTCCCAGGATTACGGCCTCTCCGCGGTAGGTTTCTTGGCGCATCATTGCGGCGAACACGGGATTGTCACGCCCCAGATACGTGCCAACCGCCCGCGAGCCATCGGGCTTGATGATGTTGGTCGAGCGTCGAATGAAATCCCCCGCTTCGGCGTCAAATGCAAAGATCGTCGCCGTTTCAGACGAGATTTGCCCGACAGAGTCGATCAAACTGTGGTCAGGAAGGTCAGGGACGGTTTCCCACTGTACACGACGCACATCACCGTCAGGGGTGTAACTGACGGTGATATCGTCAAATTCCCCCTTGAATGTGGATGTCAGAACCTTGAGCGCCACACTTTGTTGATGTTGCGCCCCGTCGATCAGGGCGGCATGATTTGACGCCTGCAAGATAAAGAATAACGTCCCAAACAGGGCAAGCATCAAAAAAGTAGACGCAGCAATCAAGCTGGCTTTGAGTGAAAATTTGGCGTGAATACTATGCATGAGGTTCCCTAAGCGCGATCATCGTCGAATCGTGCTATCAGGGGTAAGCGCCAAATCCTTTCAAACGATGAATCCTGCTCGAAAACCTTAGCCGTATTTTCGAAATGCCTCCATTTCGATGGCCAGTTTCATGTTGAGTTCGGACAGGATGAGCATTTGCGCTTTGATGTCGTCTTTGGTGACGAGCGTCTTTAGGTGCGCCTGCGCAGCAAGGATTTGACGGCGCAAGACCACCACGGGCGACGTTGCCTCTGCGTCACGCAACAAACGGTTCAGGACGGCGTCTTGCGGTGCGTCAGACTGCGTTATGGGTTGACCCGCGCCCGGCAAGTTGTCAAAGGCGCCGCGCTTTTCGGCATTTTGAATGATCTGGTCAATCAGGCTTTCCAGCGGATGTGGCATCTTCGGTTCCTCGGCATTGCTTAAACGCAAAACGCCGCGCAAAGTCATGCGCGGCGTTTGTCATACGTAGGGTGGAAATTGATCCACCTGCGGGTTTAGAAGCCCAAGCCAGCGTATTTGTTCTTGAACTTGGAAACGCGACCGCCAGCATCCATCAAGCGGGTGCCGCCACCGGTCCATGCCGGGTGCACGGATGGGTCGATATCCAGCGACATTTGATCGCCTTCTTTGCCCCAAGTGGATTTCATTTGATACACTGTGCCGTCTGTCAGTTTGACGTCGATCACGTGATAATCTGGGTGAATACCGTTTTTCATGACGCGGGTCCTTACGCTTCGACGCCCTTAGGCGCTTTGTAGTTGGTGACTTCGGAGATACGTGCCGATTTACCACGACGATCACGTAGGTAATACAGCTTCGCACGACGGACTTTACCGCGACGGACCACTTCGATGGTGTCGATGTTGGTGGAGTAGAGTGGGAACACACGTTCCACGCCTTCACCGAAAGAGATTTTGCGCACTGTGAACGAACCGGCAATGCCTTTGCCGTTCTTGCGTGCTATGCAGACACCTTCGTAGTTCTGGACACGTGTCCGTGTCCCTTCGGTTACCTTGTAACCAACGCGGATGGTGTCACCCGCTTTGAAGTCGGGGATCGTTTTCCCCAGCGCAGCGATTTGCTCCGCTTCGATTTGTGCGATCAGGTTCATTGATCGGCTCCTTGATATACTTGCGGTGTTCCGCAATGTTTCTGTGCCACCAGAGAGCTCTTGGTCTTCGTCCGGGTCCGCCGCAGCGCCCGCCAGAGATCAGGTCGTCATTCGTTTATTGCGTTTGGTCTGGTCTGCGTTGCATCGAAGAACGTACCGCATGTGACATTGCCAAACGAATCCACGCGCCGAAGACGGTAGATTGGCGTCGTATAGGCCCAGCCGACGGCGTGATCAAGTGATGTTTGGGCCGGCGGGGAAATTGGATGGCGCACCGCAACAGGTGTGATGCGCGATCCGGTCTATTCGGCGGCGTCAAAAACCAAACGGAAGGTCACAGGGAAGGTGCGGGTGATGCTGGGCAGGTCTGCCAGTTGCATCAACGTGTCCAGGCCTGCGTCAATGCCAGCCTCTTCGGTGGTCACAAAAATCATGCTATTGGTGGTGACAAGGACCTGATCATCTGCTGTGCGCATCACAAACGCATCCAGATAGATCGGGATGTCCTGCCCTAAAAACGCCAAATCCCCATTGATTTCAGTGACTGTACTGTCGCCAACCTGAAGGGTCGCCATCGCGCCCATGTCGATGCTTGCTGTCATGGTCGCTGTTGTCGCGCCCTGAAAGACATTTTCGGCGATCCGTTCGTTGCGAATATCGATATTCGTTTGCACCGAGGTAAGGTCGATGTCGATGTTCGCGGTCCCGTCGTCGGCGACTGTGCCGGACAGGCGCTGGAATGTGTGGGCTTCGCCGATGGTGTCTTTTTTCACAGATCCGAACGCCACGACCGACTGTGCCGGGTCCAAAGTCCATGTTTCCGCCGCCGCATCTGCGGCCGCAATGGTCGCCAATGTCAGGCTGATCGCACCTAAAAACTGTTGCATGTCTTTATTCCTTATAAGAACGAGCGCCGTCAGACGCCCCGCGCATTACGCAAGGTAACATGCCGAGAGATACGCGCTTTGGGGCGCGGTGCAACTCAAGGTTTTGTGACAGTGCAAGGATACGCCTGCGCGACGCGTTATGTTTTTTTAGATGCTTCAAGCGCGGCCCACAAATCCGGCCGCCGTTCTTGCGTGATTTTTTCTGACATTTCACGCCGCCACTGCGCGATCTTCGCGTGGTTGCCTGACATTAAAACATCGGGGATCGCGTGCCCCTGCCATGCGGCGGGTTTGGTGTATTGCGGGTGTTCCAGCAGGCCATTGGAATGGCTTTCCTCGACGGCGCTGTCGGCGTTGCCCAGCACACCGGGCAAGAGGCGCACAGTGGCGTCGATCATCGCTTGTGCCGCGATCTCCCCGCCCGTCATGACGAAGTCGCCCAAGGATACTTCTTGAATTCCAAAATGCTGCAAGATCCGTTCGTCGACACCTTCGAACCGTCCGCACAGCATGGTCACCCCATCCATCTGCGCCCAATGTCGCGCCATGGATTGATCAAACCGCCGTCCGCGTGGCGACAGATACACCATTGGCATCACCCCACGCGCGGCTGTGCGGGCATCGATAATCGCCGCCTCAAGCACATCGGCGCGCAGCACCATACCCGCGCCGCCGCCTGCGGGCGTGTCATCGACATTGCGGTGTTTGCCGATGCCGTATTCGCGCAGATCATAGGTTTGCAATTGCCACCGTCCGTCATGCAGGGCCTTTCCGGTCAGGCTTTCGCCTAACACACCGGGAAAGGCCTGCGGGAACAGCGTGATGATTTGCGCGGTCCATGCGCCCGCAATATCGGGCGTGTCCGTCATCAGCTCGCGCGGTTTCAACGTCGGGCGGATCGATTTGCGGCCAACGGCTTTGCCTTGGGAAAGGGGTGTTTTGTCTGACATGGCGCGTTTCTAGGCGATGCGTCGCGGCGGGGAAAGGGGGGAACGTGGGGCGCTGTGGCGGCAACCCTACAGTTATTTCTGCGGTGTGCCGCCAATTATGGGTGAATGCGTTATTTTATTGGGTCATGTGCGGCGACAAAGCGTCCGGCCGATTGGAACATGCGGGTTGGGGCCGATCGCGCGCGCGCCGATCACACCCCACGGGTTTTGTCAGCAACGATATGCACTGTCTGGCTGTCTTTGGGGGCTTGGGCCCGGTCGAACATGCCATAGTCGCGGACAACATGCGCGATCCGCAGACGATAGTCGACAAAAACGCCATCACGACCTTTGGATTGCGCGCTGCGATGTGCGTCGAGCCTGCGCCACTGCGTGATTGCCGCCTCGTTTTCGAAATAGGACAGCGACAGGATTTTGCCGGGGTTCGTCAGGCTTTGAAAGCGTTCGACCGAGATGAACCCGGCAACCTGATCCAAAAGCGGGCGCATCTGCGCAGCGATGTCGAGATAATCGGCCTTGCGGTCCTTGGCGGGTATGACCTCGAATATGACGGCGATCATGTCAGGCACCTGTCCCGTGGGGATCGCTGACGCGCTTCAGAAACGTGCGATCTTCGCGCAGCAGAAACTTTTCTTTTTGTGCAAACGCATAGTTTTCGCGACCAAGCGGATCGACGGCCAGACGGGTGCGGTATTGTTCGTAAACGGCAAGGCTGGCAATATTGTATATCCCATAGGCAAGGGTGCTGGACCCTTCGTGCGGGGCGTAATAGCCAATCAAATCTGCGCCGCAACGCGGGATCGCCTGCCCCCAGTTTTGGGCGTATTGCGCGAACTGCGCCTTTTTGGTCGGGTCGATATGATAGCGGATGACACAGGTCAGCATGGGATGTCCTTTTGTATGGCGATGATGGGACACTACGATATTGATCGGCGGTGATGCTTCGATTATGGTCGAACCATGAAAGAAGGTCCTGATATTGCCCATATTGCCGCGCTGATCGGTGATCCTGCGCGGGCGAATATGTTGACCGCGCTGATGGGCGGACAGGCGTTCACCGTCAGCGAGCTTGCCCAAGAGGCGGGGATCACAATCCAGACCGCCAGTTCGCACCTGTCAAAGCTGCATGACGGCGGGTTGTTGCGCCCGCGCAAGCAGGGCCGGCACAAATATTTTTCACTGGCGAGCGATGACGTGGCACATGTGTTGGAAGGGCTGATGGGCCTGGCAGCCGGGGCGGGCCACTTGCGCCAACGCACCGGGCCAAGAGACACAGCGTTGCGCGCGGCGCGGGTATGCTACAACCATTTGGCGGGCGATCTGGGCACCCAGCTGTATGATAGTATGCTGGCGCGCGGGCATTTGTCGTTCGCGGCGGACGGGTTGCACCTGACTGACAGTGGTGTTCGTTTTGCGACGGACTTTGATATTGATGTGACCGCGTTGCAGGCGCGGCGCACACCGCTATGTCGTGAGTGTCTGGACTGGAGCGTCCGGCGGTCCCATTTGGCGGGCAGTTTGGGACGCGCGTTTTTGCAGCAATTCGAGGCGCTGGGTTGGGCAAAGCGCGCCGGGGACACCCGCGTTATCGTGTTTTCACGCGACGGGCGGCAGGCGTTTGACCGCCTGTTCGACCTGCCCTAGGGCGTGGATTATTCGGGAAAGCTGCCTGCGGGCGGGTTGGCGATGATCCGCCGCGCGGCTATGTCCACCGTTGGCACCACCGCCTGCGTGAATGGAAGTAAAACCGTTTCGGATTGGCCGGGCACGATGATCTCGAGCAGGTCGCCCGCGCCGTGGTCCATCACGTGTTTGACAGTGCCAAGCATGGCCCCGCCGGTGTCGAGTACGGTCATGCCGATCAGGTCGGCATAGTAATATTCGTCGTCGGGCAGGGACGGCATCGCGGCGCGTTCGGCATATAGCGCGACATTGCGCAGCGCGTCAGCGTCTTCTTTGGTGGTGACGCCGTCAAGGCGGGCGATAAAGCCGTTGGTCATCTGCCCGGTCAGGATCAGCTGCGTAAAGGTGCGGCCGTCTTCGGTATAAAGCGGGGTGTAGTCGGCGATGGCTGCCGGGTCGGCGCAGAAGGATTTCAAACGCACTTCGCCTTTGATGCCAAAAGAGCCGCCAAGAGTGCCAACAATCACGCGGTCAGTCATGGGATATCCGATCCTACACAAAAATTCTGGGTCCAGTCGCCGCCTTGGTCGCGACAAGCGGTGTGAGCGTTGTTTCGTTCGGTCAATGTACCCGCAACAAAGGCGATTGCCGTAAAAATCAGCAGGCGGAGCAGGCGAAACATAACGCGTCCCTTTATAAATGCTGCCCGGCACGGGGCCGGGCAGCAAAGGTGTGCTTATTCAGCGGCTGCTTCTTCTTCGGCAGGTGCTTCAGCGGGCGCTGCTGCTGCTTCGGCTGCTTTCGCGGCTTTGGCGGCTTTTTCGTTGGCGCGTGCTGTTGCGGCCTTGCCAGGTGTCCCTTTTTTCAGGTTGGCGCGGTCCTTCTTGGGCAGAATGCCAGCGGTTTCAAGCATCCGTGCAACGCGGTCTGTTGGCTGTGCGCCTTGACCCAACCAGTACTGCACGCGCTCCATATCCATTTTCACGCGGTCTTCGCTGTCTTTTGGCAACATAGGTGCGTATGTGCCAAGCTTTTCAAGAAAGCGGCCGTCACGTGGCATGCGGCTGTCAGCAGCAACGATTGCATAGTGAGGACGTTTCTTAGAGCCGCCGCGTGCGAGACGAATTTTCATAGCCATGGTGTTTTCTCCTTAGATGGCAGGGCGGGTGGATTGAAATCCACCCTACGATTGGTGTTGTTTGTGGTGTTGGATAACTTCCTGAATGACGAAATTCAGAAATTTCTTGGCAAATTCAGGGTCCAGATCGGCCTGATGTGCAAGGTCGGTGAGCCGTGCGATCTGCTGTTCTTCACGGGCAGGATCGGACGGGGGCAGGTCGTGTTCCGCCTTCAGGCGACCCACGGCTTGTGTGTGTTTAAACCGCTCGCCCAGCGTATAGACAAGGATCGCGTCAAGGCGGTCGATGCTTTCACGGTGGGCTTTGAGCACTTCGGCGGCGCGTTGGGTTGCGTCAGACATGGGATGCTCCTGCGGTTGGGCGGGTCACATGGGCGTGGCGGCGCAGCGCCCGTTTTTGTGCGTTGTGTGTTGGACTCATGTGATGGCCCCCGCAGCTTGGGCGGTGGCGCGCGGGTCGTTGTGGCGCAGGTGACGCATGACGATCACCTTTTCATCGTCGATCACATCGCGGCGTTCTTCGGTGGCGCCAAGCCGGGTTGCGAGCGCAAGCGAGCGTGTGTTGCCGGGCGCGATCAGCGAGATCAGCGGTTCAAGACCAAGAGTTTGCCCCGCCCATTCGCGGACCGCACAGGCGGCTTCGAACGCATAGGACCGTCCTTCAAACCCGTCGAACATATGCCACGCAAGTTCCGGCTGTGGCCAATCCACGTGGTTCAAAATGCCGACACGGCCCGCAGCAACGCCGCTTTTCTTTTCGGTGACGGTGAAAAAACCGTAGCCGTGCCAGTTCCAATGACCGATCCCGGCCAAGAATCCGCGCCACGCATCGCGTTCCGACACTGCCCCGCCCACTGTTTCCATACGCACGGACCGCGTTGCCCATGCGGTAAAGGCCGCAAGGTCGCGTTTTTCCGGGCCGCGCAGGACCAGCCGTGCTGTGGAAAGGGTGGGGGCGGGGGTCATCGGTTACTTTTTCTTCCCGAAACCCGACAGGCCGGGCGGCAGGCCCATGCCGCCACCCAAACCGGGCAGACCGCCGGGTATCTTGCCGCCAAGCGCCTTGGCGGCGGCTTCCATTGCTTTGGGGTCGTTCATGTCGGGCATTCCGGCAGGCATGTCGCCGCCTTTGTTGAACATCCCTTTGATCGCCTGTTTCAACATGCCGCCCTTGCCGAGCTTTTTCATCATATCGGCCATTTGCCGATGCTGTTTCACCAGTTTGTTCAGTTCGGACACATCCAAACCAGCCCCGGCCGCGATCCGTTTTTTGCGCGATGCCGCCAACAGATCGGGGTTGGCCCGTTCTTTTTTGGTCATCGAATTGATCAGCGCGATCTGGCGTTTGAGGATGCCGTCATCCATGCCCGCAGCGGCCATTTGTTTGCCCATCTTTGCGGCACCGGGCATCATACCCATCATCCCTTCCATGCCGCCCATTTTGAGCATCTGCTCAAGCTGCATTTTCAGGTCATTCATGTTGAACCGACCCTTTTGGAAACGGCGCATCATGCGTTCGGCTTGCTCGGCCTCGATGGTTTCCTGGGCTTTTTCGACCAGCGCGACGATGTCACCCATGCCCAAAATACGGCCCGCAATGCGCGATGGTTCAAAGGTTTCCAGCGCATCAAGCTTTTCACCCATCCCGACAAAACGGATCGGTTTGCCGGTGATCGCCCGCATCGACAGCGCCGCACCACCGCGCCCGTCGCCGTCCATCCGGGTCAGGACAACGCCGGACACGCCGATTTTGTCGTCAAATTCTTGTGCGACGTTCACCGCGTCCTGGCCGGTGAGACCATCAACAACCAACAGCGTTTCGCGTGGGTTGACCACATCGCGGACGGCGGCGGCTTGGGCGATCAGTTCGGCGTCGATATGCAAGCGACCAGCGGTATCCAGCAGGTAGACGTCATAACCACCCAGGCTGGCCTGTACTTTGGCGCGTTTGGCAATCGCAACCGGGTCGTCGCCCTTGACGATCGGCAGGGTGTCAACACCGATCTGCACACCCAAGATTGCCAACTGTTCCATCGCCGCCGGGCGGTTCACGTCAAGCGACGCCATCAGCACGCGTTTGCCTTCGCGTTCTTTTAGGCGTTTCGCCAGTTTGGCGGTGGTGGTGGTTTTACCGGACCCTTGCAGACCGACCATCAGGATCGGGGCGGGCGGGTTGTCGATTTTCAGTGCACCGGGTTCAACGTCGCCTGTCAGGACATGTTGCAATTCGTCGTGGACGATTTTGACAACCTGCTGACCGGGGGTGATCGATTTCGTAACAGCCTGACCAGTGGCTTTGTCCTGAACCGCCTTGATGAAATCCCGTGCGACCGGCAGCGACACGTCCGCCTCGAGCAAGGCGATACGCACTTCGCGCAGGGCGGTTTTGACGTCGTCATCAGACAACGCACCCTGCTTGGTCAGCTTGTCAAAGACGCCGGACAGGCGGTCAGATAGGTTCTCAAACATAGGCCATGGCCCCTTAGTCGTTTCGGTTGCCCTGCGTATATAAGTACGCAAAGCTTAATGCAGTAGCGCCCCCGTGGGCGCAACGCGCTGACGGAGGGCGATCCCCTGATATATGGGGACCGGAAAGCTGGCGCTATCCGGGTGTTGCGTTGTGTTTAATAGAGCGATGCCCACGAGTCAACATGCGCTGCCGCTGCAGAGCGGGTGCTTTCGTGCCGAAATCGGGTGTGTCTGGAATCACCCTTGTGTCTGCGAACGAAATACCTGATTTTGGCGATGATATGTTTTCTGACGCACAGGAGCGCCAATGGACAATTGGGATGAAATTCGCACAGCTTTTCAGGTTGCCCGCAAAGGCACCGTAAGTGGTGCAGCGGAAGAGTTGGGCGTGCACCACGCCACGGTGATCCGTCACATTGATGCATTAGAACAGCGTCTGGGCGTGAAGCTGTTTCAGCGGCACGCACGTGGGTATACCGCGACAGAAGCGGGCCAAGATTTATTACAGGTCGCCCAAGCCACCGATGATCAGTTCACCCAGTTGGCCGGGCGCATCAAGGGGCAGGGCGAAGGTGTATCGGGGGATTTGGTCATCACGTCATTGTCCGTGCTGTCAGAGTTCCTGACGCCGGTCATGGCCGATTTCCAGGCGGCCCACCCCGAGGTGCGGGTGCGCTACCGGACGGGGACGCGGGTCTTTCGGCTGGAATACGGCGAGGCGCATGTGGCCTTGCGGGCCGGGCGCATGCCGGATGAACCTGATAATGTTGTGCAGCCGTTCATGCCGCTGCAGGTCGCGCTTGTGGCGTCAGACAGCTATATTGCGCGTCACGGTATGCCGACCGGCATCGATGATATGAAAAACCACTTTTTTGTGGGCCCTGACGATATGGCCAGCAGAGCCCCTGACGCACGCTGGCTGCGCGAACATGTGCCCGAAAACGCGATGGTTTACCGCGCGAGCGAGTTTCGCGATGTGCAAGATGCGGTGCTGGCAGGGGCTGGCATCGGGTTTGTCCTTGCCCCGATGCTGCGTCATCTGCCGCAACTGACAGAGGTAATCGCGCGCGATGAAAGTTGGAGTTCGCCGATCTGGTTGGTGACCCATGTCGATTTGCATCGCACAACCAAGGTTCAGGCCTTTTTACGGTTCATCAAAGATCGGGTCAAAGGCATCGATTGCGCATGATGCCGTCACGTGCCGGGCATCTGGCGATGCTGTCGTTTTCGATTTTGGTGGCCGGGTCGTTTGCGTTGGGGGCGTTGTCGGCCAATGAAATTTCGCCATTGGCATTGAATGCCGTGCGATTCTGGGTTGCCGGTGCAATCATTGGTGCGATTGCACTTGCGACAACCGGCGTGCCGCAGTCTGCCTTTCAGGCGCCATGGCGGTACGTCGTTTTAGCCGGATTTTTCACCACGTATTTTGTTTTGATGTTCGAAGGGCTGAAAACCGCAGCCCCGGTCAGCACGGCAGCGGTCTTTACCCTGACGCCGGTTTTGACCGCCGGATTCGGCTGGCTGTTGTTACGGCAAGTCCTGACGGCGCGCATGGCTTTGGCGCTGGCTATTGGCGCGTTGGGGGCAATGTGGGTGATCTTTCGGGCGGATCTTGATGCCTTGCTGCGCTTTGAAATTGGTCGCGGCGAGATGATCATGTTTTGTGGATGTGTGTCGCACGCGATTTACACGCCGTTGGTGCGCAAATTGAACCGGGGCGAACCCGCGCTGGTCTTTACCTTTGGCACATTGGTTGCAGGGGCGGTGATTTTGACAGTGGTTGGCTGGCGCGACTTGGCGGCGACCGACTGGTCAAGCCTGCCCGGAATTGTCTGGGTGACAGTTGTCTATACCGCTGTTTTCGCAAGCGCCACGACGTTCACGTTGTTGCAGTTTGCTGCGATGCGGCTGCCCAGCTCAAAGGTGATGGCTTATACGTATCTGACCCCGTCATGGGTGATCGTGTGGGACGTCGCATTGGGCGGTGCCGCGCCGCCCGCGTTGATCCTGATTGGCCTTGGGTTAACGATTGTGGCTCTGTTTTTATTATTGCGTGATTAATTGTGGAACCTTTTGGCAGGTCCGCAGGTTATCAATGCGAAAGCAAAAGGAAACTAAAAAATGCGGAATATTATTTATCTTGTCGGCCTCGTTGTGATCGTTTTGGCAATCGTACAATTCGTACTTTAAAACAGTTTATGGCCGGTGCCCGATCAACGTGGCGCCGGTCACTCTAGTTCTTTTTCCAAAAACGCCTCGAACGCGTCGAGGTCTAGGGCGGCCATCTGCCCAAAAGCCTGCATCCAGACCGACGCTTCACGCAGCGCGTCCGGTTCCAGTTTGCACCATTTGACGCGTCCGCGTTTTTCCTGACTGATCAGGCCGGCCCCCGTCAGCACCCCCAAATGTTTTGAAATCGCCGCAAGTGACATTGCAAATGGTTCTGCCACATCTGTGACGGCCATGTCGTCCTCTAGCAGCATCGCAAGGATGACGCGGCGGGTGGGGTCGGCAAGCGCCGAAAAGACAAGATCAAGGTGCATGGTCATAGGCTGATTAAGCGGGTCGTGATGCGAACGTCAACCATTTGGTTGAATATTGATTATGCGGCTTTGGGGCAGATTCAAGCTGCTTGATCGTTCCGCATTTCCGAAAATATCCATATAATACAGCATGATAGAGGCTGTTCACCTTTGCTTGACTCTGAGGTGGGCGCCGCCTAAACCTTGCGCAACCTTGCGAGGGGACCATAACGATGTCTGAACCGTCCGACGCTGACCGCCTTAAGGCACTTGATGCGAAGATCGCGGCGCTGAAAAAGCCGGACATCATTAAGGATCATTCGGAAGAACACTATTCGCAGGCGCAGCTTGCGTGGCGGATGGTAATCGAGCTTGTCGCCGGTCTTGGGATCGGCTTTGGCATCGGATACGGACTGGACACCCTGCTGGGAACCATGCCGATTTTTCTGGTGCTGTTCATATTTTTTGGCCTCGCAGCCGGCGTAAAAACCATGATGCGATCCGCCAAAGAGGTTCAGATGAAGCAGCAGATGGCTGCCGAAGAAAAGGGTGACGCACGTGGCGACTGAAGCACATTCCGAAGGTGGTCTGGTTTTCCATCCCCTGGATCAGTTTATTCCCAAGTCTCTGTTTGGTTACGGCGAAGTTCATTGGTACACACCAACGACACTGACCTTGTGGCTGGCGATCCTTGTTTTGTGCGTGATCGGTATCTTCGTTCTGGGTAGCCGCGGTCGTGGTATCATTCCATCGCGTATCCAGTCCGTCGGCGAATTGATGTACGGCTTTGTCTATAAGATGATCGAAGACGTGACCGGCAAAGATGCCGTGAAGTACTTTCCTTTTGTCATGACACTGTTTGTCTTCGTCTTGTTTGCGAACTATCTGGCCCTGCTGCCGATGTCGTACAGCCCTACATCCATGATCGCGATTACTGCGGTGCTGGGTTTCGGTGTGTTCATCGCGATCACCGTGCTGGGTTTCGTCAAGCACGGCGCGTCGTTTCTGGGTCTGTTCTGGATGAAAGATGCGCCTGCGTTCTTGCGCCCGGTCATCGCGATCATCGAAGTGATCTCTTACTTCGTGCGTCCGGTAAGCTTGTCGGTTCGTTTGGCCGGTAACATCACCGCTGGTCACGTTGTGATCAAAGTATTCGCAGGCTTTGCCGCGCTGACATTGGCAAGCCCGGCTGCGATCCTTGGGATCGTCGCCATCTACGGCCTGGAGGTCCTTGTGGCCGGTATTCAGGCCTATGTTTTCACGATCTTGACGTGTGTCTATCTGAAAGACGCGCTTCATCCCGCACACTAATTACCACATGGGTGGGATCATCCACCTATTTCTAAACTTCCAATCGTAAGGAGAATTCTCATGGAAGGCGATATCGCAAGCATTGGTGCCGGTCTGGCAGCTATCGGTTCTGGCATTGCAGCTATTGGTGTTGGCAACGTTGCTGGCAACTATCTTGCAGGCGCACTGCGCAACCCATCCGCTGCTGCTTCGCAGACAGCGACACTGTTTATCGGTCTGGCATTCGCCGAAGCGCTGGGGATCTTCTCGTTCCTCGTAGCACTTCTGCTGAAGTTCGCATAAGAACACACCGTTATCCTTACGGCTGACTGGTGCGGTAATCCGCGCCAGTCGGTAAAATCACAAGGTATCCGGGGGCCACTATGGCAACAGAAACACACGACGCCGTTGTAGGAGCCTGCGTAGATGCGCAAGGCGGTGCTATCGGTATGCCGCAGCTTTGTGCGGATTGGATTCCAAACCAGATTTTCTGGCTGCTTGTTGCGCTTGCTGCGACTTACTTTGTGATGTCACGCATCGCATTGCCGCGCATCAGTGCGGTTCTGGCAGAACGGTCCGGCACGATCACCAATGATCTGGCCGCCGCAGAAGAACTGAAAATAAAAGCGTCAGACGCAGAGGCCGCTTACGAAAAAGCCCTTGTTGATGCGCGCGCTCAGGCGCAGCAAATCGTTGCTGAAGCCAAAGCAGAAATTCAGGTCGAATTGGATGCAGAGCTTGCAAAAGCAGATGCGACAATTGCGGCCAAGGCAGCAGAAGGCGAAGCGGCGATTGCCGAAATTCGCGCGAGCGCTGTTAAATCCGTCACCGAAGTTGCCAAAGCAACAGCCAAGGAATTGGTTGCCGCGATGGGTACGACGGCTGACGCAACGGCCATCACCGCTGCGGTGACGGCACGGATGAAAGGGTAAGTCATGCGTTTGATTTTCACCGCACTCTTCGCCCTTGGCGCATCGCCTGCCTTGGCGGCGACTGGTCCATTCGTGTCATTGAAAAACACCAACTTTGTGGTGTTGATCGCGTTCCTGATCTTTGTGGGCATCCTTTTGTACATGAAGGTGCCATCAGCGATTGGTGCGATGCTCGACAAGCGCGCAGAGGCGATCCGGTCTGAACTGAACGAAGCAAAGTCGCTACGCGAAGAGGCCCAGTCGTTGCTCGCCGCATATGAGCGCAAGCAAAAAGAAGTCCAGGTCCAGGCTGACCGCATTGTTGCGGCTGCAAAGGAAGAGGCGACAACTGCTGCGATTGCTGCAAAAGCGGATATCGCCGCGTCGATCACCCGCCGTCTTGCTGCGGCAGAGGAACAGATTGCAAGTGCGCAGTCCGCTGCCGTCAAAGCTGTGCGTGACGAAGCCATTACTGTCGCGATCGGTGCTGCAAAAGACGTGATTACGCAGCAAATGGATGCAAAATCTGCGGGGACGTTGATTGACGATGCAATCACGACCGTCTCAGAAAAAATGCACTAAGTGAGATTGCAGCAGGCCCTTTCCTGCAGCGTTTTTAAAAGCCCGGTCGCCGTTGCGCAGCCGGGCTTTTTTGTTGGCGCGTCTGCGATGACACCCCGCATGCCGAAGGACGCGCGGTCATGACCCATCTGTCCCGGGCGCTCATTGCTGTTGCGGTTTATTTCGGTGTTGTTTGTGCTGTAGCAGTGTTGAGCAGTTCCGTGCCGGCGACCAATGGGGGACTTGAATCAGCGCTGTGGCGGCTGTTCGGTCTAGAGCTGCTGCTGCTGTTGATCTGTGTGGTCTATGTCCGCCGCTATAGCAGCTGGACCGCCATCGGGTTTGGGCGCTTGCGTTGGCGTGGCCTGTTCTGGTTGCTGCCAGCCGCCGCGTTGCTTTGGGCGGTCGGCATCGGCACGCTGCGCGCATGGCAGATCAATGATGGGGTGCCCTTACGCGCGGACACCGCCGTGCTGATCGTGGCGGTTCCCATCATGATCGGTTTCACCGAAGAGGTCATGTTTCGCGGCATTCTGTTGCGCGCGGCGTTGCAGCGGCTGCCCGTGTTTTCGGCAATGTTGTTATCAGCGGTGTTATTTGGCCTGTTGCATGGGGCCAGCGCCATTGTTCAGCCCGTGGCGCATGCGGTTGCCCAGCAAATCGCGTTTGCGTTTTTTGTCGGGGTCTTTCTTGCGCCCGTTGCGTTGCGCGCAGGGAGCCTTTGGGTGGTAATTATCTGGCACGCGCTTTGGGATATGTTGATCTATGCCAGTCACGTGGTCGGCGCGGTGCATCCCTATGTGCTGATCGGCATTTTGATCCAAGCGTTGATCAGCATTGTATTATGGAAGCGTCTGGTTGACGAAGATAAGACCCGCTACCGCGAAACTTCGTGATCAAGACGTTTCAGGGCGTAAACCTCGTTACGTTCGGATTTTTGCTGATCGGTCAAAGACGTTTCGACGAAATTCAGATGCGATTCGACGGCGGCGCGGGCGGCAGCGGGGTCGTGGGCCTGCAAGGCGTCGTTGATCTTGCGATGTTGATCAAGCAGGGTGTCGCGGGTCGTGCGCTGTTTGAACATGATAGAGCGGTTGTAGAATACACCTTCGCGCAGCAATTCATACATCGACCGCATCATGTGCAACATGATGATATTGTGGCTTGCCTCGATGATCGACAGGTGAAAATCGGCGTCCAGATGCGCTTCGTCTGCGGGATTGCGTTTCTTATGCGCGGCTTCCATTTTTTGGAAAATGGTGTCGATCAGTTGCAGGTCGGTGTCGCTGGCCAAACGGGCGGCGCGTTCGGCGGCCAGCCCTTCCATATCACGGCGGAAGGCGATGTAGTCGAACACCGCAGCATCATGGCTTGCAAACAATTTGACCAGTGCAGGCGCAAAGGCCGATCCAAGGACATCCGCGACAAACACCCCTGCGCCCGCTTTTGACGCCAGCAGGCCGCGGTCTTGCAGGTCTGCCAAGGCTTCGCGCAGAGAGGGCCGCGAGACGCCCATACGGTCACTAAGTTCGCGCTCTGACGGGAGCCTCTCACCGGGCCGCAAAATACCACGCAAGATCAGCCCTTCGATTTGGCGCACGACGCCATGGGACAGCTTTTCTTGTTGGATGGGTTCAAAGGGCATGATGGGCCTCGCGCTATTGGTCAAATTATATGACCGCAGACGCAGGTTCACAACGTAAAAGGGGCCTCAGTCATGCGGCCCCTTTGTGATGTCACCGTTGTGCGCGGTTTAGCCGTTTGGCGTGATGATGATTTCAACACGGCGGTTCGCGGCGCGACCTTGGGCGTTCAGGTTGCTCGCGATCGGCTGGTTTTCCCCGGCACCAATGGCGCGGATACGCGACGACGACACGCCACCGCTCATCAAGACAGCGGCAACTGCCTGCGCGCGACGCTGGGACAGGTCGTAGTTGTAGCTGGCGTCACCAGTGTTATCGGTATGTCCGACAACGTTGACTGTCGTATTTGGGTAGTTGTTCAAAGACTGCGCAACGATGCGAAGTTCGTTTTGTGACACGCCGGAAACCGATGTGCTGTCGACGGCAAACAGCAGGTCTTGGGACAGGACAACACGCAGGTCAGTGCCGTTGTTGGACACGCCAATGTCGGACCGCAAAGAGCGGCGCAGTTCTTCGGCTTGTTTGTCGAGGTTGTTGCCAATGGCCGCACCTGCGCCAGCACCCAGTGCCGCACCGATCAGCGCTGCCTGGTTACGGTCGCGAACTGTTCCATCGTTATTGGTCAGTGCGCCAACCGCAGCACCACCCAGCGCGCCAATTAGCGCACCTTGCTGTGTTTTCTGATAGTCGTTCGGGCCGCCTTCTTCACATGCTGCAACAAGAGTGAAAGAGGCTGCTGCGAAGATCAGGGGAAGTTTTGAAAATGTCATCGATCTAGGTCCATTTGATTTGGGGCAAAATACCCGTTCAAGATGCTGCGGTGTATGGCGCATTATGCTTTGTTATCCAATAACGCAGTCATGGACCGATTGGTTCCAGATTATTTTCCGCGGATTGTTGCGCAGCGTCTGCACGCGCGGATTCCCAAGCAAGAATCGCCCGCTTGACCGGCAACCCCCAATGATAGCCGCCAAGGGCGCCCGATTTGCGCAACGCCCGGTGACAAGGGATCAAAAGGCTGACCGGATTGCGCCCGACGGCGGTACCGACGGCGCGCACCGCTTTGGCGTTGCCGATGGATTTCGCGATTTCGGAATAGGTGGTGACATGCCCTGACGGGATGGTCAGCAGGGCCTCCCAAACCTTAAGCTGGAAAGGAGCGCCGATCATATGCAGTTGCGTTTCGCCCGCCATCCCCAGCGTTGCCGCGGCCCAAGGCCGCAAAAATGCGGCATCTTGCGTGAACTGCGCCGCGGGCCAGCGCGATTGCAGGTCAGCCATGGCCGCGTCGGTTCCTGATTCGGCAGCAAAGGCCAGGCCGCAGATGCCGCGCTTTGTGCCCATGATCAAAGCAGGGCCAAAGAAACTGTCAAACCACCCCCAGTATATTACCAGATCCGCGCCGTTACGGGCATAGTCGCCGGGGCTCATCGCCTCCCAGCGGACAAATAGATCATGCAGGCGGCCACTGCCCGAAAGCCCGACAGTGTGTGCGGTGTCCAGCGTGGTGAACCGGTCCCGCAACAAGGACTTGGCGTGCGCCAAGGTGAGATATTGTTGATACCGCTTGGGGGATACGCCGACCCAACTGGAAAAAAGGCGCTGAAAATGCGCGGGGCTCATTTGCATGTCGGCAGCGAGGTCAGCCAACGAAAGCTGTGTGTCGCCTGCGGCATCAATCGCAGCAATCGCGCGGCGCATGACGTGGTAATGATATGTGTCGGACTGTTCCATGTGGATCAAATTAGGGGGATAAGGCGGCGGGCGCGACCCGAATATTGCGCATCTGACGCTTGCCCCCTTTGGCGCGGCAGGGCATACGGTCGGGATGGTAAAACAGCTTGATTATCACACGATCCGCGAGATCTTTGCGCGCTTTCAGGCGGCAGAGCCCGAACCCAAGGGTGAGCTGGAACATGTCAATGCCTACACGCTTGTTGTCGCTGTTGCGCTTTCGGCGCAAGCCACAGATGCAGGTGTGAACAAAGCGACACGCGCGCTGTTCAAAATCGCAGATACGCCACAAAAGATGCTGGACCTTGGGTTGGATGGCGTGACCGAGCATATAAAAACCATTGGACTGTTCCGCCAAAAGGCCAAGAACGTCATCAAGATGAGCCAAATTTTGGTTGATGACTATGGCGGCAAGGTGCCCAATTCCCGCGCCGCCCTGCAATCGCTGCCCGGTGTCGGCCGTAAAACCGCCAACGTGGTACTGAACATGTGGTGGGGTCAGCCAGCGCAGGCAGTCGACACCCATATTTTCCGGTTTGGCAACAGAAGCGGTGTGGCCGTCGGCAAAGATGTCGATGCCGTCGAACGCGCCATCGAAGACAATATTCCCGCTGATTTCCAGCAGCACGCCCACCACTGGATGATTCTGCACGGGCGCTATACATGCGTTGCTCGTAAACCAAAATGCGCGGCCTGTTTAATCCGCGATCTGTGTCTGTTTGAGGAAAAGAACCTATGAAAAAGTTTCAGGTTGTCGGGATCGGCAATGCGATGGTTGATGTTTTGGCGCGCGCTGACGATGCGTTTCTGGCCGAGGCCGGGATCGGCAAAGGCATTATGCAACTGATCGACATGGACCGGGCCGTATCGCTGTATGCGCGCGTCGGCCCTGCGAAAGAAATCAGCGGTGGGTCGGCGGCGAATACCATTGCCGGGATCGCGCATCTGGGCGGCCGCACCGCCTATGTCGGTAAGGTGAAGGACGACCAATTAGGCGCAATTTTTGCCCATGATCTGCGCGCGCAGGGGGCCGTTTACGAAACAGCGTTGGCCGCAAAAACCGAAGAGGCCGAAACAGGCCGTTGCATTGTGATCGTGACGCCCGATGGCGAAAGATCCATGAACACCTATCTGGGCGTGACCGAGTTTTTGTCGCCTGACGATATTGATGACGCCCAGATGGCGGACGCCGAATGGATCTATCTGGAAGGCTACCGCTTTGACGGGCCCGATAGCCACGCAGCGTTTGCCAAGGCGATTGCAGCCTGCAAAGGCGCGGGCGGGAAGGTGTCGATCACCTTGTCCGATCCATTCTGTATATCGCGCCACCGGGATGCGTTCCGCGATATGATCAAGGACCATGTTGACCTGCTGTTTTGCAACCGCGCCGAAATGCTGTCGATGTACGAGACCGAAGATTTCGACGCCGCGCTAGCGCAGGCAGCGTCCGAGGTCGCGATTGTGGCCTGTACCGACAGTGAACACGGCGTGCACATCGTGTCCGGCGGCGCACGTTGGCAGGTGCCTGCCGTGCCAACGCAGATTGTTGATGCAACGGGTGCCGGCGATCTGTTCGCGGGTGCTTTCCTGTGGGGGCTGTCCAACGGCCATGATCTGGAAACTTGCGGCAAAATGGGCAACCTCGCCGCGTCAGAGGTGATCAGCCATATCGGCGCCCGCCCCGAAGCGGACCTTAAGGCGTTGTTTGCGGACCACGGGCTGCTGTAAGCCAAAGCGCGTCAAGCGCGTCGATGGCCGCGGGATCAAAGCGGCTTTCTTCTTTCCAGTATTTGCCGGATGGGACGTAATAATTCAGGCGTCTCTCTTCATTGAGGGCCGCCGCCATTGTCGCCGAATCGTATGTGGCTGGGGCGCAGTGTGTCAGGGCAGCTGGTGTCGCACGTGGATACACAAGGCGGCTGTGCTGGTCGGACAGATTGACCACCGCACAGCCGTCATATGCGGCCATCACCATAAAACGGGCCGACTTTGCTTCGAGCGACCGTAACGTCACATCGTTGCGCAACGGATCAGCGGTCCCGGATCCGTAAAAATGTGTGTTTGACTGGGCCGGATAGACCATGTCGCAGCCGATAAAGGCCATAACTTTGGGTTTGAGCGCGGCAAGTGCCCAATAGGCTGCAGTAAACGCCATCGTCCCGCCCGCATAGACAAAACCGCCACGACTGTTTTGCAGCGGAACGTAATCCGCGGCAGTCACAACTTTTTGCTGCGCGGTGATGGCGGCGGGTTTACGGTCATTCGGGAAATCATCCGGGTGGATCAGAAAATCCCAATCTGCGCGCACCTGCCAGGCATTGTTAATGGCTACAATCTGATCAAACGGATCACGCTGCCAGTCACGGCATGCGATGACGTTGGGGCCACTGCCCATGATCAATACCAGTGTCACGCGATGCTCCCGATCATTAACGATATTGATATAGCTAGCGCCACTTGGTCAAAGGGCCAGCGGATTTCCGGGTTTCAGCAGTCGGGGGGTGTCGGATTGATTGCAACGCCACCCAACCTTAGGGTGTCCGGCGCCTCGGGTCGGGGGGCCGGGTCTTCGGCGGCGGTCATCGACAGTCCTGCCTACGCCTGCCGGTGCAAGGGGGGGCGCAAAGCCCCCGCTCTAGGCACCAAAGGCGCAATTATTGACCCAGTTTGGCGTGCACTTCGTCCAGATCAATTTCGCCGATAGGCATCTTGTTGGCTGGATTTTCAAAGTCGTATTTGAAGACGCGGAAGTCCTTTTTATACATCTCGTAAATCAAATGCATCGACAGGTCGTCAAAGTAGTCTTCCACCGGATGCAGACGTTTGGGCCCGTGACCTTCGCTTTCGTTGAAACGCGGGATCGTCGCGAGATCAATCTGATGCGGGGTTTCAATGTCGTCCAAGACCCCTTGCATTCCGTCGTTGAATTTTTCGGTCCAGAATATCCGGTCGTATTTGCCGCCATTCACGATAAAGGTCGAAATATGGCCTGACATGGCAGACCAATGGATGTCGGCCTCCATCGGACGACGCCAGCGGATGCTGTCGCGTGCAAAAAGCAGGAACCGGCGAAAGCTTTTGATTTGGTCGAATTCGAACCCGGTCTCTGGATTGCCGACCTCGATCCCGTATTTTTGGGTTAACAGAGGAACAAGGTTTCCCCGGTAATATTTCCCGTTCCGCTGGACACCGCAAATTTTGTCAAAGAACGACGACAAAATGCGGGTGTAGGGATTGCGAACGCAGGTAAAAGCATAGCTTTTGTGGTGGGCGACGTTGTCGGCAATAGGGCCATGGCTGTCGTCCAGCGCCCATTTATGCATGCCTGTTGTAGCGTCATGGATGTCACCATCAAAAAACCGCCCATGGTCTGAGTAATACATGATCTGGCCGATGGTTGAGCATGCGCATTTGGGTACAACCCGGTAAACCATGCTTTCGCTGGTTGTCATCCACGTTCCGGGAAAATTCGCCAATTGTGATCTCCTTTTGGGAAACGTCGCTGTCAATACGCCTTTAAGAGCAAAGAAACTCTGTTTATTCAATGACTGTTCACGGTATGAAGCCGCAATCGAGCGATAAAATCTAGGAGTAAGCAACCGCGATGGCACGTATTGCCTTCATTCTTCTGTGCCACAAGAACCCTGATGCGATTGTGCAGCAGGCGCAACAGTTGACGGCGGCAGGGGATTATATCGCGATACACTTTGATGCGTCGGCCCCGCAGGCGGATTTTGCGGCGATCCGCGCTGGGCTTGCGGACAACCCGAACGTTGCTTTCGCCAAGACACGGATCAAATGTGGCTGGGGCGAATGGAGCCTTGTGCAGGCGACGTTGCATGCTGTGAATGCGGCGGTCGACGCATTCCCGCGCGCCAGCCATTTCTACATGGTATCGGGCGACTGCATGCCGATCAAATCCGCGGCTTACGTCCACGAATTTCTGGACCAGCATGACCGTGATTTTATCGAAAGCTACGACTTTTTCGAGAGTAACTGGATCAAAACTGGCTTTCGCGAAGAGCGTTTGATTTATCGTCACTTTTTTAACGAACGCACCCAGAAATGGCAGTTCTATACCTCGCTTTCTTTGCAGCAAAAGCTGGGCCTGACGCGCAAAATCCCCCATGATATTCAGGTGATGATCGGCAGTCAGTGGTGGTGTTTACGTCGTCGCACCGTTGAAGCCTTGCAAGAATTTGTCGCGACCCGCCGCGATGTGATGCGGTTTTTCCGCACCACGTGGATACCCGACGAGACATTTTTCCAAACCTTGGTCCGCCATCTGGTGCCAGACCGCGAACTGGAAAACCGGACCCTGACATTTTTGATGTTCACTGACTACGGGATGCCGGTCACGTTTTATAATGATCATTTTGATTTGTTGCTGGGGCAGGACGGGTTGTTCGCGCGCAAGATCAGCGCGGACGCGCATCAATTACGGACCGAACTTGGTGCGCTTTATGCCAGCGACCGCACCGACTTTGTGATCTCGGACGAAGGCCGGAACCTGTTTAAGTTTTTGACGGGCCGCGGTCGGGATGGGCGCCGTTTTGCGCCACGCTTTTGGGAAAATGCGACAACGCTGGGCCGATCGCGCGAATTGATGATTATCGCCTGTAAAAAATGGCATGTGGCAAAGCGGCTTGTTGCGGGCATTCGTGCGCATACGGACATCGCCGCCGTCGAATACCTGTTTAATGAACAAGATACGGTACTGCCTGATTTGGGCGGCATCGAAGCCACGATCGAAAAGCGCGGCCGTCATCGCCGCGCCCTGTTGCGGATGCTGTTTGATCAATACCAAACCGACCGATTGGTGATCTGTCTGGACACTGCGAACCTTGATCTGATCACCGATTTCTTTGCGGATCGGGCGAACGTGCGCCTTCTGGAAATTGAATGTAATTTTGACGACGACTATCTGACTGGCCATGCGAAACGTGTGGGTCTTGCGGGGCCTGCGACCACTGACGCAGTTGTCGCGCGCCTACTGCCCACGATCCGAAGTGATATTATTCATGAGCGCGACAGCATGCGTGATGCGGCGTTTTCGGGCGCTCTGCGTATGCGTGAAAACGCCAGCATTGATGAAAATGCGGCGGCGATTGGTCAGTTCCTGAGTGTGAATGCGGACCTGGCCCGCACCCTTGCCGAAACCCCTTATCTTTTTGTTGATTGAGGCCCCCATGGACTATGCATACGACGACCAGAATATCTTTGCGAAAATCTTGCGCGGCGAAATTCCGAACAACACCGTTTTTGAAAACGCCCACGCCTTGGCGTTTCATGATATTACGCCGCAAGCCCCGGTGCATGTGCTTGTCATACCAAAAGGCCCCTATATGAGCCTTGATCATTTTGCACGGGATGCGTCCGCCGAAGAGCAGGCGGGTTTTTTTCAGGCGGTTGCGGCGGTCTGTGAATTAACAGGGTTAAAGCAGGGATTCCGCGCCGTGTCGAACACACGCACCCACGGCGTGCAAGATGTGCCGCATTACCACATGCACATCATCGGCGGCAAACAACTGGGGCGGATGTTGCCCAATTAACCCCGCTGCGGGTAATTGGGCAAACAAGACCTTTATTTCGAAGACGTGAGCGACAAGAACACGTCTTCAAGGTCGGCTTGCTGGGTGGTTACATCCTTGATGCTGATCCCGGCTTCCCGGACAATGTTCAGGACCGCGTCTGCGGGCGTTGTGCTGCTTTTGTAGGTAAACGTCAGCGTGCCATTGGCGTGCTTTTGACCGATGATCGACGGCGGCAGCGCAGGCAGGTCCGCCGCCCGATCGGGGGTGATCACCAGCGTTTTACTGTCGAGTTGCCCCAGCAGGTTGGCGGTACTGTCGCGCACGATCACCTCTCCGTGGTTGATGATCGCGATGTCGTCGCACATCTGTTCTGCTTCTTCGAGGTAATGCGTGGTCAGAATGATCGTCATTCCTTCATTGTTAAGTTTGCGCACGTTCTGCCAAAGCAGGTTGCGCAGTTCGATGTCGACACCGGCCGTGGGTTCATCAAGCACAAGGATTTGCGGGGAATGCACAAGCGCCTTACCCAGCAGCAACCGCCGGCGCATGCCGCCAGACAGTGACCGTGCATAGGCGTTGGCCTTGTCGGTCAACCCGATCAATTCCAATATTTCGTCCGTTTTGCGTTGCGATTTTGGCACGCCATACAGCCCCGCTTGCACGTCAAGCGACCCGGCAGGGGTGAAAAACGGGTCAAGGTGGGGTTCTTGTGGCATAATTCCGATAGAGGCGCGGGACTGGCGCGGGTTCTTGTCTTGGTCGAACCCCCAGATGTTCACGGTGCCGGCCGATTTCACCACCAGACCAGCTAAAATATTGATAAGCGTCGATTTTCCGGCGCCATTTGGCCCGAGCAATCCGAAAATCGTCCCGCGTGGTATGTTCAGATCGATGCCTTTCAGCGCCTCTTTGGCGGGGCTGCGCCCTGTGGCGGCGTAGGTCTTTTTCAGGCCTGAAATTTCTATTGCGTTGTCGGTCATGCTGGTCTTTCCCCTGCGCCATCGCTGCGGTATATCTGCACTGATCTAAAGCGGGCAGCGCCCCGCGGCAACCAGACAGGTGAAATCATGACCACACCCGCCCCAGAGATTCGCATTGTGCACGACTGGCGTATTGCCTGTGACGGTGGCGAAGCCGGCCTTGGCCACCCGCGCGTGTGGCTGCAAATCCCGCATGAAGTCGGATTTGTTGAATGCCCCTATTGCGATGCCAAATTGGTGCATGCGGATTTCGAGGGCAAGGTTTAGTCGGTCTGCGCCGTGCAGGATGCGTTGGCAGGGCTATCGGCGGATTGATCGCGTAGAGCGCCCATCATGTCATGTGCGACCCACATCCGCACGTGGCGTCCGTCGGCTGTGACAGACTGCCCATAGCTGTACCCGGCGCCCAAATATGCCGCGTCATAGTTGGCCATCGTGCGTGTACCATCGTCGCACGATAGGGTGATTTTGCCCGCATATGGTTTGTTGAATCGCATGCGCGTGGCGGTGCATGTGACACCGGTGTCAAGCTGGCCGCGCATGGTGTTCACCGGGCCGTTTCCGATCGCCACCCCATCATACCGCAGCCCGTCCATGCCGATACATGCCAGCACGTAATCGCATTGGTGCGGGCCGCAGGGCGCCGAGGATTGCGCGCTTAGTGGTCCGGCAAGGCAGATGATCACTGGAAGGATCGGTCGGAACATGGCAAAACTCCGTCAGACAATAAGGGGCGATACCATGACAACGCAATTCGGCAAAGGCTGTCATCTACACCTGATCGACGGGTCGGCTTTTATTTTTCGTGCCTATCATGCGCTGCCGCCGCTGACGCGGAAATCGGACGGTTTGCCGGTGGGTGCGGTGTCTGGTTTTGTAAACATGTTGCAGCGGTATGTTGAAAACAACGCCGGACCGGATTCGGCGACGCATGTTGCGGTGATTTTCGACAAGGGCAGCCACACCTTCCGCAACGACATGTATGACCTTTACAAAGCCAACCGTGAAGCGATGCCAGAGGATTTGCGCCCGCAAATGCCGTTGACCCGCCAAGCCACACGCGCATTCAATATCGCTTGCGAAGAGATCGAAGGTTTCGAGGCGGACGACATTATTGCGACCCTGTCCCATCAAGCCCGCGATGCGGGCGGCAGGGTGACCATCATTTCATCCGACAAGGATCTGATGCAGCTGGTCGGTGACGGGGTCGAAATGCTGGACCCGATGAAAAACAAACGCATCGACCGTGACGGCGTGATCGAAAAATTTGGCGTCGGGCCAGAGCGTGTTGTCGATGTGCAAGCGCTTTCGGGGGATTCGGTTGATAACGTCCCCGGTGCGCCGGGGATCGGGATTAAAACCGCAGCGCTTTTGATCAATGAATACGGCGATCTGGAAAGCCTGCTGGACCGCGCAAGCGAGATCAAGCAACCCAAACGCCGCGAGACGCTGATCGAACACCGTGCGCAGATTGAACTGTCAAAACGGCTGGTGCAGCTTGATTGTGATATGCATCTGCCGTTTGATCTGGATAGTCTTGAAATCCGCGACCCTGATCCAGAGGTTCTGCTGGGCTTCCTGGCGGAAATGGAATTCCGCACTGTGACCAAGCGGATCGCCGAAAAACTGGGGGCAGTTGCCCCGACGATCGAGGACGCGCCACAGGTCGCAGATGTTGCGACCCCTGCGGCGGTGCCGTTTGACGCGGACACTTACGAATGTGTCTCTGACGAGGCTGCGTTGCAGGTCTGGATCGACCGTATTCGCGAACGGGGCTATGTGGCGGTGGATACCGAAACCACCGGATTGGACGAAATGATCGTCGATTTGGTCGGGATTTCGTTGTGTGTAGAACCGGGGCAGGCCTGCTACATCCCGCTGATTCACAAGGCCTCTGCGTCTGATGATTTGTTTGGATCGGATGCCGCGGCCACCGGGCAGATGAATATCGACCGGTGTCTGGCAATGCTAAAGCCGGTTTTGCAGGATGCTAGCATTCTGAAAATCGGTCAGAACATGAAATACGACGCCAAGATATTTGCCCTGGTTGGTATCACGGTTGCGCCGATTGATGACACCATGCTGATGTCATATGCGATGCATGCAGGCATCCATAATCATGGGATGGATGTGCTGTCGGAACGGTATCTGGGGCATACGCCGATCCCGATTAAGCCGCTGTTGGGTGCCGGTAAATCGGCGATCACCTTTGACCGGGTGCCTGTTGCCGATGCGGTGAAGTATGCGGCAGAGGATGCGGATATCACGTTGCGACTGTGGCAACATTTCAAGCCGCAGCTGCACGTGAACCAAGTGACAACCGTTTATGAGACGTTGGAACGGCCACTGGTCCCGGTGCTGGCGCAAATGGAAATGCACGGTATCAAGGTGGACCGCGATACGCTGTCGCGGATGTCGAACGCTTTTGCGCAGAAAATGGCGGGGCTGGAAGACGAAATTCAGGAAATGGCAGGCCGCAAGTTTAACGTCGGATCACCCAAGCAACTGGGGGAAATCCTGTTCGACGAAATGGGTCTTGAAATGCCGGATGGCAAAAAACCTTCGACGGGTAAAACGGGTGCCTATTCGACCGGGGCTGATGTTCTTGAGGATCTGGCGACGATCCACGATTTGCCACGCCGCATTCTGGATTGGCGGCAATTGTCCAAGCTGAAGTCAACCTATACCGATGCGTTGCAGGGTCATATCAACGCGGATACCGGGCGCGTGCACACGTCTTATTCTATTGCAGGTGCAAACACCGGACGTTTGGCATCGACCGATCCTAACCTGCAAAACATCCCGGTCCGGTCCGAAGAAGGGCGGCGCATTCGCGAAGCCTTTGTTGCAGAACCGGGCAAGGTTTTGGTCAGTCTGGATTATTCCCAGATCGAATTGCGCATTCTTGCGCATGTTGCAGGTATCGATGCGCTGAAGCAGGCGTTTGTTGATGGCATCGACATTCACGCGATGACCGCGTCGGAAATGTTTGATGTGCCGCTGGACCAGATGACATCCGACATCCGGCGGCAGGCGAAGGCGATCAACTTTGGTGTCATATACGGCATTTCGGGGTTCGGGCTGGCGCGTAACCTGCGCATTCCCCGCAACGAGGCCCAAGGGTTTATCGACCGTTATTTTGAACGGTTCCCGGGTATTCGCACCTATATGGACGACACTGTCGCCTTTGCCAAAGACCATGGCTATGTGCAAACCCTGTTTGGCCGCAAGATCAACACGCCGGAAATTAACGCCAAGGGCCCCCATGCTGGCTTTGCCAAACGTGCGGCGATCAACGCGCCGATTCAAGGCACGGCTGCTGATGTGATCCGGCGCGCGATGATCCGGATGCCCGATGCGATCCGCGATATTCCAGCGAAAATGCTGTTGCAGGTCCATGACGAATTGATCTTTGAAGTGGATGAAGGCAGCGCCGATGCGTTGATCACTGCCGCGCGTGATGTGATGGAAAACGCCAGCGATCCGGCCGTTAAACTGGACGTAAAGCTGGCGGTGGATGCAGGCCAAGGTGCAAACTGGGCCGAAGCACACTAAAGGGAACGAAATCGATACTTAACTGTTGTCCATCCGAACGGTCGCGCATGTGCGCGTGGCCAACAGATTAGGAGAGACAACAATGGACAAGCAGCGCAAAGAGTTTTGGGACCGTATCGAAGACGTCAACGACGGCATGCTGAGCATCGGTGGCAAAATGTTTACCCCGATGTCCCCACAGGTCCGCGACGATGCGGAAGACGGCAAGATCTGGTTTATCACTGCTGCTGGCACCAGCTTTGCAAAGGCCACTGAAACCGGTGCGACCGACGCCCGCTTGATCGTAGCTGACCGCTCAGCCGCGATTTATGCCGACATTGCCGGCGTGCTGGCCATGTCGCACGACGAAAAAGTGTTGGACGACGTATGGAGCGTGGTCGCAGGTGCGTGGTTCGAAGACGGCAAAAAGGACCCTGATGTCCGTTTGCTTTGCTTTACGCCCACCTTGGCCGAAGTATCGCTGACCGAAGACAATCCATTCAAGTTCTTCTATGAGATCGCCAAAGCCACGATCACCGACGAAAAGCCGGATGCAGGTTGGCAGGGAACAATTGCGTTCTAATGCAAATGGGGGGCTCTGCTGAGCCCCCCATTTTTTATCAGTTTACCGATTTTGCTTCGACAAGGTTTGCGTCTGTTTTCCCCGCAGAGGTAATAGCGATCCTGCGCGGTTTCAGGGCCTCTGGGACTTCGCGGGTCAGGTCGATGTGCAGCATCCCGTTTTCATGGCTGGCGCCGGTGACGCGCACATGGTCTGCCAGATGGAAACGGCGTTCAAACGCGCGTGTGGCGATGCCGCGGTGCAAATATTTGCGATCCGCATCGTCGTCAGCCTTGCGTGCGGTGACATGAAGCGACCGATCTTTGACCTCAATCGCAAGATCGTTGTCCGCGAAGCCTGCAACCGCAATCGAGATGCGCCACGCATCATCATCGGTCTTTTCGATATTATAGGGGGGATAGGTGTTTTGGCCAACATCAGAGGCAAGCGCACGATCCATCAGATCAGCGATTTGGTCAAAGCCAACGGTGGCACGGTAAAGGGGGGTTAGATCAAAACTACGCATGTCAGGTCATCCTTTTTGAAGCGATAACATTTTGAAGGTCTTCCCATCGGGACAGACCAAAGTTAGCGAGGCCCAGCATTGGCGCCTCGGTAAATTGTATTTGGGAACCATGTTTTACGGTTTCAAGGGCCACGTGGCGCTAATTGACCGACACGAACTTTGCGCCCGTTTCATTGCGTTCCATCGTGCCGAGCAGGCGTTGGGTGCCGCCCGGACGTGCCGGCCCAAGGGTCGCAAAATGTGATAACAGCGCAGATAACGGACCATCAAGCGACGTGCCAAGCGAAACCTTTTGCCCATTCACCTGCGCCTTGGCCGACACCACGGACGCGATCCGTGTTTCCCCGTCGCGGACCGTAAATACAGGTGCACCGCTCGAGCCGAAATCAACATCACATGTCATCACGATAATCCCGGTTTGCCGGCCCAAGACGCTACAGACTTCTTGTAAACTTGCCGCTTCTTCGCGTCCGCGCCCGTAAGAAACCACGCCAACCTGATCGCCAGTTAGCGGACGTTGCGCGATCAGATAGGGGTGTATGCGGGTGCTTCGGATCGGCTGATCAAGCTCGAGAACAGCGATATCCATCGCGACCTCTGGTCCGATTGTGGAGGACAGGTTGTGGACATATTCGGGGTGTGCGATTGCGCGGATGACATCGCGCGTTGCTTCGGCGCGGCCATCGCGCAGACCCGCGCGAAATTCAAAACGGCTGGCGTCAATGGCGTTGCCATCGCTGTCAAACAGGCAATGTGCGGCGGTCAAAATCAATCGCTCGCGGATCAGGGCCGCAGTGCAAAACCCCTTTCCGCGAATATCAAGCCTGCCGACGGCCTCCCAACCTTGACTGTCTTGCCGCGTTTGCAAGGTGACCAAGTCGGATTCTTGCGCATGCAGGCCCGTCGCCAAAAACATAAGCGCTGACATCAACAATTGCCGCATGCTGTCCCCTTTGCTTTGGATCAATTTCGCTGACAGTTAAGGCAGCAATGTGGCGTTAGCGCAGGATTGGCACGGGGTGTTTCATTTTTCCTGCACCTGATAACGCGGGTGGCTTTGGCCCGCCGGTTGCCCAATCCAACAGTTCGACTGTGTGTACAATGGGGACCTGTGTCGCGCTACCGATTTGCATCATGCAGCCGATATTGCCGGCCGCGATGATGTCGGGTTGCAACGCCTCAAGGGTGCCGACCTTGCGTGTCTTTAACTGCCCCGAAATTTCGGGCTGCATCAGATTATAGGTTCCCGCTGACCCGCAACACAGATGGCTGTCTGCGGGTTCCAGAACAGTGAAGCCGGCCCGCTTCAGTAAGTCTTTTGGGTAAGTTTTTATTTTTTGCCCATGCTGTAGCGAACAGGCCGCGTGATAGGCGACTTTGGTGTCTTTGTCGGCGCCGACCGGTAGATCGAGTTTCATCAGGATTTCAGAGACATCCATCGCGATACTGCTTACGCGGGCGGCATCATGTGCCAACGGATCATTGCGGAACATATGCCCGTAATCTTTGACCGTTGTGCCGCAGCCAGAGGTATTGATCACGATCGCATCAAGCCCGTTGTCCATTTCGCGCACCCACGCGCGAATGTTTGTTGCCGCCGCGGCGTGGCTCTCGGATTCTTTGCCCATGTGGTGGGTCAGCGCGCCGCAGCACCCGGCACCTTCGGCCACCACGACTTCGGCGCCAAGACGGGTCAGCAGGCGGATGGTGGCATCGTTGATATCCGTGTTCAGCGCCTTTTGCGCACAGCCCGTCATCAGCGCCACCCGCATCTTTTTATCGCGCGCTGGAAAGGTCTGCGGGTCGTCATTGCGGCTGACAGGCGGGATCACTTTGGGTGCCATTTCCAGCATCGCCCGCAAACGTGGGTCCGGCATGAAACGCGCAAAGGGCCGCCCGATTTTCGCACCCAGCAGCGCCAGCCGGAACCGCGTTGGATAGGGCAGAATATGCGCGAGCATCCAGCGCAAGGCCCGGTCCGACCACGGCCGGTTATAGTTCGTTTCGATATAGGCACGCGCATGATCCACCAGATGCATGTAATGCACGCCAGACGGGCAGGTCGTCATGCAGGCCAAGCATGACAAACAGCGGTCGATATGTTGGACGGTTTTTGCGTCGGGTGTGCGATTGTTTTCCAGCATGTCCTTGATCAGGTAGATCCGCCCACGCGGACTATCCAGCTCATCCCCGAGCACCTGATAGGTCGGGCAGGTCGCGGTGCAAAACCCGCAATGGACACAGGCGCGCAGAATGTCGTTGGCGCGCGCGGTGCCCGGATCGGACAGCTGTTGTGGCGTAAAGTTTGTTTGCATCAGCCCATTGCCCCTGCGTTAAGAATGCCCCGTGGGTCGAATTTTGCCCGCAATCCCGCTGTGATCGCTGCGATCGGGGCAGGTTCGGGTTGAAAAACGGGCAGGCCACCGCCGCCGCGCATTAATGTTGCATGGCCCGCAAACCCGCCCAGCCGCGCTCGCAGGTCGCCGCCGTCAGTCAGTGCCCAGATTAATCCGCCGCCCCAGTCATATTGCACGGCTTTTGCGCCCATCTTTGCGACCAATGCGGGCGCGTCTGATGGTTTTACACTGACGCGCCAGACATCGCCGGGCTTTTCGGCAAAGGCGGTGACATCACGGATCGCAGACCAGTCAAAGTTTTCGACCAAAGTTGCGGTGCCAAAGGGCGCTAAAACCTTTGCCAAAGCGTCGCTACGATAGGCAACCGAGGCGTCAAACCCTTCAAGGCGGAACCGTGTTTTGCCTGTTGCCGGATCATGGGCCACGCCTGTCACCTCGTAAGGTGACCCCAGCGCCGCGGACATCGCGGCAACGGCGCGCGCGTCATCCAGCCCATCCAGCACAACTGTGGTTTGGGTGGCGACATCCGGCAGGACTTTTAATGAAACCTCGGTCAGCACGCCCAAGGTGCCGTAGGACCCCGCCAGCAATTTGACCAGATCATACCCGGTGACGTTTTTCATGACACGGCCACCGTTTTTGATGATTTGTCCGGCCCCATCCACAAAACGCACGCCCAGCAGAAAATCACGGCAGGCACCGACTGAAATCCGGCGCGGGCCGGATACATTTGCGGCAACCATGCCGCCAGCGGTGGGTATGCCTGTCGTCCCCAACAGCGCGCGGTGATCCATCGGTTCAAACGCAAGGCGCTGGTTTTCGGCGGCCAGCGCGGTTTCGATCGCGGCCAGCGGTGTGCCTGCCTTGGCCACAATGGTCAGCGCGCCGGGCTCGTAAAGCGAGATGCCAGTCAGGCCGGTGGTGTGCAGCGCCGTGCCGTCGGTGGGGGCAATCGGGCGCGTGCCGCCGCCGGTGATACGTAACGGGCCGTCGGCCGCCTTGATCATCTCGGCCAGTTCATTTTCTGTTGCTGGGGTCATGGCTTCTTTCGCGTATAAATGTCCTGAGGGAGGCCCGTCAGGGCCGGGGGCAATGCCCCCGTCATGCAGCACGTCTGTCGGATGAACTGGCCAGCGGAAACACCTTGGCCGCATTCAACAGCCATTTTGGGTCAAACACGTCCTTGATCGCCATTTGCGCGTCAAGGTCGGCAGGGTCATATTGCACCGTCATCAGGTCGCGTTTTTCGATCCCGACCCCGTGTTCGCCGGTCAGACAGCCGCCGACTTCGACGCATAGCCGCAGAATATCCGCGCCAAAGGCTTCGCAAAGTTCCAGATCGCCCGGTTTGTTGGCGTCGAACAGGATCAGCGGATGCATATTGCCGTCGCCCGCGTGAAACACGTTACCGACACCCAATCCGTATTCCTTGGACATTTCGCCAATGCGGCGCAGCACAAAGGGCAGCTGTGACACCGGAATCGTGCCATCAAGGCACATATAGTCGTTGATCTGGCCCATTGCGCCAAACGCCGATTTGCGGCCCAGCCAAATCCGTGCGGCTTCGTCTGCTGATTTTGCTTCGCGTAATTCTACCGGGTTGTGGGACCGTGCGATGTCCATGATCAGGGCCAGTTGGGCGTCGATTTCCGCTGTTGAGCCTTCGACCTCGACGATAAGAAGGGCCTCGCACATGGGATAGCCTGCTTTGGCAAAAGCTTCCGTCGCCTCGATACAGGGGCGGTCCATGAATTCGATCGCGACGGGCAACACGCCCGCCTTGATGATGTCGGTCACCACCTGGCCTGCGGTTTCGTTGTCATCATAACCCATCAGCACAGGTCGCGCGCCTTCGGGTTTGGGGAGAATGCGCAGGGTGGCTTCGGTCACGACGCCCAATTGTCCCTCGGATCCGCAGATCACACCCAACAAATCCAGCCCGCCAGCATCCAGATGCGCGCCGCCGATCTCGATGATGGTGCCATCCATCAAGACCATGGTGACACCGAGCAGGTTGTTTGTCGTGACGCCGTATTTCAGGCAATGCGCCCCGCCGGAGTTCATTGCGATATTGCCCGCAATGGCACAGGCAAGCTGGCTGGACGGGTCGGGGGCATAAAAGAACCCGTTTTCCTCGACGGCGCCCGTGACCGACAGGTTCGTGCGCCCGGTTTGTACCCGGATATAGCGGTCGGCATAATTGGTTTCGATGACACCATTCATTTTGGCGACGCCCAGAATCACGCAATCAGCGGTCGGCAGGGCGCCACCCGCCAGTGATGTCCCCGACCCGCGCGGCACCACAGGCACACCCATTTCGTGGCAAATCTTAAGAACGGCTGCGACCTCTGCCGTGCTGCTGGGCAGGACCGCGCACAGCGGCGGGCAGCGGTAGGCGGTCAGCGCGTCACATTCGTACGCGCGTGTTTCAGAGACGTCGGAAATGACGGCGGCCTTGGGCAAAACTGCCTCTAGACGTCGCACAATTTGGTCTTTGCGGGCGATGACGCTGGCGTTTGGTGCGGGCATTTCCATGGGTGGCCTCCGTTATTGGTAATAATATATTACCAATTTTTGGATATGGCAAGTCTTCTGGGGAATGGGTAGTGATAACGTATGACATTATACGAACACTTGGGTCTTTTGACCGTCTTTGACTGGGCTGCGGCCGCGCTGATGATCGTGGCGTGGTACAGCCTTGGCGTGCTGATTGACCGCTCTGGTGGGACGCTCCCATCGGTCACGGTGCTTATGTCGCAGCATCGACGCGACTGGATGAAGGTTTTCGTCGAACGTCAGCCGCGCATTTTTGACAGTCAGATTTTGGGCAGCTTGCGCCAAAGCACGTCGTTTTTTGCGTCGACATGTCTGCTGGCGCTGGGGGGTGTTTTGGCGTTGATCGGTAATACCGATCCGTTGCGTGGGGTCGCCGCCGAGGTGTCGGATACCGCGATCCCCGAAGTGATCTGGCAAGTAAAGCTGGGCCTTGTGGTGCTGTTTTTGGCCAACGCGTTTTTGAAATTTGTCTGGTCCAATCGTGTGTTCGGCTATTGCGCAGTGGTGATGGCGGCTGTCCCGAATGACCCAGCGGACCCCAGCGCATACCCGCGCGCCGCCCAAGCCGGTGAATTGAACATTCGTGCTGCGGTGAACTTTAACCGTGGGCTGCGGGCGATGTACTTTGCGCTTGCTGCTTTGGCGTGGTTGATTGGGCCGACGGCATTGTTGATCGCGACCTCGGTCGCGGTCTGGATCGTGTGGACCCGCGAATTCGCGTCGATCCCGCGCAGTATTTTGATGGGAAAAATACTTTAAAATTGCGGTATTTGGGCGCGACCCGCACCCCGTGGCCTTACTGACGCGCCGAACTGTTCGATCCGGATCAATACCAACACCCGGTCACACTCCGGTTTTTTGCAGATCAAAAAGCGGTATCAGGGACGCCACGTATTGCGGTTTAACGCCGTCCTTCTCGCAGCCACGCCCCGATAATCAGTACAGACGCCAGCAGCAGCCATGCCCATGCGGGCAGGATGGGCGTGATCCGTATATCGGCGGTTTGATAGGCCCCGCGCGGCGTGATCCCGATCCAGCCACGCCCTGATGCCGGGCGACCGGGACGAACGTCACGGATGCTGATATCGCCCGCGGACACGGGCATGACGCCGCCGCCTGTCGTATCTATCAGCGGTCGCAGTGTCGTATCCGACGCGATGGTTTGTTCAAATTCGCGCGGTGCCGCAGGCCCTAGGCCGATAACGGCGGACAAGGTGCCATCATCCAACCGATAGAGCCCGATTTCGGGCGCGTTCCACAGGGTTTCAAACCGTCCCGGCGACACTTCCTCTAACGTCAAAACCGTCTCGGTGCCGTCAGGATGGGTTACCGTTATATCGCCAGAGTCTTCGCCAAGTGTGCGACGGATAATCCGCATGGTTTGACCGGTCGGCTCGGCCCAAAGCGCTTCTTCCTCAAGCTCGGGTTCTTTCATCATCCAGTGCGCGAGGCGACGCAGCAATTCAAGCTGCGGCCCGCCCCCCTCATAGCCGCGATCCCAAAGCCAGCTTTGGTCAGAGGCCATCAGCGCCACGCGCCCTTCGCCGACACGGTTGAGGATCAGCAGAGGCCGATCATCAAGCCCTGACATCACGGTTGTTGCCTCTGCCGGGACCAGCACGTCAACCAGTCGGAACCAGCGGCCCCAACCCGGCCCGTTGCCCGCGGCGTTGGGAAATAGGTCGGCCAAACCTTCGGTCACCGGGTGGCGGGCGCCAATATCGGTGATCTGCGGGGTAAAGCCTTCTTCGAAGACGCGGGCGGTCGGTGCGCCGGGCAAAATTTGCCCCAGAGGCGACCGATAAATGCTTTCTGCCGCACCGTATTCCGGACCGGACGAGATCAGAACCGCGCCGCCGTCTTCGACGTATTGCCGGATATTGTCCAGATAAGCAGAGGGCAGAATGCCGCGCCGCCGGTAGCGGTCAAAAATGATCAGGTCAAAATCGCCGATTTTGTCTTGGAACAATTCGCGGGTCGGAAAGGCGATCAGCGATAATTCGTTCACTGGCACGCCGTCCTGCTTTTCAGGCGGGCGCAAAATGGTAAAGTGGATCAGATCAACAGTTGGATCGGACTTTAGCAGGTTGCGCCACGTGCGTTCACCTGCATGTGGTTCACCCGACACCAGCAATACGCGTAACCGATCGCGCACGCCGTTGATTTGCACGACAGCGGCATTGTTGCGCGGCGTCAGTTCGCCATCAACGCCGGGCGTCGCAAATTGCAGCACGTTCATCCCGCCATGGGGCAGTTCAATCGGCAGTTCGATATCGCGTCCAATGGGCACCGACAGCGCAACCGGGGCTTCGCCGTCGATCGCGATGGAAAGATCGGCAAAGGCGTCGCCCGGTGCGGCACCTTGGTCTTCGATCCGCAGGGTCAGCACGACCTGTTCGCCCAAAATCGCAAATGCCGGCGCATACGACACGATCAGCCGCCGGTCCCAATCGTCAGGGGTGCCCGTCAACAGCAGATGCAGTGGCGCGGGCAGGCGGGGGGCGCGATCAATGTCATGCAGCCGCCCGTCACTGAGCAGGATCACTCCGGCGATGCGGGCTTGCGGTTCTTCTGACAATGCCTCGGACAGCTTTGTCATCAGTGCGGTGCCGGTGTCGCCTTCGCCATCAGCGAGCGTCACAATCCGCAGTTCGGTATTGGGTTGGCGCGCGATTTCGTCTTGTACGTTGGCGATGGCTGCCGCGTTTTGGTCTGGGCGACCCGCGATCCGTTGGCTCGCGCTTTCGTCGACGACCAGCACCACGATATCCGACAGCGCAGCACGGTCTTCTTGTTGCAGCGACGGGCCTGCAAGTGCCGCGATCAACGCAAGCCCCGCCAAACCGCGCATCCAGCTTCCGGGTAAGCGGCGCCATAGTGCAACGCCAAAGCCCAAGGCGACGACCCCCGCCGCAATCGCAATGATGATCCACGACAAAAGCGGATCAAAGATGATCGTTTGTGTCATTGCCCTAACCTATCCAGCAGATCAGGCACATGGACTTGATCGGATTTATAATTGCCTGTCAGCACGTGCATGATCACGTTAACCCCAAAGCGCAGCGCGATTTCGCGTTGGCGTTCGCCTGTCGTGCCGCGCCCCACGGGGAACATACGGCTGCCGTTCGAATTAACGGCCCATGCACTGGCCCAGTCGTTGCCACCGATGATAACGGGTGTAACCCCGTCGTTCAGGTTGCGGAACGGCATCCCTTCGGTTTGGACAGCATCCAAAGGCGCGGCTTCGACCCAGACATCGCGACTGGCATAGCGGCCCGGAAAATCCTGTAGCAGATAAAAACTGCGGGTGACGACGTGGTCCGACGGGATCGGTTCCAGCGCCGGAATGTCGAGCGACCGCGCGATCGCTTGCAGTTTGCGCCCTTCGGGTGATCCGGACCCGAAACGCGCGGTGTCTGCGTCGCGGGTGTCAAACATGATCATCCCGCCGGATCGCAAGTAACGGTTCAATTTGACATAGGCTTCGCGCGATGGCAGCGGTTGATCCGCCGTGATCGGCCAATAGATAAACGGAAAGAACGCCAGTTCATCACGTTCCAGATCGACACCTAAGGCTGTCGCCGGTTCGATCGTCGTGCGTTGAAACAGCGTTTGGGAAAGGCCTGTCAGGCCCGCAAAGGACACAGTGTCGACAGCGTCATCGCCTGTCACGACATAGGCTAATGCCACCTGCGACGTGGCCCCGATTGCGAAATCATCGGACACTTGTGCCTGCGCGTCCGGTGCAAAGATAAGCATTAATGCAATTGCAGCGGCCACATCGGCACGGGGACCGCGCAGACGGCCACCGACGGCAAGAGATGCGATGACATCCAGCAGTAGCAGCATAATTGCACCGCCGATCAGTCCCCCTTTGAGCCGGGTTTCGCGCGCGGCGGCCATGCCTTCGACCGGGATACGTGCCGGCCACGCGGCAGGTTTCAAAACCGTGTCAGCGCGAATGACATTGATCGCCAACTGCCGATCCGCGCCATTATAAAGGCCCGGCGGTAGCGCGGGGCCGGTCACACCGCTTGCCAGCAGATCACCTGCGACACCGGGCAGTGCGCTGCCATCGTTCAGGCGACCATAGGCATCCAGCACTTTGTTGGGCAGCCACGTGGTGCCGTCCAGTTCAGCCGCATCGGGGGTTGCCGGGCGAGTCGAAACAGCCAGACGTTCCAGCATTTGCACAAACAGACCTGACAACGGCAAGGTCGACCATTCAGCGTTTGCAGTGGCATGGACCAAGACAATTTGGCCTTGGCCAACGGTTTTGCGCGTGACTAGCGGGGTTCCGTCCGCGAGTTGGGCAATCACACGGTCGGCAAGGCTGGGATCGGGCTGCGCCATCACTTGGCTGGTGATCATAACGTCATCTGGCACCGGCAATCCGAAAAACGGGCTGTTTTCGTCAAAGGGCGCAAGGGTCTTCGGCTCTCCCCAGCTCATTGCGCCGCCGACGGTGCGGCCGCCTGATCGCAAGCGGACGGGCAGTAGCGGGTCTTCGGCGGTGCGCCCAAGGTCGCTGGCGGCCAGATGTGGCCCGGCAAACCGCAGCAACATCCCGCCATTTTCGACCCAGTCCAGCACCGCATCTGATTGGGGCACTGTCGCGACATCCGCCAGCACGATCACATCCGGATTGGCGACCAGAATATCCGCCATCGTGCCGTCGATCAGGTCAGCGGTGGGTGCGAGGGCTTCGCGCAGGTAGAACAGCGGTGAAAGCAGGTCGAGTGCTTCGCGGTTATCGCTGCCCGCGATCAGCGCGACCTCGCGCCGCTTGAGCGCATCGTCGGTGAGGCTGACGGCAGCCGCTGACCGCGTGCCAGTGATTTCAAACCGTGTGACGCGGTTGCGCAGTTCGGGGGGAAACACGAGGGCCGTTTCCGCATCGCCGTCGCCTGCCGCAAAGCCCAGAGTGACAGTGGCAAGGTGTCGTTCGACCCCGGCGGGGTCCAGCCCTATGGCCGCAATCGTTGTTTCAGCCGCGCCGCCGATAGGGGTTCGTGTGGCTGAGACGATGACCTCACCGTCTTCGAAACGTGCGGGGCGCAGCGCGATCGTTTGGCGTGGCGTTTGAAAGACCGTGACCAGACCGGCAGCTTCGAACGTGGCCAAGAGCGTATCGCGTCCGGTGAAATCGAGGCTGTCCGAGACCCAATAGGTTTCAAACTTGCCCGCTTGTGTCGCGAAATAAGGAGCCGGATCAATAGGCTGCCACGGCTGTGGTTTCAGGTTGGGAAGCTTGTTTTGCCAGTCTGTTGGTGCCGCAAACGGGACCGCATCGGCGGGCAGGTCGGTGAGCGTGATAACCGCGACACGCCGATCTGCGACGGCGGCTTCGGCCAACAGTGAATCAACCCGGTCGATTTGTGCCTGCCAATTGGCAGCACCGGCCCAGGTGCCATCCAGGGCAATCACAAGATCGCCTTTGCCGTCGCGTGCGGCTTGCGGGTTCAGGACCGGGCCAGCAAAGCCGATAATGATTGCTGCCACCGCCAAAAGCCGCAACAGGAGCAGCCACCAAGGGGTGCGGTCTGATTGGCTGTCATCGTCATTCAGTCCCAGCAGCAAAGCCACACCGGGAAAACGTCGCCGCACCGGCGCGGGGGGGACGGCGCGTAGCAAAACCCACAGCACCGGAAGTGCGGCCAGACCCAAAAGCAGCCAAGGGGCGGTGAACCCGATCGGACCAAGCACCCACATCAGACGTGGCCCTTTTGAGTATTTGGGACAAAGCGAGGGAAAGAAAGGAGTGTCATGCGTGCCGTTCCAATGCGCCATAAAGCCACAGCAGGGCGGTTGTGGCGGCTTGCCCAGTATGGTGGGTCTGAAATTGCCATCCGGTGAGGCGTGCCAGTTGCGCGAGGCGGTCTTTGCGTTCGGCAATTCGCGCCAGATAGCGTTGTTTAAGGTCGCCAGCTTTCAGGGTTTCGTGTTCGACGGCGCCTGTCATCGACGTGAATATCGTGCGGCCATCAAAGGGAAAGTCTTCCTCTTGCGGGTCGAGAACCTGTAACAACGCACCCCGTACACCGCGGTCGGCGGCGCGCAACAGCGCGTCTTCGACGGGGGCGATGTCACCTAGAAAATCGCTGATAAACACGGCGCGCGAATGAGGCAGCATCCCTTGGGTTTCAGGGCTGCCATAGTCGGTGTCGCCGTCTTCGGACAGAAGTTGTGCCATCTGCATGATTTGCGCGTCGCCCCGGCGGGGGGGTAAACGTAGGCCGGTTAATCCCACCCGTTCGCCACCGCGGATCAGAAGAATCGCGGTCGCAAGCCCCAGCATCCGGGCGCGGTGGCCTTTGCTGGGCAGATCGCCGGACTGAAATTGCATGGAGGCGGCTTGATCGACCCACAGCAGGACGGACTGCGCGATTTGCCATTCTTTGTCTTGCACAAAGTTGGCGTCCGACCGCGCCGATCGCCGCCAATCAATCGTGCGGGCGGCATCGTGGGATTGCGCGGGTCTGTATTGCCAAAACGTATCACCGACCCCGGCGCGCCGCCGTCCGTGATCGCCCAGCAAAACTGTGGTCGCCAAATGCTCTGCCTGCGCCAACAGCGCGGGCAGCGGGGCGGCCAATGTTTCGGCAGAGGCGCGAAGGGTCAGCGGTGCGGTCATGCGGCGGCTGCGACCTGCGTGATCTGGGCCGCAACGGTGTTAATGATGTCTGCGATGTTTTCACCGCGCGCCCGCGCCGCGAAGGACAGCGCCATCCGGTGTTCCAGAACCGGGACCGCCATCGCCAGCACGTCTTCGGCAGAGGGCGCCAAGCGTCCATCAAGCAGGGCTTGCGCACGCACTGTCAGCATCAACGCCTGCGCCGCACGCGGGCCGGGTCCCCAGCTGACGTTTTGGCGAATGATGTCTGGCGCATCAGCGTCCGGGCGGCAAGCACGCACCAGATCAAGGATCATCTCGACGATATTTTCGCCCACAGGCATCCGGCGCAGCAGGGTTTGCGCATCAAGCAGTTCTTGCGCGGTGAAGACGGCTGTTGCTTTTGCTTGGGTGACGCCGGTGGTGGCGATCAGGATATCGCGTTCGGTCGCGCGGTCGGGGTAGGGCACGTCAATCTGTACCAGAAAGCGGTCGAGCTGGGCTTCGGGAAGCGGATAGGTGCCTTCTTGTTCAATCGGGTTTTGCGTGGCGAGAACATGAAACGGAACCCCAAGCGGGCGGTGCTGCCCCGCGATTGTGACTTCTTTTTCTTGCATCGCCTGCAACAGCGCCGATTGGGTCCGGGGTGAGGCGCGGTTAATTTCGTCAGCCATCAAAAGCTGGCAAAAAATCGGTCCCTCGATGAACCTGAAGTTGCGCGCGCCAGTGTCGGAGGTTTCTAAAACCTCCGAGCCCAAGATGTCGGCAGGCATCAGATCTGGCGTGAACTGAATGCGGTTGCCGTTCAGGCCCATGACGGTTGACAGCGTATCCACGAGCATCGTCTTACCAAGGCCGGGCAACCCAATGAGAACGGCATGGCCGCCACAAATCAGCGCGGTCAGGGTCAGGTCAACAACCCGCGGTTGGCCAATAAATCGGGCGCCGATACTGGTGCGCGCTTCTTGCAGTTTTGCGCCCAGACTTTCGATTTGGGCAACAAGATCGGCGTGATCGGCCATGACTTTCCTCCGATTGAACTATATCATCACTATACCAACAGATATTCCACCGAACCCCAATGGCAAAATCAATGACCACACAAAAGATTGTGACCCCGTCAGCAGAAAGTATCGCCCAAAGCGCTCGCGCTGCCCAAAAGGGCGGTTTGCCGCCGGTACATTTGTGGAATCCGCCGCATTGTGGCGAAATCGACATGCGGATCGCGCGGGATGGCACATGGTTTTATATGGGCACGCCGATTGGACGGCCCGCGTTAGTCAAACTGTTTTCAACGATTCTGCGCAAGGACGGGGATGATTATGTCCTGGTGACGCCGGTGGAAAAGGTCGGGATCACGGTCGATGACGCCCCGTTTGTAGCGGTCGATTTTAATCGCGAAGGTGACGCGCTGGTGTTTGAAACCAACGTCGGGGATACGGTCACGGCCGGAACGGACAATCCGATCCGCGTCGCGCGTGATCCAAAAACAGGCGAGCCCAGTCCATATGTTTTGGTCCGAACAAACCTTGAGGCGCTGATTGACCGCAAATCGTTTTATCGCTTGGTTGATATCTGTGAAGAGGCGGATCATGGCGGTACGCGCTGGCTTGGCGTGAAGTCGGGCGGGACGTTTTTTCCGGTAATTCCGGTCGCCGATTTAGCCTGATCGCTTTACGCAGCGCAATTTTATAGCCGTTTCGGTGATGTCACTCGATTTAATGTATGCGCAAATTGCATGGCAGCTATGCAAAATCTGTCGAAACATGTTGCATAAAATCCTACATCAGATGTGGTCTTTCACGCGAACCTTGCAACTATTCGGTGCGCGTTTAGGTGCTTTAACACGTATATTATTTGGAGAGCTACAATGCTTCGTTCACTTTCATTGACCGCCGCCGCTGCAATTCTGGCAGGGCCAGCTATGGCCGACGGCATCAACTATGCCCTTATCGGCTATGACTACACAAACATCTCTGCTGATGGTGTCGAAGACCTGAACATCGGCAACTTGCAAGGCGCGGTTGAATACGAATTTTCGCAGTTTTTACTGTCGGCGGATGTGCGGCATGTGAACGTTGAAGTTGACTCTGAATCTTCATCTGCAACCGTTTATGCTTTTGGCGCAGCTTACATGCTTTCGCCTGAAGCGCTTGTTGGTCTTGAAGTGCTCGGCGTCGAGGCCGAGGATGCTGATGCAACAACTGGTTATGGTGTTTATAGTCAGTTCCAGACAGCGCAATATGCGCTAGGTGTGCACGTATCGCAGCAAGACAGCGACCAAGACAACATCACAACAAACATCTACGGCGAATTTGTGACATCTGATGCGCTGACGTTGGGCGTGCAGGTCAACAGTGAATCTGAATTCGACGGCACAACAAGCTACTTCAGCGCGGATTATGAGCAGGGCGCGATCGAAGCCCGCACGTTTATCATCAGCAACAACGAAGTGGACGGTGGTTTGTTCGGTCTATCCGCAAGCTATCAGTTCAGCGCGCAATTCCGCGTCTCGGCCGCTTATCAAACGCTGTACGGTGAAGACACCGACGACGCGGATGCATTTAGCGTCGGCGGTGGCTATCAGATTACGGATGGTATGTGGATCGATGCGAGCTATGGCCAGATTGGAGGCGACACTTACATCGACGGCATTGAAATCATTCAAGCCTCGCTGACATACGAACTGGGTGATCGCAAACGGTTGGACCGTCGGTTTGCACAGGCAGCAATTGATGACTCCCGCGCGACTGGTCTGGTGTCATTGCTCAACGCAACACGATAAGATCGATCGATGCGATAAACACGTGATAAGCCCGCACATTGTGCGGGCTTATTCGTTCCAACAGTTGGATTGGCAGGTCCTCCTTTTCGCGGTATGAAATCCGAAAAGTAGGAAAACGAATGCCGAAATTCTGCGCGAACCTGACGTGGATTTTCACGGAACTCCCGTTTCTTGATCGTTTTGCCGCTGCCAAAGACGCGGGGTTCGATGCGGTAGAGGTATTGTTTCCCTACGATGTGAATGCCCAAGATGTGGTCGCCCAGCTTGCCCGCTATGAACTGCGCATGGCGTTGATCAATTGCCCGCCACCGAATTACACGGGCGCAGAGCCGGGATGGGCAGCTGTGCCCGCGCTGCAAGACCGGTTTCGCAGCGATTTCAATCGCGCCGTGCGCTATGCAAGGACCTTGGGCGCCGCGCACGTGCATATCATGGCCGGCACTGCCACGGGTGATGCGGCCAGAACGACATTCATTGAAAATTTGCGCTGGGCGGCAGCCGCAGCGCCGACTCAAAGCCTCACGATTGAACCAATTAACCCCGTTGATATACCCGGCTATTTCCTGAACGATTTCAATTTGGCAACCGATGTGATCGCCGCCGTGAATGCGCCGAATGTGAGGTTGCAATTCGACGCGTATCACGCGGCCAGGATCACGGGTGACGTCATGGGTACATGGGGACGGGTGCGCGACAGCGTCGTTCATGTTCAAGTTGCGCAAACGCCCGCGCGGTCCGAACCTGACGCCGGAGAGATCGACTATCCCGCGTTTTTTGCCCGACTGGATGCGGATGGATATAACCGGTGGGTCAGCGGTGAATACAAACCACAAGCTGAAACCGCACAGGGCTTGGGTTGGATATGCTGATCGGCAGAAATCGTTCGAGATCAAAGGTATGTGCAGGCCCGCGTCGATGTACAAGCCTGCACATTACCAGTTAATTTCGGGTGATACTGTTTATTTCCCCGTATCCGTTTTCACCGGCGCCATCATATTCAATGGTAATGGTTTCACCTGCGGCTAGGTTTTCGGGCAGCATCAAATCTGGCGGTAGGTTCCAGACCGTTTTGTCATCCAGCACAAGAACATGGGCGACGCGGTCAAAGGCCAAGACCGTGCCAGACGTGTTGTCAGCAAGTGCAGGAATGGCAGAGACGATAAGGGCAGCAGAAGTCAGAAGCACACGCATTTGGCAACTCCTTGATGAAATGCACAGCTTAGGTGGGCGTGGCGACAGCGCCCTGCAAGTGGGCGGGGCGGCGCCCTGAAAATATTTGTTGGGCCTGCTGACAAGCTCCTGACACAACGCTGTCAGGAGGTGTATGTTCTAAGCTGTCCATCGACCCAACAACGCGATGATATATGTCCGTAAACCACGTTGTAGCAGGGACAGAAATTCCAGTGACCGACCTCGAAACATCAGCAGGCTTTTATCATGAGGTGTTTGGCTTCAAGATGGAAATTGACACAATGGGACCAAATCCGATCGCACGGTTTTCCCAAGAACGGGCCGTCGGCGGCCACCTTTATCCGGGCAAACCTGCGTCAGATGGGGGCAACACCGTCCATCTACATGTTCCGGACACCGTTGAGGCTGCAATGGCGCGCTGCCAGGCTGCGGGTGGCATTGTGGTCAGCCCGGTGATCAGTATCCCAGCCGCGAGGCGGTCGGCTAACCACCGCGGCGCAATTGGCCGAACGGATCGAGGTATCGCCGCGTACGATCTATCGCGATATCGCGCATCTGATCGGGGCGGTCGTTTGTTACCTGATGCGCGATGGCTATGAATTGCCACCGTTGATGTTCACCCAAGATGAAATCGTGGCGCTGGTCGCTGGCGCGCGCATTTTACAGACATGGGGCGGCATCCGAAAACCGTACGCGCCTGCCGATTACCTATGTCGACGAAGCCGGCCGCAGTACCCGCACCCTGCACCCGCTTGGCGTTTGGTTCTGGGGAAGGGTCTGGACCGCCGTGCGCTGGTGCGAACTGCGCAAAGATTTCCGCATGCTCCGGCTTGACCGCATTGTGACCATCGAAGACGCCGGGACGGTCCGGCCCGTAACGGGCCAGACGCTGCGGGATTTCATGCAGACCAAGGCGTATTTGCGGTGACCGGGTGCATACCGAAATCCAGAAAGCACCAACAAAAACCTGCGTCGCCGCCTGAAACAGTTTGTTCGCCAGCCTCCCCATATCCGCCTATTGCGACAGGCTTTGTGCAAGCCGCATCAGTTGCACGGCCTCGGTTCGGTAACCGAAATCATCGTCGCCGCGGTTGGCGTTGGCCAGTGCGATGGCATCGTCGTATCCCCAATCACCAAGGTATGTGTCCCCCCGCAGAAGTTGCCCGAATCCCGCGATGGCGGCGGCGAAACTGGCTTCGGTGCCGGGGATGCTTGTGCCGACGATTGGCGTCTCGATCAGTTGGCTGACATTTTCGCCGGGGGCCTTGAACCGCAGTTTGACAAAGCCGATCTCGTCAGAGGTGGGCGCGACGGTGTCGGGCGCATAGCGCAGCGGGTCAGACAGCTGTGCAGGGCTTCCAACCGGCGTGATTTCATAAAGCGCGGTCACCGAATGCCCGGCGCCAAGTTCACCCGCGTCCGCGCGGTCATTGTTGAAATCCTCGCGCGCTAGCGCCCGTGTTTCATAGCCGATCAACCGGTATTCCGCGACTTGGGTCGGGTTGAATTCGACCTGCACCTTGACGTCGCCCGCAATCGGAAACAGCGCGCCGGACAGCTGGTCCACAAGCACTTTTTGTGCTTCGGACAGCGTGTCGATATAGGCCGCCGTGCCGTTGCCGTTTTGCGCCAGCGACTGCATCGTCGCATCGTCCAGGTTGCCCCGCCCAAAGCCCAAGACAGACAGGTATATTCCCGTTTCGCGTTTATTGGCGATAAAGTCTTGCAACCCGTCCGTGCTGTTGATCCCGACGTTGAAATCACCGTCGGTCGCCAGGATCACCCGGCTGACTTCGCCGTCGGTCGCCATTGCGCCCGCGACCGCATAGGCCTGTTCCAGCCCGCCTTGCCCGTTGGTGGACCCGCCCGCGCCCAAGGATTGGATCGCTTGCAGAATTGTGGTGCGTTCTGACGCCGGGGTCGCGGCCAGAACTTGGCCTGCGCTGCCGGCGTATTCCACTATCGCGACCTCATCTTCGGGGCGCAGCTGATCCAGCATCAGCCGGAAGGATTGTTTCAAAAGCGGCAGTTTGTCGGGGCTGTCCATCGACCCTGACGTGTCGATCAGAAACACAAGGTTCAGCGGTGGCCTGTCGTCCAACGCGGGCATCTGCCCTTGTAGCGCGATATGAACCAATTGGGTCTCCGCATTCCACGGCGCCTGAAAGCTTGAGACGGTTGTGCGGAACGGTCCCTCGCCTGCGTCGGGGGCAGGGTAGACGTAGGGGAAATAGTTGATCAGTTCTTCGACCCGCACCGCGTCTGCGGGCGGCAGTTGGCCCCGCGACAAGGATGACCGAACCACAGAATAGGCGGCTGTGTCCACGTCGATAGAAAAGGTGGAAACCGGGTCATCAGAGGTGATTTTCAACGCATTTGGTGTAAAGCTGGCAAAGGCTTCGGCATCGGGCTGGATGATATGAACGCGTGGTTCGCGTGTTAGGGCATCGACGCCAAGGGTTTGATGTGCCGAAGGAGCTTGGCTGCGCAGAGGCGGAGGTGGCGGCGAAACCTCTTCCGCAGCGAGGTCGCTGCCAGGCATCGCTCTCATCAACACTGATGGGGCGATCTCTGACGCCGCGAGCATATCCTGCTCCGCTGTTGCGTCTGCGTTTTCGGGAAGGATGCCACGTACAATTGGGCGAAGGTTGGTGTCTGGTGCTGCCACGATTCTTTCAGGCGCCGGTGGCGCTGCGTTCATTATCTCGGGGACAGCGGTAATTTGTTCGGCGATCGGCTGCTCTGCTGCGGGCAAAGCATCATCCGTCGCGGTTTCGGTCACTTTGGCCATCACCGGGTCCGTCGCACCGGGCGGGGTCAGCAGGTTTTGGCCTTGCGGCGTCAGAAACAAAAATCCGCAAGCGACAAGCGCGGTGGTGGTGCCAAGGGCCGCCTTTGATGTCAGTGCGTTCAGCATGGTCGTCACTCCTGTCCAAAGGGCGCGGCGGCCGGTTACAGGGGTAGGACGCGGCTGTTGGCGCGATCCTTTGAGGTCGTCGAAGTTTTTCCGAGCCAGAGCCAAATTTTCGGCGCGCCGTGCGGCATCAGGCCGTGGCGTGGCGTCTTGCATCAGCTTTTTGAGGTCGTCGAGATCATCCATCATGCGACATCCTCCTTTTGTTTGATGGCCCGCAGGGCCTTTTTGGCTTCGGATATGCGCCAACTGATGGTGCCCTCGGACACACCCAGAATATCGGCGGCTTGGGCATGGGTCATGTCATCAAGGATCAACGCAAGCGTATCGCGCAGATCATCGTTTAGTTGGTTCATCGCGGCGGTCAGCCAGTCGATTTGATCGTGCGTTTCGCGGTCCGCGTTGGTGCGGGCGATTTCCCAATCACCCCACCCTGCGGTGGCCCTGATATAGGTGGCGCGTTTGCGCCTGCGGTCGTGGGCCGCGTTCACCGCGACCCGGTAAAGCCATGTCGTTACCTTGGCGCGTCGTTGGTAGCTGCCTAGTTTGGCGGGCAGGGCGGCGCAGATGTCTTGGGTCAGATCCTCTGCCTCTGCCCGCGCGCCGGTCAGCCGAAAGCAAAACGCAAACAGCCGATCGTAATGGCGATCAAGCAGGCTGGCAAAAGCCGCCCCATCCCCATTCGCGGCCGCGTCGGCCAAATCTTCGTCACTGGTTGTCATGCGCATCACCGTGATGAGACGCGGCTGGATCGTCAATCCTTGGTCGCCAGCGAAATATTTTTTGCGGGCCGTTGTGCAGATGCAATTCCGCGCGGTTCGCGCTGATGAACGTCGTCGCAACAGATACGAAACGACCATGCCACTTCAACGTAACGCCGCAATTTCAAACGGGACCGATGGCGCAAACCCTGCGGGCGTTCTGATTGCCGACAGCCTGCCCGATCAGGCCGCGATGCAGGCGATCGCAAAAGATGCAGGGTATGCCGCGTTTGTGTTCGCAGCGCCTGGCCGTCAGGGGGGCGCGCGATCTTTAGCGGCGTCTGGGCGTAAGTTGCGGCAGGATGTCTGCAAATGTGATCGGTGTTGCCGACTGAGGTGGCACGGACCCATGAAAACGCCGCAGCGTGGCAAAACCGTGCACCAGCGACCAGATCATCATTTCATTTGCCAGTGGGTGGCTGGGGGCCGGTTCAAACAGGGCGCAGGTTTCGACCAGAACGCCAAATGACGCTTGGGCGACCGATTGCAGATCGGCGTCGGGATCGTTTTTTATTTCGGGTGAAAAGATCAGCTGGAACAACGCGGCGTGGTCTTGGGCAAAGGTCATATATCCGTCGCAAATCCCCAACAACTGTGCACGCGGGTCGGGGCCGGCAGCGCTGCGACCTTCTTTCATCAGGCGTATGAAAGTGCGGAACCCTTCGGCGGCGATCGCAGCGAGAAGGCCGTTTTTGCCGTGAAAATGATGGGCCGGTGCCGCATGTGATACGCCCACTTTGGCGGCAACCCGGCGCAATGACAGGTGCTGTAACCCTTCGGTTTCCAAAATGTCGATCCCGGCCGCGATAAGAGCGGGCCGGAGGTTGCCGTGATGGTGTGGTGATTTTTCAGTCATATCGCCGTTTTGAAGACATGACTTGACAGTGTCAAGTTTGCTGTGATCTTTACAGTGTCAAGTTTAACGCTACTATTCAAAAATAAGGTGTCTCTATGGTTCTCACATATATTTCCCGTGGCGCTTTTTGGGTGCTTTCGCTTTTGGTTGCTGCGATGTCAGCACGGTTTTGGGTGCTGTCGCCCGAGGTCGCGGGCGAATTTGTCGCCTATCACGCAGACCTAAGACCGATCGCGTTTTATGCCCATGTCGGGTTGGCCCCGGTGGCGATGGCCCTTGCGCCGTTTCAGTTCTGGCGTGGGCTGCGGATGCGCCGCCCTGCTGTGCATCGCTGGATAGGGCGCGGGTACGGCGTTGCGGTTTTAGTGTCAGGTATTGGCGGTCTGGTGATGTCTGTCACGACCGAGGCGGGCGCTGTTGCGGCATGGGGGTTTGGTGTTCTGGCAGTTCTATGGCTGGCGATAACGGCGCGCGCCGTGATACTGGCCGTCCAAGGCCGGATCGACGCGCACCGCCAGTGGATGATCCGATCCGTTGCGCTGACCTTTGGCGGGGTGACGTTGCGGTTGTATCTTCCCATCGTTTTCGCCACAGGTTTGCCGTTTGATGCGTCATACAGCGTCATTGCATGGCTGGCGTGGGTGCCAAACCTGATCGTGGCCGAAATGTGGTTGCGCCGCGGGCAGCGTTCAGGCCTGCCCACGGCAATTGCTTAACGGACCCAGACTTCGACGCGGCGGTTCAGGCGTTGCCCGGCGAAATCGGTGTTGCAGGCCACCGGGTTCAGTTCGCCATAGCTTTTGATCGCTATGCTTTCGATGTCGAAGTCGGTGCCCGCGACCTGTGCCGCGATGCTGCCCAATACTGTTTCGGCACGGGCATAGCCCAAGGTGCGGTTTGCCTCAAACGCGCCGTCGGTATCTGTAAAACCAACCAATGCGATTTCTGCGATACTTGGGGTTTCCGACAGATAGGTTGCCAATCGCAACAGGTCACGGCGTGACGCGTTATCAAGGTCTGATGACCCGGTTTGGAACCGGAATGTGGGCGACAGGCGGCGCCATTCAAGCATGTCGATGTACAGCTCGCGCAAGGCGGACACCTCTTGACGGCTTTCGGTGCTGTCGATCTCTTTGCGAATGGTCGCGGCGCCGACGCGCAGATCACGGGTATCAATGTTGAAGCCGATAAAGCCCGATTTTTCGATGATGCCGTCCGCTTGTGGTGATTTTGCATAGGACAGCAACCCCTGTGCGCGGGCGGGAAGTTCTGCGTTTGTGGTGTAAAGGAACAAGGTGCGCTGCAACGGGTATTCGCCGGTCTTGGCTGCAAATTCGGATGCTTCTGCCGCGATACCACAGGCCGAAATCAAACCCAGAGGTTTCGTGTCGCCCTTGAAGGCGAACCCAACATAGCCAACACCGCCGGGATCACCAAACACCGATTCTGACATTTCGAGATTGCCAGTCACGATGCGTGCGTCCTGCGCGAGCGCGGTGTTGAACGGGGACAGAAAACGATCAGCCACGGTCGCGTAAGTTCCGGAATTGCCATCGCGAGAGTACACAGTGACCGGCAAATCCGGACCGCCCACTTGTGACCAGTTGCTGATTGCACCGGACAAAAGTCCCGAAATTTGTGGTTCGGTCAGGGCGTCAACGGGGTTGTCGGGGTGGACCACCATCAAAAGACCATCCACGGCGATCCCGTGCTCTTGTTCAAAGCTCAGCGCGTCGCCCAATCCGGCATCTGCAAATTCGGTAACTTCTGATGTCTTGATCCGGCGCGATGACATCCCGATTTGTGCGGATTGATCCAGCAACCCGCGAAACCCGGTGCTAGAACCCAGATCCTCGATCAATGTGGTAAAAATGGTTTCGCCCAGACCTTCGTCGCCGATCACCGTCAAAAGTGACTGGCGTTCACCCACGGTGCGGCTGTCGACAACCGCGCGCTGGGTTTCCGCATAGCCCCGCACCAAAAGCGGCATAAGTTCTGCACCGACGGTGTCGGACCCTTTGATCGTGAAATCAATCGGCAATTGACCCATGATCGGGCAGGGGTCGCCGACGCAACTGACCAATGTGGCGGGAACTTGTACATCGCCGATATCAGTGCTGATCGTGTAAACGCCGTTATGAAAGTCGAGAAGCGCACCTCTGAGCGATAGTTGCCCGTCACCGGTATGAAGTTCGATCATTTGCGCGGCGGCGGGTGTCAGAAAACTCGTACATAAAGCAACAGCGAGGAGAGCAATGCGGGGGTAGGTGAGGTGCATGTAGTGAGCCTTTGTGTCAGATATTAAGCCGCTACCGGTGAGTGGTTGGCTGCGGTGCTTTTGTCTGACTTCGGGGACAGAAATGTTACAAGTTTGCGACATTTATGTAAATTTGATCAACCTAGATTTGCATTCTTAAATACATTTCGCTCCATGGTAGTTTTGGGCGTCATTGGCTTGGTTGGTGGTGAATGGAATGATACATTCAGGCATTGTGCTGCATCAGCATCCCTTTAGGCTGGGGTACGTAGCAACAGTGAATGATACCCGGGGGATATATGGACTTTGATGATGCCTTTGCCAACGCTGCGTACATCACTGATGGCGACAGCTACCCGGACAAGTGGGCCAACCAAGCGCGCAGTTTTCGCCAGCAAGCGCTGTGCGAATTAGACATTCCATACGGTGAAGGCGCGCGTCAGAAATACGACCTGTTTCATCCACCGCGCCTCGCCAAAGGGGTGGTCGTATTTGTGCACGGCGGATACTGGCTCCGGTTCGACAAATCGTTTTGGTCCCATTTGGCGGCGGGGCCGCTGGCGCATGGCTGGGCGGTGGCGATGCCGTCGTATGATTTGTGCCCTGCGGTAGGTATCGCGCAAATCGGTGAACAGATTTCCCGCGCGATTGACGCGATAAGTACGCGTGTGTTGGGGCCGATCCGCCTGGTGGGGCATTCCGCCGGTGGGCAGCTTGTTGCGCGAATGGCATCCCCTGCCACGACTGCGCCGTGGTCAGGCCGGGGCGCTGGTGTTGTGCCTGTGTCGCCGGTGGCGGATTTGACGGACCTGATGCAAACGTCGATGAATGCCGATCTGAAAATCACACCCGCCGAAGCAAAAAGTGAAAGCCCGGTGTTTCTGCCAGCGCCGCAAATACCCGTGAAAATATGGGTCGGCGCGCAAGAACGTCCTGTCTTTATTCAACAGGCGAAATCACTGGGCAGCGCGTGGGGCTGTGCGTTGACCATTGAACCCGGCAAGCACCATTTTGACGTGATCGAGGCACTGTCAGCCCCAAGTAGCGCACTGACACACGCTGTTGTCGGATTGGACGAGGTGTGCATTTAGCCACACTATTTCAACAAAAAGCAATGTAGCCAGCGATTGGACTGCGTGTTAGGGGCTAACCTGATATAAATATATTTCAGTAATGAGTTGCCATGGGCAATTCATGTGATGAGGGCGATGATGATGACGACAGGTTTGATGAAAGCAGCTTGTTTGGTTTTTGCAGTTGGCGTGATGGCTGGTTGTGAAGCAACAAGCGACGGATCTGGTATTACCGATGGCGGATTTGATGGCGGTCGCGGCGGCGGTGGTTTGCTGCGCGACGGGCTTGCTAACATTTGGGTCGATCCGGACGGCTGTCAGCACTGGTACATTGACGACGGTATCGAAGGGTACATGTCACCCCGCCTGAATCGTGACGGGACCCCCCGTTGTCAGGACACGCGCGGTGTGATTGTTTTGAAAGACGGCACCACGATGTTGGCAGAGCAAGAACCGACGCCGCCCAGCTAAACGACACACTATTTCGAAAAAGGCGCCGTTATCCGGCGCTTTTTTTTATTTCACCTCATGGGGCTGAACGTTGCGTCTGACAAAGTGCAGTCGCGGATGACGTCTGCGCCACATGTTCTGAAATCGAGGTCGGATGTCATGCAGATGCGCGCCTCTTGGATATAACCGTCACGACAGGTGATGGTGATTTGATCGGCTGTCATATCTGGATTTTCTTTTAAAAACGCCTCTTCGATGACGCTTGCAGGCACCGTTATTTCCCGGTCGATCTGCCGGAATACGGCAGCACGGATGACGCGGGCATAGGCATCACGTGACAGATCGTAATATGCATCTGGTGACAATCCACTACACACGCCGTGTTTGCGCCACTGATGCCACGCCAGCCCCGATGTTCCCATGACGTCTGCCATATCATTCGTTTGCCCGCGCGTTGGCGCGCTAAATTGCGTCCGGCAATACGACGGATACCCACGGTCATATTGCGGCCATAGCCCATGCAGGACCCAGCCAAAATCTTGGGCCGCGTCACACTGCGGCGACTGTTGGGCATCGCCTTGCAGGGCGCACCAATTGGCGGACCAAGACAGCGACAGCACATAGTAATCAAAGTCGCCTGCGGTGTCTTCTGCGTGCAATGGGCCCGCAATCAGGCAAATAAGGGCGAAAAGCCTGCGCATTTTGATCTTTCCTAAATTTGTTTGGCTCACTATATAGGTTTCAAGTTCCCCGACAATGCGAACCCGGCTGCCACTGCAGTCTGCCCAACTTAAGGGCGCGGGAGAGGCTTGTCTGTACTACTGACGATGGAGATGAAAGATGTCCGATAAACCGATTATGGCCAAAGCAACCGCGGTATGGCTGTGCGACAACACCACAATGACCTTTAAGCAAATCGCGGATTTTTGCGGCCTGCATGAATTGGAAGTGCAAGGGATCGCGGACGGTGATGTTGCCGTTGGCGTCAAAGGCTTTGATCCTGTGGCCAACAAACAGTTGACCCAAGACGAAATCGCCAAGGCCGAAGCGAACCCAAGCCATAAGCTGAAACTGTTGTTTAACCCCGCGTCTGCGGGCGAAGAAAAACGCCGTGGCCCACGCTATACCCCACTGTCCAAACGTCAGGACCGTCCGGCGTCGATTTATTGGCTGGTAAAATTCCACCCCGAACTGTCCGACGGCCAGGTCAGCAAACTGGTGGGCACCACTAAGCCGACCATCCAGGCGATCCGCGAGCGCACGCACTGGAATATCAACAACATCGACCCGATTGATCCGGTTGCGCTGGGCTTGTGTAAGCAGTCTGAACTGGACGCCGCTGTGCAAAAGGCCAACGCGAAAAAGGCTGCCGAAGGTGGTGCGATGACCGATGACGAGCGTCGCAAGCTGGTCAGCACAGAGCAATCGCTTGGCATGGCCCCAGAGCCAAAAATGCCATCGTCGATGTCGGGGCTCGAAACATTCAGCCTGTCTGACCCACGCGGTGATGACGACGAGGAAGAAGAAGATCTGCGCGACGTCAAAGACGCTGAAAGCTTCTTCAACCTGCCAGACGATGACGACAACGACGACGATTGATACTGGTTTGAAACGGCCAGATTGGGCGCGCTACCTCAGGGTGGCGCGCTTTTTTTATGGGGCGCGTTGGGCCACGATAAAATGCGCAGGTTTATTTTTTCCGAAATGCCCGATTTCAATCAACGTGAATCCGGCGCGCCGGAATGCAGTCTCAAGGGTATCAATCGTGAAAATATTGACAAAGGGCGCCTTCCCAAAGGCACGCATGATGCGAATGATAAACGGAAGTGCGCGGTTCATCTCGCCGACGCAACTTGTTTTGGAAATGACGTAGCCGCCGGGTTTCACTTGGGATTTCAAATGCGCGACCGCAGCGGGAAGGTCGTCGAGCAGATGCAAAATGTTAAACGCGCAAACAGCATCGAATGGCGCATCCGCAAGCGGTCTGAGCGCGTCCATCTGCACAAACCGGATGTTCTGCGGGGCATCTGGCGTCAGCTTGTTTTCAGCAATTCCAATCATTTGTGAAGAAATATCGGTTGCGGTCACATGCGCGACGGCAGGTGCCAAACGCAGCGCGGTGCTGCCGGTTCCGCAACCGATTTCCAGAATGCGATCACTGGCGGTCAGATAGTTTTTTGTACGGTCCAGGGTCGCATCATACGCCGCGATGTCGCCGACAGGCTTGCGGGCGTACTTGGGTGCGATTTTGTCCCAGAAAATGGCAGAGGTCATGTGCGGTGTCCTTATGGATGGCTTTCCGTATTGGCTGAGAGTTTACATATGCTTTTATTGTCTATGAATTGCCTAAATTAGGAAGGTTGATATACATAAATGTATGAACTGGCAGGCGATCTCATTTGACTGGAATCAGGTCCGCGCGTTTTGGGCGACGGCCGAAGAAGGGTCGCTGAGCGCGGCGGCGCGTGCAATGGGTGCGACGCAGCCAACCCTCAGCCGACAGGTTGCCGCGCTTGAGGCGGAATTGGGGGTGACGCTGTTTGAACGGGCCGGAAAAACGCTTGTGATCACCAGCGCGGGTCGTGAATTGCTGGAATATGTGAAAATGATGGGGGACGCGGCCAGCCGCCTGTCGATGGTCGCATCCGGTCAATCGCAAGATATCGCAGGTCGGGTGACCATCACCGCGAGCGATCTGTTTGCCGCAGCCTACCTGCCACCGATCCTTGCCAAGCTGCGTGAAATAGCCCCGCTGATCGACGTCACGGTCATTGCCAGCAACCATATCGAGGACCTGACGCGTCGCGACGCCGATATTGCGGTGCGCAATGTGCGTCCGACCCAACCCGACCTGATCGCGAAGATGATCGGTGATTTCGACGCCGGGTTATATGCGGCCACATCCTACCTTGACCGTATCGGCCGCCCGCGCACACCGGAAGACCTGGCTGGGCACGCGTTTGTTGGCTTGCGCGAACATGCCGAACTGATTTCATTTTTGTCCGGGCACCAGATCAATTTGATGCCGGAACAGTTTAAGGCGACATCCGACAGCGGGGTTGTCATGTGGGAAATGATGCGCGCAGGTCTGGGGATTACGGTGATGCCGTCGTATCTATGTGTCGGAACTTCTAAACAGTGAGACTGCGGGTGCAGCGAAATCAACAACTTAGCATTTTTGATTGATGAGACTCCCGTTTTACTGGTTTTCATGGCGGCGATCCTAAAGCCGACCTTCAAATCCAGGCAGGGCAAGGTCTCAGATGCGGACGTGACGGACACACTGGATCTCGCTCTTCGGGCGTCTGGTTGTGACCAAGTTCACGTTGTTCACAAACCACGTTTGCTCAGCGATAACGGCTCAAGTTACGTCTCCGGGGATCTGGCGGAATGGTTGAACGACAAAGGCATGAAACACTCTCGCGGTGCGCCATATCATCCGCAAACCCAAGGTAAGATCGAACGATGGCATCAGACGCTCAAGAACCGCATCCTGCTGGAAAACGACTTCCTGCCGGGTGATCTTGACGCTCAGATCGAAGCCTTCGTCGAACACTACAATCATCAGCGGTATCATGAGAGCATCAACAACGTCACACCTGCCGACGTCTATTTTGGCCGTGATAAAGCCATTCTAAAACAACGCGAAAGGATCAAACGAAAGACACTCGAAACGCGACGCTTGCATCACCGCCAACACGCCGCATGATCAAACCAACCAGATGAGCCAGACCCTCTCTCAGTTTAGGCCCGCTTTGGTTCCAAAAATACTGACGACGGACAGATGCGCAGATGAACACCAAAGATCCATTTGATACGATTGCAAGCCATCCTTGTTTGTCGGGCATCTTCATTGAGAGCACGATTGAAGAGGTAGCTTCATACTTTCGAGGTGAGGCTGCAAATGTTGTGTATCGAGGTAATGGGCCACTCTATGAAGTACACGGCGACGAGGCCAATGTCGCCGACTACTTTGGTCCTGATAGTCATCTTTATCCGACAATTGAGTGGTTGGAGGACTATTTTCTACTTCGTGGCTCTCACCGGGTTTCGGTAGTGTCAAGCAATCCAGAATTTGTCTTTGTTGAGACATTTTGCAATTCAAGCTGGCCTTATCTGGCGCAGACACTGCATGAATGGACCGCAAAGACAGTCTTGGAGATTTCGAGTTCTGAGGGTCCCAACGAGATGTTGCAGACCCCAGTAAAACTGCACCATCCGGTTGTTTTTCCAGAGTCGATGTTCCAAATGTGGCATCAGTCGCTGCAAAGATCGGTTATCGTGAGCAAAGAAAGCAATCGCTGGTCTTTTCGGCAAACCGGCGATGCACTCCCTTTCGAAAACTTAAACTATTATCAAAGCAAACGAAAAGTAGATCGACTAAATCGTGCAATTTTGTTTGAGTATATAGCCTCGTTGGGTATTGATCCTTTTGATGTGTTTATCGACCGAAATTTGGAGAAACCGATACTTTTCACATCCGACCATGTAGGGCAAAATGTTAAAATTTTCGAGAGCGAACGCAGGCAATATGTTGAATTTGGTGAGAATAGAGGTCTTAGCTAATGTTGTTTCGAAGGACACAGATGGGTTAGACTGTCCCGCTTCAGTGCCTTACCAAACGCTTGTTCAAGCTGCCTGAGGCGCACTGAGCGTTCAATCACTCAGCGCCAAGCGCACGATACATCTCGTCTTGCGCGGCTTTGTTGCACAAACCGGCTGACTGACGGACTTCCCCTTACCCCAGACGGATTTATGCTGCGGCCAGGCGTTGTTGCATGGATCGCGCTTCGACTGATATCACTGCAGTCTGTTCCTTTCAGGGTATGCGTCCGGTGGTAAGCGTTTGGCGAACCCGCACTGACGGTTTGATTTTTGCTGATCTAAGTGTCCACCATCGATAGTGGACACTTAGGGGCACTCTATGAGTACGGGAAAGAAGCGATTTTGGTCGGATGACGAGAAGCGCGAGATTTCCGGTCAAACGCGGGTTGAGGGTGCTTCGGTCGCGCAGGTGGCACGGCGATATACGGTGAACTGTAAGCGATATCAGGCATTAGTCCAATGGCTTAGTTCGAAACGCTGACGAATATGCGGCTTTGCTTAGACCGTGTCGAGTTGGGAGTAGCCGAAACATACTACAAGGCACTAAGGGCTCATACCTGCCGTTCGCTGCAATCTGCATTAACGTCTGCTATGCGGGACGAAGCGGTCAATCACCTGCAGGACTTTAGTGTCCGCTATGCTGACTTTGGGTGCCCGCCATTCTGAGGTGCATCATCGCAAATCTCATACCATGAAGGCTTTTCACCAACAAACTCGTGAGATTGGTTCACGAGGCCCAGATCACTATCCAGAGTGTTCGCGGCTATGGGAAAGCTTTGCTCAGTCGATAGTATTTCGCCCAAGGAGTGCCGCAAATTTTGCAGAATGAGCGCGGGTAGATTTAGGGCGCAACCGCCTCGAACACATTCACGCAGTCTTTGCCTGCGATCTATTTCACATCTTCGCGTTTGACAAATGCATTCGTGCTCGCGCCAACCTTACGGTACCGCGAGCAGTGGCAGGTCCCAACAAATGACGGTGGGTTCGCCAACTCAAATTGAACGGCTTGGCAGCAGCAGCTTCCTCTAATCATGATGTCCATGCCTCGTCTCCCTATTTTGGGGAGTCTTTCGAGGCTGGCGTCCACCAGTCTCGAAAGACTGGTGGGTTGATGAACGCTGTTACGCGGTCAGCGAGAATTGTGCGAGAAAAACATTTTTAGTCAATTTTATCGGTGGAGAGACTCAATTTCATGGTTTGCGTAAATCCATCCTATACTGCGAGTAGCTTGGTCACGTACCCGCCAAAAGTCGCCACCAACTACCTCCACAAAAAATCTTTCGCCTTCTGAAATTTTTGCCAAAATTTCTCCGTTAAAGCTATTTGTCGCGTATAAACGAATGTAACCATCCATCGTGCCATTCTTAACTTGGTAAACGGGTATTATCTGCCCGTTACCTACCGGAATTTCATCCCCAGTCGCCCCATCAAACTTACGAACGAAGTTATCGCCAGATGAACAAAACGCATCGGCTGGGGGGTAGCCACCGAGTTCCATCTCCCGAAAATCCGAAAGATATCCTGCGCACATTCTCGCATTGGTGTCTTGGCGGGAAATCGCGAACCAACCGTTGGAAGCCTCAAAAATCCTAAACGTTGAACGACCCGATACACCTGTTTCAGACACATAAGCGAGCGCCTCATCAAGACTTGGCCGTGAGGCTTCAATGATCTCTTGCCTTCCAAGGCTTACGATTGGTCCGATAAGGTCCTCATCCGCAAAAATTCGATAGCAAGTTGTTCCTCTCCGATCTTCACTTGCACAATGCCACGAGCGGCTAAGCAGTGAGAACATTCTGACGGGTTCGACTGTGTCAGGTGTCGTTTCCTCCATCAGAAATGAATACCAGTCATCTGCGGTTCGTCGTGTGAACGAGGCAAGTGCTTCTGATAAAATTTTAGTTGCTTGACCGTCACAAACAGTTTCACCTTGTATGTAAGCGCAATGAAACAGGAGCTGTGTGCCTCTGTAGTTTTGGCTGGCCTCGCCAAAGGTGACCTGATTTTTTGCGCCGAGAGAAATTACTGTTGCGGCACTGGCTGCTGGTCCCTCCAAACGTAGCGGTAAACCTGCTTCGTAGAGGACTTCAGCCATGTAGATGCCAGCATGAAGGCTTCCTCCCGGGCTGCGGCCAATAACAACTTCTTCCACATCCGGATACTGCGCCAAAATCTCCCGAAGCTTCTGGTCATCACCCCATTCGACGGGCCCCTCCAGAGTGATGGATGACGGCCATTGCTCCATACGGCCCTGTCCAGTTCCTGCGGGCTTATATGTCATATCCATAGCAGCAACAGAAGTCGCTCCAAAGGCTGCTGCAACCAAAATAATCTTTTTAAGCAAATTCATGTTATCTCCCTTCAGGCCAACGCGATACTACCAGAGGGAAGCAAAAAGAAAACCCGCTACTGCGGGTCTCGAAACGGCTTGGTTGCAAGCCACCAGAAGGTCGGACGCTCCACCTTCCCAGGATGCCAGACTGCCCAATAATACTGCTGACGGGCGATGCGAGCGTATAGAGAAGTCGGCTTTCCATCTCTACGTTGATATTCGAGAGCTTGTTGATCACACGCATCGAAGGCGTGATGAGGTCACGCTTGAGGATCTTGTACTCTTGGTAGCTGGCAAGCCCATCAACTGACATCTGGACCTGTCGCGGTTTAGTGCCGCCCCAAGTGCTCGTTTAAGCCACCTTTCGTTCGAAGGCGACAGGGCTTTTCCAGCCCAGTGCTGAGTGGCGGCGTCTCGGATTGTAGAAGCCGTTGATGTATTGGAAGATGGCCATCTCAGCCTGCCTGCGGGTGTCCCATGTGTCTCGCCAGATTAGCTCTGCTTTGATCGTTTTGAAGAACGTCTCAACCGCCGCATTATCATAGCAATTTCCTTTGCCGCTCATTGACGCCTTGAACCCGTGATGGCGCAAGATCTTTTGATAATCATGCGAACAATATTGGCTGCCACGATCCGTGTGGTGGATGCAGTTCTTTGGCGGTGACCTGAAGGCTATCGCCATCTTCAGCGCCCTGATCGCCAAGTCGCGCTTCATCCGGTTACTGACCGCCCAGCCAATCACGCGCCGAGAATGCAGGTCGAGGATCACGGCAAGATACAACCAGCCTTCGCGCGTCCAGATATAGGTGATGTCACCTGCCCATTTCTGGTTTGGCTGATCTGCAATGAAGTTTCGGTCCAGCAGGTTGGGCGCAATGTTGAACTTATGGTTGCTGTCCGTCGTCACCTTGTGCTTGCGGGTTCTGATCACTGATATGCCGTTCTGGCGCATCAAACGCCCGACACGGCGATGGCCGATATTCAGGCCAATCTCTTTCAGCTCTTCAGTCATTCGTGGGCGACCGTAACTGCCCAGGCTGAAACGCGACTGCTCTTTGAAGTGCGCCAGCGTGACCAAATCAGATCGCTGCCTACGGCTGGCAGGGCGGTTGCGGAACGCACGCAAGCCGCGTGAACTGACATCCATGACATGGCACATCCGGCCAATGGAAAACATAGATTGATGCTCTTCGATGAACTTAAACCTCACGGCTTTTGGCTCGCGAAGAACACCGTGGCCTTTTTTAGGATCTCCCGCTCTGAATAGCCCCTAGTTTCCTAGACACCTTCTTGGTTCGCATTATGCTGTCTATTTTCAAAGTCGACGGGCGACAGCATACCGTTTCTGGCATGTTTGCGTTTCGGGTTATAGAACA
>NZ_JBWBAQ010000006.1:0-230797 GCF_056108365.1 Yoonia sp. SWMV100 | reverse complement strand
CACCGTGATTTGATGCACAGCATCACGCTTGAAATCTTCACTGAAATTTGGCTTCCCCATAACGGCCTCCTTGCCTCAAAATTAGGGAAGAAAGCGTCTACAATACTAGGGGCTATTCAGAGATTGCACACGAGTTTGAACCAATAGCCCAACGCATGATCGAAATTGCAATTTGCTTGGATGTAACTGACCAAACTGACGCTGAGCGCGCGCAGTTTGAAACAAAAACTTTACTGGAAAACCCCACGCTCACGAATTGCCGTATAGCCCAGCAGACCTCGTAATTTCGATAGAATAACACTTCTTCAGGGCCTTCGAAATAAGGTAAAACTGTGCTTAACATCACCACTTAACGTTAAGTGCCGTTGACAGCTTCAAGCCATCTTTCCCAACACTTTCGCAGGATGACCCCAAGTCCCTGCTAAATGAGGTAATCACAGCGCGAACTGGAAGTGGCATACAGAAGCCCCCGGTTAGGTGAACAGGCGAGGACCGATCACAGCGTCCTAGTTTCCAAGATTTACTAAGAAACGCTAATGTTGCCCTGTTACCACAGTTTTGGTTTCGCTTTTGTTGCTCCCATACTGCTTCCAGTGCTGTGCACACAGCCCCCCCGAATTGCGGGCGCGCAGCATGGGGAGACAGACCGCTGCGCGTGACGCCAAGCGGCCCGTCGCGACGTTATAAACTATCGTCGCAAACAGGGCCGCTTGGCGGCGATGCTACGCGCTTAGTGATTATGGCGTGGAAGCTTGCGCGCAATGCGGTGGAAGCCCTGTGCAGACCGCAGCACGGCCCCCTCGCCCAATTGCGTCGCTTCTTGCCGGTAAATCTTTTGCCATGGCGTCTGTGCGTCCGGAATAGGTGGCGGTGCCTGTTTTTTGCGTTCCGCGATTTCCGCCTCTGGTACCAGCATGTCACAGCGCCCGGCATTCAGGTCGATCCGGATCATATCGCCACTGCGCAACCACGCCAGCCCGCCGCCCGCCGCACTTTCTGGCGACGCGTGAACGATTGACGGACTGTCAGCGGTACCAGACTGCCGCCCGTCGCCTATGGTCGGTAGACTGCTGATGCCCGCCCGGATCAGTGCGTCAGGTGGCTGCATGTTCACGACCTCGGCCGCGCCGGGCCATCCGAGCGGCCCAGAACCACGGATCACGAGGATCGACCGTTCGTCAACGCCAAGCGCCGGATCGTTGATCCTTGCGTGGTAATCTTCGGACCCATCAAAGACCACGGCGCGGCCTTCAAAACAGTTTTCCCGCCCCGGTTCTGCTAGAAACCGGCGGCGGAAGTCTTCGGAGATGACGCAGGTCTTCATGATGGCGAAATCAAACAGATTGCCGCTGAGGACGCGAAAGCCTGCGCGTTCCATCAGCGGTTGCTGATAGGGGCGGATGACCTCGCGGTCCTTGGATTCGCGGCCTTTCAGTGCCGCGCCAATGCTTTGGCCACTGACAGTCAGGCAGGTGGTGTCCAGCATCCCCGCTTCGGCCAGTTCCCACATGATCGCAGGCACACCCCCTGCCCTGTGGAACCGCTCTGAAAGGAAACGCCCTGCGGGCTGCACATCGGCCAACAGTGGAATATCATAGCCATGCACCTGCCAATCTTCCTTGCTCAGTTCAATGCCCGCAGTCTCGGCGATTGCGGCCAGATGTGGTTGGGCATTAGTCGATCCGCCAATCGCGGCATTCACGCGCACCGCGTTCAGCATCGCTGCGCGTGTCAGGATCTGCGACGGACGCAGATCCTCGTGCACCATTTCGACCGCGCGCCTGCCAGTACGATAGGCCATCTGCCCGCGTTCGCGGTAGGCGGCGGGAATGGCGGCACAGCCCGTCAGCGATAGCCCCATCGCCTCGGCCAGTGCGTTCATGGTTGATGCGGTGCCCATGGTATTACAGTGGCCGATGGACGGGGCGGAATTCAGCGCAGCCTCTAGAAACTGGGCGCGGTCGATTTCGCCAGCGGCATAGCGGCGGCGCGACTGCCAGATGACGGTGCCCGACCCGGCCAGTCGCCCTTCGTGCACGGAATCAAGCATGGCCCCCCCCGAAAGAACAATCGCAGGAATATCGACGGTCGCGGCAGCCATGATCGCCGCCGGCGTCGTCTTATCGCAGCCAGTGGTCAGAACCACACCGTCGATGGGATAGCCATGCAAGAGTTCCACCAACCCCAAATAGGCAAGGTTGCGGTCAAGCGCGGCAGTCGGTCGCCGGCAGTTTTCAAAAATCGGATGGGTAGGAAACTCCATCGGGATACCGCCCGCATCGCGAATTCCGTCGCGCACACGCTGGGCAAGATCAATATGATGGCGATTGCAGGGCGACAGGTCGCTGCCCGACTGCGCGATGCCGATGATCGGGCGGCCTTCGGTCAGCTCTTCGGGTGTCAGGCCGTAATTCATGAACCGCTCAAGATAAAGCGCGGTCATATCGGCATGATCGGGATTGTCGAACCAGTCTTGGCTGCGTAGACGACGTTTGGTCATGCGAACAACCCCCTTGTTGCAAGATTGCGCATCAGCGCGCGCGAACCGTAGGTCCATGGTGCGACCTGATCGCATGGTTGTACTTGGTTTATCAGGCGCCCGAGCAGCGGCGACGACACCGCCACCACATCACCGGTCTTATGGGTAAAGCCCAGTCCCTTGCCATCGCGGTCCTTGGTCGGCGCAAACATCGTCCCAAGGTAAAGCATCGCACCGTCAGGATACTGGTGGTTCGGATTCAGCAACTGCCCCGCAAGATCGGCAGGCTGTCGCGAAATATGCGCCATGTCAGAGTGGTCCGACAATTCAAATCCGTCTTGTCCGGTAATTTCTAACCCGACGCGCAGGGTGCTGACATCATCCAGCGTGAAACCGTCGTCGAACAGACGGATAAACGGGCCAATCGCTGCGGCGGCGTTGTTGTCTTTTGCCTTGCCAAGCAACAGTGCCGAACGCCCTTCGAAATCCCGCAGGTTGACATCATTGCCCAATGTCGCGCCACAGATCCGGCCGCGTGAATTGATGGCCAGCACAATTTCGGGTTCCGGGTTATTCCAGTGTGATCCCGGATGCACCCCGATCTGTGCGCCGCAACCCACCGCCGACATCGGCTGCGCCTTGGTGAAAATCTCGGCGTCCGGGCCAATTCCGACCTCGAGGTACTGCGACCAAAGCCCCGCCTGTTGCAGGTGCGCCTTAACGGCGGCCGCCTTGTCAGAGCCGGGCACCAAACCGCGCAAGTTCCCCCCCAGCAATTCGGCAAGGTCGGCCCGAATGGATTCAGCCAACAGCGGATCGCCCTTGGCGCGCTCCTCGATCACACGTTCGATCATTGACCCTGCAAATGTCACGCCAGCCGCCTTGACCGCCTGCAAATCGCAAGGCGCCAGCAACCGCCCCAACCGGCCAGTGCCGAAACCTGTGTCAAGAAAATCATCAAGCTGCCCGAGCGATGGACCGCCTGCATTCACTGCTGCGATCGGGTCGTCATGTTCTAGCAGGTCGGCCATGGTCGGGGCGATATGGCTTAGGTCAAGCAGTGTGCCGTCTTGCACCAGCACAGGACACGGACCACCCGCGGCCTCTGACCAAACCCGCCCGACCAATGTACCACCTACATTTTCTGGTAGAATGCGCGTTGCTTTTAATTCCACGGTGTCACCTCATAAAGAACGTTTTGTATTGCTGGGAGAGATTTCAGGAGGCGCTGCAAAATTTGCGAGGCCGGCCCGAAGATGCGTGCGCATCAGATATTGATAGCCAAGGTTATCCGCGGCTTCGATCGCACGCAAAATGCCTTCGTGTTCAAGGAATGTCTCGCCTTTGATAATGCGGCGGGTCTTACCGCGTTGCATGATCCGCAAGATAACCGGCGTCATGATCCCATAGATGTCGAGGATGGATTTGTTCCCCGTCAGGGCAATCAATCCGGTGTGAAACTGCAGATCAAATTCCGACGCTTCGACCACACTGCCTGACTGGGCCATCTGTTCATTTATGGCGCGCAGGTTCGCGATGTCTGACGGAGTGATCGCCTCGAAAATATGCAAGGCGATGCCCGTTTCAATCAGCTCGCGGAACCCTTGGATATCGTCGAACGTCTTGCGCGAGACTTCGGTGACATTGAACGACAAGATGTCAAACGCACGGTTCATGCGATGGTCGACAATGGTCGCGCCAACCTTTGGTCGCACATCGACGATCCCGTAAGCTTTGAGCATACGCATCGCCTCGCGGACCGTATTCCGGCTGGTCGCGAACAGATCACACAGCTCGCGTTCTGTTGGCAGCTTGTCGCCAACCGTCAGTCCTTCGGTTTCGATCAGCGTGCGTATCTGGGCGAGCACTTGATCGACGGCTGACCCGCTGACCCCATCCGCGAAGTTTTCTTCCAATCTGCTATCCCCAAAATTATCGGACATATCCGTATTGATTTTCACAAATACGTTCAACGTGTCATCACGTTGAGGCGCATCGAAGACCCAAATATCGGGTCCGCGATGCGCGTCGATCGCTACACTGCCCATGTCGCAATCGCAGGAAAGAACAAGATGATCGCAAGCACCACCAGTTGCATGGCAATAAACGGAAGCAACGCGGTGTAGATATGCTTGAGCGTGATTTCTTTTGGAGCCACGCTTTTGAGGTAGAACGCCGCAGGTCCAAATGGCGGTGTCAGATAAGACACTTGCATGTTCACCGCAAAGAGGATGCCGAACCAGATCGGATCATAGCCAAGCTGAATAACAATCGGGACAAAGATTGGCAGGGTCAGCAAAGCAATACCGATCCAGTCAAGAAACATCCCAAGAACAAGCAGGATCAGCATCATCACCATAATGATCACAACAGGCGGCGCGTCGATGGCCAGAATGGATTGCGACACAAACCGGTTGCCGCCCATCAGGTTGTAGACACCCACCAATACCGCAGCGGCGATACCGATCCATATGATCATGCCGCAGGTTTCAAGCGTGTGAACCAGACTGTCCTGAATTGTTTTGAAATTCAGCTCGCCCCGGAAAAACGCAATGATCATGACCGCCGAAACGCCCATTGCCGCAGCTTCGGTGATCGAGGCGATGCCACCGTAAATCGACCCGAGCACGACAAACACAATGGCCAGCGGTGCTGCCAGCGAACGCAGCGCGCTCGCAATCGACTCTTGTGCGACCTCCTCTTTTGACATTGGCGGCCCAAGGTGCGGACTGCGCCAGCACAAGAACAAGACATAGGCGACATAGAATGCCAGCAGCAACAAAGCAGGCGTAATCGCTGCCACAAAAAGATCGGCGATTGATACGTTGGCGACCAGACCAAAAATAATCAGCACGATGGATGGCGGCATCATTGTCCCCAGCGACCCGCCTGCACAGACAACGCCAATGGACAGGCTGCGGTCATACCCAAGGCGCAGCATCTGTGGCAGCGCCAGGATGCCCAGTAGAACGATTTCGCCCCCGATGACGCCAGACATCGCCGCCATCAAGATCGCGACGATCAGCGTTTGCACCGCCACCCCGCCCGGAAGACGCCCTGCCAGAATACGCATCCCGTTGAACAGTGATTTGGCAATACCGGAACGATCCAGCAGTGCCGCCATCAGGATAAACATCGGAATAGCCACCAAAGAATATTCGGTGATAAAGCCGAATATCCGTGAGGTCACCAGCGGCAGCGCCGCACTGCCAAACCAGCCAAACGTAAAGATCAACGCCACAAGGCCCGTGACCCATGCGAGCGGCTGACCGGTCAGAAGCAACAAGAAAATAGAGGCCACCAAAAGATAAGAGCCGTATTCGATACCAAGCGCGCTTAGGCCCATAATTATTGCTCCTCAGAGATGTCGGAGGGCGCAGGTACATCGCGCCGGATCGCTGCAAGCAAGTGCAGCAAGGTCTGGATAAACATCGTCACCACACAAATCAGCACCAGCATCTTCAGCAGCGCCGGTGTCGGTGGGTTCCATGATGTGCCTGTGCCTTCGAGACGCAGGTCGCCTGTTGGCGAAAACCATGATTTTCCAACCATCGTCCAACTTGCAAAGCTGAGGCCAGCAAAGAAAACCAACGCAATCAATGAATTCAGAATATCAAGCTGGCGACGGCGTTTCGGACCCACCGCATCATAGAAAATGCGCACGCGAATGTGTTTGTCCCGCGCCAATGCGACAGGGCCGCCCACCAAGAAGATTGCTGCAATCAGAAAGGTTGTCGTCTCGTGCGCCCAAAACGTCGGGCTGTTGAACACGTAACGTGACACGACTTCGATTACGGTGATGAGAAACGCCGCAAAGATTGCCCAGGCAAAAACCTTTGTTGATCCGGCGATCGCACGGTCGAACCCTGTGCGCATCTCTGCATCGCTATCTTCGATGTCGGTGATAAAATCGGCTATTTCGCTCATATTTTTGGTCTCCCCCGCCGCAGATATGTTTGCGCCCGGCCACAAGCGTTCCGGGCGCAAATCTGTTATTTCATTACGTGATCAAAGCAGGTTGCGGCCCTGAAGATAGCCAGTGACCGTGTCGTAATAACGCTGTGTCATTTCTGTGCGCGGCGCCCAGTTTTTCCATTCTTCCTGTGCGATACGACGGAATTTTGCACGTTCGTCGCCCGACCAGTTGATGATCTCGATATCGGGATTGCCACGCGATTCAGCCACAGCGGCAGCGTCAAGCTGGCGAACGGAATAGATGTGGTTAAAGCTGAAGCTCTCGACTGAAGCGACCAGAATTGCCTGCAAGTCTTCGGGCAGACCATCCCAGATCTCTTTGTTGATCGAAATATCGATCATCGGCAGTGAATGGAACCCAGGATACAGCGGATAGTTTGCAATATCATTCATGCCCAGTGACTGGTTGGTTGCGAACACGGTGTTGTCGGCTGCGTCAACGACACCTTTGTCGAGCGCGGAAAAGATCTCTGAACCCGGCAGCGACACAGGGGCAGCACCCGCCTTTGAAAAGATCTCGAACACCATACCTTCAGGCGCGCGCAACTTTACACCTTGCAGATCTTCGACGGTGCGGATTGGCACGCGCGAAACAAAGGCTTCTGGCTCGGTCGCGGCCGCGCCGATAAAGTGAACACCATAGGGTTCCACCAGTTCGCCATAAAGTTCGTTCCCGCCGCCGCTTGCCATGAAGCCCAGCAATTCGAACGGATCGCTCCATGCGCCAACGAGGTTACCCATCATCGCAAAAGCAGGATCTTTGCCCGAGAAATAGCTTGGGTCGGTCAGGTGCCCTTGCAAAATGCCCGCGCCCACCGCGTCCAGCGTATCGGTGTGTGGCACGACCGACCCGATTGGCAGGATTTCGATTGCAATGCGTCCTCCCGACAGCTGCGCAACGTCCTCCGCCCACTTTTGTTTATTCACAAAGCCGGGTTCACCAGCTGTTTCGGACGTCTGGAATGTCCAGTTGTAATCTTGTGCCAGCGCGCTTCCGGCCAGTCCCACGACCGAAGCCGTGACGACCGACAGTCTGGAAAGCCTTTTCAATAAGCTCATGTCTCTCTCCCATTGGTTGATGCTCATTTGGATATCAGATGAACCGAGAGGCGCATCATCCTACCCGGCGTTGTCGGATGCTACGCATGAAACCCGCGACAGATCAACACCGCTTTGTGGCCTGACGGTCCATTTTGCCCGTATTCATCCTACCACATAAGATTATAATCTTGATTTACACACGGTTTTCGACAACAAACATCCCAGATATGACATCACATCACCCATTGGTCCGACAAAAAGAGATAGCACCGCCCCCGATTCTGACGTGGACGCAGACCAGACAAAAAACAACTTTACGATGTGCGGTCGGGACAAAGACTGTTCGCGGCACATAACCGAAATCACACAACACGCCCTTTGATAGGAGAAAGCCCATGACCGAACTGACTGGAAAAGTGGCCCTTGTGACAGGCGGCAATGGTGGCATTGGATTGGCGATGGCAACAGCGCTCGCGGATGCAGGTGCATCCATTGCCATTGTGGGCCGCGACCTTGAAAAAAACGCCGCAGCTTTTGCGTCGCTCGGGCGGTCTGGCGGGCCTGATCCCCTGACCATGACAGGCAACATGGTTGACCAGGACAGCATCGCCGAAACGATGGCACGGGTGGTCAATCATTTTGGGGGGCTTGATATCTTGATCAATAACGTCGGCACCAATGACCGTAAACTGCCACAACATTACAGCCTTGCCGACTGGAACACACTGATCGCCAGCAATCTGACATCGGCGTTCCTTGTCTCACAGGCCGCATATCCGCTTATGCAGGCACGCGGTGGTGGCAAAATCGTTAATATCGGTTCGATGTTGTCTATTTTTGGCTCGGCAATGTCCGCGCCCTACGCGGCCGCAAAAGGCGGCGTCGTTCAGATGACAAAGTCGCTGGCGCATAGTTGGGCGCGCGACAATATTCAGGTCAACGCAATCCTGCCCGGCTGGATCGAAACCGACCTGACCATCCACGCAAAACAACAAATCCCCGGCTTGCACGACACGGTTCTGGCGCGCACACCCGCAGGTCGCTGGGGCCGCCCCGAAGATATTGGCGGCGCGGCACGGTTCTTATGCTCTGCCGGATCCGATTTCGTAACCGGCATCAGCTTGCCTGTGGACGGCGGGTTTTCGTGCGCAGCTTAGGCCCACATCGTTCGGCTGACGAATGATGTCCGACTTTAACATGTAGATTTATCGTTTTCAGCCAATGTCTTGCGCGGCGTTATTGTTCAGCGCCCTATGACCAACTCGGCCTTTAACCCACCAAGCCGCGCCCCTTGGCTAAGCCGCAGAATACCCCCGTGCGTGCGTGCGATGTCGGCGACAATCGACAGCCCCAACCCTACGCCGCTACCCTTATCTTGGTTGCGCGCTGGATCGAGCCGAACAAAGGGACTGATCGCGTCTTCATATTGTTCTGGTGGAATACCGGGGCCATCGTCTTCGACCCAAAATCGCACGGCGCGTTCGGTGACGCATACGCCAACCTCGGCGCGGGTGCCATACCGCAGCGCATTCCCCACCAGATTATCCAACGCCCGGCGGATCGCAGTCGGGCGCAGGCCAACCGGATCTTCCGGCCCTTCAATCGCGGCCAATTGCAGCGCCTGCCCCATGCGTTTGCTGTCGTTCAACACCGCCCGCACCAAATCACCGGGCACCACATGTTCAAGGCTATCCCCCGCCTCACTCCGCGCGAAATCCAAAAATGCATCCAGCAAGCGTTGCATTTCATCGACATCACCGATCAGTTGTGCGGCGTCCTCGTCGTCCATCAATGACAGTCCCAACCGCAACCTGGTTAACGGTGTCCGCAGGTCATGGCTGACCCCGGATAACATCATCGTCCGACTTTGGATCTGTCGCTCAAGGCGGTTACGCATATCCAAAAATGCCATGCCAGCAGCCCGCACTTCGATGGCACCGGTCGGTGTAAACGGCGTCATACGACCACGGCCATAATCTGCTGCCGCCTTGGCCATCCGTTTGATCGGGCGTAACTGGTTGCGCAAAAAAATGAACGAAATCGCGGTCATCAGAGCGCCAAAAACAACCATAATAACCAGCAATTGATGGGGGTTGGCGGCAGACATCCGGCGACGACTTAACTCTAGCTTCATTGGGCCATGTTCGGTCTGCACCCAAACGACCACCACGCGCCTGTCCGCCACAGAGACGGCCAGAATGTTGTCAACACCACCACGAATTGTCGCGATAACCGTACCACCGGTCAGATCAAATGTTGGAATCGCATCTGCCACAGCGGCATCCAGCGCAGGCAATGTTGCCTTGATCTGCAAGGGCACGCTCAGCACCGCCAGGGCCGCCTGCGCAGCCGAAAGCGAATGCGCATCGTTCGCCGTATCAATCAACAGACGCAGGTCAATATTTTCTGCGCTTGCCATCATCCGCGTGACGCCATCAAAGTGCCGTTGAATAAAGACAACCGAGATCAGCAATTGCAGCAACAACACTGGCAAAATCAAGATAAGCGCCGCACGTGCATAAATGCCGCGCGGCATATAGTTTTTGAGCCAGCGGAAAAACATGTATTAAGGATACCCGCACTGCGGTGAAACGAAAAGGACCGATCGTTATGATGCCAGATCAAATTGCACAAGAGATCGGCGTGCCAGTAAACTGCGCACCTGGCTTGCAGCGGGTCCTTGCGCCCAACGCGTCGCCAATGACCCATTGGGGCACGAACACCTATATAATTGGGCAGGCATCTGTGGTCATCATTGATCCCGGCCCTGACGATCATCGCCATCGCGACGCATTGCAGGCCGCGCTGGATGGACGTCAGGTCAATCTGATTTTGGTGACACACAGCCATTTGGACCATAGCGGGCTGGCGCCAGCGCTATCGCATATGACGGGTGCGCCTGTTTGCGCCTTCGGCGACAGTGCGGCGGGACGCAGCGCCGTGATGTCAGATTTGATTGCGCGCGAACCACAAACAGGCGGTGAAGGAATCGATGCTCAGTTTTGCCCCGATATAGCGCTTTGCGATGGTGAAATATTGCCCGGGGATTGGGGGCAAATATCTGCCGTGCATACGCCCGGGCATATGGCAAATCACATGTGTTTTTTCTGGAATGATGCAGGCTTTACGGGTGACCATGTCATGGAATGGGCGAGTTCACTTGTGTCCCCGCCCGATGGCGATGTCGCGCAATTCATGCGGTCCTGTGACAAGCTAAAAGCATATGCCGCCTCATCATATTATCCGGGCCACGGACGTCCGGTTTCTAATCCTGCTGACCGTCTCGCATGGTTGATGTCGCATCGGCAATTGCGTGAACGCGAGATTCTTTCACAACTAAAGGAATCGCCGCAAACGATTTCCCAGATTACAGCGCAGGTATACGCAGACACGTCCCCCAATTTACGCGCTGCAGCCCAGCGAAACGTCTTCGCGCACCTGATTGACCTGCACACACGGGCTGAAATTTCCGCCTCGCCGACGCTCGATAGCCTCGCAACCTTTGCTATCGTTGAAAAATCCGGGCCTGTTTGAAAATGAATGAAAAAACTGTGCAAATGCCTCTAGACGCCGCTGAATCACGTTGCTATACGGCCCGCAGTTGTTCCGACGTAGCTCAGCGGTAGAGCAGTTGACTGTTAATCAATTGGTCGCAGGTTCGATCCCTGCCGTCGGAGCCAAAATCTCGTAGAGATTTCAACATGATGAAGGCCGCCCTATCGGGCGGCTTTCGTCGTTTTGGAGAGGCCGTATTACAGTGGATGGGTTACCAAAGGCGGGCTTTTGCAGGTTCGTCGTTGCGGCGTTGGCATAGCGATAGGTCATACCGTGATACGCGTCGTGCCAGTCACCAAGTTGGTCATCAGATTCTTAAATGCATGGATCGCGCGCGGGCTAAAATCCTGTTGGGCTACCTATTGGTCAGCAGTTCACCCATCCATAAACCTGCGTTTTTTAGGTGCATGCGCTGAACTAAAAACGTTCACATCGTCTACCTGCATTTCTTCCCCACGCCCGCCTGACGTAGATCCTTGCTTTGAAAGTTTGAATTTTTTTACTATCTGAGCCAAATGCGTCAAATCGGTCTTTAGAGCGTGGCTGTTCACAGTTGCTTCCTCCACCATGGCAGCATTTTGTTGCGTAACTTTATCGAGTTGCGTCACACCAATATTAATTTCTCCCAGCCCAACCGACTGTTCTTCAGCACCAGCGGCAATTTCGATCATCAGACTATTAATATGCGCAATGTTACCAGCAATTTTGGTTAGCACCTCGCCTGTCTCGCCGACCAATGCAACACCGCGTCCGACTTGCTCGGAACTACCTCCAATTAGAATTTTGATCTTTTTTGCAGCGTCAGATGATCGCTGTGCCAGCGCACGCACTTCTGAAGCCACAACGGCAAACCCGCGACCCGCGTCCCCGGCGCGCGCGGCCTCGACCCCGGCGTTTAATGCCAATAGATTGGTTTGAAACGCAATATCATCAATAACCCCAATGATCTGCGAAATCTCGTCAGATGATTTCTCGATTTCAGTCATCGCAGAAACAGCTTTGCCAACAACGGCCTCGCTCGCATCGGCATCAGCTTGAGCGCGCGCGACAATAATCTCTACCTCTTTGGCACCGCTGGCTGCCGAACGCACGCTCGCTGTCAGTTCATCCAGCGCGGCGGCGGTTTGTTCAAGTGTCGCTGCCTGATTTTCCGTGCGCCGCGACAGGTCATCGGATGACTTGCTCATCTGGTCTGATCGTATGAAAATTCCGCTCGTACTTTCTACCACCGCCCCGATGGTCAGATTCAGATTTTCAATCGTCCTATTATAATCTTGACGCAATTGATCATAATCTCCGAAAAATGGCGTTTGAATCTGTTGACTTAAGTTCCCATCGGCAAGGTTTGTCAGTGCGGTACTCAACCGTTCAACAACACGCGTTTGCTGGGCGCGAATGGTTTCGCGTTCCGCGTCTGCATGATCAGCAGCCATTAGCTTGTCGCGAAAGTCAACCAACGCCGAGCATAGATCGCCAACCTCGTCGCCACGGGTTCGATCCGCAATCCCATCTGCATAGTTCCGTTCTGACACGCTTTTCATCGACATCCGTAGCCGTTGCAGTGGCTGCGTCACCGATCGCGCGACGAGCCATCCCGCAACGGCGGCAACGGCACATACCAGCGCACCCACAGCCAACATCTTGTTGCGCGCACTTACCACCGGCGCCATGAGTTCGGTCATATCCATTTCTGCAATGACCCCCCATTTATTACCGAACACCTCAAGGCTGGACACCTCTGCGATCACCGCATGTCCGTTAATACCATCGACATCGTAGAAAAAATCGCGGCTCAGGACCGAGACGGCATCAGTTTGCACGAGGTGTGACGCATTGGCGAGCATGCGGTGACCATCAGAAAACCGGGATGCGCTACGGGTTTGTCCGTCCGCGCCGACAAGGTAAAGTTCACCTGTGTCCGACAATCCCTCGGGGTTGCGCACAATCGCATTTATTTGATCTGATGGCAGCTGTACGGCAACGACGCCAAGGACAGCGCCCTGGTCGTTCACGACCTGCGTCGCAAGAAACGATGCCGGTATATTTGCGCTCGGCGCATAGGATTCGAAATCCGCGAAATACAGTTCGCCAGCCATGCCATCCCGCGCAGCGCGATAGGCGTGCCCCAAGCCGGTGGCACTATAAACCCCGGTATCAAAATTTGTCGCGTAATCACTTTCTTTAAAAACCGAGTAGATCAGGTCGCCATCCAAATTGAACAGAAAAACATCGTAATACCCTTCGACATCCTTGATCTTGCGAAAAAACGGGTGAAAGCTGCCGTGTTGAAAGTGATAGGGAACCGATTGCGGCGCCTGATCCAGCTTATCCTTTTCCCCAGCCGGGTTTGGGTTGTCAGTGACATAGGCCTGCTGCAGCCCCTCACTATCAATCATCAGGTTATATGACGAACTAAATGCCCCCACGGCCGAGACCACGGTCGGGTTGGTAGCATAATACAAGACATCATCGCTGACTTTATCAAGCCAGGTATCAAGCGCACCAATACGTTCTGATACCAACAATTCATAAGTACGACGCTGGTGTTCCAGCATGTTCTTCTTGAGGTCCAGATATCCAAAAGTCGCGACCATACTGGACGCGAAAATACAAAGTGCGACGACGAGTATGGGTAGTTTTGTTGAAATCCGTATAGAGTTCAAAGATATCATGAGAGCCTCGCAAAAGTCATCAAGCTAGGTTGCTTGTGACGCACCGCTCTTAAAATCTGCTTAAGCGTCCTGCGAGAATATCAGGTCATTTGGACGTCGGTTTTACAAAGGTGGCCCCGCTTGCCCAATCACGATGCAGCTTCTTTGTATGCCGCCAACAGGTCCGAAACGTCATCGTAAAACCGCACCTCGCCGCGGTCGAGCAGCAGACCACAATCGCAATATTGCCGAATAGTCAACGCCGAATGGGACACCATGATGATTTGGCTACTTGCAAGTTTATCTTTAAAAACCGCTTGGCTTTTTTTCTTAAAGTTCTGATCACCGACAGCTGTAATTTCATCGATCAGATAGACGTCAAAATCGATCGCCATGCTCAGCCCGAAAGCAAGCCGCGCGCGCATGCCGTTCGAGTAGGTTTTTATCGGCAAACGCAGTGACGCCCCCAGTTCGGCAAATTCAGTCACATACGCGATAACCTTTTCGGTATCCTGCCCATAAATACGTGAAACGAAACGGATATTTTCGATCCCGGTCATACTTCCGTTAAAGCCGCCAGCGAACCCCAGAGGCCACGACACGCGTGATGTCCGATAGACAGCCCCTGTATCAGGTGGCTCTGTTCCAGCCATAAGGCGCACCATCGTCGACTTGCCCGCCCCGTTGCGCCCCATGATGCCAATGTTTCTTCCTTCAGGAAATGCAAACGTGAAGTTCGACAAAATCGTCTTGCGAACGCCCTGCAGTTTGTAAGATTTGCTCACATTTTCAAAAGACAGCATTAATACCGCACCTTACGGAAAACGCGCTCTCCTAAGAGAGCAAACAGCAGCATCCCGGCACCCAAGGAAATCGGGTACAAGATGTTCAACACGGATGAGTTGTAATTTGGATAGAACCCTTCGCGAAAACATTCAATGAGGTGCAGAACCGGGTTCCAGTAGATTGTATCGCGGGCTTGCGGGGGCAAATTACTTGCGAGGTAGAACACACCGGAAATAAAGAATAATGGCCGCGTCAGGACTTTTTCAATTTGGGCCCATGTCTCCCAAAGCGATGTGATGACGGCATTCAGCGTCCCGAACCCGATACCCAGCAATGCCGTCGCAAAATAAGCGAGCAACACAATTTCTGGCTGCGCGGGAAGCGGTGCTAAATCCAGAATAAAAAGCGCCCCGTAAAAAACGACCATAATCATCAGATACGTTGCCGAAACCAGCAGAGACCGGGCAATCACCGTGTCGACATCTTTGATAACCGGATATGTCAAAAGCGCGCGATTTGCATCAAAGACGGTCATCAATTTCGATGAAAGTTCCGTAAAAAACTGAAGCGTCAGAATTCCGGTGGCGAAAAACAGCGCCAAGCTTGAACCGAATGGCGGTTGCCGCCCAACAAGTGAAAACAAAAAAACCAGCAGCCCGACACCGGCTGCCGGTGTAATAATGGCCCACACGTAGCCGAATGTCGACGTGCCGAACGTCGCACGGGTCTCGCGCAGCACAAGGCTCGCGATGACGCGCAGCTGCAATTTAATGAGTTCCGATGACGACACTAATTTCACGTCAAGTGATCCCTGACCGAATAGGTAATCAATGTACCGATGCCCCACGCCGATATCAGCGCAAAAGCAAGAAGCAAGGTGTTGCGGACGCTATGCGGGTATTCCGCTTGCTCGGCGATTTGTGGGCGCAAATGTACCGCCAGATAGCGTTGTTGGCGGTCGGCATCGCGGCGGGCTTGCTCTAACGAGCTCAGCGCAGACGCATAAGCCTGCTCCGCAAGCGTACGCTCTACCTCAAGGTTTTCATACCGCGCCAGTCGTTCGGGTATGGCACTGCCCCCTTGTTCACCCAACAATGACCCGATCGCAGTACGACGTTCATCGATTTGCGCGGACAACGCCTCTGCGCTACGCAGCAAGGCAACCAGACTTGGCGCATCCTCGTCAAGTGTTGCACGTTGTGCCGCAATCCGTGCATTGATATCAATCAGTCGTGCCTCAAGTGCCGCAACCAGTTGAATATCCAGCACCGCGCTTGCTGACGGGTCAACCGACTGCTCGGTCGCGCGAAAGTCACGAATAGACGATAGCGCGGTTCTCATGCGTGATTCCTGCAGCGCGACTTCGGCAGTCGCAAAGCGCAGGGCGTCTTGCCGTGCGGACGCCGACAAATCATTCACCAAGTCCTGAATTGTGGCGAGAGAGGCTTCCGCGATCTGTCGTGCGTGTTCTGGTGTAAACGACTGCACCTCGAATTCAATAATTCCCGACGTCGGGTCGAATTGCGTGTGGATGTGTCTGCGCCAGTATCTGACAAAGTCCTCGATTGAGGGATCCGCACCAAGGCGCGAGATGCGATCAATTTCTGTATCTGAATAGACCTCGCGCAGACCAACCCGCTGATCGACAGCCTCAAGCAGGGCCCTGCTTTCAAGAAATTCGAGAACAATGTAGGAATCCGACGTGGTCGAGCCCGCGTTGGCCAAGCCCGTTAATGCACCGATGCCATCTAATCCCGAACTGGTGTCGATCCCGCGAATGGAGAACCCAACCCGCGCTGCATAGCGATCGGTTGCAACATATGCGTAATACCAGGTCGCGGCCACCAATGGCAAAGCGACACATAAGACAAATGACAGCAACAGACGCCGACGGCGCTTGGCCTGCGGTTTCTTGTCCGTTGGCGCAGGTGGCTGGCTCAGGTTTACGACCATACCTTTTTGCGCCGGCGCCTGTTGCGCTGGTCGAGCCGGAGCCTGTTGCGCAGGCCGAGCAGGCGCTTGTTGCGCTGGATTTTGCTGCCCAACGCCTGCAGGGCGCGCGCCATCTTTGGGTGTCGATGTTGTCATGATGTCACCTCTTTCAGGCGTTGCGAGATGACCAAGATATATCGCAATAGTTTGCGATACCACAGGCCAGTTGTTGGGCCACTCTTGGCGCTATTTGCCAATACGTAGACGGCTTGTTCCGGAGTCATAAAGCAATTGTTGTCAAAGTTGAAATAACGCGGATAAGCAATAAGTGCGGCATGCACAAGCGCGTCCAGCGATTGCGTTTTTGTCCGTCTGGCACAGCTGATCTTGTCGTGGGTCAGGCCCCACCCGGCATAGAACGGCAATCCATGGCATGTGACGCGCACACCACGCATCAGGGCCTCGAAACCTAATAACGACGTCATCGTATGGACCGCATCAACCTGTCCCAACAATTGGTCCGTGGCGATGTTTGCGGCGATAATTTCGTCACAATACATTTTGCTTTCATCCTCACCCTGCCCCTTTTTGCGTAGTCCGGCGACGACGTCCGGGTGGGGTTTATAGAGAATATATGCATCGGGGTTTTCATCTCTTACGGCGCGCAGCAATGATATATTTTCCTTCACCGCGGGTGATCCAAATTTAATCGACGCATCTGCTTCAACTTGCCCGACCACCAGAATGATCGGTTTACCGTTGTCTGGCCGTGTCCATGTGTTGCCGCCAAGGTTGTATTTGGTGATGTTAAGGTCAACGATTTGCATCCGAAGCTGCGCGGCACGGCGTAACGCTGCGGGCGACAATACCTGCGTATTCAATATCACCTCTAGTCCCGACGGGCGCGTGGAATCGTAGTAGATACCCACATCATCAACCACCAGAGATACCGGGTAAACCAGATCGGCCCCTAAACCAGATGACCGGATAAATCCATCTTCCACACGCAGAACAGGCAACGGTGTGTTCAGGTCTCTGCTGCCCCAGACCGCAATCGCAGCGGCTGGACTGCCAACACGGTTTCGCTTTGAAAAATGCACCACCGAACCGGTCAGAAATTTACGTATAAAGGCGCGCTTCCACAGTGAAAAACCAACAGCATCGACAAGACCGGGAAACCGCAATCGCTGCGCGCGCTGAAACCCGATGTTTTCAATTGTGCGTTCGACCTCACACGGTTGGCCAGTCACAGGGTCGTAGTAACGCGCATATTTCACTAAAGCGGCGTGAAATAACTGGTCCTTTGACACCGGGACGCGCCGATCAGGTACGGGCAGATCATCCTCAGTCAGCCCCCAACCGGCGTAAAATGGCATGCCGAATGTGCGCACGCGTTTCCCCCAAATGAGCGCCTCGAAACCGACTTGCGAGGTGACTGTATATACCGCCTCGGCGTGTTCGATTAACCCCACTGGGTGGCAAGCATCTGAAACAATCTGAACCCGCGGCAGGGCGCCAACCTGTGCAGCGTGGAAGTATCCTTTTTTGGTTCCGGACTTCGTGTCCGGATGCGTTTTTACCACAATCTGACACTCAGGGTTTTCCTTGATTGCTGCGTCAAGCATGCGATCAAAACAGGTCGCATCCGCACGACCGTATGCGACCGACGCATCCCCAAACGTCTGATCAATGACCAAGACATATCGCCCAAGCGACGGGCCTTTATATTCAGGTAACGCGTTGTATTTCGACACGCGACATCGCCGCCACATGTCGACAATGCCCTGCGTGCGCGCGATTTCGTCATCAGTCAGAGGCGCCGCGATCAACTGTTCAAGATGGGACGACACGGTGGCATCGTAATAGATGCCAATCGGGTCCATAACAATTGACTGGGTTGGTTCAAATCTTTCCACGGATCGCAAAAACCCGTCTTCCAGCAGCGTAAAAGGAACACCAAGCCGTTTCGCGATCGACACCGCCTGCTGCCCGGACAGTTTCCGCCCCCACCCGACAATCAGTTTTGGTCGCTTGCGCATAAAGCGGCTACAAAGCCCCAGCTTTTGTCCAGAAAAAAACCGCGACATGTTTGCATCGACCAAATCCATCGATGTCGCAAGCACCTCGGGCGGTGCGCGACGCGCGTGCAGCGCGGCCGTGAAAATTAACCGCACCCACTGCGCGGCCTTGCGCACATACCCGAACAACATCATCGCCGCGCCCCCGACACTGCGCCCAAAGCCCATCTGGTTCCGGATTATCGGGATGCCCGGACGTTTCATCGACAAAAACAAACAGGTGAACGAAGTCGCATGTTGCGCGACAACGCAGCAGTCACGTGCCGCCGCCCGTACAGTTTTGTCGGCCAAATAGCTAAGCCGCCATAAAAGGTACTGAGCGTATGAAGAAATTGAAACTGCTGCGCAAATCGAACTGCCACCACATGCGGTGGATCAACCCGATCACCGGTGGCGACACTGTCGATGACCAAGGTCATGTCGCCCCCTTGCGTCAACGCCCTGCCCCGCGCAAATTTTTTCACATGCGAAGCAGCGTCAAAAGCAGTGCCAAAGAAATGAGGATCCAAGTTCCCCATGTCAATTGCTCAAATTGCTGACGCCGTTAGCCGTGCTAAAAAACGGTGAAACAATTGTCGATACAAATTTCCTAAACTCGCTCGCATCAGCCGTCGGTACGTAAATGATATCTGATGGCGCAAGGATAAACCTGTCCGCCAACAAAAACGCATCCGGTGACGCAAAATCGAGACGATAAGCAATCGCTGATTGCCCGGGAATATTGCGAAACACGAATACCGATGTCGGTTCAGCAAGCATATTATCCAGGCCACCTGCTTCGGCAATCAATTGCGACAATGTCGGACGCACCACATCAACTTCGATGTTCCCCGTCTTATTCAGCGCGCCGTATACTGCAAATCGGCGCGGAACATGCGTCACGTGCACGGTGTCGCTTGGGAATATCGTTATATTGTTTGGTACGTAATCAACGATCTCTTGTAGTGTGGCCGATGCCGATGCACCACCGCGCTGCACATCAATTTTGACCTCCCAGTTCGGATGGGGCGTACCGCCGACTTGCGCCAGAACATCAAGAAGCCTTGTCCCGTTTGTGGCAATGTCGGTTCGCCCCGGCGTACGAACGTCACCCAGCACTGTCGCAGCGCGCGATGTAGTTTCAGAGATACGCACAGCAATTTCCGGCTCGATGGCTTGCCCACTATAGCGGTCTAACAACGTTAGTCGTAGCGCCGATGTTGAAATACCCGCTGCCGCCACCTTACCCGCGTAAGGCACCTCGATTTTCCCTGAATTAGACACCTCTGCTGTCAACAGAGTTTGCCGTTGGCCACTTGTTGCAAACAGTCCGTCTTCCGCAACCTCCCAGATGCGGATTTCCAATACGTCTGCGATATGAATGACTTCGTCTGCGGCACGCGACTGACCGCGGAAAGCGGTGGGAAATCCTCCATGGGATGTCTGAGCCTGCGGGATCGTCGTCACCGAGATATTCACAATGTCGAACGGCACAAAGGCGACCGCGTCAGTTTCATCCGTAATCGTGACGGCAGCGTCAACAATCACATCTGAACTCGGGCCGAACGCAGGCAGAGATGCGCAACCAGATAACCCATAGATACAGGAGACTACGATTATGGGTAATCTATACATCGTCATCACTTTTCAACCCTTTAGACATCACGTGAGGACGCGACAATTGCTTCCACTTTGGACACGATCTCTTTTACCGCAACGGCCCGCCCATTAGAACGGTAAAAGTCACCCGGCAGCAACGCTTCGTTACGGACATCCGACAGGAAGGACTTGATGCTTGCGGCACGCTTCACCTCCCGAACACGGAAAAATTTGTGAAGATCATGTTCGCACTCTCCGACTGTGACGATGTCAGGATGCCTAAAAATCGCCTTGCCCATCACCAGAACTGGGATGTGGTGATGCAGCGCGGAAAAGGCGGATGTGGAATTAATAACAATCATACCGGAGGCGCGCTTTGTCAGATCACCTAACTTACCTGTCTGAAATACGTGCACGCGATCGCAAAGCCCTAAGGCCTTTGCTTGCCGGACAATCATATCCCTGAGCTGTAAACCACCGCGATCCAAGGGATGTAATTTGAACATCAGCTCTTGTTCACCTGAAGCCTGCGCCAACCCAGCCAACGCGGATTCAATCAATTTTTCATTTGTCCATCCACGCGCAGCAGTCTTGATCTGACTATCCGAGGGCACCTGAAGCGGTACCAGAATGTAGTGCCGCGACGTGTCTCGAACGATGCGGTTCAATTTTGATGCCTCGGTAATCCGCGCAGCGCCGCGGCGCATACTATGGCGGATCCAAGAAAGCGAAAGAGGCAAAAACCGCTCGCGTTCACGGTGAAAAAGCGTCTGCTCAAGCGAACTGGAAAACGTATCCCGCGCCAAGTAATGCACAGCGCCCCAAAAGCTCATCACCGGAAACGATGACCTTAGCGCCAGCGCTGGCGCGCCCTTGTCGTTACCCTTGTGCTGCAATGTCCATGAACACAGTCGCGAATGTTGATTGTTCCCACCCAACTCGCAGGTGATGAAACCTGCTCTCAGGTATCCTTCCTCAAGTGACAGAACCGGTATACCATACTCTGCCGCAACCTGACGCGCAGCCTGATGAACAGGCCGCATGGAACCGAACAAAACAATGACGTAATCTGGATTGCGCGAAAGCTCTTCATGTAACCAGACGCGCCAGTCTTCAAGTGTCCCAGCGAACCGCAAGCAGTCACCGCGACGCGAAAAAACCGCATCGCCGGCATGGAACAAAACCCTTTTAACGCTAAAGTCTTGTGAAACCAATTCGCGATGCAGCTCATTGAAAACGGGTCCAACCGGACCTTGTAACAGCAGAATTGACCGTTCCGGCCGCTGCGGCACCGACCCAGTGGCAAGCTGTGGCTCTGATTTTGGCTTTTGGTGCAAGCTGCAATCTGACTGCTCACGCATACGGCGTGATTGCGATGTTTGTATCATCCCATTGAGCAATGATTGGTTTCCACTTCTCACACCCCTAATAAAACATGCTATGATTTGGGAGCATTTTAAATTTCAAGAGACTGCGCGCAAGACTAGAAAGTCATCTACTCTCCGGAACAAGCAGTCAAATTTTTCAGGTTCATACCAGAACTCTTTCGTGCTTGATTGACCGTGACGCGTGTCGCGTGGTCAATTTTCATTCCTACCAGCGTTCCTAAATTTACTTAGTGTTGTATGCAAGATCGAAAAAACCTGTCCTCTTGGGGTTGTCTGGCACTGGTACCTAATCGCATCAGTACCTTTCTGCTACTCGCCGCATAAATTTCAGCGCAAGTTGCTCGTCAACACGTTAATTTAGATATAAAATTCCCATCTGTCGGTTGCTGCACCCGTGCAAAAACACATAAATGTTGCGTATTTGATCATCTGCCTGGTTACGTAAGGTCAGATGTCGGCGTTAACCAGCACCCTCAGCACGCGGACAGATTAAATGAAGCTTTTGCGCTCAATTCGCACAACCAGTTTCACGATATCGATGCGAAAATTGGGTTTTTCTCATTGTAAAGTTGTGCATAGACGACCAGTGTCAGATGTCACCTCAAAATCGCGGTAAACGCTGATCGTCATCATGGCTTACCGATGCCACTCTACACTCACGTTATTAAACTGAAAATGCTGTTGGCTTAGCGACCCTTTTACTGCCGTCGCCCAAACCCGCATTATTTGCCGTTCAGGCCAACCAGTGTCTGACGCATGTTAAGGAAAAATTACAACGCCACCATGCAACACTAGCTTATTCGCAGCGTTCCGCAAAACGCCCCTCTCAAACGGTAATTCTCATCAAACACGCACAGTTGGTCAGATTAATGGCGGACAGACAGGGATTCGAACCCTGGAGACGGTCTCCCGCCTACACACTTTCCAGGCGTGCGCCTTCGACCACTCGGCCACCTGTCCGTGGAGCGCGGTTTAGCCGTAACCTGCCCCCCTTTGCAAGACCCAATAGATATGTTTTTGCAGGTGTTTACCCTTTGTCGGTCCGGACCATATAAACGGGTGACCGAGGTAACGAGCCGCATCGCAATGAAACAAGTTCTCCCACCACCTAACCCGACGGAAAAACGCGACACGACACTGCTTCAAACCGGTGCCTTGGTGATCATCGCCTTTGCGGTGGTGCTGTTTTTACTGGTGCAGGCACGGTTCATTTTGATTTCGCTTGCCACAGCAATCATCTTGTTCAGCCTGACCAGTGACGTAATCAGCTTTATCGCGCGCCAGCGTATCGGCCGTTTTCACATTCCCAATGCCGCGGCGAGCCTTGTTGCGATGCTATTGATTGCGGCGACGCTTCTGACGCTGACCTCGATATTATTGGCGCAGGTCAATACGGTCTTGGTCACCACGTTGTCTTATACAGAGCGCGCGCCATCGGCGATTGCATCTTTATTTGCCTGGACGGGCGAGGATAGCGAAGCGGCGGTGATGAACGCGCTCAGGTCGATTGACGTATCAAGTTACCTGCGTACTGCAGCAAGCCAAGCCAGCGGCATCACGCAAGCCACAGTTCTTATTATTCTGTTCGTCGGTTTCTTGTTTGCCGAGCGCATCTGGTTCGAGACAAAGCTGACCAACCTATTTGGTGATGCGCACCATGCCGCGCGCGTACGTAAAATCATGCAGTCGATCATACATCGGGTGAACTACTACCTACTGGTAAAAACAATGATCAGCGCAATCACTGGCGCGATGGTCTATGTTTTGGCCCGCGCCTTTCAACTCGATCTTGCGACATCACTTGGCATTCTCACCTTTGTGTTGAATTTCATTCCCAATATCGGATCAATTATCGCGACTTTTTTGATTGCTTTGGTGGCTCATGTGCAGCTTGGCGACGGCAGCACCACACTTGCAATTTTTTCGATCGCAACAGTGATTCAATTCGTCAACGGCAACGTGATCGACCCGATGCTGATGGGGCGCGCTCTTCGGCTGTCGTCCTTTGGGATCATCCTATCGCTGGCATTTTGGGGCGCCGTCTGGGGGATTGCCGGCATGTTCCTGTCAGTCCCGATTATGGTGATGATGCTGGTCGTATGCAGTTATGTGCCGGGCCTGCGCCCATTTGCCATTCTTCTTTCGCGCGAAGGGCTGCCCGAGACAGAACAGATGCTGGACCAGCCAATTGACCATGACATTTTTGGCCACGAAAAACGAAGCTAGGATTTATCGCGAGGCGCTTGCTTGTGGGGGCTTTCCGGCGACGGGTTGGCGCGCGAAATAGGTCACGTCCTCGGTAAAGTATTGATAACTATCCGCGTTATCGATTGCACGCCGGGTGTCATAGGTTGCCATATCCCGACATGCGCTGCGAGAATAACAATGATCGTCAGTGCCCGCGACACGCAAAAAATGGGACAGTTCGTGCACGATCGTTCCCTCGCGCGTGCCGTTGTCGCTGCGCCGCGCACCGGGCTGCAGCGCTGTCAACGCAGGAAGGTTAAAGAACATCGGGCACAGGTGCATCAAATAGGGTTCGTTGGGATAAACCCATGCATATTCACCGACCTCACATCCGCCGTCCGCGATCTGTTCGCAGGTTGCCGTGACGTTTCCACTGCGAATTGCACCCACCACGGACTTTAGATTTGCACGCACGGTTTCCGCGTTTGCAACAGAGTATTCGCCAAACCAGCGGCTATACTCTGACGTGTTGCCGACTGTCGTCGCGGCTTTCAGCGTCAGGTCTTTTGCGTGTTGAAAGGCCTCTCGTGCGACGCGGGCTTCGTCGACGCTGCAACCGGCGTAATTCTCGGCTGCCGCGGGTACTGCAAACAGTGCAATGAGGCCCGATAGAAAAATCTGCTTCATCGCGCTACTCCAAATGCAAATAGACACGCCGGTTTTGACGGCCTTTCTTTTCGATCTTGCCAATACGCACCCTGCCAATTTCGCTGGTATTGGCAACATGTGTGCCACCGCACGGCTGTAAGTCAGCCGTCTCTGCGCCAACCCCGATCCGGATCAGCCTTATTTTCCCGCTACCGCGTGGTGGCTGAACAGACATGGTTTTGACCAAATCGGGTTGCGCATCCAAGTCCGCATCGGTGATCCATTCCGCGCGGATATCCATGTCGCATCCAATCAGACGGTTCAGATCGTGTTCCAGCGCGTCCTTATCCGCGGGCGCGTCGGGCATGTCGAAATCAAGCCGCCCCTTGTCCATGGCGATCGCGCCCCCGGACACTGGCAGCGGAATGACAACAGAAAGCAGATGCAGCGCCGTATGGACGCGCATGTGACGATAGCGGCGATCCCAGTTGATCGATTGAAGGACATTCGCGCCGACCGGCGGCAACGCTGACGGCTCTGATGGCAGCAACACCACAGTGTCCCCTGCACCCTTTACCGCTGTCGCGATTTCCAGACGACCACCATCCCAAGTCAGCATTCCGCTATCCCCGGGCTGACCCCCGGATGTCGGATAAAAAACGGTCCGATCGACGACGATCCCGCCTTCTGACGTGATCTCGACAACCCTGCCCTTTGCTTCACGCAAATAATCGTCGTCGCGGAAAAGTAGCTCTGTCATATGGTCCCTTTGTTCAGCACTTCTGGGTTACGCAGCCAAATGTCGCGCTGTGCAAAGGGAATTTCAATGCCCTCTTCGGCGAACTTCTTTGCGATCGCGTGGTTCATTTCAGACTTTGTGGCCATGACAAAGTTCACATCCCGCAAAATCGCGCGAATTTCGAAATTCAGTGAATCGGCACCAAAACCCACAAACAGAACACCCGGCGGTGGTGTCATAATCACAAGCGGATGCGCCTCGGCGATTTCACGTAAAATTTCGGAAACCCGGTCGGTGTCCGTCCCATAGGCAACCCCGACGGGCACAATCACGCGACCGACCAAATTCCCGCGCGTCCAGTTTGTAACCTGTCCACTGACAAGATCCGCGTTCGGTATAATCACATCGGTCCGGTCAAAGGTTTCAATCCGCGTCGATCGTACCGAAATGGACCGCACAAACCCCATTTGACCGCCGACTTCGATCCAGTCACCTTCGCTAACCGGTCGTTCAATCAGCAAAATAATCCCCGACACAAAGTTGGAGACGATGTTTTGTAGGCCAAAACCGATGCCCACCGACAGTGCACCGGCTACAATCGCAAGGTTCGAAAGGTCAATCCCGGCGCTCGTGATCGCGATGATTGCCGCCAAAATGATCCCGACATACCCAAACCCCGCAACCACGGCGTTTTGGCCACCAAGGTCAAGCCGGGTGCGCGGCAGAACGGTTTTGCGCAATGATCCCTGAATAAACCGGGTCAGCAAATAACCAAGAGCAAAGACCAGCGCAAATGTGACGAAATCGGTTGGTGAAATCCGGCTTTCACCAACCGCAAAACCTTCGCGAAATTTGGTCCAGACCTCAAGCAAATCATCAACCCGGGCGCCCCAAATCAGCGCAAAAATCGGCAGACTGATCAAATAAAGAACCAGGCTGACAACCACAGGTAACAGTGCAAACACCCCGGTCTTCGTGCCGTTGTCATCATCATCGCGGCTAAGGTCATGCACCAACCGTTGTAACACCAAAACGACGCCCACAACGCCAAGCGAATAGAGTGTCGGCACCATAATACCGCGGCCCGCAGCGCCATAACCAATCGCGCCCAGCAGCGGCGCCACCAAGGCCACCACAACGCAGACTTTCCCCAGTACGCTCCGGACACGTCCGATCGACACGTTCACGTTTTCACGCGGCTCTGGCTTGGTGCCGATCACCAGCCCTAAGCGCCACAGCAGAATACCAAGAATAAAAATAAGCGGCCATTCAACCGCAGCCCGCGCGCCATCTGTCAGGTCAACATTGGACAGCGCGGCTTCGATGAATGTACTGATCGCCAATACCCATGCGATCGACAGCCCTGCAACCCGCCCCTCGCTTCGGGTGTCGGCATCGTATCCCAAATAGCCAACATCGGAACCGGACGGAAAGATGTTGCGTGTCAGCCACCAGCCTCCCAAGATAATCGACCCTGCCTTTGGGATTGCCTCGATGACACTGCGGCCCAGAACGCCGACAATATTGGGAACAAGCAAACCCTGCGTGATCATAAACAGGCCAACAACCGGCACCACAATCTGGATCACCGAGACCATGAATACCCACAGCGGCTGGATCTTTCCGTCACGGTGCGCGATTCTGGCACGCCACGCGGTGATCCACCGCCGTAACAGGCCAATCATACCAATACCCAAAATCAGCAATATGCCTGCGCGCGGAAGCGTGGCGTTCAGATTGCCGTTATTGACCTGCGCACGAAACCCTGCAGCGGTTTCGACAACCAGCAACTGTGTCGCTTTCCACATGCCATCTGCGGCCTCAAGGAAATATGTCGGCCAAAGTGGGGACACACCGCGCACCAAAAGCGCATCGGCCTGACGTTGCAGCACGATCGCGTCGAATTCGCCGATCAAACCGTTCGCGCGCGCATACGATTCTTGCGCCAACAGCCGTGGCGCGATGAGGTTTTGCCGCTGGGCCGTCAGATCTTCGCGGCGGGCGGCAACCACAGATGGTTCCTCGCCGTTTTCGGGAACCGGACCTAATGCGGCGAACTGCGCGTCTATCGTGGCAATCCGCCCTTCATTGACATGTGTCCCCGCCAGAAAAACATCGCGCCACGCCACTAATTCGGCACGGATGCGCGTGATCGCAAAAAGAGATACCTCTGCACGTCCGGCAAGCGCTTCTGCGCGGGTCGCGACACGATCCCAATCGGCCTCTGCCGCGGTTGGTACATCAGCTGTTTCCTGGGCCCAAGAGGCCGCTGGATAGGCCACCGACATCCAGACGATGACCGCCGCGAAAAAGAACCGTCGGATCATGCGTCCGCCAGAACCGATGGCAGGTCGACGACACGCTCGATCCAGTCTGGTACGGGCAGTCCCTTTTCGCGCAGAAAGTCAGGGTTATACAGCTTGGATTGATAGCGCGTACCATAGTCACACAGCACCGTCACAATCGTGTGGCCGGGGCCCATGTCTTGTGCCATGCGTATTGCGCCACCGATGTTTACGCCTGTTGACCCGCCCATGCACAAACCTTCGTTTTTCAGCAAATCAAACACAAGAGGAATGGCCTCTTGATCACTGATATTATAGCAAAAATCAGGCTTGAGACCTTCAAGGTTTTTTGTGATTCGCGCCTGCCCGATCCCTTCGGAAATGGACGCGCCTTCCATCTTGAGTTCACCAGTGGTGTAATAGGAATAGAGCGCTGCGCCATCGGGATCTGCCAGACCAATCTTGACGCCCTTGGGCTGAAGCGCCATTGCGACCCCCGCCAAAGTTCCCCCAGACCCACACGCACAGATAAACCCGTCGACCTTGCCATCGGTCTGCGCCCAGATTTCAGGCCCGGTGGTTTCGATATGCGCTTGACGGTTGGCGACATTGTCAAACTGGTTCGCCCATACGGCCCCGTTTGGCAGTGTTTTGTTCAGCTCAATCGCCAGCCGTTCCGAATACCGGACAAAATTGTTCGGGTTGCGGTAAGGTGCGGCAGGCACTTCGACAAGCTGCGCACCGGCCAGCCGCAGCATGTCTTTCTTTTCCTGGCTTTGGGTTTCCGGAATAACAATGACCGTCTTGAACCCCATCGAGGCCCCGACCAATGCCAACCCGATACCGGTATTCCCGGCAGTCCCTTCGACGATGGTTCCACCCGGTTTCAGATCACCGCGCGCGATCGCGTCTTTAATCATATACAGCGCGGCGCGGTCTTTCACCGACTGTCCGGGGTTCAAAAATTCGGCTTTGCCTAAAATCGTGCATCCAGTTGCCTCTGAAGCAGCCCGGAGTTTGATCAGTGGCGTGTTGCCAACAGCTTCGGCAAGGTCATTACGGATGGTCATTGCGGCGCCTTTCATTACGTTCCACCTGTGTAGAACTCTGGCCCCGCGAACTCAAGCCGTGGTGCGCAACCGATCACGGTGTCGTGCCAGCCAGTTCAGCATAAGCAGAAGCGGCCCCACCTGAATTTCACCGCTGTCGGCAAGCGCCATCGCCCGTTCAAACGGGATCGGGTGCAGGCGTATATCTTCGCCCTCGCTCTCTAGACCACCCAAATATGTATCGTCCATCGGCAGGTCACAAAGGCCGATATAGGTATAAAAATAATCCGTAGTCGCCCCAGGTGACGCATAAAACTCTGCGACCGGCTCCAACCGGGTGACGGTCAGCGCCGCCTCCTCTGCTGCTTCGCGGTGCGCCGCCTGATCAGGTGTCTCGCCCGCGTCGATTATTCCCGCGATCGGCTCCAGCATCCACGGGTTGGGATCACGGCGCACGGTCGGACCAATACGCACCTGTTCAACCAGCAGGACTTTGTCGCGCGCCGGATCGTATGGCAGCACAAACGCCGCATCAACCGCGATAAAAACTTCGCGATTCAATGTTTTTGATCGCGCACCGCGAAACATTTTGTGATGCACATCGATATTTTGCATCCGGTAAAACTCGCCAACGGGCGCACGGGACGACACGATGGTCATATCGTCCGGCATCGCGTTATGCCGTACCGTGGCAGGCGCAACACGCACACGATACTTTGCCCAAGCCCGCGATTCAATCATTGGCCACATCCGCCGAAGCGCCACTGGTGTCGGCAGTGGTTCATGCGAAAATACTTCGTCTGCGGCCAATAGCGCGGGTGCCAACGATGCGTCTTCCCACGCGGCCAAAGACCATGCAGCATCCGCGGCAGCCAGTCCCTTTTGTGGGACATAGCAACTTACCTGTGCAGATCCTGCATCCAGCAGCACATGAACCGCGTCAGGCGCGTATCCAAAAACGCTCTCGTACAGGTCGACGCGCGCCACCTGCGCTGCGTTCATCCCGCGCCACACGATGCCAGAGACAGAGCTGCCAACATTTTTATCGATAAAGGGAACGCCCGCACCTTGCGCCAGATAGCGTGCGTAACCTTGCAACGTCGCATGTTGCGGCGCCCCGATTTTACCACCCGCAACGGCCTGAAACAATCGCGGCGACATCAAGGTGCCATAGACAAAAATGTCCATTATCTACGGATACCGCTTTGCGAAATATTCCGCCGCAAGCGCGCAAACGACGCCACCAATCAACACGGTCGCAATAAAACCTGCATCAAGAAAGTAAGCAGCCCGCTCTGCCATCAGGGAAAATGTATCGATCAGCGCTTCCATCGGTCCACCGTAAAGGTGCCGCATCGCATTTTTCATCATCTGTACAAATGAAATCGTGAACAGAACCCAAAACGAAAACGCCGCAGCAACCGTTAGGCCATGCCCGATAGCGGCGTTATATCCTTTGCCGCTACGGCGCCCAAAAACTTGCCAGCCTTGGAATAGACCCAGTCCCGCGCAAAGCGGAACAAGATAGCTGGGTGCATTCGCCTCTGGGAAGAAAGGCACCGATATGCCCGCGATATACCAACCATAGAGTGCGAAAAATACAGCGCCAGCGAGGCGTCCAGCAGTGGGCATCAGATCAGATCCTTGGATAGGATGCGGCCCAGTCGCGCGCGGGCGATGGTCGCAAATAGCAGCAATAGTTGACGTATAGTTTCTGACAAGGTTGCGCGACACGCAAGAGGTCAGCGCGAAGTTCTGTTTTGTCAGTGAACCCGAACGTCATGTGATGCGAAAGCCAGCGTCACTGGCAAGCGATCCAACCAAAAATTTTGACATATTTGTAAATAATATCAGTAATTTACAATATGATTCTCATAAATTAAGTTAGCTATCCCCTTCACATGCGACCTGTTGCGCCTTTGCCCTGCTGCACACTATTTTTGTGCCTCATATGCTGCCAACGCGCGCGCGCGCCCTTCGGCCATGGACACCACAGGGTTCGGATATGTCGCATCGGCGGAGAGTTTCCAGTGCAGCGGCACCATCTCAAAATAGCTGCACGCGTCAGGGGTCGGCGTGTTGGTTGTCTCTGCAATCCAGTGATCAACATATATACTTTGGGGGTCGAACTTCTCGCGTTGCGTGACCGCATTGAAAACCCGGAAATAGGGCGCCGCATCTGGACCGGTGCCCGCAACCCATTGCCATCCCATGGCATTGCTACAAGGGTCCCAATCGATCAGGCAATCTGCAAACCAATCCATGCCGACCTTCCAATGGGTCAAAAGATGCTTTGTCAGATAGGACGCGACGATCATGCGCGCGCGGTTGTGCATCGTGCCCGTGACGTACATCTCGCGCATCGCGGCATCGACAAAGGGGATGCCAGTGCGCCCTTGTTTCCACGCGATCACCTCTGGGGTGTCCGCAGTATTCCATGGAAAGTCGTCCCATCCCGGCTTCCAGTTTTCGGTTAACAATTGGGGCGTGTGATGCGCCAGATGATACGCAAATTCGCGCCAAACCAATTCGCGCAGAAATGTCTCTGCCCCACCTGCGCCGTCATGCAATGCGCGCCATCCTGCGTGCCAACACTGGCGTGGACTAATTTCTCCATAGGTCAGATTTTCCGAAAGCCGCGAGGTCGCATCACTGCCGGGGATATTGCGGTGCCGTGCATAGTCGTCAATTTTTTCGTCAATAAACTGCGAGAGCCGATCTAACGCCGCGGTTTCGCCGACGCAAAAATGGCGCTGCAAAACATCTGCGCCGCGCCGCATATCGGCATCCAACCGCCAATCTGACAAATTGTCAGACTGCGGCCACGTCGTGGGGGTTGGAATACGGTCTGGCGCAGGCAAACACGACCCCACATCCCGATCACGGACTGCCTTCCACATTGGCGTGAATACTTTGTAATACCCGCCCGCTTTCGTATCGACCGTCCAAGGTTCAAACAGAATATGCCCGGCAAAGCTTTTGACGGTGATACCGTCATCTGTCAGGGCCGCTTTGATCCCGGTGTCACGTGCCTTGTGTTGGGGATCGTATAATCGCGACCAATAGATTGCCCCGGCCCCCGTTTGCGCAATCAGCTCTCGCAAGACAGTCAACGCGTCCCCTTGGCGCAAGATCAACCGGCTGCCCCGACCCGCAAGCAATTGTGCAAAATCATCGACACTCGCACCCAGACGCATCTTTGCCGCGGCACCCAGTCCCCCTAGCAAATCGTCGCAAATAAATACGGGGATGACCGGCCGTCCCGTGGCACAGGCAGCCGTTAACGCCGCATGGTCGGCAAGGCGCAAATCGCGGCGAAACCACATCAAAATCGGGGATTGGGTCATTGGTGTCTCCTGATGCTCTGTCCCAATCTAGCGCCCATGACCACAAGTCAATGCAGCCCTTAGATTGCGTTTACATCAACGACAACACGGCCCTTGACCTGCCCCTTTAGAATCTGTTGCCCCAGCGCCGGCAGTTCCGACAGTTTGGCGGTTTGGATCATTGCGTCGAGCTGAGCCATTGGCAAATCTTTGGCGATCCGGCCCCATGCGCGCAGTCGGTTGTCAAACGGCTGCATCACACTGTCGATGCCCAACAAATTCACGCCGCGTAAAAGAAACGGGACAACGGTTGCAGGCAATCCTGCGCCGCCAGCAAGGCCCACCGCGGCCACCGATGCACCGTACTGCATCTGTCCCAGAACCCGCGCCAACATCGCACCGCCCACGGCATCGACGCAGCCCCCCCAGGTTTCGGCCTCGAGCGGACGCTTTGTGGTTTCATTCAAATCCTCACGTGCGACAATTTCGGTCGCGCCTAACGATCGCAGGTAATCAGCCGTTTCCGGGCGTCCCGTTACCGCAGCAACCTTGTACCCCAGATGGGCCAAAATTGCGGTTGCGACCGACCCAACGCCACCCGCAGCACCCGTCACCAACACCGGTCCATCTTTGATCCCGTGATCCTCAAGCGCCATAACCGCCAGCATCGCGGTCAATCCCGCAGTCCCGACAGCCATCGCACGACGCAAATCCAGACCCTCTGGCAGAGGCACCAACCAATCCGCTTTGACGCGCGCTTTTTGGGCGTAGCCGCCCCAGTGCGCTTCGCCAACGCGCCACCCCGTCAGGACAACCTTGTCACCCGGCGCATAGCGCGGATCGTCGGACGCCTCGACTGTGCCTGCAAAATCGATCCCCGGCACATGTGGATAGTTGCGCACCAGCCCGCCCCCTGGTCCGATGCACAGTCCGTCTTTGTAATTGACGGTCGAATACGCGACGGACACAGTCACATCACCTGCGGGCAATTGATCCATCCCGATTTGCTGCACCGTTGCAGTGGTCGTACCGTCCGCGTCTTTTTCGACGATCAAAGCGTTAAACATCATATCCTCCCTAGGTTCGCCATAACTGGATCAGCTTTCGGGCAGAAACGGAAGGTCTGTATCGCCCAGTTTATATCCTGCTGCCGTCATCATCGCGTGAACCTGTCCGCGGTGGTGGGTCTGGTGGTTGAACAGTTGCATCACACACATCGCCATCGGTTTTTCAAAGTGACGCTGCAACGACCCGGAATACCACGACAAATTTCCGACCAAATCAATCGCATGTACCCGATCAGCCCACAGCGCGATCCGGGCGTCCATCCGGAATCTTTCGGCGGCCCAAACCGCGGGTGTTTGCGTAAATGTGGTGCTGTCCCCTACCGTCAGCGCGGTGCCAGGACCACCATCAAAGCGACTGATCCATAACGTGTCAGCCCACAGCAAATGGTTCAGCGTCCCCAGAATACTGCCAAAAAACGCCCCGCGGTCAGCGGTCAGCTCCGCCGCAGTCATGACGGCAACAATATCACGCAACCCATTGTTTTGCCAACGATTATACGCGGCCATAGTACGGCAGTATTCGGGGGTGATCATGCCCAGTATCCTTTTTTGATCCCAGCGAGCCTAATGCGACCACGTTGCCAGCCCAAACACAACACGGCAACGCTATTTTTTAACGCTTTTGCGGTTTTTTGTGCCAAGGTTTACAGCACATGGCGATGTCACGAACAGGTGCGAATATCCCTCTTGTCGCTCAGGTATGCCCCACCTAATCTAACTTCTAATGTATCATCGGGAGAACGATTCATGAAATTTGGTAAACTATTGGGCGCAGCCTCTTTGACTGCGATGGCTACAGCTGCATTTGCGCAAGACGCCGATCTGTTGGTGTTTGATTATTCGGGCTTCGAAGACCCGGCATTTCACAGCACCTATATTGCAAAAAACGGGGATAACCCCAGCTTTGCATTTTTTGGCGACGAAGACGAAGCGTTTCAAAAGCTGCGCTCTGGCTTTCAGGCAGATGTTTCACACATCTGTGCGGGCTCTGTCACCAAATGGACCGAAAGCGGCATCATCGAACCGTGGGATACCACAAAGATTACGGCCTATGCCGATTTGGACCGTAACCTGACAGGTACGGATGTCGGCGCGGCCGATTCCATCTATTTCATCCCAACCGATTTCGGCTCGACGGCAATCGCATATAACCCGGAAGAAGTCCCCGCAGAGGACGTTGCCAGCCTGCAGGTATTTAAAAACCCTGCCTATGCCGGCCGACTGACCCTTCCTGACAACACAGACGACGCCTATGCGCTGGCGTATCTTGCAACAGGTGTGGCCAACTGGACCGAGGCCACGGACGAACAATTCGAAGCCGCGTCAAACTGGCTTCGTGAAGTGCACCCAAATCTGCGCACGTATTGGACCGACCCGGCAGAGTTGGCACAGCTGATGTCATCCGGCGAAATTCTGATCAGCTGGGCGTGGAACGAAACATTCCCGGCCATGGTCGAAGAAGGCCGCCCGATCGCGTTCCAACGTGAAGCCGCCGAAGGATCGTCGCTGTGGTTGTGCGGTTATGTGAACCTGAAAGATGGCCCCGGCGTCGAAGACAAGGGCTATGATTTCCTGAACGCGATGCTGGACGAATCGTCGGTCGTTCCACTGCTGGACGCCGGATACGGGTCCGCCAACGCAGTCGCGCTTGCGAGCCAAGTCAGCGAAGATGATCTGGTCGCCTCGGGCCTTGGTGCGATTGACGTCCCGGTGCTGGCGCAGCTTCCCATGAGCAATGAGATGCGCGAACGTCAGGCAGAAACGTTTGAATTGATCAAAGCCGGCTTCTGATCAGGGCGACACGCACGAAACAGGCGGCGCAGCGATGCGCCGCTTTTTTTGTGGGACGCACACTGATCGACCGCGCCCTGCGACGCAATCACCACTGTACAATTTCGCAGCAACACGGCAATCACACCTTATGAAGACAGTCGGCGACACTTTGCAACATCGTGCCAGACGCGCGTTCGCGTGGCGCATTTGGGTTGCCTGTGTCGCGATCGTTGCGCTTTTGATGGTCGGGCTTGGGCATAATCGCCCTGCCCTACAGCAAGACGCCCAAGCAACGGCGTATGTTCTCGCGGGGGGCAGTTGGGATGATCTTTGCGGTCAACCGGGTGATCCGCGGCACGTGGACAGCACAGCGTGCCAAGCCTGCCTGATCTCACATAGCTGCTTGCTCGACGCGCCGTTACAGTCAGCGCTGCGCGTGGCCACCAATTCGACACGGGTCTGGCCACGTCAGCACACAAACCATGATCTTTCTCAGCTGGACTGGGCCTATGCGCCGCGTGCGCCGCCGTTGGCCTAGGCAATCCGACCCAACAGCAAATTTCTGGCCCCTGCGCCAAACCAATGAGAAAGACATACAATGAAACTGACAAAATCGGCTTGCGCCATCCTTTTGACACTGGGCGCGTCCGCTGCCCACGCCGAGAGCATCATCAGCATCACCCATACACGCGCCTTTGAAACCGCAGCGACAGCCATGTCTGGCGGCGGCTTCCTAGAGATCACAAACACCGGGGACACCGACGACACCCTGGTGGGTATTGTCGCGGACTTTCCCAGCACCCAGCTTCACACGACGGAATTCAATGATGGGATCGCCAGCATGAAACATGTGGACGGCATTTCCATTCCTGCAGGCCAAACCGTGACGCTAGAGCCCGGCGGTTATCATATCATGTTTATGGGATTAAAAGGTGACCCCTTCGAGATAGGCGAAACGATCCCGGCGACGCTGGTCTTCGAACATGCCGGTGACATTGACGTGTCTTTCGATGTGGTTGCCCGCGAAATGGCCCATACGAATTAAACCCAATCTGCGGGTCTCTTTGGATAAAAGAGACCCCAACACAGGAGAAAGCCATGAAAGCAATTGTTTTTGGCGCCACGACGCTTCTCGCCGCGGGGACATTGGGACTTTATACGTGGTCAACGATGCAACCCGACACACCCGCGCCCTGTGGGGATACAGCGATTGCTGGCGGGGCGATCGGGGGTCCGTTCGAACTGATGTCCGAAACCGGAGAGACCGTCACCGAAACGGACGTGATTACGAAACCGACGCTGGTCTACTTTGGTTATACCTTCTGCCCTGATGTGTGCCCGCTTGACAGTGCGCGCAATGCGCAAGCGGCCTATCTGCTAGCTGATCGCGGTTACGACGTTGGAACCGTCTTTATTTCAATCGACCCTGACCGCGACACGCCCGAGGTTGTTCGCGATTTCACAGATAACTTTCACGAGGATATGCTGGGGCTCACTGGCACGCCCGATCAGGTAAAGGCAGCGTCGCAGACCTACCGGACCTATTACCGTAAGCAAGAAGACGGCGATCCGGACTACTATCTGGTGGACCACTCTGTGCAGACCTATTTGATGTTCCCGAACACTGGAATGGCCACGTTTTTCAAGCGCGAACACACCCCGGAACAAATCGCCGATATCACGTCCTGCTTTATCGACCGTCAGGCTTAAAATAGCCCTGCCTTTCGATCCAAGGCCCGTTTAGGTCTGTGCCCCCGGCCGCGGCGTTGTCGTCATACACGGTGGCTGGGGCGCAGACAAACTTGCGACGGTTCGGCGCAGATTTCAAAAACGATATAAAAAAGAGGCGCAACCTGCGCCCCCTTTTCGTCGTGCTTCGGTTACTTTAGCGGTACAGGTATGATCCGGTACTTCCAGATGACGCGACACCAAAATCGGTTAGCTCATAGGCGGGCTGACGGGCACTGCCACAAGCTTTGATATCCATGTCACCACCCAGGGGAAATGACCCGCGCGACTCGATATAAATTCCTGATCCGTTCAATGACCCGCCAATGTTCATCCGTGGGCCAGCCGCGACAACACCGCTCGCCTGGTTGCCAAAGTTCACTGAACCTTCCTTGCTGAACAGGTAGACAGTATAGTTCTGTGACGCACATACATCTGGATTCCCCCAAACAGCCGCCTGACTACCGCCGGTGTCCCTTCTGCCAAAGAAATACACTTTATCAAATGTTGTCCCTCCGCCGCCACCAACGTTGATCGCGTCATTTGAAATGATCACAACGTTGCTGAAGCTAGATCCGGACGCAATATTCACACCGCCATTCACGACATAAATGTGGTTTTCCTGGATAACGGGCTTGTTCCAGCCAAAGTCAGTTGTCATCGCGTTCCAGTAACCGTCGACCCGCACAATCGGTAGGGCCCCATTTTCAAAGAAAAATGACGGCAAAAGCTCACCTTCATATGTTTCGTCGCCGCTTGACCACAGTGCAGCCCAAAGGTCATCGTACATGCTGTCAAGTTTGGGCAGCAAACTTGCTTGCATGCTACGTTCTACCATCAACTGCTTCCGGTCCAGATCAGCAGGTTCATAAGAGGTGCCAAGATATATCTTATCGATATTCGGTGACGAAAAACGGACCTCGGGGTTCAGTATTTCGTCGCCACCGCTATGCACGTAGTAGCCGCTTGTACCGGTACCATTCCCATGCATACACACCGCACCGTCAAGAGAGTACCCGCCCCCTGCTGATACCGACGCCTCCGAGAAGAACACGGCATCTTCACAACCGGCAACGCCCCCGCCATTCATGTTCAACTGCGCCGCGGCGACTGACGTCGCTGTCACGTCCAATGTGTCAAAGCCAACCAGTTTCAAAAGATAGGTCGGCACGGCATTTGCGCGCTGCTTTGTCCTCATGGCGTCAACCGCAACCGCAGAAATCGTCCCGTCGTTGTCCGCCCCTTCGACAAATTCAAAGGACACCAGATCGACATGACCAAAGTGAATATCGTCGGCTTCAATTGCATATAGGGTGGGAAGGTTTCTGTTCGCGACCTCAAGCGCGATGGTGCGCGCATTTGCCAGATCATCAAGGTTTGCAGCACCCGCCAAAGCAGCGGCATCAGTCGCGATCTGCATTTGGGTTCGCACACGCCACCCGTTCGCCTGATCAAGCGCGAGGCCCAGAATGACGGCTGTCGCAATAAAGAAGAACAACCCCAATACAGTGGCAGACCCGGTTTCGTCGCCGCGGAAACGCTGAACGCGTGTTGTCATATCAAGATTCTGCATTTTCTACCCACATAGATACTTCGGCACTCAGGTTACCATTTACAAAAAATCCGCTGATACGCGTAATTTCATCGAATGGCACAGTGATTGACGTCTTCACATAGCCATCGGCAATCGCCACATCAGCAATCAAGGTCGGGATGTTGAAACGGGCGAATAATTCGTCTTCCGCTTCTTCCTCGTTTTTTTGACCCAAGGCTACTTGGCGTGAGGCGTCCCGCGCCGCGTTATATAAATTTTGTTGCTCGTGCATCAGAAGGGTTGCGTCTGTGGTCATCGTCAGAAAAAACACCATGACAGGAACCCAAATCAGAAATTCGACACTTGAACTTCCGTCCTCACTTTTTCGAAAACGCCTTACTAAATCGTTACAGTTTTTCATTCGAATGCATCCCGTTTAAACTTCCCCAAATTCTCCCTCGCTAAAAATTGTGGCGCCTATTTGTTCGACTCCGCCTGAATCCCCAATTGTTTTGTGTTTTTTTTGTGTCTCATACCCGCAGACGCCGATAATGACGCACGGGTGACACCATTGTTGATTAAACCAACGTTAACTCCGAAACCCAGACACATGAAAAATTGATGTGATGTCCGTTTGTTTGGGGTGAAACACCAGAAAAATAACGGCTTTAAACGCAGGCGTTCAAAACGAAAATGCAACCGAAGCATCGACAGACACTGCATCAGATTGACCGTCAACGACGGCAACGGCCGCGCTGATGCCGCGCCCCATGTCGTAGCTGGCCCCTAGTCCAAATTGCGCGTCAGTGTCATCGGTGTATCGCGCAACCCCGCTAAGCGAGAGATCATCCCCCACCTGCGCCAACACAAAAATCTCGGCGGTCAGGCCGGCATCATTGGCGGTTGCATCAAAAACCCCGACGCCAAATTTCCCCCAGTCACGTTCATTGCGAAGCTGCGCCTTAGCATTCCAGTCAAGGTCGCCATATTGCGCAACAGCTTCGACCCCAACGTCAAGCAACCAATCGCCGCGCGCCATGCGCCCACCTGCCCCAAAGACCGTCACATCATAATCGGGGACACCATGCAGCGACATGGCGATCTGGGAGGTTTTATTTTGCAACCGATAGACCGCACCATAGGGCAAAAAATCGGGTTCCGTCATTGTGCCATCAGTTGCACGACTACGGCTGGCGCCGATATTTTCAAGCGCGAGGCGGGGCATGAGCTGTGTCAACGCTGACGGGGCAAACCGGTCATATGCGGGGCGTGGAAAGCCGAATTCCAACACATTGGCGCCTTGCTTCCATGTCAGTGCCGCATAAGTTTCGTGCAACCGCCCGACAACGCCAAACATCCCCACGTCAACACCATAGGTTTCGCCGTGCAGTGACAAAGTGAAATCACCAAACACGTAACCGGTCGTGAGAGAAGTGTTATCCAGATAGCCCAACATCACTTGGCCAGAGGCGGCGCCTTGCGCGACCGAACCTTGCGGAAACAGCATGGCCCCAACGCATAGTCCAGCAAAGAAACGAGATGCAAAATCCATTGCGACTGCCCCAAAAGTTTTGGGCGCAATAGCGCTGATGATAGGGATTGGCCAGACATGACGTCACTGTCACGCTATATGACCACAGTTTTAGGCGATGGCCCCTTGCACGTCAGCGGTACGCGCCCTATCTGTGTCATGTCCTTCGGGACTATGGACATAAACGCGCTTGTAATAAGCGGATCGGACCCGGGGGCGGTACCCGGCGTCTCCACCAAAAATCCTTCTTTGGGGATCATGGGGACGAAATAGGATCGACGAACGTCTAAAGAGGTATGCTTTGTCTCGGTGAGTTACCACCGTTATCGGTACAAAAAAGCTAGTTGCAAATGACAACAAAGCACCGATGGCTCTCGCAGCGTAAGCTGTGCGAAATATCGAAAACTTAAGCCCTATGGTTTTGCGACCATAGGCGGGGTTCGCAGGTACCTGGCAACAGAAACCTGCACTTTCCCTCTTTCCAAATTCGCGCATGCTAGGATAGCGTTGTTCATCACACTTTGCATGGAGCGCATGATGCGTGCTTACCTTTCCTTCGCGTTAACGACACTTCTTGCCGGCGGCACGCCGCTGCTTGCCCAAGAGGCCGATGATTATCCCAAACTCGGCCCGAACGCGGTCGCGATCACGCAAGACAACACCTATCTGCGCGCAAATGATGCGCCCGATTATTGGGCGTTTTCATCGTTCGTTAAACCTCAGTTCACCACATCGGCGTGTTCGATCGCCGCTGTCACTGCTGCGTTGAACGGGATCATGGGCCAACCCGAATGGGCGTCTGAAACCATTATGACGCAGCAGGCATTGCTGGAACTGACCGGAAATGCCGACTGGGCCACCCTATCTGCCGAAGGCGGGGACGGCGTGACGTTTCAACAACTGGTCGACTTCACGACCCAGGCGGTTTCGGCCGTCGGGCTTGGTCGTTCGGTCATGCAGTTCAACCCCACACTGGTGTCTGACTTGGCGCGCACACGATTGGTCGACATGCTGATTGAAAACGAAGCCAGTTCCGACAATGCAATCTTGGTCTATTTCAATCAGGGGGTTGTGACAGATGACTGGGACGGTCCCCATGTTGCGCTGGTGGGTGCCTATGACGCCGAACAAGAACGCGTGCTGATTTTAGAAGTCGATCAGGAATGGTATATTCCCTATTGGACCTCGGTCGACACCCTTCTTGACGCCATTGTCAAACCAACATCCGCCGAGCATGGCCCGCTGGAAGGCGAGACAGGTGGTTTTGTCATGATCCGCGCCGCCAGCTAAAGCTTGCAAAATATACCACGGGCGAGGAAACTAAGGCATGCATTTCCTCGCCCCTTTGTATTTGTTGCTATGCGCCACAGGCGTGTCGGCTTGCGATGTTGCTTTGGCGCTAACAATTGATGTGTCCAATTCAGTCGATGTCGCCGAATACCGGCTGCAAACCGACGGAACGGTCAGCGCGCTGCGCGACCCCGATATTGTCGCCGCAATGGTCAAAGGTAACGCGGCAATTGCCGTGATGCAGTGGTCCGGCGCTGACAAGCAAGACCTGTCGGTCGGGTGGACACATATCCACACAGCGATAGATGCCGAACGCCTTGCCCTACGCGTGCAACAGATGGAACGGGCCTTTGTGCTGTCAGACACAGCACCCGCAGAGGCAATTTATTACGCGCTCGACATTTTACGCGCGGCCCCTGCCTGTGACCGCCGCGTGATTGACATATCTGGCGATGGCACACCCAATGGCGGCAGTGATGTCAGCCGCGCCCGCGCAGCCGCGCAACGCGCAGGGGTCACCATCAACGCGATCGCGATTGAATCGATGGGGATGGCGATCACAAACTTTTATGCAGATTCAGTGATCACCCGCGACGGGTTCGTCGTAACCGCGCGCGCGCATCGCAACTATCCCGAAGCCATTCGCGCAAAGATCCTGCGCGAACTTACCAAGGTTATGGGCTAGCTTGACGCATCAACAAAAACGCGGCAAAACCCTGCAAAGGGGCCGGCGAGCGTCCTGTAAGGCATCGGTTCAAGGTTCGCATCCACTGAAACGCTCAGAAAGGATGCTCTCATGCTCGGAAATAAAGTGGCAGCAGAAATTTTGTTGCGTCTGATCGGCGCACCGACGTGCCCTGGCATTGATGTCACCATTCATAACAAATGTCGCGCGGGCGTGCTGAACTATGGCGCGCTTTTTCGCTGGGCACGCGATGGTCGAAACAAAGACCATTATTGGCCAGCGGGGGCATAAGCATGGATGATATTGTCCGCGTATTTGGCCGTATCGGGCTGCTGTCGTTTGGTGGACCCGCCGCCCAGATTGCCCTGATGCACAAAGAATTGGTCGAGACCCGCGACTGGATGACCGAAGACGAATTCTTGCGCGCCCTGTCGTTTTGCATGCTGTTACCCGGGCCAGAGGCAATGCAATTGGCGACCTATGCAGGATGGAAACGTCAGGGCGTCATGGGCGGATTAATCGCTGGCGGCTTGTTTGTTTTGCCGGGGGCGTTGGTTATTATGGCCTTGGCACTGGCTTATGGAACATATGGATCACTGCCGGCTGTGCAGGCCGCCTTTTTGGGGATCAAGGCCTGCGTGGTTGTGATCGTGATCGCGGCACTGATCAAAATCAGCAAACGCGCGCTGCAACGCAGATCGCACATCTATTTTGCAATTGGCGCATTTATCGCACTGTTTGCATTTGCCGCCCCGTTTCCGTTGGTGGTTCTGGTCTGCGGCGTCGTTGGCGCGGCAATGACCACGCCAACACCTCATCAGACGGCAATCAAACCTGTCGACTTTCAGGGCACGCTGCGAACATTGATCGTTGGTGGGGTCCTATGGGTGCTTCCCATCGCTGTCGTCGGCTATGTCGACCAGTCGTTTTTGTTGGCGCTCGGCATTTTCTTTTCCAAACTCGCGGTCGTTACCTTTGGGGGGGCCTATGCGGTGCTGGCCTATATGACCCAGCAGGTGGTGGTTGACCATCAGTGGTTGACCACAGCACAAATGATGGACGCATTGGGGCTTGCTGAAACGACACCCGGGCCACTCATCCTGGTTACGCAGTTTGTGGGGATGCTGGCGGGGATGGCCAAGGGTGGCGCGGGGCTTGCGATTTTGGCGGGGCTATTGACGCTGTGGGTGACGTTTGTCCCCTGTTTTATATGGATATTCGCGGGCGCACCTTTGATCGAGCAGCTTGACGGATGGCCGCGGCTGCGGGGTGCATTGGCGGGCATCACGGCAGCAGTCGTGGGTGTTATCGCCAACTTGTCGCTTTGGTTCGCGGTGCATGTGTTTTTCAGCAAAACCGGCGTCGTCGATTGGGGGCCGCTGCACATTGTTTGGCCGTCTGTGTTGACGTTGCAGCCTTTGGCGGTGTGTCTTGCGGTGTTGAGTGGTTTGCTCCTATTGCGCTACAAATGGGCATTGGGGTATGTTTTATTCACATCTGCAGGCACTAGTCTGATGATTTATGCGGCGGGTGCGGCAATCGCATAACGCCCCTTTTCACCCCGCGAAAACACCGTATGCTGGCCCCAAGAACGAAGGGGATATCGCTGTGAAACGTACCATCGACTATGGAAACCTGATGCACCGCGCCATGCGCGGGCTTATCCAGAATGTGCTGATTGAAATTGCCAAGGATGGACTGCCCGGCGAACATCATTTTTTTGTAACGTTTGATACCAATCACCCCGGCGTCGAAATCGCGGATTGGTTGTCAGACCGGTACCCGGGCGATATGACGATTGTCATCCAGCATTGGTTTGCGGACCTTGATGTCACCGACGAAGGTTTTGGAATCACACTGAATTTTGGCGACAGCCCCGAACGGCTGGTCATTCCTTACGATGCCATCCGCACATTTGTTGATCCGTCCGTGGAATTTGGCCTGCGCTTTGAAAGCCCCGATACCGACGAAGACGAATCCGTTCTTGACGTCCCAGAGGCCCCGATGGACGAAATGGTTGAACCCGCCCCGACCGAGCGTAAAGAAGCCGAAGTGGTTAGCTTGGATAAATTTCGCAAGTAACCGTTCATCTTGCGATATGGCGTGCCGCAGCTTAAACCCCAGTTTGAAAGCATTTCAAAAGGGGTAAAGACATGACCGCCACACGTACCGAAACAGATAGCTTTGGACCGCTCGAGGTCCCATCCGATCGTTATTGGGGTGCCCAGACCCAGCGCTCTATAATGAATTTTCCGATTGGTTGGGAAAAGCAACCTGTTGCAATCGTGCGCGCACTTGGCGTCATTAAACAAGCTTGCGCCATCGCGAACAAAGAGCGCGGCAAGCTTGACGCAGCCAAAGCGGACGCCATCATCGCCGCTGCCGCCGAAGTCGTGTCTGGCAAACTGGATGACCACTTTCCGCTTGTCGTCTGGCAAACCGGGTCGGGTACCCAGTCAAACATGAATGCCAACGAGGTGATCAGCAACCGTGCCATCGAAATGCTGGGTGGCGTGATCGGATCCAAAGATCCCATTCACCCCAACGATCATTGCAACATGGGTCAGTCATCAAACGACACGTTCCCAACCGCGATGCATATCGCCGTCGCCACAACTGCCCGCGATGTGACCATCCCCGGCCTTGAAAAACTGCATAAGGCGCTGGTCGCCAAGCAAGAAGAATTTGCCGACATTATCAAGATCGGCCGCACCCATACGATGGACGCGACACCACTCACTTTGGGTCAGGAATTTAGCGGCTATGCGCATCAGGTTGCCATGGGGCTGCGCCGGATCAAAGCCGCCCTGCCCGCGATTTACGAACTGGCACAAGGTGGCACCGCTGTGGGAACGGGCCTTAGCACCCCCAAAGGCTGGGGCGAAACCGTGGCCGCCCATATGGCAGATATCACCGGCATGCCCTTTGTTACGGCCCCGAACAAATTCGAAGCCCTGGCAGCCCACGACGCGTTGGTGGAAATGTCAGGCGCGCTGAAAACCGTGGCGGGCAGTCTTTATAAAATCGCGTGTGACATCCGGATGCTGGGATCAGGCCCCCGCTGCGGTCTGGGTGAACTGATGCTGCCCGAGAACGAACCGGGGTCGTCGATTATGCCCGGCAAGGTCAACCCGACGCAGGTAGAGGCCATCACCCAAGTTTGCGCACACGTCATGGGGAATGACGCCGCTGTTGGCTTTGCAGGGTCACAGGGCCATTTCGAGCTGAACGTGATGAAGCCAATGATGGCCTATAACGTGTTGCAATCCATGCAGCTTTTGGGTGACGCATCAGGCGCGTTTACCGATAACTGCGTTGTCGGCATCAAGGCAGACCGTGCGCGCATTGAAAAGCTGATGCGCGAAAGCCTGATGCTGGTGACGGCGCTTGCCCCGACGATTGGCTACGACAACGCGACAACCGTCGCCAAGACCGCGCATAAAAACGGAACCACATTAAAAGAAGAAGCGATTGCGCTTGGTTTCGTGGATGAGGCCACGTTTGACAAGGTCGTGCGCCCCGAAGATATGATTGGCCCTAAGTGAAGCCGATCAACCTTAATCAGGCCCGCAAGGCGCAAACCCGCGCCGAGGCCAAAGCCAAAGCGGACGCAAACGCCGTCCGCTTTGGTCGCACCAAGGCCGAAAGGCTTTTGGATGCGGCGCAACAAAAACAAATCAGTGACCGGCTGTCGCAGCACAAGTTTGAAGATGAATAAACACGCGCGCCCTGTCAAAAGATCACTAACCCTGCGAGGGCATCGCACCAGCGTGTCGCTTGAGGATATTTTTTGGGATCAGTTTCGCCGCATCGCAGATATAGATGGCAAAACAATCAACGGTCTGGCCGTTGAAATTGACGAAGGCCGAGGAGACATCGGTCTCGCATCGGCCCTGCGGGTATACGTGTTAGAACGGGCGCTTGCCCGTCAGGATTAATCTTTGGAGTAGAGCGCGCCGCGAAGGTTTCCCAATTGTGCGCGGTCTTCTTTTTCGCTCTCGTTCAGCTTGCGCGGGTTCACAGCGACCTCGGGGCGAGCGCCCTTCGAAAACATTTTGGCAACTTGCTCGGCTGACAGCTGCTTTTCAGCAGTAGGCGATTTTACCACGGCTTTGCTCTTGCGACCAAAAAGTCCGCCTAAACCTTTTTTGGACGAGCCTGGGAGCGCAATAGTCATTGATGTGCCTCGCTACTGAGTGGTTTCGTAAATCCCGATCAACCCTTCCACGCATCGCTTTACCAGTGAGAGCGTCGAGAGTATTCATTTATGTTATTACATGTTTTTCGCTCGGGCTGTCGACAAAAAGCACAAGATCACTCGACTGTGAGCGAAAACCTGCACAATTCGGCACGATTAACGCCAGATTCCGCCACATAAACACCTGCCTTAAGTTGATTGTGATTAATTTTTGACCATCTGGTCAGTCAACGCTGTCCGTATGTTTCAAGAATCGTAACATGATCCCTTTTTGGGCACGCACGGTTAGGTGAGCAACGGGAACGGGCTCTTCGCCTTCAACGGGAAAAAAGTGAAACTTCTTCGTAAGTTGTGCAATCAGGGTAACGCCCTCGATCATCGCGAAACCTGCCCCGGTGCAGACACGCGGCCCAGCCGAAAACGGCAGATAGGCATCGCGCGCACTGTCTTTTCCAGCGTCCGTTGACCAGCGACCGGGGTCAAAGGCATCAGGGTTCTGCCACAAACGGGTGTGGCGATGCAGATGCCATGGCGACAACACGACCTGTGCGCCGCGTCGGATGCGGCGTTTGCGGAACTCGGTTTCTGTCGCCGCCTCTCGGACCATCATCGGCACAGGCGGATATAGTCGTAACGCCTCGCGAAACACGTCGCGCGTCACCTTGAGCTGTGACAGATCCCCGAAATTTCCATTGAAACGTTGCGCCTCTGCTGCGACCTGCGCCTGCCATTCGGGGTAGCGCGCCAACAGGTACAACGTCCATGCCAACGCGGATGCGCTGGTTTCATGGCCTGCCAAAAAGAAGATCGCAACCTGATCCACCATTTCATCCAGATCAAAGCTGGCGCCAGTGACAGGATCGCGGGTGGTCATGATCTTGGTCGCCAAGTCATCAGGAGCAGCCCCAGATGCGATCAAGTCCAGTCGGTCTTGGGTCAATTGCTTAATCAAGGCCCGAATGGTGTTGGCGGTGTTGCGTGTGTCTGCGCGAAAAAACCGCGGCATCCAACGCGGCCCCGGTACAAAAGCCGCCAAATTCAAAATCGGTTGTGATCGTTGGTAAACCTTAAATTCATGAAACACTTTTTGGGCTGTCGCGTCCTCGATCGGCAACGAAAACAGGGTCCGAAAAATGACGTCCGCAGCGATGTGGCTGGTCAATTCCTCTATCTCATGCGGCACCATATCGGCCAAAGGGGTCAAGCGCGCGACTGCCGCCTCGCCCGCCGCCAAAATGCCCGGAAATGTGTCCCGAAGCCGCCCGCCTTCAAATGCCGGATCAATAATCCGGCGTTGACGCTTCCAGCGTTCACCATTGGTTAGAAAAACGCTGTCGCCCAACAACGGGCGCAGTCCGGCACCTATCCGATCGGATTTAGGGAAATCATCCGCCTGCGTTTTTAAAACCCGCGCGAGCAGCGCAGGGTCATTGACCAAATAGCTTCGAAAAAACGGCGTCCGAAATTCGGCCATCCACGCCCGGTATAACCTTGCGGGCTGTGCCGAAAGAATGTCGCGGCGAAACAAACGCATGTAGCGCCAAAGAGATACCTTATCAGGCCGCGCCGGCGGTTTGGGAGGCAAATCTGTCACTGTGGCATCACGGACGTAAATTTTGATGCGGCCACATCGATGCGCGATTTTGACGGCGCACGCTGCGCATAGCGATCATGCAGCGTGAGCGGGCCTGCGGTAATGGCAAAGTAGTCGTAATCCTTTGGTCGATCGAAGGCACAAAGATACTGAAAATGAAGACGGAAAAACCGCCACCGCAATGCTTTCCACCGCTCAGGCGACAGGGTTTGCGTGAAAGACGCAGAAATAACAAGCGGCCAGCGTTTGCCGAGTGGCGCGACACCCGTCACGCTTACCGGATCACACAGCGCAAAACAGCATCCGTCGCCGGGCGCGGTCACATCAACCCACGTGATCCGGTCTTGGGTCGATAGAAATGCCAAATCTGTGCGAAGCCGCCGTGCTTTTGGCAGAAATGACATCATCGGCACCACCTGACCAAGCGAAAGAAGCGCCAACCGCGGCCCGTCTACGGGGACCCGGCCACTGCGGATCAGATCAGCAAGGATGGATATCGCCAAATGTGCACCGGACGAATGACCGACGATCAAGACCTCGTCGACACGCCCCGTGAACGCCTTTGCAATTTCATCACCAAATTCCGTCATCCGCGCCTCAAGCGCAGGCGGGTTTGCACCCCAAAGCCGTGCGGAAAACGCATAGTCATGCATCAGATAGTAGGCGAAAAGCTTGTTATCTTTTGATTGAAACCATTTCAGAATGCACGCGGCGACACCCGCCCACAATACGAATTTGACGCACCATGCAAACCAGCCAATGATCGCGGCAACACCCGCAGACCCCGTCATCGCCGCGACCCACAGGCCAGCGCTGTGTACCAAACCGCCAACAAAGTGACCTATCTGAACCGCCAAAAAAAGCTGCAACAGCAGCATACCGACCGGATAAAGTGCGGCGATGATCGGCCCTTTGCGCATCCACATAAGCCGACGCAGCGTACCCGTACTGACATAGATCCACGCCGTTTGAATCAGCTGCAGATATGTCGCCAAGATTGATTGTGCCATGCTGTCGCGCACGATATCGGACCAAACAAGAACATCAACGCATGTGACCACATCGGTGCCATCGATATTTGCCTGCACGTTCCATCCGAATGTGTCACCGGCATCGCGCGCCTGAACCGCGATTTTATAACCGCTGACAAGCGCCTGCGCCTGACTTTCTGTCCGGTATAATTCGCGATAACGGCGCGGCGGAAATGGGTCATAGCCCGGAATATGAAACACCCGGCGCCGTGTGACCTGCTGTATCTTTTCGGTCATTGCTGTTCCCTGCTGCGTCCGCTTTCAGCAACCTAGCGGATCATGCAGCAAAACATAAGCCTTTAACCGATCGCAGCCAAGGCAGGAAAATGTTCAAGAAGCCAATAGCTTAGTGCGGAAAACTGGCCCGTCACCATCATCAGTCCGACCGTCCACAACAACAGACCAGAGGTACGTTCAATCTGCCCCAGATGCCGCTTCATCCATCCCATCACACCTTTCAGGCGCGGAAAGAAGGCTGCGACCAAAAGGAACGGGATGCCCAGCCCGATCGCGTAAACCATCAACAAAGCCGTGCCGCGCCCGATGCTGGCCTCTGACGCGGCCAAGCTCAGGATCGCGCCCAGGATCGGGCCAAGGCAGGGTGTCCACCCGAACGCAAAAGCAAGCCCTAGCAGATACGCACCAAACGCCGATCCACCGTGATCACCCGCATCAACACGCATTTCACGATCCAAAAATCCGATACGGAAAACTCCCACGAAATGCGCACCAAGAACCATCACAACAGCCCCGGCAACGGTGCTGAACCAATCCTGGTAGCCTAACAACGCGCGCCCGATCGTCGAAAATGCGAGGCCCAAAAGCACAAAAATCGTCGATAGCCCCAACACAAAAAACATCGCAGCAAACAAGACGCGGCGGCGGGCGTGGGACTGTGCCTCAAATTCGCTGACGGACACGCCACCCATATACGCAAGGTAAGGCGGCACAACAGGCAGCACACACGGGCTGAGGAACGACAACACGCCTGCCGCCAAAGCCACCAACATGGCTGGCAGCAATGCCGCATCAAAAATTGCCGTGGTTTCAAACATCTGAGGCCCTTTTTTGGCTTTTTCTAATACAGACTTAGCACAGGGTCACCTTGTGATTTCTCACAAGTTAGTGGACAGGATGAAACATCGGACATAATCAATACCCATGACACATAATGCTGATCTTGATGCACGTGGCCTGCTATGCCCCCTGCCCGTTCTTAAAGCCCGCAAGCGGCTGCAAACGTTACAATCCGGCCAAGTGTTGCGGATGATTGCAGATGATCCCGCCGCCATAATCGACGTACCACATTTCTGCGCTGAATCAGGGCACAGCCTGATCAGCACCGCAGAAGACGATACCGGTCAAATTTATCTCATCCGCAAAGCCTAAACGTAAAACGCCGCCCCCGAAGGAGCGGCGTATTTTTTTCTCGCTGACGCGATTAGCGGCTCAGCGACCACCAGCCGCGGCGTTTCGGTTTCGCGGCCTCTTCGTCAGCCGCTGCTGGCGCGGTTTCGACAGGCGCTACATCAACGGGCTTTGCGGTTTCGGCGACCACCACAGTTTCTGGCTGTGGCGTGGGTGCTGCCTCGACTACATCACGTGCAGGCTGCTCTGGGGTGGTATCACCACTTGTCGGCGTTGGCTCTGCAACAGAAGGCAGCTCTTGTGCGGCCTCAGCGACAGGTTCGGCGACTGGCTTTGGCTTTGCCCGGCTACGTGGTTTGCGCTTGGGCTTTTCGTCAGCCTCAACTGCGGGTTCTGCAACCGCGTCTGTCGCCGCGTCATCAGCAACAACTGGTTTTTTGCGAGCACGCGGCGCACGCTTTTTCGGTGCGGGCTTTTCGTCCGCACCCACGTCAGGGCTGGCTTCTTCGGTGACGGCTTCAGCCACGACTGGTGCCGCAGCAGCAGGCTTGCGCGAGCGAGACCGTGAAACGGTGCGCTTTGGCTTGTCTTCGGTGTCAGACGTCTCTGCGACAACCGGATCAGCAGGTTCTGCCGTAACATCGCCCTGCTCGTCCGCGTCATCAGTACCGTTTGTGTCGCTCTGACCGTTTTCACCATTGGCGCCCGAACGCCGTGGCCGCCGACGCCGCCGACGCTTGCGCTTTGGCTTGTCGTCAGGCTCACCGGTTTCCACAGCCGCAGTTTCAGTCACTTCGGTGGCTTCGATTTCTTCGACTTCGACCTCGTCAACGATATCGTCATCGTCGTCCATGATGACTGTCGTGGTGACCACAGGTGCCGCTTCCGGGACAACACGGGTCGCTGTCTTGAACTTTTCGATCACAAAGTCGGGCGATACCAACGTCGGATCACATTCGATGCGGACCGACATGCCGTAACGTGTTTCGACGTCGCCGATATGTTCACGTTTGCCGTTCATCAAGAAGTTGGCGATGGCAATCGGTGCCTTGACCAGAACCTCTTTTGAACGGCCACGCACACCCTCTTCTTCAAGCTGACGCAAGATCGACAGCGACACGTTGTCGTCAGAGCGCAGCAATCCCGTGCCGTGACAATGGGCACACATCTGTGTGGTCGCCTCGAGCATGCCCGGACGCAAACGCTGACGTGACATCTCCATCAGGCCGAAACCTGAAATCCGACCCACCTGAATGCGGGCGCGATCTGTCTTTAGCTTGTCCTTGAAACGCTTTTCGACGGCGGCGTTGTTCTTGCGCTCGTCCATATCGATAAAGTCGATGACGATCAGACCCGCCAAATCGCGCAGGCGCAATTGGCGTGCCACTTCGTCGGCCGCCTCAAGGTTGGTCTTGAGAGCGGTTTGTTCGATCGAACCCTCTTTGGTCGCCCGACCAGAGTTCACGTCGATCGCGACAAGCGCCTCGGTGATCCCAATGACGATGTAGCCGCCAGATGGCAGCTGAACCGTCGGGTTGAACATCCCGCCCAGATAGCCTTCGACCTGGTAGCGGGCATAAAGCGGCAATTGTTCGGTATAAAACTTCACGTTTTTTGCATGCGATGGCATGATCATTTTCATGAAGTCTTTGGCAGTCCGATAGCCCGCCTCGCCAGCGACGATGACCTCGTCGATATCTTTGGAATAAAGATCACGGATCGACCGTTTGATCAGGTCGCCTTCTTCGTAGATCTTTGCGGGGGCTACAGACTTCAACGTCAATTCGCGAATCTGTTCCCACATCCGCTGAAGATATTCATAGTCACGCTTGATTTCGGCCTTCGTACGCTGCGAACCAGCCGTACGAATGATCAATCCCGCACCTTCGGGTACGGTCATCTCGGCAGCGATTTCTTTCAGCTTTTTGCGGTCGACAATATTCGTGATCTTGCGGCTAATGCCACCACCGCGCGCCGTATTCGGCATCAAAACGCAATACCGACCAGCCAGTGAAAGGTAAGTCGTCAGTGCAGCGCCTTTGTTACCGCGTTCTTCTTTGACGACCTGAATCAACATCACCTGACGGACTTTGACCACTTCTTGGATCTTGTACCGCTTTGGACGTGGCTTGCGCACAGGGCGCACATCTTCACTGTCGTCCTCCTCGGCGACGCTTTCAATGCTGTCATCACCATCTACACCATCTGTATCGCCGTCATCGACGTCGTCTTCGTCGTGCGACGGGGTCTCGACCGGGGTTTCACCGACCAACACCATGGGCGAGCTACCCTCGTCGTCGTCGCCCAAATCGATGGTTTCCATACCCGCAATATCACCCGACGTTTCTTCTTCGGGGGTTTCTGATTCGGCTGTCAAAACCGCATCAGCACCTTCTATGGCAGCAGGTTTTGGGCGCGCACGGGTGCGGCGACGCTTGGGCTTTTCGTCTTCGGCCTCTGCCTCGGCTTTCAGGCTTTCTGCATAGGCTTTTTCTTCGGCCAGCAGGGCTTGGCGATCAGCAACCGGAATCTGGTAGTAGTCCGGGTGGATTTCCGAGAACGCCAAAAACCCGTGCCGATTTCCGCCGTAGTCCACGAACGCGGCCTGCAGCGATGGTTCGACGCGGGTTACCTTTGCAAGGTAGATGTTGCCAGCAACCTGGCGTTTGAATTGGCTTTCAAAATCAAATTCTTCGACTTTGTTGCCGTCCACAACAACTACGCGGGTTTCTTCCGCGTGCGTTGCATCGATAAGCATTTTTTTGGGCATATTTTCCGTTCGCACATGTCAAATCAGGCGCCCCAGGGGGTGCAGCCGAACGTGAGATGTGTCTGATTAAGGCGATCTGCGCGCGGGCAAATACCGGGCCCCTCAGGGCCACTGCATTCTTGCCTAGATCTGTCGCGCGTTGCATCGCGTTTCTTCTCCGACCCCGGCATAGATCCGAGGCCCATTCAGGGCCCGGTCGGCAAAGATGGCACGACCAGGGCGTTCTTCTGATCCCGTGGGATCAAATCAGCTGCGACAGATATGATGAGTATCAAACAGTGCAGAGAATCTCGATCGGACCTCGACGCGCAACCTTTGCGCGGGCGTCCGTAAAATATACATAGGATAGGTTGGTCACATTACACAAGTGGTTGTAGCGCACCGATACAAATAATTGAAATGATGCGGTTGTGTTTCCGTTTCATTAACACGTGTCGTGCTTGCGTCAGCAACGTTGATTGTTTTGCATGGCCCTGCCCGACCACGCGTAAATTCCAAATCTGAAGGCGTTCACCGATCTGACCGATCTTCACCAGCTCTCGCTTGAACAGGTGACAGACCTGTCGCCGCTGACCGATTCAAATATGATGTGGATATTGTATTTGCGCGGCGTTCCCGTGACTGATGATGGGCCGCTATCTTAGATAGACAGTCTTGAAGCGGTATTCACAGGACCAAACGAGGCCAACCTGGAACTGCACACCGGAACCGATGGTATTGCAGCATTTGTTGCCGTATCACGCTGATGCACAATGGGCGACCCTGTCAGGTCGCCCATGTTATCTTTATAGATAATCGGACCGCTGCAATCCGTATTTCGCCATTTTCTCGTTCAGCGTCCGGCGTGGCAGACACAATTCGTCCATTACGGATACGATCGACCCCCGATGCCGGCGCATGGTGTTATCGATCAACATGCGCTCGAACGCCTCGACAAACTCTTTCAGCGGCTTGCCTTCCGTGGTCATTGCCGGCTTCATTTCTTCGGTGTCCGCCATCAGCAAAGACGCGATCGACCCTGACCCACGGCGGTTTTGCAACACCGCACGTTCAGCAACATTGATCAGCTGACGCACGTTACCCGGCCAAGGTGCCTGCAACAGTTGGGCAGCCTCTTGGGCGCTTACTTCTGGCGCGTCGCAGCCGTATTCATCTGCGAACTGTTCACTCAAACGCGTGAACAGGGTCAGAATATCCTCGCCGCGCTGCCGCAGTGGCGGCACGGTGATGCGCAGCGCGGCAAGGCGGTAAAACAGATCAGGACGCAGGACGCTTTCACAGGTTTTATCCTGTTCTTGCAGATTACAGATCGCAACAATACGGGTTTCGGCAGGTGTTCCCTGCTCGTTGATCGCGGTCAGCAACCGTGCTTGCAGCGGATGTGTCAGCGCCTCGATATCCTCAAGAACCAGCGTTCCACCACGGGCTTCTTCGATCAACGGAATGGCCTCGTCATCGCGCGGCGGCCCAAAGATCACGCGCCCAAGGGTTTCTTCATCGTAGGCCGAACATGACAACAAAACGAACTTCTTGGAGGAACGTGCGCCCACCGCATGCAAGGCATGCGCCACGAGGGTTTTACCGGTGCCGGTTTCACCTTCGATCAGAACATGGCCATCGGCCTGACCAAGGTCCAGAATGTCTTCCTTAAGACGCTCCATCGGAGCAGATTGCCCAATCAGCTTTTTGATCAATGAACTGCCGTCAGACAGCTCTTTGCGCAGCGCGCGGTTATCAAGCGTCAAGCGACGCGCGACGGACGCCTTTTTGGCAAGCGCCGTCATCCGGTCGGGGTTGAACGGTTTTTCCAGAAAATCAAAAGCACCAACGCGCATCGCCTCGACCGCCATGGGGACATCGCCGTGGCCTGTGATCATGATCACAGGTAACGTGCTGTCCAAGGCTTTGATTTTTTTCAGAAACTGCATACCGTCCATGCCCGGCATACGCACATCAGTGACCACAATCCCCGGATAATCGGCACCAATCCCCTTGAGCGCGTCCTCGGCAGACGCAAATGTCTGCGTGTCAAACCCCGACAGGGTCAACCACTGGCTGATCGATTGCCGCATGTCTGTCTCGTCATCGACGATCGCAATTTTCATGGCCTTGTTCATCGTTCTCTCTTTCACTCCGCCGCAGCGACCTCTTGTTTCATCGTCGGAAGCTGGACCTCGAAGATGGCACCGCCATCCATGGCATTCCGCGCCGTTAGCCTGCCCCCGAGGTCATTTACAATGCCCGACGAAATCGCAAGCCCTAGCCCTGTCCCGTCACCCGGTTGTTTCGTTGTGTAGAATGGTTCGAACAGCTTATCGAGATCTTCGATACCTGCGCCGTTATCCCTAATCTGAAGACTGATTATATCACCAGCTACCAATAGGATTTCAACTGTCGGGTTATTCGCCCCCTTCGTTGCATCCAGCGCATTGCGCAACAAGTTCACAATCACTTGCTCTAGCCGCAACCGGTCGCCCAGTATCATGACCGGTTCGCTCGGGAGGGAGCGGATGATATTTACATCCCGAATTTTGAGCTGCGGTTCCATCATGGCAAGGGCGGTTGAAACCGCTGCACGGGTGTCCACAGGTTCAAATGCATCCGCGCCCTTGCGGGCATAGGATTTCAGCTGGCGGGTGATTGCGCCCATACGTTCAAGGAGATCGTCAATGCGTTGGAACGACGACATCGCCTCTTCGGGGCGTTCGCGCTGCAGCAAAAGCCGGGCCCCGGCGAGGTAGGTTTTCATTGCCGCCAACGGCTGATTGAGCTCGTGGCTCACCGCCGCTGACATCTCGCCCAAGGCTGCCAATTTAGACGACTGCGCGATTGTTTGTTCGGCCACTTGCAGCGTTTTTTCGACCTTTTCACGCTCGGCAATTTCCCGCTGCAAGCGTCGGTTCAATGCCCGTAACTCTGCAGATTCGCGTTGAAAGGACAGCAGACGCGAGGCCGTTTTGCGCGACATGAACCAAAACATGACCGCCAAGAGAATCGCAAACGCCATCATCTCGAGAGCCAAAATGCCGTTCACGCGTTCGCGCACAGATGCGTAACCCGTATAGCTGACCATCTTCCAGCCTTGATGCGGCACACGCGCCTCGCGACGTAGCACCGCCTCGCCGCGCAAATAAGCGTCAGCAGGCAAGCCCGCCAAGCCATGCAGCGACCGCCGCAACCGATCAAGCAGGCTCTCGCCACTGTCAGTGCGCAATGCACCGGCTTCGTCCAACCCGCGCCAGACCGGTTCCGACGCCATGATAATTTCGCCTTGGCTGTCAACGACAAGAACCGCTTCGGTGCCGCCAACCCAACTGGCCTCAAGAAGCGCCGAACTTACCTTAACCACCACAACGCCGAATGTTCCCGCCGCAAGGTCAATCCGGCGGGAAAATACGAATGCGTATGTCCCATCGGGATCACGCACCCGCGTATAGGCTGTGACCCCCGCCGAATGCGCCGCAGTGAAATAGGCGGCATCGCTATGCACTTCGCCCACTTTGCCACCGTCAGACGCGGCAACCACATTCCCGCCCCGGTCAAGCAAAAGCAAAGAGGCCGCACCGATCTCTTCGGCGACGGACGTCAAATGCGCTGAGGTCTGCGTGTAGTCGCGGGTTTCAAGCGCAAGGATCAAACCCGGATCGCGCGCAAGCAACTGCGGAACAACTGAATTTCGCTGCAACTCGCTCGTTAAATTGGTGACGTAAAGCGCAAGGCGCACCTCAGAGCGCCCGCTGATCGTTTCCGTAAAGCGTTTGGTCAGAAACTGGTTTGAAACGTAGACGACGATCAACGCAAACAGGCACACAAACGTAATCGAAAGCCGAAGCATCCAACTACCCTTCCCGCGCCGTCCGTTTTGTCTTGCGTTTGTCAGCATGCGGTAAGTCTATTGCTGTCCAACCGAGACAGCAAGGACACTGCTTAAGCTTGAACCAGTTCGCTCAATAATCCGCGAAAAAGCGCCTGCCCATCCGTGCCGCCATGACCCGCATCAACGGCCCGCTCTGGATGCGGCATCATACCCAAGACACGGCGGTTATCAGACAAAACACCCGCAATATTGTTGATGGACCCGTTCAGATTTTCGACATAGCGGAAAGCCACGCGATCATCATCTTCGATCTGCGCCAGCGTGTCAGCATCAACGGTATAATTTCCATCGTGATGCGCAACCGGCAAGGCAACAATGTCGCCAGCCTGATAGCCGGATGTAAATGCGCTTTGCGATGTTTCCACTGTCAAATCAACGGTTTTGCAGATGAACTTAAGGTTCGAATTGCGCATCAACGCGCCTGGAAGCAACCCGGTTTCCGTCAACACCTGAAACCCGTTGCAGACCCCCAAGACGTAGCCACCGCGGTTGGCGTGCGCGACAACGGCATGGCAAATCGGCGACTGCGCCGCGATCGCACCGCAACGCAGGTAGTCCCCGAACGAAAAACCGCCAGGAATTGCGACCAGATCAACATTGTCAGGCAATGTCGCGTCCTTGTGCCAAACCATACTAACATCGGCACCCGCTGCCGACAATGCGACAGCCATATCGCGGTCACAGTTCGACCCTGGAAAAACGATAACAGCAGCGCGCATCAAAGCACCTCGATCCGGTAGCTTTCGATCACCGTATTCGCAAGAAGCTTGTCGCACATCTCGACGATGGTCGCCTCAGAGGTGCCATCAACCAGATCAAGCTCGATCAGCTTCCCCTGTCGGACGCCGTTGACGCCCTCAAATCCAAGACTTCCCAAGGCGTGCCGAACGGCCTCACCTTGGGGATCCAGAACGCCGTTCTTCAACATGACATATACGCGGGCTTTCATCAGTGATTTTCCCTGTCTCGCTTTGTTTCAAATACTCAAACAATCAACGTCAGTTGATCAGTGTTGGCTTGGGTCGGTGGGTCACATTGGACGGCATAACACCAAGGCGGCGCGCCACTTCGGTGTAGGCATCCGTTAGGCTGCCCAAATCACGGCGGAACACGTCCTTGTCAAGTTTTTGACCCGTTTCAATGTCCCACAAACGGCAGCTATCCGGACTAATTTCGTCGGCAAGAAGAAGTCGCGGGAATTCGTTATCCCAGACACGCCCCATCTCGATCTTGAAATCAATCAGCTTGATACCAACGCCATACATGACGCCGGACATCCAATCGTTCACGCGCAACGCGAGACTGATGATATCATCAAGGTCTTGCTGGCTGGCCCAGCCAAAAGCGATGATATATTCTTCGGGGACCAATGGGTCACCCAACGCGTCGTCTTTATATGAAAACTCGACGATAGGCCGTGGTAGCGGTGTGCCCTCTTCCATGCCTAGACGTTTTGCCATCGATCCTGCGGCAAAGTTGCGCACGATCACTTCAAGCGGAATAATCTCGACCTGACGGATCAACTGCTCGCGCATGTTCAGCCGCTTAATGAAATGCGTCGGAATCCCGATCTGGCTCAGGCCGGTCATAAAAAACTCTGACAGGCGGTTATTCAGCACGCCTTTGCCCTCAAAAACGGCTTTCTTTTCCGCGTTGAAAGCGGTCGCATCGTCTTTAAAATATTGGACAAGCGTCCCTGGCTCTGGACCTTCATACAAGATCTTCGCCTTACCTTCGTAAATCTTTTTACGGCGTGCCATGCTCACCTCGTCACTTCGTGCGCCTGCCCGCCTTGGGCCGCGTCATACCGCGTCATAGTGCAAGCACACCTTGCGGGCAAGCACCCGCACACCCATATCATGCAGATCGGTTCCCCTAATTCACGAGGTTTCCAATGACCACACTGAAAGACCGCGAACGCGCCTTCGAGGCGAAATTTGCCCATGATACACAAATGCAATTTAACGCAATGTCCCGCCGCAATCGCCTGCTTGGCCTCTGGGCGGCGCAGGTGTTAGGAAAATCTGACCAAGATGCAGAACTCTATGCCAATCATATCGTCAGCATGGATATTCACCCGCATACGCCAAATGCGGTCGAACAGGCACTGATCGACGATTTGGCTGACTATGCTGAACCGCGCGAAATTCGTGCCCAAATGGAAAACCTCTTGCAGACCGCAAAATCCGAACTTCTTGCGGAAAGCTATGATAGGTGACTTTGCGTCGGCACGCGCGCGCAGGATAGCGCGGCCTTCTTGATGCCCTGATACGCCGATCTTTTCAGTCGGAGTTTTTGTGTTTCAAGCGATGTCTGTCGAGATCAAGGTTTTTCACTTGGTGCGGGGCGGTCAGCTGGCCACATGTGATCGCACTGGATTTTGCGTGAATGTTGGCCGCCTCAAGCTAGGGCGTATCGGTGAAATTCACGGCTTTGCTTGCGGCGTATGTAATGGCCCTGGGCGCGGGATTGCTGGCCCGCACGCCTGCCGGCGTGGGCGCATTTGATCTGCCGCTGATCGCGATCCTTCATGGTCACCAACAGCTTGGCGTCGCGCTAATCGTGTGTCGCTGCATTTACGATCTGATCCCGCCGGGCATGGCTTTGCTTGCGATCGTAGCACAGCCCCCGCAGCCGCACGCCGCGCGTGGTTCTGAACAAATAGCGTTTGCCAGTCCAACTGGCACGATTTCACGAATCAACGAACAAAGCAGGCTGGCCGAAGATTTACCATTTTCAACGGGGCGTTTATTTTTTTTGATGCGCTGTCAGATCAACATCTGTGTGTGCTAGCTCAGCTCAGCACAAGCAGATGTTGGGTTTTGGTCGCGCCATTACCAGCGACACGGACTGGCATCTGCATTTGATCCGCAGCGACGCCACGGTCTGATACAGTTCAACCGCAGCTTTTCGCCCGTTTGGCTGCCGTGCGATCATGCGGCACCAGACCGCGCTGTCTTTTATGTCGGCGGCGCACCGTCTACCGCCTCCTTGCCAATCGTCCATCATTGGCGGCGTATTTGACCCGGATATGTGCTTTAGAATTGAAGTTTCCCCTAAGACGTGACAAGCGAGACACGCGACGCAACAGGAGCCCAGACAAATCATGACCGACGTCCTTTCAGAACTACTCGCCAGCCGCGACTGGTTAATGGCTGATGGTGCCACTGGCACGAACCTGTTTAATATGGGGTTGATGTCCGGCGATGCGCCCGAAATGTGGAACGTCGATGAACCTGCAAAGATCAAAGCGTTGTACAAAGGTGCCGCCGACGCGGGTAGCGACATCTTTTTGACCAACAGCTTTGGGGCAAACGCGTCACGCTTGAAACTACACGGTGCCGAAGGCCGCGTGCTCGAGCTAAACAAAGCTGCCGCTGAACTGGGTCGTGAAATTGCGGATGCTTCGGGTCGCAAAATCGTTGTGGCCGGTTCCGTGGGACCAACCGGCGAAATCATGGAGCCAATGGGCAGCCTGACGCATGCACGCGCCGTGGAAATGTTCCACGAACAGGCCGAAGGCCTGAAAGCTGGCGGCGCGGACGTGCTTTGGGTTGAAACCATCAGTGCCGCAGAAGAATTCGTCGCCGCAGCCGAAGCGTTTGCCATGGCCGATATGCCGTGGTGCGGCACCATGAGCTTTGACACCGCTGGACGCACAATGATGGGTCTGACCTCGGCGGATTTGGTCAAACGCGTGAATAAAATCACAAACCAACCTTTGGCATTCGGCGCGAACTGCGGCGTTGGTGCATCAGATTTGCTCCGCACCATCCTTGGCTTTTCAGCGGCTGGTCCGACAGCCCCGATTATCGCAAAAGGCAATGCAGGCATCCCGAAATACCACGACGGGCACATCCACTATGATGGCACGCCTGAATTGATGGGTGATTATGCTGTACTGGCCCGCGATTGCGGCGCGACAATCATTGGTGGCTGTTGTGGCACAACGCCCGAACACCTGCGCGCCATGCGCGAGGCGTTGGAAACGCGTCCGCGCGGCGACCGCCCCACACTGGAACAAATTTCCGAAGCGCTGGGTGGTTTTTCATCGGCGTCTGACGGCACTGATGGTGCCGGCCCAGAGGCTGCACCCCGCCGCGGACGTCGCAAAAAAGCTTAAAGCAGTGAAAGCTGGTCCCCGCGCTGCGGGGGCCGTGCAAACAGGTCCGTGCGCAATTGCGGCATCGGTCTATCCAAACCCAGCCTGCGCACCGTCAGTTTAAACCGCTGCCGCATCAATTCCGCCCACTTCCCCTGCCCGGTCATACGTTTCCCGAATGCCGGGTCGTAGGTCAGGCCACCGTGTAATTCGCGCACGCGCCCCATCACGCGCGCGGCGCGGTCCGGGTAGTAGGTCACCAACCACTCTTCAAACAATGTTGCGACCTCCCTTGGTAGCCGCAACATGATTGACGATGCCGCGACCGCACCGGCATTTGCCGCAGCCGTCAGAATTGCTTCCAATTCGTGATCTGTCAGCGCGGGCACTACGGGCGACACCATTACCCGCACTGGAATCCCCGCCTGCGTCAGCTGGGAAATGACGCGCAGCCGCGCTGCGGGCAGCGGCACACGTGGCTCGAGTGCCCTTGACGTGCGCGGGTCCAGCGTGGTCACTGAAATCCCCACGCGCACCAACCCCTTTGCGGCCATCGGCGCCAGAATATCGATGTCACGCAAGATCAATGTGCCTTTGGTGACGATGGCAACCGGATGATTGAACTCAGAAAGCACCGCCAAAATATCACGCATAATCATGCGCGTCTTTTCAATCGGTTGGTACGGATCTGTATTGGTGCCAATCGCGATCGGTGCGGGCACGTAGCGCAGATTTGACAGTTCTTTGCGCAGTTGCGCAGCCGCATTTGGCCGCGCAATCAGTTTGGTTTCGAAATCAAGCCCGGGAGACAGCCCTAAAAATGCATGGCTCGGGCGCGCAAAGCAATAAATGCAGCCATGTTCGCAGCCCCGGTAAGGGTTAATCGACCGATCAAACGGTAAATCAGGCGACGTATTACGCGTGATCACCTTGCGCGCGCGCTCTTCGGTGACTTCGGTACGCAGTACGGGCAAATCATCGTCTTGATACCACCCATCGTCCTGCGCCGTTACCGTAAAGCGGTCAAAGCGCACATCCGGGTTCGACGTTGCCGCCCGCCCCGGTGTTCTGTGCTGTGGTCTGGCATTATCATCATACATTGCATGAAATTAGAACAAAGAAAGAACATTCGCAAGCACTGGTCGGGATTGAATTTTTGAGTGTCGCAATTCACTGGCTGGCCAAATCAATAAAGGCGCATTACGAAAGGACAAACGCAAAGAGGTGCCAAATGTCCGACCAAGAAGATGACATCATCCTGTCCGAACTGAACGACGAAGATCTGGTCGCGCAGATGTTTGACGACCTATACGACGGCATGCGTGAAGAGATTGAAGAAGGCGTCAATATTCTGATCGCGCGTGGTTGGACACCTTACAAAGTGCTGACAGAAGCGCTTGTTGGTGGCATGACCATCGTGGGCCATGATTTCCGCGACGGTATTTTGTTCGTGCCAGAGGTTCTGCTGGCCGCAAACGCGATGAAAGGTGGCATGGCCATCCTGAAGCCATTGCTGATTGCGACGGGTGCGCCGCGCGTTGGGAAAATGGTGATCGGCACCGTCAAAGGCGATATTCACGACATTGGCAAAAATCTGGTAGCCATGATGATGGAAGGCGCAGGGTTCGAGGTCGTTGATCTGGGCATCAACAACGCTGTCGAAGCATATCTTGACGCGATCGAAACAGAGCAACCCGACATTCTGGGTATGTCAGCACTGCTGACGACAACCATGCCGTACATGAAGGTCGTGATTGATACGCTGATCGAAAAAGGCATGCGCGATGATTATATCGTGCTGGTCGGTGGCGCCCCGCTAAACGAAGAGTTCAGCAAAGCCATTGGCGCAGACGCCTATTGTCGCGACGCCGCCGTGGCCGTTGAGACCGCAAAAACACTGGTTGCGCGCAAGCATAATCAGGCAAACGCCTAACGCTGTCGTTGCATTTGCGCGGTCTCTTCCCATATGAGATTAAAGGAGACCGCCATGCCATTTAAAACATTCGCTATTTTGGTCGGCAGTGTGATCATCGCCGCGGCCGTCACCGTGTGGATCGCCAGCAATCTGGGTGCGCCGGTTTCGGTTGGCGTGCTTGGGCTTTTTGCTATTTGCGCCGTCCTTGTCCTACGGATCAACCGAACAGATGACAACTGATACGACTTTGACCGAAGACGGGCTTGCGCCGCGCGGCGAAGGTGCGGTGTTGCTGATCGCTTGTGGTGCGCTTGCGCGCGAAATCCTGGCATTAAAGGCGGCCAATGGCTGGGACCATCTTGATTTACAGTGCCTACCCGCAATTTTGCACAGCCGCCCCGAAAGAATTGTGCCCGCAGTACGCGATGCCGTCGCACGAAATAGGGACAATTATGACGATGTGTTTGTGGTTTATGCCGACTGCGGGACCGGCGGCCAATTACAAACGGCTTGTGACGACATGGGCGTCCAGATGATCGCCGGGCCACATTGCTATTCCTTCTTTGAAGGCAATGACGTGTTTGCGGCCCGCGACGAATGTACCGCCTTTTACCTGACGGATTTCTTGGTCCGCCAATTCGATGCCTTTGTGTGGAAACCGCTTGGGTTGGACCGACACCCTGCCCTGCGCGACATGTATTTCGGCAACTATGAAAAATTGGTCTACCAAGCACAGACCGATGATCCCGATCTGACACAAAAAGCACAGGACTGCGCCAGTCGGCTGGGCCTTGCGTTTGAGCGTCGATTTACCGGATACGGCGACTTAACCCACACGCTTGGCGGAATTAAGCGGCCTTAGCTGTCTGCTGGATGCGTTCAACCATCGCACGCAGACCGTTTGATCGCTGAGACGACAGGTGGTCATTCAGACCCAAACGCGCCAGTTCTGCGGCAGCGTCGATCTTGATGACCTCGGCGACGGGCTGCCCGTTATAAAGCGTCAGCAGAATCGCGATCAGCCCTTGGACGATCATCGCGTCGCTTGCGCCGCGAAAGGTGAACACGCCGTCGTTGATTTGGGGGACCAGCCAAACTTGGCTTGCGCAACCATCCACTTTTGTCGCGGGCACACGCAACGCGTCGTCCAACGGTTCCATGGCGCGGCCCATGTCGATCACATGGCGATACCGGTCCTCCCAATCATCAAGGAATTCGAACGTTTCGACCAAATCTTCAAACGCTGGGTTCGCCATTTCTATCACCTTATGTCGGTATCAAAGCGGGACGGTCACGACCTTCTGGCCTTTGACCGCAAGACCGACCTTGCCTTCGCACAATAACAACGCATCGTTGCCAAACACCTCGCGGCGCCAGCCTTTGAGCGCCGGAACATTCCGTTCGCCGCCAGCCAACGCATCCAGATCAGCAGAGGATGCAATCAGTTTGGGCGCAACACCTTCCTGATCAGTTTTCGCCTTCAACAGCACGCGCAGCATATCGGCCAATGCCGGGTTCACCTGCAATGTCGCGCGCGGATTATCGACGCGCGGCATATCCTCTGGCTTGACGGCAAGCCCAACTTGCACGCTTTTCAAGATACCATTGGCAATGTCACCCTTGCGGGCCTCGCGCAGCAACAAACGGGACCGCCCCAGATCTTGCTCGTTCTGGGGTTTGGTCGACGCCAGTTCGATCAAGGCGTCGTCTTTGTAGACCCGGCTACGTGGCACGTCGCGTTCTTGGGCGTAGGTTTCGCGAAAACGGGCCAATTCGCGCAAAATCGCCATGAACTTTCCGGATTGTGTCCGCGTTTTCACGCGCTTCCACGCCTCGTCCGGGTCGGATTCATACGTTGCCGGATCCTTTAGGACAGCCATTTCTTCGGCTACCCATTTTTTGCGGCCCGACTTTTCCAATTCGGCCGCAAGAAATTCGTAAATATCGCGCAGATAGGTCACATCACCCAATGCATACGTCGCCTGCGCATCCGTCAGCGGACGGCGCGACCAATCAGTAAAGCGCGACGATTTATCCAGATCCGATTTGCAAATCTTGCGTACCAAGGTCTCGTAACCGACCTGTTCGCCAAAGCCACACACCATTGCCGCAACCTGCGTATCGAACAACGGTTCTGGAATAACGCCGGCGTCGACATGAAAAATTTCGAGGTCTTGCCGCGCAGCATGAAATACTTTGACCACACCGACATCGCGAAACAGATCATAAAGCGGTTCAAGCGACAGACCTTCGGCCAGCGGATCAACCAATACTGCGTCTGCGCCTTGCTCACTTTGAAACGCAAGCTGCACAAGGCAAAGCTTGGAATAATAGGTGCGCTCTCGCAAAAACTCGGTATCGACGGTGACATAAGGATGTTTCGCCGCCTCTGTGCAAAAGGCCGCCAAATCTGTCGTCGTCGTAATCGTTTTCATGCGTATTCCGTCAATCGTACTAAACTGATGTGTCCTGATACAGCTTGATAGGCGATTGGCACGCCATTGGAAAGGTCAGCCGTGCAAGGTGACCGGAGTACGGTCCCCAATGGCGTAACGTCGCAGCACGGTCGGGTATAATTCATGTTCAAGTGGCAGCAATCTTGCCGCGAGCGTTTCGGGTGTATCTTCCGCGGAAATGGCGATCTTGGCCTGCCCCAAAATCGGCCCCCCATCCAGCTCGGCGGTCACTTCGTGGACACTGCACCCATGTTCTGCGTCACCTGCCTCTAGGGCGCGGGCATGGGTGTGCAATCCCTTGTATTTCGGCAAAAGCGAGGGATGGATATTCAGCATCCGCCCTTCCCATGCGCGCGTAAACTCAGGCGTCAAAATCCGCATAAAACCAGCCAAACAAATAATATCGGGCTTCGCGAGTACGAGGGCTTTTTGCAACGCCTCCTCGAATGCGGCACGGTCTTTGCCAAACGGTTTGTGATCGACAGCAAATGTGGGAACATTCAGCGCGCGCGCCTTGGCTAAACCCGCGGCGTCGGGATCGTTCGACAGCACCAACACTGCACGCGCAGGGTGATCACCCGCCATATCGTTGACCAGCGACACCATGTTGGAACCGCCACCCGAGATCAGGATCGCAACGCGTTTGGTCACAAAAGCGCGCCTGTATAGCGTACACCAGCACCTTTGGTCACAGTCCCCAGCCGATGCACAGTCTCGCCTGCGTCTGCCAACAATGCTGACAGCGCGTCAGCCGCAGCAGCATCCACAGCCAAAACCATCCCGATTCCCGCATTGAATGTTTTCAGCAGCTCTGCCTCGGCCATCCCACCGGTTTCAGCCAGCCAACGGAATACGGGCGGAAGCGTCCAAGACGCCAAATCAATGGTCGCGCCCAAATCGTCAGGCAGGACGCGCGGCAGGTTTTCAGTAAGGCCACCGCCGGTGATATGGGCCAGCGCATGCACACCCCCTGCCCGCACAGCCGCCAGCGCAGGCTTTACATAAAGGCGGGTCGGCGCAAGCAGTGCCGCGCCAAGCGTGTCGTCGGCAAACGGTGCCGGATCATCCCAAGACAAGCCGGACAGCGCAACAACCCGACGAACGAGCGAATACCCGTTTGAATGCACACCATCAGAGGCAAGGCCCAACAACACATCGCCCTCAGCAACGCCAGCGGGCAAATCGGCCCCCCGTTCCATCGCGCCAACAGCAAAGCCCGCAAGATCAAAATCGCCATCGTGATACATGCCCGGCATTTCCGCCGTTTCACCACCGATCAACGCGCAACCCGACGCTTCACACCCGGCGGCAATACCTTCGATAATACGGGTCGCCGCATCCAGTTCCAGCTTACCAGTGGCGAAGTAGTCCAAGAAAAACAGTGGCTCGGCACCCTGACACACCAGATCATTCACGCACATCGCAACCAGATCGATCCCGATCGTGTCGACGTTGCCTGTATCGATTGCGATCCGCAGCTTGGTGCCCACACCGTCTGTCGCCGCGACAAGGATCGGGTCGTTATACCCCGCACCTTTCAGATCGAATAGCGCGCCAAACCCGCCCAATCCGGCCATGACACCCGGACGCGCTGTGCGCTTTGCTGCAGGTTTGATCCGCTCAACAAGCGCATTGCCTGCGTCAATATCCACCCCAGCGTCTGCATAGGTAAGGCCGTTCTTGGTCATCGGGACACCCCATTTTATGTTGCAAATGCGATAGCCCAACCCCTGCGATTGCGCAACGGACAGCAGAGAAAAATAGCCAAATAAATAATCTATAGTTACGATTTGTTAATCGATTAAATGGTATCCGGAAAACAGAGACCGAAGCCCTCCTCATCTTCTATGGTATCTCTACATAACTGATTGAACCAACGGCACACAAACAAGAGACCTCGTTCCGCGTTTGCATTGGCGCAAAGTTAGACCGACCAATTCTGTCGTGGCCGGCGCACAAAACTGCGCTGGTCACTTTTTTTCGCGGTCCCGCTTTTTCGACGATTCCGCTATGCGAATGCCCGGTATTTTGTCGCCAATATTCATCGCCTAGCCGTATGGCTACTGTGCCAGCATGCTTGCGGACGAAAAGACCGCCTTGACGCCTCTGCCTCGTCTGCTAATCCATGCACCAGGGGGCCTGTAGCTCAATTGGTTAGAGCAGAGCGCTCATAACGCTTTGGTTGCGGGTTCAAGTCCTGCCGGGCCTACCACCCCTTACCCTTCAAAATCGGCAGGCGTCGGGATGTAGCGACAGGTGTCTCCGCGCCGTTCAACAAAGCCTAATGACGGGAAGTTGCATTGGGCAATCGGGGTCAGACCTGCCATTGCCAACGACGCGTGCCAATGCCCGACTGTCGGTGCCATCGCTAGGGGCGCGCCCGTAGCAACAGCATTCACGCGGTTGGCGGTTTTAATAACATACCCGTTGATACCACATCGAAAGATTCGGAATCTTAAGGTTTGTACGCATCCTGTGCAGCGGTTTCAGCCAGAGCGGGATCAAATCCTGCCAGGATACTTGTGCTCAACTGCGCATCGCCGTCCCACCACGCAATGACTGCGATTTCGGCCACAAAAAAACGTTGAATGTCGCCTAGCCTTGCGTTTTGCACGGGACTTTGGGCGCGTGCGGGGCGGCCGACCCGAACTTCGGATGCTTGATTATATTCAACACCGCGAGGACCCCGATCAGACCGATTTGCAAATGCATTCTGCAACCGTTCAAGGCGGCAAAGCGCCTGTGCGCCAGGAATTTGCCGCCCATTGCCCAAATTTGCTAGTGCCCGATGTCGAAAATTCTATCTGGTCTGCGCAAGCACCGCTGTTCCACGTCCAGAACATGATCGCGTCTGGCGCACGTTTTGCCCGGATACACCTGTGCGCTAAACCGCTATTTTGGCACAGGCCAGTGGATCGGTGAACAGCGCACGCAACCGTGTCGCTCGTCACGGGCTCTTGTCTGTGCTTGCGCGAATTGACAGTGTGGAACGCACACAGCGCGCGATGAACGACATCAATGGTGTGCAAACTTAGCCCGACATCGCAGCAAAATCGTATCACATATTCAGTATACAAGTGCATACAGCCTTCCCGTAGCCAACAAATTGCGTTATGGCGGACCCAGAATCCAACCCAAGCGGAGAGACACATGTCCAAGATTAAGGTAGAGAACCCAGTCGTCGAACTCGACGGCGACGAAATGACCCGGATCATCTGGGATTTCATCAAGAAAAAACTGATCCTTCCCTACTTGGACATTGATCTCAAGTACTACGATCTGGGCATGGAAGTCCGTGACGAAACCAATGACCAAATCACCATTGATGCCGCGGAAGCGATCAAAAAATATGGTGTTGGCGTAAAGTGTGCGACCATCACCCCTGATGAAGCCCGCGTCGAAGAATTTGGCCTTAAGCAAATGTGGCGCAGCCCGAACGGCACCATCCGCAACATTCTGGGTGGTGTTGTGTTCCGCGCGCCGATCATCTGTAAAAACGTGCCACGTCTTGTGCCCGGCTGGACCGACCCGATTGTGATCGGCCGTCATGCCTTTGGTGACCAATACAAGGCGACTGATTTCTTGATGCCTGGTCCCGGCAAGCTAACGATGAAATTCGTGGGCGACGATGGCACCGTCATTGAAAAAACAGTCTTTGATGCACCATCCGCAGGTGTTGCAATGGGCATGTATAACCTTGACGACAGCATCATCGACTTTGCCCGTGCGTCGATGAACTACGGCCTGAACTTGGGCTGGCCTGTGTACCTGTCGACTAAAAACACGATCCTCAAGGCCTATGACGGACGCTTTAAGGATCTGTTCCAAAAAGTATTCGACGAAGAATTCGCCGACAAATTCAAAGCCGCCGGGATCACTTACGAACACCGCCTGATCGACGACATGGTCGCATCTGCAATGAAATGGTCCGGAAAATTTGTTTGGGCATGTAAAAACTATGACGGCGATGTCCAGTCCGACACGGTTGCGCAGGGCTTTGGGTCGCTTGGCCTGATGACATCTGCACTGATGACGCCAGATGGAAAAATCGTCGAAGCCGAAGCTGCACACGGCACAGTGACCCGTCACTACCGCCAGCACCAAGCGGGCAAAGCGACATCGACCAACTCGATCGCATCGATCTTTGCTTGGACCGGCGGCCTAAAGCACCGCGCGAAACTGGACGACAACGCACAGCTGATGAAATTCGCCAGCACGCTGGAAAAAGTTGTTGTCGACACTGTTGAAAGTGGCTTCATGACCAAAGACTTGGCGCTGCTGGTTGGCCCAGATCAAAAATGGCTGACCACAGAAGGTTTCCTGGAAAAAGTCGACGCAAATCTTAACGCTGCAATGTAAGCGACCGGGGGGCAGTTTCGACTGCCCCCTTTTCTTTTGCCCCTTTACATGCCCTCTTTTCAGGTCAGCATTGTTGACATATAAGGGGCCATGATCAAACCGGCCCCATCCACAAAACACAGCTTAATCGATGACCTACAGGGTCTTGCCCTTGGTGTGTTTCTGTGTGGCATTGGCGTCCACGTGCTGACGCATATCGGGCTTATTACCGGCCAGACCGCCGGGCTTGCCGTGATCATCAGTTATTTGACGGGCTGGTCTTTTGGGCTGGTCTTTTTCGTCATTAATATCCCGTTTTATGTGCTGGCTTATCTGCGGCTTGGGCCAAGGTTCACCATAAAATCCCTCATCTCGGTCACGCTATTGTCGGTTGTGACTGAACTGCTGCCGCTGGGATGGCAAATGGGCACAATCACCCCGTGGTTAGGGGCAATTGTGGCTGGCTGTGTGACGGGGATTGGACTGCTGGCGATGTTTCGTCACAACGGATCGCTCGGCGGCTTTGGCGTTCTGGCGCTGATCATCCAAGACACCACAGGGTTTCGCGCCGGATATTTTCAGCTGCTGATTGATGCGATTTTATTCTCAGCAGCGTTCTTTATCTTTCCTGCCGGTCTGGTGGCCTGGTCGTTGCTTGGGGCGGTCATCGTCAATACGACGATCGCGATGAACCACCGCCCCGACAGATACGTCGCCCGTTAAGGTGTGACCGAAATAATGAACGTACCCGCGCCGTCGAACCCATCAAAGTCGACGGCAATGACACCGCCGATTTCGTCAGCAGCTGGCCCATAAAACGCGGCATCAACAGTTCCGGCAGAGCCAATACATCCATCGGCACATGTCAATGAACCGTTAAAATTGTTGGTGCCGCTGAAACTGGTGGCCCCCATGGCCAGATCGACGTCACTGCCGCCAGATCCGGCGCCGCCATTCAGCCCACCATCAAAAGTGCCCGCCACGGTGTTGTCGTTAAAGTTGACTGTGAACACGACACCACCTTCGTACTCCGCTTCGCTGCCAGCGGAAAAACCATTGGCGACAAAATCACCCGTATAGACAACGGAACCTCCGGTTTGGGCGGCGACAGCGGATGGCCGGGTTTCAAAACCTACAATATAACCTTCTTCCCCGACGTAATTATTGCCATCCAGCGCAACCGCCTCAAAGGCGGCGACGTAGTCTCCCGACCGTTCGGGCTCGTACACGACATTCACTGTGTTTGTGTTGGCTAACGTACCCTGCCCGTTCGTGATCTGTACAACCTCGCCGAAAATCGTGATCGATCCGTTCAGCTGATCAGTCGAGAAAAATCCGGCATCCAGTGTGACCGTACGTGGTGCTTCAATCGTGGCACCACTCGCGGTCTGGTAGCTTGCCGACGTCAACGTCATCGCAACACCTTCGGCGTCCGAAATCACTTGGCCAGCCGCATAGGGCAGTCCATTTTGTGTTTCGGTTGGGTCGGTAACCGGTGTCGGGTCAGGTGTATCCCCGCCACCACCACAGGCGGCTGTACCAAGCAAAGCGAGCAAGAGTATCGACCGTTTCAGTAAAATTTCCATCGAGGCGTCCCATCATTCCAAAGCGTCGCCTGCTGAAACGGCAACTTTTAACAACATTTGGCGCACTATACCGCTAAACATTCGTACCTCTAGAGTTGAAATTTGGCGCCACGCTGTTTCTGCAGACTCCCGCCGATTGCGGGATGACAGTATCTTTGCGTTCAGCTACGCCTAGACCATGCCCGCACACTATATTCACCTTATCCTTGCCATCATCACCGAAACGATCGGCACGACAGCCTTGCAAGCCAGCGCACAGTTTACGCGCCTGTGGCCATCAGTCTTGGTGGTCGTTGCCTATGCAGCGTCATTCTACCTTTTGGCTCTTGCCCTAAAGGTGATGCCCGTGGGAATTTTGTACGCAATCTGGTCCGGCCTTGGTATCGTGCTGATTGCGGGGATCGGCTTTGTTGTGTTCGGGCAAAAACTGGATATGGCGGCGGGCATCGGGATCAGTCTGATCTTGCTTGGCATCCTGATAATCCATCTTTTTTCGCAGACTTCGGCCCACTAAAGCACAGTCCTGCGATTTTGGGGTGGCTTTTGCTGCAATTGCACGGTATCCGCGCGACAACTTACCCAAAAGGCAGACCAATGGACATTCGCAATATCGCGATCATCGCACACGTTGACCACGGCAAGACGACACTTGTTGACGAACTACTGAAACAATCCGGCGTATACCGGGAAAACGAAGCCACGACCGAACGCGCGATGGACAGCAATGACATCGAACGCGAACGTGGCATTACCATTTTGGCTAAATGTACATCGGTCGAATGGAAAGGCACACGGATCAACATCGTCGATACGCCGGGCCACGCCGACTTTGGCGGCGAAGTTGAACGCATCCTGTCGATGGTCGACGGTGTTGTGCTGCTGGTCGATGCGGCCGAAGGTCCGATGCCCCAGACAAAATTCGTGACGTCCAAGGCACTGGCCCTTGGTCTGCGCCCCATCGTTGTTGTGAACAAAGTCGACAAAGCGGACGGCGAACCAGATCAAGCTGTTGATGACGTCTTTGACCTGTTTGCGGCACTGGAAGCATCCGACGAACAGCTTGATTTCCCAACAATGTTCGCATCTGGCCGCGCTGGCTGGTGCGATAACGAACTGGATGGACCGCGCAAGGATTTGTCCGCCCTGTTCGACAAGATCGTCGAACACGTCCCCATGCCTGCGCAAATCTCGCGCCGCGAAGAACCATTCCAGATGCTGGCGACAACACTGTCCGCCGATCCGTTCATCGGTCGTATTCTCACCGGTCGCGTTGAGGCCGGCACATTGCGTGCAGGCGAAACCGTCAAGGCGCTGTCGCGTAACGGCGACAAGATCGAACAGTTCCGGGTTTCCAAGATTCTGGCGTTCCGTGGTCTGTCACAAACAGCCATCGACGTGGCAGAAGCTGGCGACATCGTCACACTGGCCGGTATGACCAAAGCGACAGTGGCCGACACGATCTGCGATCTGTCCGTTGACGCCGCGATCCCCGCGCAGCCGATTGACCCGCCAACCATCACCGTGACGTTCGGTATCAACGACAGCCCGCTTGCGGGTCGCGACGGCAAAAAGGTGCAATCGCGCGTGATTCGTGACCGGCTGATGAAAGAAGCAGAGGTCAACGTCGCAATCAAAATCAACGATACACCGAACGGTGATGCCTTCGAGGTTTCGGGCCGCGGCGAATTGCAGATGGGTGTTTTGATCGAAAACATGCGTCGCGAAGGGTTCGAATTGTCGATTTCGCGTCCACAGGTCATCTATAAAGACGTGGACGGCGTCCGCATGGAACCTATCGAAGAAGCAACCATCGACGTCGATGACGAATACACAGGTGCTGTGGTCGAAAAACTGACGGGTCCACGCAAAGGTGAACTGGTCGAAATGAAACCCGCCGGTGCTGGTAAAACCCGCATCATCGCGCATGTCCCATCGCGCGGGCTGATCGGGTATCACGGTGAGTTTTTGACCGACACCCGTGGCTCTGGCATCCTGAACCGCCTATTCCATGGTTGGGCACCCTACAAAGGTAAAATTCAGGGCCGTCGTCAAGGCGTTCTGATTTCGATGGAAAACGGGACATCCGTTGCTTTTGCGCTGTGGAAACTGGAAGATCGCGGTAAATTCTTCATCGGCGCACAAGAGGCCGTATATACCGGCATGATCATCGGTGAACACAGCCGTGACAACGATCTGGAAGTAAACCCGCTGAAGGGCAAGCAATTGACCAACGTCCGTGCGTCCGGCACCGACGAAGCGGTACGCTTGACGACACCGGTAACCATGTCGCTTGAGCAGGCCATCGCCTATATCGACGACGACGAACTGGTCGAAGTCACGCCAAACGCGATCCGTCTGCGCAAGCGCTACCTTGACCCGAACGAGCGCAAGCGCCAGTCACGCGCGGGCTAAGTCACCGTCATAGCGTCACAAAACAAAAAAGGGCGGTCCAAACGGACCGCCCTTCGTAGTTTCAAATCTTAAAACGCGTTGTCGGTCAGTCGTTTATCTCGACGACAACCAATTCACGCTCTGACGCGCCACGCGCATGGTCAAGCGCAGCCTGATAGGCCGCCGAATTATAACATGCCACCGCATCCTCGACCGACGGAAAGCGGGCGACAACATTGCGTGGTCGCTCTTTGCCCTCGAGCTGCACATAACGACCACCGCGGGCAATGAAGACCCCGCCGTGATCGGCAATCGCGGGTCCGGCAAGTTCGGCATATTTTTTATATGCAACGTCATCCGTCACAGTGACGTGGGCAATCCAAAGTGCGGTCATTTCAGTCCCTCCAGAACAGATTTCGCGGCAGCAATCGCGGCATCGGCATTTTCAGTAGACGCACCGCCACCTTGCGCCATATCGGGGCGTCCACCGCCGCCTTTACCGCCCAGTTCAGGTGTCACAGCCCGCAAAATATCCACGGCTGACACGCGGCCTACCATGTCGGCGGTGACGCCCACGGCCACTGCGGCCTTGTCTCCGGTGTCGGCGATTAGCAAAACAGCACCGCTGCCCATGGCGGTTTTCATCTCATCAATCAAAGATGGCAAATCTTTGCCCGTCACGCCGGATAAAACCTGCGCTTGAAAGGCGACGCCATTGATCACTTCGGCTGGGGCTGCTTCTTTGGCACCGCCGCCCATCGCTAATTCACGACGTAGCTGCGCGACCTCATTGGCAAGCGCTTTTCGCTCATCCATCAACGCTTTGACGCGGTCCGCAACTTCGGCCACCGGCGCTTTTAAGGCGCTCGCGACTTGGGTCAAACGGTCGTCTTGCGCGCGCAGATGATCAAGCGCGGCTTGACCTGTTAACGCCTCGATCCTGCGGACCCCGGCACTGGACGCGCTGTCCCCCAATGCGACAAATGCACCGATTTCGCCCAATTGACGTACGTGGGTCCCGCCGCAAAGCTCAAGAGAATAGGTATCACCCGCAGCGCCCTTGCCCGAACCGGCCTTGCGACCCATCGACACAACGCGCACCTCATCGCCATATTTTTCGCCGAACAGGGCCTGCGCGCCCAAAGCGCGGGCATCATCCGGTGTCATAATCCGCGTCTCGACCCGGCTGTTCTGACGGATCACCGCGTTCACGTCTCGTTCAACCTGCGCGAGCTCATCGGACGTCAGCCCCTTGGTGTGACTAAAGTCGAACCGCAAACGATCCGGCGCATTCAACGATCCACGCTGTGCGATGTGATCGCCCAGAATTTCACGTAGCGCTTCGTTCAACAGGTGCGTTGCCGAATGGTTGGCCTGAATTGCGCCGCGCCGCGCCGGATCAACACGGAGAGTTGCGCCCTGCCCGCGTTGTATTTTGCCTTCGGTCACTTTGGCGAAATGGACGTAAACGCCTGCAACCTTCTTGGTGTCCGTGATTTCCGCGACGCCTGTTTCAGTCCGCAATAGGCCGGCATCACCGACTTGTCCGCCGGATTCAGCATAAAACGGAGTCTGGTTCAGCACGATTTGTACAGTCCCTGTCGCCGCGTCCGCAAGCGTGCCATCAGCGACCAGCGCCACGATCTGCCCTTCGGCATCCAAAGTGTCATAACCCAGAAAATCTGTCGTGCCGTGTTTGTCGACAACATCAAACCAGATGGTGCTATCAGCCGCTTCGCCCGTGCCAGACCACGCTGCACGTGCTTTGGCTTTTTGCTCGGCCATGGCGGTGTTAAATCCGGCGGTATCCACGGTCAACCCACGATCACGCATCGCGTCTTGCGTCAAATCAAGCGGGAAGCCAAAAGTATCATACAGCTTGAATGCGGCAGCACCGGGCAGCGCCGCACCTTCGGCCAACCCTGCAACCTCGTCATCAAGCAGTTTCAAGCCACGGTCCAACGTTTGCTTAAACCTTACTTCTTCGTTCAACAGGGTCTCTTCAATCAGCCGCTGGCCTTGGCCCAATTCCGGATAGGCTGCCCCCATCTGTTGAACCAGCGCAGGCACCAACTGGTGCATCACCGGGTCTTTTGACCCCAGCATGTGGGCATGACGCATTGCGCGGCGCATGATACGGCGCAAAACATAACCGCGGCCTTCATTGGATGGCAGGACACCTTCGGCGATCAGAAAGGATGTCGACCGCAGGTGGTCGGCGATAACACGGTGATGTGTGATAATGCTGTCATCGGTACCGGTCGATGTTGCATGTGCAGATGCCTCAACCAGCGCCTTCATCAGATCCGTTTCAAAGACGTTGTTTGTGCCTTGCAACAGTGATGAAATGCGCTCTAGCCCCATGCCAGTGTCGATCGACTGCTTGGGCAGCGGCTTCATCGACCCGTCTTCGAATTGTTCGTTTTGCATGAAAACGAGGTTCCAGATTTCGATAAAACGGTCGCCATCTTCCTCTGGTGAACCCGGAGGACCGCCCCAGATATGATCGCCGTGATCGTAAAAAATTTCGGTGCATGGACCACATGGCCCCGTCGGGCCCATCCGCCAAAAGTTATCGTCGGTCGGAATGCGAATGATCCGGTCGTCGGGTAGCCCCGCAACCTTTTTCCATAGGTTCGCAGCCTCGTCATCGGTGTGATAGACGGTGACCAGCAGCTTTTCAGCCGGAATACCCAATTCTTTGGTAACCATTTCCCACGCATATGGGATCGCTTGTTCCTTGAAATAGTCACCAAAGCTAAAGTTGCCCAACATCTCGAAAAACGTCAGGTGGCGCGCGGTCATGCCGACGTTGTCCAGATCGTTGTGCTTTCCGCCAGCGCGGACGCATTTTTGGCTGCTGGTCGCGCGCACGTAGTCGCGCGTTTCAACGCCGGTAAACAGGTTCTTAAACTGCACCATACCAGAGTTGGTAAACATCAAGGTCGGATCATTGCGCGGCACCAACGGGCTCGAAGGCACAACCTCGTGACCTTGCTTACTAAAGTAGCTCAGATAAGTGGATCGGATGTCGGCAAGACTTGTCATGGCAGACTTTCATAAATGCGTCATAGTTAGGCGCAGAAATAGCCGCGCACTGGCCTTGTGTCCACAGTAGCCAGACAATTCGCCCGAACTTCTTGCTTTCCCAGAAAGCCCGTTCCACAGGGCGGAATTTTTCTAGACCGCGTTGCACATAAAAAAAGGCGCCACTGGCGCGGCGCCTTTGTAGAAGGGGATGCTAAGTATCTTTAGATATCAACGAGATCGTCATCATCGTCAGAGCTACCAGCAGTCAAATCAAAATCCAGCCCGTGTGATGCGCGGATTTTATCCTCAATTTCGGTGGCAATGACAGGGTTTTCCTTAAGGAAGGTTTTCGAGTTTTCGCGTCCCTGCCCCATGCGTTCATCACCATAGCTAAACCAAGAGCCCGACTTTTCGACGACCCCGGCTTTAACACCCAAATCTAGCAATTCGCCAGTTTTGGAAATGCCTTCGCCATACATGATATCGAATTCGACCTGCTTGAACGGTGGTGCGACTTTGTTCTTCACGACCTTCACACGGGTTGCGTTTCCAACCACCTCATCGCGGTCCTTGACCGAACCGATCCGGCGAATATCCAAACGGACCGAGGCATAGAATTTCAGCGCGTTGCCGCCCGTGGTCGTTTCCGGCGACCCGAACATCACACCAATCTTCATCCGGATTTGGTTGATAAAAATCACCATACAGCCGGACCGGTTGATGGATCCGGTCAGTTTGCGCATCGCTTGCGACATCAGACGGGCGTGCACCCCAACGGAGCTATCCCCCATGTCACCCTCAAGCTCGGATTTTGGTGTCAGCGCAGCAACGGAATCGACGACCACCATTGCGACAGCCCCCGAACGCACCAACGTATCGACAATCTCTAGCGCTTGCTCGCCTGTGTCGGGCTGCGAGATGAGCAGTTCATCCAGATTGACGCCCAATTTCTTGGCGTATTGCGGGTCAAAAGCATGTTCCGCGTCAACAAACGCACAAACGCCGCCCTTTTTCTGCTCTTCCGCGATTGCGTGCAGCGTCAGCGTTGTTTTCCCTGACGATTCAGGGCCGTAAATTTCAATAATCCGCCCTTTAGGCAGACCACCAATCCCAAGTGCAATGTCCAATCCCAAAGACCCGGTCGATGTCGCTTCGATATCGGGCATCTGATTCTGCCCGCCGAGTTTCATGATCGACCCTTTGCCAAACTGACGTTCAATCTGCGCCAGCGCGCTTTCCAGCGCCTTTTCTTTGTCTGCGGTCTTTTTATCTGCCATTTTGAGAAGCTCTGCCGTTGCCATAGTGTCCTGTCCTTATTTCACGCGCCCAGCGGGGCAGCAATCACTGCTTTGTTCTTATTATGTTCCGAACATATGTGGGACCAAAAGCAGAACATTGCAACATAAATTTTAATGATGCCACTTCATCGAGAACTGGTTAAGGTTTGGTTTACAGCGCAAGGCACGACACTTGAAACGTAAGGAACGCCATATAAATGCTTGTTTTTTGGAAGGAAAACCTTGTTCTGCTTTCGGTACCGAAAACCGGAACAACCGCACTGGAGGCAACGCTTGCGCCACGCGCATCGATGGTCTTGCGCGACCCGCCTGAACTGAAGCATGCGCCCAGCTATCGCTACAAACGATTCCTGCGGCCGTTTTTTGTTCAGGCTGGCGGTCAAACACCCGAACTGATGGCTGTCGTGCGGCATCCGATTGACTGGCTGGGCAGTTGGTACCGGTACCGCACACGTGATGATTTGATCGGTCAGCCGAACAGCACACGTGATGTCAATTTTGATGATTTTGTGGCGGAATACTGCAAGGGAGAGCCTGCCCCCTTTGCCAACGTCGGATCGCAGAACAAATTTCTGCGGCTTAACGATGGCCAGCTTGGGGTCGATCACCTGTTCCGCTACGAATCTTGGCACAAGGTTGTCGGATATCTTGAAGACAGATTGGGGATGACAATCGAACTGAAAGACAAAAATGTGTCTCCTAAAATGGACCTTTCGCTATCCCCCGACATCGAATCCCGACTGCGCGAAAAACGGGCCGCCGAATTCGAAATTTGGGGTCTTGGTCAGTCTTAGGCGGTGGTCAGCGTCCGCCGCACCGCATCCTTCCATCCGGCGTACCGTCTTTCGCGCGTGGTATCATCCATCTGCGGGGTAAACTGTTTGTCCAGCGCCCAACCGGCCGCGAACCCTGCCTGATCAGGATAGACCCCGGCACGCATTCCAGCCAGCCATGCAACGCCAAGCGCGGTTGTTTCTAACACGGTCGGCCTGTCCACAGGTGCGCCAATAATATCGGACAAAAACTGCATGGTCCAATCTGATGCGCTCATCCCGCCATCCACACGCAATATTGCTTGAGTATCAGACGTTTGCCAGTCGTTCCTCATTGCGTCAATCAGGTCACGGGTCTGAAACCCCACGCTTTCCAACGCAGCCTTTGCAAATTCGGCAGGGCCAGAATTACGTGTCAGCCCAAAGATCGCGCCCCGCGCGTCAGCATCCCAATAAGGGGCGCCAAGCCCTGTAAACGCAGGCACCATGTAAAGCTCTTGACCAAGATCGGCCTGTTCCGCCAATGGCTGGGTGTCTTTTGCATGGCGAATAATCTGCAAACCATCGCGCAGCCATTGCACCACTGCGCCCGCGATAAAGATGGACCCTTCCAGCGCATATGTCGGTTTCCCGTCAAATTGGTAGGCAATTGTTCCCAGCAACCGATGTTTGCTTTCAACCAACGTATCGCCTGTATTCAACAGGGCAAAGCAGCCGGTGCCATAGGTTGATTTTAACATGCCAGGTTGGAAACAGGCCTGCCCGATCGTCGCAGCTTGTTGGTCGCCTGCAACGCCCAAAATCGGCAAGGCCACACCAAACAGATCCGGCCGGGTCATCCCGTAGTCAGCCGCACAATCGCGGACATCCGGCAGCATGCCCATCGGAATGCCAAAACGTTCGCAAATTGTCTGGCTCCAGTGTCCCTTGCGAATATCATATAACATTGTGCGTGCGGCATTGGTGGCGTCGGTCGCGTGAACCTCGCCACCCGTCAATTTCCAAATCAAATAGCAATCAATCGTACCAAACAGCAGGTCGCCGGCCGCGGCACGCTCTTTGGCGCCGGCGACAGTCTGCAAAATATAGCGCAGCTTCGTGCCTGAAAAATATGGATCGGCCAAAAGGCCGGTGCGCTGGGTGATTGCCTGATCAAAGCCTTCGGCGCGCAATTCTTCACAAAAAGACGCTGTGCGACGGTCTTGCCAAACAATGGCATTATGGATCGGCTGCCCGGTATGGCGGTCCCAAACAACAGTGGTTTCACGTTGATTGGTGATTCCGATGCCTGCAATCTCGTGTGCGCGAATGCCGGCACGTTCAATCGCACCGCGACATGTGGCGGCCACGGACGACCAGATATCCGCCGGGTCGTGTTCAACCCAACCCGATTGCGGAAAATGCTGCGGGAATTCTTGTTGCGCCGTCGCTGTGACGCGCATCTTCCCATCAAAAATGATCGCACGGCTTGATGTCGTGCCCTGATCGATCGCAAGAATATAAGTCATATGAAGCCCCCCTGCCGGCAAGCTGTCATATATGCGCGCACTGTCAAGCAGCGGTCGCGCTGACGGTCTTATTCTCTACGCGTCTTCAAAATCTTCGGGCGCATCGTCACCGCGCCCCTTGAAACCTGTCGCGACGACAAACTTTTCCGAACTATCCGACCGCGATGCTGGCGGTTTCACGTTGGCCACCTTTGTGAACCGGGACTTTAGCAACTTTTGCAAATCGCCCTCGGCACCGCCCGCCAATACCTTGGCCACAAATGTCCCGCCCTCGTTTAGCACATCAAACGCAAAATAAGCGGCCGCTTCGCACAAGGCGATGATCCGGTTGTGGTCGGTTTGTTTGTGCCCCGACGCAGAAGCCGCCATGTCAGACATCACCACATCCGCCGGACCACCAAGCCACGCGATGACCTGTTTGTCTGCTTCGTCTTCCAAAAAGTCGAGCTGGTGAATTTCGGCGCCTGCAATCGGTTCAACCTCTTGCAGATCAACGCCCAAAACGTATCCTTGGGCCTTGCTTTTGCGTTCACCCAAGGCGTTCACGCGCTTGACCGCGACCTGACACCAACCGCCCGGTGCGCAACCCAGATCGACAATCCGTGCCCCCGGCACCAAAAATCGATACTTGTCGTCCAGTTCTAAAATCTTATAGGCCGCACGGCCACGATAACCGTCCGCCTTGGCGCGTTTCACATAGGGGTCGTTCAGCTGTCGCTGCAACCACATGGTCGAGCTGAGCTTGCGCCCACGCGCAGACTTTACTTTGACGGTCAGATCGCGTTGTCCGCGTCCAGAGCTGTTTTTTGTCGGTTTATTGGCCATACTGTTGCCTATCGCTTAAAACGGTGCGTCTTCCAAGACCCCATCGGCAGACATTTGTGCATAAAGCAGCCCTTCACGCAGGCCACGGTCCGCCACTGACAGCCTATCTGTCGGCCAAAGGCGCATCAACGCCTGCAAAATCGCCGAACCAGACATGATCAGCGCTTGCCGATCCTTGCCGATCCTTGGGTCATTGCGCCGCCCGACAGGACCAAGTGAAAGGTAATCACGGATCACTGCGTCGATCTGGTCAGAGGTCATGCGCAGGCCGTCGACCTTTGTGCGATCATAGCGTTTCAGCCCTAAATGACTGGCCGCCACGGTTGTCACCGTGCCGCTTGTCCCAATGATCTGAAAACCTTCGCGTGCCTGTGCTGCGGCATAGGGCGAAAACTCTTCGAGGTTTTCTTCAAAGAACCAGCTCATCAACGCAAAACGGGCAGCATCATCTTCGACATCGGCAAACTGGTCGCGCAATGTTGCCACACCCAAAGGCACGGAAATCCAATCCACCACCTTTGCCGCAGCAAACGGGCCGGGATCTGATTTGAACCCTGCGTGCAGGCGCATGATCGCACGCGGTCTTTCGCGCTTGGGCACATTGGTCAGGTCGATCCACACCAATTCTGTTGACCCGCCCCCGATGTCAACGACCAGCAACTGTTCGGTATTGACGCTGACCAGCGGCGCACAGGAAATCACCGCAAGGCGCGCCTCTTCTTCGGGTTTGATAATCTCAAGGTTCAGGCCGGTTTCGCGACGCACCTGCGCGACAAACCCCGGGCCATTAACGGCACGCCGACAGGCTTCGGTCGCCACAAGGCGCATATGCTGCACCCCATGCCGCTTTAGTTTTTCGCGGCAAATGCGCATCGCGGCGATCGTACGATTCATCGACGCGCGTGAAAGCCGCCCGGTGCTTTCCAGGCCATGGCCCAGCTGCACCGACTTTGAAAAACTATCCACCACATGAAACTGGCTGCCCTTCGGTTGGGCAATCAGCATACGGCAGCTATTTGTGCCCAGATCTAACGCCGCATAAAGCGACGCGGGATCAGGACGTGTTGGCGCGGGGCTATCGACCGCTTTGGGGAACGCGCCCGCACCTTTGGGACGCTTGGGCGTCATCTGCTACGCCCTCCATTTCGAGTTATCCCCAAGCTAGGCTTCCCTGCCCCATTGCACAAGCCTTGTGATGCACTTCGTGAATTCACTGCATCTTGGATATGAGGATTTTGGGCCACGCGCGATGTGGCCGCCCCGTCAGGCTTGCGTTAGCTAAGACCTCGTCGCGGACCGCGCGTGTGATGTCGAAAATCGACATTGGTGCCGCAAATGGAATGCTAGAACAAAACAACAGCAGCGAGGAATCAGATGCCTGACGTTACCATCGTTTACTGGCGCGACATGCCAGCCCAAGTGATCGTCGGCCGTGGACGTAAAGGCACAAAATTGCCTTTGCCCGAACGCTTTGAACAGGCCATCGACCGCGCTGCGATGAAATCGGGCGCGGCAGAATCCGATGATTACATCAATGGCTTTCGCAAGGCCGAACCCTACCCGGCTGACGGCACTGACGCCGAAGCAGCGGCAGCGGCCGTTGCGCATATTGATTCTGAATACGACCAGGAACGCATCAAAACGCTCATCGCAAATGATGGTTGGAATTGACGCCACCCGCCCCCTTCACATCCCGCATATCGGAGATCGCAATGGCCCTGTTCCCATTTCTTAAGCGCCAAGTCACCCAAGAGCCGCGCACACACGCCGTCCTCGAGGCGTTCTTGCAGGACTATTCGATCGAAGTGATGCCACGCACGGCTGAAAAGGTTGAAGATTTCCGTGCATTGCTGCCGCAGGGAACGCGCGTCTATATTGCCCATATTGACGGCACCCCGATAGGCGACATGGTTGCGACCGCGAAACGCCTGTCAGCGGACGGGTTCAAGGTGATGCCGCATTTTCCTGCCCGCATCATCAAAGATCGCACCACACTGGCCGATTGGATCGCCCGCTACCAAGGCGAGGCTGGCGTCGATCAGGCGCTGCTGCTGGCGGGCGGGGTCGCCACACCGCACGGCGATTTCCATTCATCGATGCAGTTGATGGAAACCGGGCTTTTCGGTGACTTTAAACGGTTGCATGTTGCGGGCCACCCCGAAGGCAACCGTGACATCGACACAGACGGCAGTGATAAAAACGTGATGGACGCGCTGCGCTGGAAACAACGGTTTTCCGAAACCACGGGCGCACAAATGGCGCTTGCCACCCAGTTCGCGTTCGAGGCCGGACCGATCATCGCGTGGGCCGACGCGCTGCGCGACGCAGGTATCACAATCCCCGTGCATATCGGCATCGCTGGCCCGGCAAAATTGCAGACCCTGATTAAATTTGCGATTGCGTGCGGTGTTGGCCCCTCTCTTAAGGTCTTGCAAAAACGCGCGATGGATGTGACCAAGCTGCTGCTACCTTACGAGCCGACAGAGGTACTGATCGACCTTGCTGCCCACAAAGCGGCACATCCTGATTTTAACATTACCCATGTGCATTTCTTCCCGCTGGGCGGGATTAAGACCAATGCCGAATGGGCCATCGCAAATGGCGGCCGCGCGGCGGTTCCTGCCTCTCAGACCAAGGACATGTCATGACCCGAACGATCGTCGAATCAAAGACAAAAACAGCGATTATCGGCTTTGATCAGCCATTTTGCGTCATCGGGGAACGGATCAACCCCACAGGTCGCAAAATCCTTGCCGCCGAACTGGAACGTGGCGATTTCAGCCGGGTCGAAGCAGATGCGATTGCGCAGGCCGCCGCAGGTGCAAACATCCTTGATATCAACTCTGGCGCTGTGTTTTCCAATAAAATGGCCGAAGACCCGCGGTATGCCGACAACAACTTTGTCGAACCGCCGCTGATGAAAGAACTGATCGCGCGGGTGCAAGCCGTTGTCGATATTCCACTGTGCATCGACAGCTCTGTGCCCGGCGCGCTTGAAGCAGGGCTTGCCGCCTGCGAAGGTCGCCCATTGCTCAACTCGGTGACCGGCGAAGAAGAGCGGATGGAGCTGGTGCTGCCGCTTGTCAAAAAATACAATGTCCCCGTGGTGGCGATTTCCAACGATGATACCGGCATCTCCGAAGACCCCGATGTGCGGTTCGAGGTCGCCAAAAAAATCGTAGAGCGCGCCGCCGACTTTGGCATCCCGGCCCATGACATTGTGGTCGATCCATTGGTGATGCCGATCGGGGCGATGGGCACAGCGGGTCTGCAAGTTTTCACACTGGTGCGGCGCCTGCGCGAGGAACTGGGCGTCAACACAACCTGTGGCGCGTCCAACATCAGCTTTGGCCTGCCCAACCGGCACGGTGTGAACAACGCGTTCCTGCCGATGGCGATCACTGCCGGCATGACCTCTGCCATTATGAACCCCATCGCACTTCCGGTGGGCCCCATGAAAATCGCCGAAAAGAAAGCCGAAGTCGCGGCAGCCGGCATCATCCTTCCCGAAGATATCGACGACGAAACCTTTGTGACGTTGTTTGGCCTGGGCTCTACATTTGCGCGTGCCGGGTCCGAAATGGAAGCCATCCGCGCGGCCAACTTTTTGACCAACAACGATCCGTCAGGGTCGGATTGGATCAGGTTCAACCGCGCACCGGTGAAAGCGGGCGAAGGCCGGGCCCGGACCGGACGCCGCAAGCGAGGTTAACCCTCGGCCCTGCCCCTGCCCGGTTACAGGCGGGGGCGCCACACTGCCGCTGGCTGAGACCTTAACCATGCTTGTAACCACATTGGCTTTCCCTGCGTGAAACACCGACGTTCGCGTTATGCAAAAGCAGACATTGATCAAAATTTGACCCGATGACAGCTGTGCGGGACGAAGCTGCCGTTCGTTTCCGTTGCATCATCTCATTGTTTGCGACAGTTTCCGCTACAAGCAGAGAGAAACTCAAACCAGCGGAACAGCCATGCCGGCACGGGAAATGAAAGTGTTCAACGAACCTAATTTTCGATTACTGCGATTGGCAGCGCGTTTCCGACCAACGCCTGAGGCAAATCTTAGGAAAGTAAACTCCGCAGAAGTCGCGTCGGTCATCGAAAGTTTAATGAGCATTGGGCTTTATGCGGATGAATTTGCCTACCTTGAGAGCCCGGAACTGAACTACTTTGAGATGCTATCGAAACTTGAAGATTTCTTGACCTCTCTAGGTTGGAAGCCGCTAAATGAGGAACAAGAGTTTCGTTTTCTCACAGCAGTTTATGCTGAAGTGGGCGCGAAAGACGACCATTCAGCATATCATGCTATTTCACGATGGATGGAAGATGTGGGACGCGAAATGGACGAAAGTTTCCATATCCAGTTCGTCGCGGACGGTATTGAAGCCGAGCGATTGTATGGCTGTTATTATTCACATTCGCCCGTGCTAGGCGGAGACCTCATCCCAAGCGTTGTAGACCCGAATACTCACGATTGGAGTATGGAAGGCGACGCCCGCCCAAAGAAGGTGTTTTCGGAATGGCTCGCCGCGCATCCCAATGACAAAAGCGAAAATCGCCCCTTCGACGAGGACTTGTTAAACGACCTTTCAGCATAGTTTAACTCAGTTCGTTTTCTGCGTGGCAGCAACTGACAGGATGGGCTCTAAGTGGGCTTTTGCTGCGTCGCGCACCAATATCCGCTTTCGGTTTGGATTAAAGTTGCATGTCGGGACTTGGCGGTTTGATTGGTCAGGGATACCGCGCAAAGACAGCCACATACAAACAGCGCCGCAGGTGGAACACACGGGGCGCTGTCTGGGCGGTCACGTTCAGCGGTAGTACAGCGACTGCCCGTTGTGGAACAATTGCACCTTCGCCGGTGCCGCATGCATCCGCACCGATGTGCCGCGTAAACCTGCGTGAATCCCCGGCAGCTTGCCGATCACGGAATCATTGTCACCGACTTTATCAAAATACAGCAGCGTTACCTCGCCCAAGGCTTCGGTGATGTTTACCTTGCCCTCGAACAGATAATCGTCGCCCGTTGTTTCCAACATATCCTCGGGGCGCACCCCGACATTGACGCGCAGACCTTTGTCAGACGCCTGCGTTGGGACATCAGATTTCACCACGCCGCCGCCATCCAGCTTGACGGTTGTCTGCGGGCCGGTAGCCACGATTTCACCCGACAACAGGTTCATTGCAGGTGATCCAATAAACTGGGCCACAAATTCGTTTTCAGGCCGCTCGTACAGCTCGAGTGGGGTGCCGACCTGCGCGATGCCTTTGTTGGCCAGCACCACAATGCGCGTGGCCAGTGTCATGGCTTCGACCTGATCGTGGGTCACATAGATCATTGTACTGTCGGGCATGGATTCTTTGAGTTGGGCAATTTCAATCCGGGTCGCCACGCGCAGCGCCGCGTCCAGGTTCGACAGGGGCTCGTCAAACAAATACACCTTTGGGTCGCGCACAATCGAACGGCCAATCGCAACACGCTGGCGCTGGCCGCCTGACAGGGCCTTGGGCAGGCGATCAAGATATTCTTCCAGCTGCAAAATCTTGGCGGCTTTGCTCACGGCGGCCTCGATCTCGGCTGCGGATTTCTTGGCGATCTTCAAGGCGAACGCCATGTTTTCGCGCACAGTCATATGCGGGTACAGCGCGTAAGACTGGAACACCATCGCGATGCCGCGCTGCGCAGGCGGCACATCGTTGACGACCTGGCCATCAATTTCCAACGTCCCGCCGGAGATTTTTTCTAAACCCGCAATCATCCGCAACAAAGTTGATTTTCCGCAGCCCGACGGGCCGACGAACACGATCAGCTCGCCGGTTTGAATATCGAGGTTGATGTGTTTCAAAACCTCAACCGAACCGCCATAGGTTTTCGCAACGTCCGTCAGTTTCAGATCAGCCATGTCTCACTCCCCTTATGTATTTGACTTCAGAGCAAGGCAAACCTGCCAAGGCCCAAGATGCAGGCGTCCATCAAGCGAGACATGCGCGCTGCCCAACTCGGCGCCGATCGGCGTCCAGTCACCGGCAGGCAAGTCAAAGTCGGACGGTGTCTCGCTTACGTTGAACGCGCAAAATATCGTTTGCTCGCCATCGGTCCGGGTGAAATACACAACGTCACCCTTGGCGCGCAGTTTATCATGGTCGCCCTTTTTGATGGCCGGGTGATCCTGCCGGAATGCAATCGCCTTGCGGTAATGCTGTAACAACGCGCCCGGCTCATCCTCTTGGATCGACACGGCAGAGGCCAAATGTTCCGGCGCCACCGGCAACCAAGGCTGACCTTCGGTAAAGCCACCATTCTGGTTGGATGGTGTCCAGACCATCGGGGTGCGACAGCCATCGCGGCCCTTAAACTCTGGCCAAAACTGAATGCCATAGGGGTCTTGCAGGTCCTCAAAGGCAACATCTGCCTCTGGCAGGCCCAGTTCTTCGCCTTGGTAGATACACACCGACCCGCGCAGACACATGATCAGCGTCGTGAACATCCGCTGTGCGCCGGGCGCCAGATTCCAACGCGTCACATGGCGCACAACGTCGTGGTTGGAAAACGCCCAACAGCACCAGCCGTCGCTGGCGACGCGGTCCACGTAATCCATCACCTCGACGATGCGGTCCGCGGTGGGAATATCCGCCGCCAAAAATTCGAACGCATAACACATTTGCATCAGATCATCGCCGCGGGTGTATTCACCCAAGATCTCCAACCCGCGCTGGCTATCGCCGACCTCGCCGACTGCGGCGGCGCCAAAGGGCTCCATCACGGCACGCAAACGGCGCAGGAATGCGACGTTATCGGGGTGGTTTTTGTCGTAGATATGTTCTTGGTGGTTATACGGGTTCACCGCAGGTGCGGTGTTGGCGTTGCGCCGTTCCTTGGGCAAGGGCGGGTTGTCGCGCAGCTGTTCGTCATGCATGTAGAAATTGATCGTATCCAAACGGAATCCATCCACTCCCCGGTGCAGCCAGAACCGCCCTACATCCAACAGCGCCTCTTGCACCGCTGGCTCGTGGAAATTCAGGTCGGGCTGCGACACAAGGAAATTGTGCATATAATACTGTTCGCGGCGCGCATCCCACTGCCAGCCCGACCCGCCAAAGATCGACAGCCAGTTGTTGGGTGGCGTGCCGTCAGGTTTGGGATCGGACCAAACATACCAGTTCGCCTTGTCATTGGTTTTGTTCGACCGGCTTTCGACAAACCACGGATGGTCTTCGCTGGTATGTGAAAGGACAAGGTCGATCATCACTTTGACGCCCAAACTATGGGCGGTGCTGATCACCTGATCAAAATCTGCCAACGTCCCGAACATCGGATCGACATCGCAATAATCACTGACATCGTAGCCAAAATCGCGCATCGGTGACATAAAGAACGGTGAAATCCAGATCGCGTCAACGCCAAGCGACGCGATATAAGGCAAGCGTTGCACGATACCGTGCAAGTCGCCGATGCCATCGCCGTTGCTGTCTTGGTAACTGCGTGGATAAATCTGATAGATTACCGCGCCACGCCACCAATCCTTGTCAACAGCGGCCATAGGTTTCTCGGCAAGAGCCATAGTCATAACGTCGTTCCTAGCTTACCCCGTCCCGGGTTTCGCCCGGGATCTTTGGGTGGTTTTATCGTTTGCCCCGGGTATCTCCGAGGCAGGTTTTATTTCACTGATCCCGCCAAAAGGCCGCGCACCAGATATTTTTGCATCGCAAAGAACACGACCAACGGTACCGATATCGACACAAAGGCCGCCGTCGCCAAAATTTCCCAGTTCCCGCCGCGGGTGCCAAGCAGTTCGACAATTTGGTTGGTCATCACGGTTGTCTGCCCAGTCGAGTCGATCAAAAACACTTTGGCGACCAGCAAATCGTTCCATGTCCACAAAAACTGGAAGATCGCGAATGACGCAAGCGCGGGAAAGGACAACGGCAGAATGATCTTGGTAAAGATCTGGAAATCAGTCGCCCCGTCTACCCGCGCGTTTTCGATAATGTCGCGCGGCAAGCCCACCATATAGTTGCGCAGCAAGTAAATCGCGAGCGGAAGGCCAAAGCCGGTGTGGGCCAACCACACCCCCAGATACCCTTTGCCGATCCCGATATTCAGGTGCAGACGCAAAAGCGGGATCAGCGCCAATTGCAGCGGCACCACCAGCAACCCAACCACAATGGCAATCAGGATCGCACGCCCCGGGAAGTCCATCCACGCCAACGCATAGGCCGCAAAGGCTGCAATCACGATCGGGATGATCGTGGCGGGAATCGTGACGGTCAGTGTGTTGAAAAACGCCTTGGCCATGCTGTCTGTCGATGACCCACTGAACAAAACCCGCTTGTAGTTATCCAACGTGAACTCTGGTGGGGTTTGCGCCGATGCAAACACACGCTGGCCACGGCCCGAAATCGCAGTCGGGCTGGTCCAGACGTAATCGCCGTTCGCCTGCACAGTAATGGTTTCACCGTCGCCCAGATCGGCGGTATCACCCGCCGCATACGCGTCGATCACCTGCGATGATGTGCCCCAAACGCCGATCTCGGCGCCCGGAGTTTCAAACAGGTTGCCAGTGATGGTGTAAACGCCATCGGTCAGCGCCTGCACACCCGCATCATCGGGATCAACCGTGCGCAACGTGACGTTTTGTTCTGTCGCGAACAACGACTGCCACCAACCTGAACTGGAAATCTGATCCGTCGTCCGGAACGACGATACCAAAAGGCCAACGGTCGGGAACAGCCACAGCGCCACAAGCAGCACCACAGAAATGTGGACGATCCACGTCAGCGACGACTTGCTACCAGCAATGTTATCCATCAGCGCATCTCCTTGCGGGCATTATAGACGTTCCAAATCAAAATCGGCGACACCAGCAGCATGATGATCATCGCACTTGCCGACCCCAGTCCCCAATCGTTCGCGCGGAACAATTTGTCGTACATGTAGTTGGCAAGAACCTGTGTTTCCCATTGGCCGTTCGTCATCGCAAATACGATGTCAAAGACCTTAAGAACGACCAATGTAATGGTCGTCCAAACCACCACGATGGTGCCGGAAATCTGTGGCATTTTGATTTTAAAGAAAACCTGCAACGGGTTGGCACCATCAACAATCGCGGCCTCGATGGTTTCTTCTGGAATACCGCGCAGGGCCGCAGACAGGATCACCATCGCAAAACCCGTTTGAATCCAGATCAAAACAACCATCAAGAAGAATGAATTCCACCCCGGAATGGTCAGCCATGTTTGTGGCACACCGTAGGGATAGGTTTTGGTAAACGCGCCAAAGGCCAACGACAGCGCCGCCAATGCAATGGCCGTCAAAATCAGCGCCGCACCAGCGCGCAAGACTGTGGCGATGGTACTGCCCTTCCCTGCGATGACCGTGCGAACCAGCGTCCAGCCGACATAAATCGCGGCGGCAGCGGCACAGATCATCAGCAATCCAGGGACAAGCCGCAGTACCAAAACCGATCCAAGACCGCCGTCAAACTGCAACCAGACCGCATTCAGCACACCAATCTGGCTTTGCTCTACCGGGCGCGTGTCATAAATCAGTTTAAAGATAACCGACGCACCCACAAAGGAAATCGCCATCGGCATAAAGATCAGGGATTTGGCAATCGCGCCCCATTTGATCCGGTCTGTCAATTGTGCCGCCAGCAAACCAAAGGCGGTGGATGCGGCAGGCACAACAATCAGCCAAAGCATGTTATTTTGCAGGGCTTCCCAGAATTTGGGATCGTCAAACATTTGACGATAATTGGCCAAGCCCACAAATGCATTCCCTTGGTCACGGTCCGTCAAAGAATACCACAGCGTCGCGAAGACAGGATAAGCGAGGTACAGACCAAGAGCAACAATCGCGGGAAACAGGAAAAGCCACGGGCGGATCATATTGGCGCGGTTGATGTTTCGGCCAGCATGCTCCCCTTTGGCGGGGTACAGCACTTTGTCTAGAAACTGGTTTGAAAAGTAAAAATAGGCGATACAACCGCCCACACCTAGAAAAATTGTCAGAAGACCCTGTAGTGCCGGATGCATCGTCTGTCCCCCCCGGGTAAAAATGTGGCGGACAGCGCGGGCGAACCGCGCTGTCCTAAGGTCTTGTAAGCGATATCGCTTACTTAATCGCGTCCCAAGATGCTTGGATGTCAGCCGCTACTGCTGCTGCATCTTTGCCACCTACGAAATCAACCATACCTGTCCAGAACGACCCGGCACCAACAGCGCCCGGCATCAGGTCGGACCCGTCAAAGCGGAAAGATGTCGCGTTCAGCAAGATGTCGCCTTGGCCACGCAGGGTGTCGTCAGCATATGTCGCCGTGTTCACGCCAGAGTGTGGTGTCAAGAAGCCGCCTTGGGACATCATTGCTTCGTGGGCGACTGGCAGCTTCATGAATTCCATGAATGCATTGGTCGCGTCGGACGCAGATGTGATCGCCATCAACGTACCACCACCCAGAACTGGGTTGCCCAGTTCTTCGGATGCGAAAGACGGGAAGTAGAAGAAGTCAGCATCTTGGCCAAGTTCAGTGCCTTCTGGGAAGAACGCAGGAATGAACGACGCCTGACGGTGCATGTAGCACTGTGGAGGGCTGTCAAACATACCTTTTGGGCTTTCGCGGAAATCGGTTGTTGCAACAGCGCCCGCGCCACCAGCAACCCATGCGTCGTTACGCGCGAATTTGCCGAATGTTTCAATGGCGTTGATCACAGCAGGATCGTCAAACGCTACTTCGTTTGTGGTCCAGCCGTCGTATGTTTCCAAAGGTGCGGTACGCAGCAGGATGTCTTCAACCCAGTCGGTTGCAGGCCAGCCAGTTGCCGCACCGGAACCCAGACCGATACACCAAGGTGTGCCACCGTCTGCCACGATCTGGTCGGACAGGGCCAGCAGGTCTTCCATTGTTGTTGGCACTTCATAGCCAGCATCTTCGAAGTTTTCAGGAACGTACCAAACCAACGACTTTACGTTCACGTTGAAGAAGAAACCGTATGTTTCTTTGTCGCCGCTTGCGTTTGGATATGTGCCCAGATCAACCCATGAAGACCCAGCAGCATAGTTGTCGTTGATCCAGTCGGCAGTGCCTTCTGGCAGTGCTGTCAACAATCCACGTGACGCCATGTTTGCGGCCAGACCTGGCTGCGGGAATACAGCGATGTTTGGTGCGGAACCGGCTTCGGCGTCAATGACGATCTGCTGTTCGAAGCTGTCGGAACCAACATAGGACACTGATGCGCCTGTTGCGGCTTCAAACAAGGCGGCCATGCGCGAAAAGTTGTCAGCTTCTGCGCCCAACCATGGACCAGAAATCGTGACGCTTTGGCCTGCAAAATCATTTGCTTCGGCAAATGCGTTATAGCTGTCCCATGTGAAGTCGCCCTCACCCGGTGTGAACATTGCGTGGCCTTCGGCATGTGCCATACCCGCGGTCAATGCAATGGCTGCAACGCCTGCATAAAGTTTTGTATTCATGGATTGTCCTCCCAATTCACGCCAAGGCGGCGTGCGATCTAAAACGCACTTATCGTGCACTCACTTCCGTCACACGCTACAGGAATCATGACTTCCCAAAGCGCTTTGGATTTGCCTACACTGTGTGAACTGCGATATGAAGTCAACAGACATGCATCGGGAAAAAAAGCTTGGAATCGGACGTCAGGACGGTTACTGAAACGATTACGCAATAATTTTATGCCCAAAATACAGGCTTCCACAGCAATAATCTGACCAAATATAAAGCAACCGATCCCCCATGAACCTCAAAGAACTCTCGCAAAACCTAGGACTTAGCCAGACAACGGTCAGCCGTGCGCTGAACGGCTACCCCGAAGTGAGCGAAGCGACGCGCGATCGCGTAGAGCGTGCCGCAAAAGAGTTTCATTACCACCCCAGCACCCGCGCCAAAGGTCTAGCGACAGGTCGGGCGCTTGCGATTGGCCACGTGATCCCAGTCTCGACAAAACACGAGATGGTAAACCCCGTTTTTGGTGACTTCATCGCCGGAGCGGGTGAAACATACGCCCGCAACGGCTATGAAATGATCCTGTCGATTGTGGACGATTCCAACGAAGACCAGATCTATCGCAGCCTGAAATCCCGTCGCGCCGTCGATGGGGTGATCGTTCATGGCCCGCGGATCGACGACCCCCGGATCGCGCTTTTGCGCGGTCTTAACCTGCCCTTTGCTGTCCACGGGCACGTCACCCATTGTGACCTGCCGTATACCTATCTTGATGTGAATAATCTGGACGCCTTCAAAGAAGCGACCGATTACCTGATCCAACTTGGCCATCGGCGGATCGGCTTGGTGAATGGGCTTGAAAACATGGACTTTGCGTTTCAGCGGCGGGCGGGATACGAAAAATCCCTGCGCAACCACGGCATGCAGGTCGATGAAACCATCATGCAGTCGGGCGAAATGACCGAGGTGAACGGGTATGAAACAGCGCACCGTTTGTTGGGCGAACCCGATGCCCCCACCGCCTTTCTTTGTTCATCACTGATCAGTGCGCTTGGCGTGCGTCGCGCCATCGAAGGGCGCGGACTGGTGATGGGTCAAGACGTGTCCGTGATCACCCACGACGACATGCTATCATATTTGCAAAACGGCAACGAAACGCCGATTTTTACCGCGACCCGATCATCGGTCCGCACTGCGGGACAACAGTTGGCGCAGGTGCTTTTGGATAAAATCGAACAGCCGAACAAACCGCCGCAAAAGGTCATCCTGCAGGCCGAATTTGTGGTTGGACAATCAACGGGCCCTGCCCCCCGAAAGGAAGAAAATGGACTTTAAACGCTCTGATTTCCCGAAAGATTTTCTTTTTGGGGCCGCCACAGCCGCCTACCAGATCGAAGGCCACAAGTTTGGTGGTGCCGGGTCAACCCATTGGGATACGTTTGCGGCAACGCCCGGCAACGTTATCCGCGCCGAAGACGGTGCGCGCGCCTGTGACCACTATCACCGCTTTCCCGAAGACCTGGATCTGCTGAAAGATGCGGGGATGGATGCCTACCGGTTTTCCACATCATGGGCGCGGGTGATGCCCGACGGGCGCACCGTAAATGCCGAAGGTCTGGATTTTTACGACCGCCTGACAGACGCCATTTTAGAACGCGGGTTAAAGCCGTTTCAAACGCTTTATCACTGGGAACTGCCTTCGGCCCTAGCTGACAAAGGCGGCTGGACCAACCGCGATACCACAAAATATTTCGGTGACTTCACAGATGTCATCACCGACAAAATCGGTGACCGTATGGCCTCTATCGCCACGATCAACGAACCTTGGTGTGTCTCGTTTTTGTCGCATTTCATCGGCGCGCATGCGCCCGGCCTGCGCGACATCCGCGCCACCGCCCGCGCAATGCACCACATCATGCTGGCCCACGGCGAAGCAATGACACGCCTGCGCGCAAAAGGGATGGATAATTGCGGTATCGTCCTGAACTTTGAACACAGCCCAGCTGCCAGCAATAGCCCCGCAGACGTGAAAGCCGCCGATGTACAGGACGCGCTCTATAACCGCTGGTTCATCGAGGCTGCGACCAAAGGCACCTACCCCCAAGCCGCACTGGACGGGTTGGGCCCACATATGCCTGAAGGCTGGCAAGACGACATGGCACAAATCAGCCAACCCATTGATTTTCTTGGCGTAAACTATTACACGCGCCATGAAATTCTGGCCGACCCCGCGACCGCATGGCCCAGCCTGAAAGCCGCCGAACCCACATTGGACCTGACACAGATGGGATGGGAAATTTACCCTGCTGGCCTCAAGGCGATTCTGGTGCGCATGGCGCGTGACTACGTCGGTGACCTGCCACTCTATGTCACCGAAAATGGCATGGCATGGGATGACCACGTCGAAAACGGCGCCGTTTATGACCCCGTCCGGATGAAATACGTCAGCGACCACATCATGGCGGCCAAACACGCCATCGACGACGGTGCAAACGTCAAAGGTTTCTTCTACTGGTCACTGCTGGACAACTACGAATGGGCCTTTGGCTACGAAAAACGGTTCGGCATGGTCCATGTGGATTTCGATACATTGCAGCGAACCCCCAAAGCATCGTATCACGCCCTCAAAGCAGCCATTGCGCGTTAGGTCTATCATGAGCCATCCTAAAAACACTCTCTCTCTTGTTGCCGACATCGGCGGAACGAATACGCGCGTGGCGCTTGCCCACGGCAAAGACATTCTGCCAGAAACAATCCGCCGTTATAGCAACAGCGAATTCCCCGGACTGGAATCGGTGCTGCGGCGCTATATCGAAGACGAAGACAACGTGGACCCGATCGCCGCATGTGTGGCCGTCGCTGGCCCGGTGCGCGATGGTCAGGCAACAATGACCAACCTTGACTGGACGATCGACAAGCTGACGCTGACCCGGGCGACAAGCGCTGAAACTGTGGCCATTCTCAATGACTTACAGGCACAAGGTCATGCGCTGGGTCATATTGATCCAGCCAACATTCAAACCGTCCTTGCGGGGACGGCTGCGCCGCAAAATGCTGCCAAATTGGTGGTCGGCGTTGGCACCGGATTCAATGCCGCCCCAGTGTTTGACCTTGAACATGGACGCGTGGTCCCCCCATCAGAAAGCGGCCACGCAAACCTGCCCATCCGCAATGAAAAAGAACTGCGTCTGTGCCAGTACGTGTCAACGGCTCATGGGTTCCCCGCAGTCGAAGACGTGCTGTCAGGTCGTGGGTTGGAACGCGCTTATGGGTTCTTGGGCCACGAGGCAAACGATCCGCGTGAACTATCCGCCAAAGACATTATGGACGCCTGCGATTCTGGCAGCGACCCGCGTGCTATCGAAGCCGCGCAATTGTTCACACGCATCCTGGGCACGGTCTGCGGAAACCTGTCGTTGATCCAACTTCCGTTTGGGGGGGTCTATCTGGTTGGTGGTGTGGCGCGGGCGATTTCTGCGCATTTGACCGAATATGGTTTTGGCGATGCGTTCCGTGACAAAGGGCGATTTGCCGGATTCATGGGCAATTTTGCTGTCCATGTCGTGCACGATGACTACGCGGCATTAACCGGGTCAGCCGCACATCTGGTCAGTTTGGCCCAAGCCGGTCAAACGCGTTAAGGCGTGCCGGCCAATTGGGATTCGACTGTTTGCGTCAACGCATTCAGCGAAAACGGCTTTGCCAGAAATACAGCGTTGGCGATGCGCGATTGTTCGTCGCCAAACGCGTCCTCGGCGTAGCCCGACACAAACACAACCTTAATATGGGGCCGCGCCTCTAACGCTTGGCGGACCCAAGTCGGGCCATCCATCCCGGGCATAATGACATCTGATACAAACAGATCGACCTGCAAATCCGGGTCTTCCAGCATGGCAAGCGCGGCTTCGGCACAGTCCGCCTCTAGGACTGTATAGCCGCGCAGCTGCAAGGCCCGCGATGCAAACGCGCGCACAGGTGCCTCATCCTCGACAAGCAATACAACCCCGTCTGCAGGGCTTGTCGTCAGTTCGGGTGTCGTTGCAATTGGTGAAACCGGGGTGGAAACTGGCAGGTCGTAACTTGGGAACAAAAGCGAAAACTCGGTGCCGCTGCCAACCTCGCTATCCGCGAAGATGAAACCGCCCGTTTGTTTAACGATCCCGTACGCCGTGGACAGGCCCAACCCGGTCCCCTCGCCCGTGCGTTTGGTCGTATAAAACGGTTCGAATATCTTCGACAATTTCTCGGGAGGAATTCCGTGGCCTTCGTCGATCACTTTGACAACAACATATGCGCCTGGTGGCACCACTGCCCGGTCTTTGATCATCGGCTTGTTCAGGACCATATTTTCGGTTTCCACACGAATTTCGCCCTTTCCCAGCATCGCGTCACGTGCGTTCACGACCAAGTTCATCAAGACTTGTTCTAACTGCCGCTTGTCCGCTTTGATCTGCGCCAAAGCGGGGTCGTGGTGCAGCGTTAACGTTACTTTTTCACCAACAAGGCGGTTCAAAAGATGGGTCAAATCCGAAAGCGTATCGCGTAAATCAATGATCTCGGGCTGCAGATTTTGTTTGCGCGAAAAGGCCAGCAATTGGCCGACCAAACTCGCCGCGCGGTTGGCGTTTTGATGTATCTGTATCAAATCCCCAAAATTTTGATCACCTTCATCGTGGCGCAGCAGTAACAGGTCACAGTGACCCGAAATCGCTGTCAAAAGATTGTTAAAGTCATGGGCAACACCGCCCGCAAGCTGCCCAATCGCTTGCATCTTTTGGCTTTGCACAAATTGGGCTTCGAGTGTCTTCAGCTCTGTGACATCATTCAGCACCGCAATCAGATGCGGATCGTCCGCCCCCCCTGCGCTGTTCAGGGTCACCTGAACAAAGGTATCTTGATTGTCCCCACGTCCACGCAGGAATTGGGACACATGTCCGCCACGCCCTTCTGCGGCTTCACGCAGCCAATCTGTAATCGGGCGGCCCAATCCGTCCAGCAGATCGGCAAAGCGCGTTTTTTCGGTGCATTCGCAGCCCAAAAGATGGCGCGCCTCGCGGTTTGATGCAAGCACGTCCCCCTCCACCGACACCTTTAGCAAAGGCACGGGCAAATCTTCGATGGCGTCCCAACCCACATCCAGCCGTGTACGCGGTGCCGCCTGCGCCGCAGGCACAACAACAAGATCACGTCTACCGGCTAACCCTTTAATTTCGGCTATAAAAATTGGAACAAGGCCGTTCCCTGTGACCAGTTTATTCGGTTTACCCGCGATCACAGGGACCGTGTCAAAAGCGTCGCGCAGGCTGTTGGGATGCGTCACCATCAGATCGCGAAATGCTTTGTTTTGATGCGAAATCACGCCGTCAGACGCGACACTTAAAATTGGCAGTGCAAAGCTTTCGTTCTGAATTTCGCTTTGGCCGCCCAGCTCGTCTAGACGCCACAAAAGCTTCATCTTGCGTAGCGGTGTCACGCTCATGCGAAAATGCGCGCGGCGCGTCACGATATGTTCCTTGCGGGTCTGCGTTACGCCGTCGTCAGACATCATTCGCCGGATCATCGAGGCTGGGTCCGCCATCATATTTTCAAATATGTCGTGCAGGCTTCGTCCGTCACAATCACCGAACCGTGCCATGGCGGTAGCGTTTGTATAATAAACTTTGGCATTTTGATCCGTCACAAACGCGCTGTCAGGATCTTGATTGATCAGGTCAATTGTGGCTTGGTCGATGCCGGTTTGCAGCCAATCGGGCCGGAACAAAGCCAACCAACCAAGGACAAAAGCGATAAACGCCATGCAAATCGCGAAAAAGGGCGAAGAAACAGTGACGGCCGCTTCAAGGCACAAAAAAGACGCGCCGCCCCAGATTATCCTCGCAGGAAGGTGACGAATGCTTTTGACCAGCGGCCTTAGCGACAACGAAATTTCAGACACCGAAGATCCTCAACAAAAGCACTTTCTTGGCTTAAGCTGAATGCCTTAACCAAACCTTAACGTGAGCGAGGACGCGCATAAATGCAACTCATAGATGTTCACAGACGCCTTAAAAGACTGAGGAAAAATCCGTCACCATCCAGACTTGGCACAAGGTGATGCTGGGACAAAATCTCCCATTCTTGCTGCGCTGCACAAAACCCATTCACGATATCGTCGTTTTCTGGCCGCAGCACGGAACAGGTCGCATACGCAAGGATCCCCCCCGGCGCGACCAACGCTGCCGCGGCGGCAATCACCTCGGATTGCAGCGTCGTCAGCTTTGTCAGGTCTGATTGTGTCAACCGCCACTTGGCATCAGGTGTGCGCCGCCATGTCCCGCTTCCTGAACAAGGCGCATCGCAAAATACCACATCATAGCGGCCATTTTTGGCAAGGGCGTCCGTTTCAACGCATGAAATACTGACCTTTGCGCGGGCTGCGCGCACTGGCAAATCGGCCATCCGGCGCGATGCGATATCATGGGCGAACACGGTTGCGTCATTCAGGTCGGCAAAGCCAAGCGCCTTGCCACCCCCGCCCGCGCAATAGTCCAGGAGCCGCGCGCCGGTTTTCACGGGCACCATACCAATCGCAAATTGCGACGCCGCATCCTGCAATTCGACCAAACCATCCAGATAGGCGGCAGATGTTTTGATCCGGCGGCTGTTTTCCGTCACCACCAGACAGGTGCGAAGAGTTGGGTGCGCCACCGCCGAAATCGAATCCGCGGCGAGCGCCAAAATCGCGTCCGATGGGCTGCAACGCCGCATGTTGACACGCAGAAACACAGCTGCACGCTGCTGTTGGACCAACGCCGCCTGCGATGCTTCAGCGCCAAGGCTGTCTTGCCATATCGGCCAAAGCCATTCGGGCAGATCATGTTGTGCCGCAACGGACATCACGTCAGGCTGGTTCAGGGCCAGCGTTTCAGTGTCAGTGAGGCGTTCAGGCGCATGGCCATCGCCCGAAAAAAGCGCATCAAGAGGCAAGCCATCACGCTGGCACAGCCGGATCATCAGTTCCCGCCCCGTGCCGTCACCCAACGATCGACGGGCGCGCAGCACATCAAATACATGATCGCGTACCGCCGCACGGTCCTTTGACCCGGCAAAACGGCTTCCGCGCGCCCAAGACGTCAACGCCTGTTCGGCGGCCTGCCCATCGCGGATGGCGTTAAGGATGGAGATCGCCGCAGCAACGCGGGCACCCGGTGTCATTGAACAGACCAATCAACAAGGGCGTATGATAAGGACATAAAGGCAACTTTCTGGTGCAAGGTTTGTGTTCATATACCCGTCGCTTGCGCGCAATCAAACCCGCAACCTTTTAAATCGCAGTTGCCGCGCAATTCACGCCGGCCTTTGCCGCGTGGATCATGAAAAACCTGCATCGGTCTGGAAAATCAGGATCCGTCTTTTGCTTACGCGGTGCGATGACAGCACGTACACGGGTCGCCAAAGACGCAATCGCCGACCAGTGTGTGGGACTTTATCTATGAAACCATGTATCGACGGTCGTAAATCTGCACTTCTCCCCCACCAAAACCGGCCTGACTGGCGCGCAAACTTTAAATATCATCGCGTTAATGTTGTTCATACTAGCGGGCGCAAAACTTATCACGCGCATGCATGCAACCGCCGCCCGGAGGCGCACAGCACTGAATGATCAGCCAATCCTGCCGGGATGATGAAAATGCGGGCGCCCTGACGCTAAAGCGGCACCCGCACGAACCCCTGCCCGACACGCTTGAGGCGCGCGAATTTTTGCGGGCCCAACATATGGCATCCCGTCCAGATCAAACCATGATCAGCAACGGTGTCCAACGCCAGAATACGGCTTTTCAGCGCTGCGGCCGCATCAACATCATAGATCGAACTTGTGGTTGGGTCCGGCAGTTGCAGCGCTTCGGAATGGACGACATCACCGACGAACGCCAATTCACCTAAACGCAACCCCATGTGGCCCGGCGTATGCCCGGGCAGCGCCCAAACCGTCAGACCATCCCCCAGATCGGCACCATCTTCAACGGTGCGGGTATTTTTGGACGCGGCCAACAACTGGCCCGCGGCCACATCCGTGCCCGCCCAGTGTGCCGCCTCATCGACATGCAAGATGATCTCGGCGTTTGGAAAAACCAATCCGTCGTGATCCATCGCACCGCCGCAATGATCGTTGTGCAGATGCGTAAAGACAATCTGCGACACATCGGCAGGCGCAATATCAAGCCCGTCCAACAAGGCGCGCATCTGCCCACCTGCCGAGACAACTTTGGTCCCGAACCCGGTGTCGATCATCTTAACCCGGCCATCGGGAAACTGCAGGACGTAACAGTTAAAATTGGTCTGGATCTCCGACAACCCTGCATCTGACAATCGCGTCGCCCGCAGCGCATCATCGACGGAAGGAAAAATTTTCGCAGGAAAATTCGCCCCGCCGTCCTTCAGGCACATGACGCTGATTTGCCCCACCTGATACCGTGACACCCCGTCCATCAGCCGACCCGGTAGTTCGGGCTTTCGCGGGTGATCTGCACGTCATGCACATGGCTTTCCTTCAGACCGGCGCCAGTGATTTTCACGAACGCGCAGTTTGTGCGCATCTCTGGGATCGTCGCATTGCCCGTGTATCCCATCGCTGCACGCAAACCGCCCACCAACTGATGAACCACCGCATGTGCAGACCCTTTGTATGGCACCTGACCTTCGATGCCTTCCGGGACCAATTTGTCGCTGGCGGCTTCTTTTTGGAAATAACGATCGGCAGATCCGCTGGCCATCGCGCCAAGGCTGCCCATGCCACGGTAGGACTTGAAAGACCGGCCTTGGTACAAAATCACTTCGCCCGGGCTTTCGTCTGTGCCTGCGATCATTGACCCGACCATCGCACAGGACGCGCCTGCCGCAATCGCCTTGGCAAAATCGCCCGAGAACTTGATGCCACCATCGGCAATCACCGGAATATCACCCGCGGCAATCGCGCAATCCATAATGGCGGTCAGTTGCGGCACACCGACACCGGCGACCATACGGGTGGTACAGATTGACCCGGGGCCAATCCCGACCTTCACGGCATCCGCACCTGATCCAATCAGCGCACGCGCCGCTTCGCCTGTCGCGATATTGCCCGCGACTACCTGCAATTCATTCGACAGCATTTTTGCGCGCTCAACGGCCCGCGCCACCCCTTCAGAGTGACCGTGCGCCGTGTCAATCACGATCATATCAACGCCCGCCTCGACCAGCGCTTGCGTCCGCTCATAACCCGCGTCGCCCACGCCAGAGGCAGCTGCAACCCGCAACCGGCCCAAACTGTCTTTGCAGGCAATCGGGTTCAGAACAGCCTGTTCGCTATCCTTCAATGTCAACAGCCCTGTCAGCTTGCCACCTTTGTCAGTGATCAACAGCTTTTCAATCCGGCGCGCCTGCATCAATGACCGCGCCTCGTCCAAATCGGCAGGTTCTTGCAGAATGGCAAGGTCTTTGGTTGTCATCATCACGCTGACCGGGGTCGCGTCATCTTGGGCAAAGCGCATGTCACGGTTGGTGACAATTCCGACAATCTTGCCGTTCGCATCGACGACGGGAAACCCGGTGATGCGGTAACGTTCCATCAGGGCCTTGGCATCCGCCAAAGTTTGTTCCGGGCGCAACGTGACCGGGTTATACACTGTGCCTGATACAAACCGTTTCACCCGGCGAACTTCTTCGGCTTGCTGCGCGATGTTCAGGTTTTTGTGGATCACGCCCATGCCGCCAGCTTGGGCCATGGCGATCGCCATCCGGCCTTCTGTCACTGTGTCCATCGCGCTGGATAGCAACGGAATGTTCAGGCTGATCGCCTTGGTCACATGCGTGCGTGTATCGGCCGTTGACGGCAGCACACTTGATGCGGCCGGCACCAGTAAAACATCATCAAAGGTAAGCGCCTCGCGAATCTCCATCAACCGTCTCCTTGGGTGGCATCGTTGGCACTGCGCTATTGCATGGATACGGCGCACAAGAAAGACCTTGGGGGGATTTATCTTTACCGATACGCAATCTCGGCATAATACCCTGCGATGAGAAGGTCGCACTCAGCGCCGAAAAAACTGCAGGTGCCAAGTGATTATCAGAGACTACGTCAAAACGTCGTTGCAAATTATTAAGACAAACGGGTTGCACGGAACCTCAAGCCGCGTGCCGACCGGCTATCACCGCGGATACGAGGCACTTGGCGACGACTTTCCGCATGCGGTACGGCGATCTTGTGCGGTCTATGAACGGTTTCATGGTCGGCTACCCAACCTTCTTGCGCCATCCTCGTTCACTGAAAAGCAACTTCTGTTCAAGTTTTTCGCGCCGATCCCCCTATGTGCAACCTCCGATAAACTCGGTGCGCGCAAGTACCTTCCGTCCAAAGGAGCGCCAGCGGTGAAAACCCCGCGGGTGATTTGGGAAAGTAAGCGCGCAGAGCTTCCATCAAATGATGACATCCCGGCTGGTCGATACTGGTTTAAATCCAACCATGGTGCGGGAACCAATATGCCCGTCAATTTCCCGATCGATCAGGAAACACGGACAAAGCTTGAAGCAACAGCCGAAACCTGGCTGACAAAAATCCATGATCGCAGGCTTGGCCTTTGGTGGTACGAATTCTTTGAAAGGCGCATCTTTCTAGAAGAGGATCTATCGGAAAGCGGCGTTTCCGCTGATGACTGGAAATTCTTTGTCTGCAATGGCAAAGTCATCCTTATTCAAAATGACCGTGATCGTCACACACGCCACATCCAGACGATCTATGACCGCGATACCCAAAAACTGGATGTCGAGCTGTATTTCAAAGGCGGTTCCGCTGTGCAAATGCCGCCACAAATCGACCAGATGATCGCTGTCGCCGAGGAAATAGGAAAGTCGTTCGACTTTATCCGCGTCGATCTTTTCTTGTGCCGCGATGAAATATATATGGGCGAAATCGGTCTTGTCCCGAACGGTGGCGCCGCCAGAACAAGGGAACCATTCCCCGACTACCTATTGGGGTTTCACTGGCATGCGCCGTGGATGGGGCCAAAAGATAAAACGGATCTGACCTTCTACAAAAACACGCGCGCGCGCAAGCTCTATGACAAAATGCCCAAAGATACCCGGCCCACACAATTATTTCGTGTCCAGTGGTGAACCCGGTCAGCGTCACGTCACCAATTGGTGAGGCACCATAGAAACGTGATCACGTTACTGCAGGGTTTCAGCGGCGAAAAGACTATCCAGAAAATAACCTGACAGTTCCACCCGCCCCGATAGCCCGGCCTTTCGATAGATTGACTGTTCCCTTACGCGGATCATCGCTTCGGATGCCTGTTGATCCAGTGCGATTTCCTTTACCGACGCCCCCTTTAGCAGCAATTCCGCGACGTTCATTTCCTGCGCCGTCAGGCCCCAATCGCGAAACTCTAGGGCGATGGCTTCGCTGATCGCCGCGATTTCTTGCGACCGGGCGGCGCGCCAATCCGCGCCCTTGTTGTTATTGCGCGCCATAAAATCACGTAAGGCTTGACTGTCTTGGCGCAGATCCACCACCCGCTGCATCGACCAGGCAACAGCCACAACCATCAAAACCAACGCCACGGTTTGGGCAATATCCAAGCCGATATCAACGGGATCCCATGGCGGCGTCTAGCGAATAATATCGAGCGCACAAACAAGAACGAACGCCAGCGCCGGCAGGGCAATGTAAACCAATGGTCGCTTCATCACAGGGTCCAGTATTCAGTCGACTACGCCTAAGTAGAATAGCGGCCGTCAAGGTACACGCGGAAAATTCCGATCACCCCCACGATATGGCGTAAAATTGCCGCCAAAACCGCACCCGCGCGTCAGTCCTTCGCCGCAGCGTGTCGCATGGCGTTTGATCCAACTGCGGTTTTCAAAACCCATAGTGCGACAAACGACCGCTTTACAAAAACAACGCGTGAATTCAGGGACGGTGCGCGCGCAGGGCTTCGGGAACGGCTATGACCAGCAACGCAACTGCGGCCATCACAAACAGCCAGCTTGCGACAAGTTGAAACAAGAGCGCCCCGCAGACGCCCCCGATTGCAAAGCTAGCAAGGGTCAAGGTGTGAAGTTTCAGTTTCGGCATCGCATCCTGTCGCGCCTTTGTATCACCGACCAGCGCGGCCAGTTCAATTGCGATGTCAGTTGCCATGCCCGAGACATGCGTTGTGCGCACGCGCGCCTTTGAAATCATCGTCGTAACCGCGTTTAGAAGACCCATCACAAAACTGAGAACAATCACCAAAAATGTCTCATCGGGCTGGAAAAGTGACAAAGTAAGCGTCATGCCTAGCATCAAAAGTATTCCCGCCTCAGCGGTAATTGCGATGGCGTAGATGGACCGAAGCCGCCTTCTTTCGCCGGTTTGTATCGCGAGGGCGGCAAGGCCTGCCCCGCACACAAACGCTGCCACCAGCCCGATGAACGAAAAAGAGACAAAGATCGCGCCATTCGCGATGTTGTCCGCAAAGGCCGAAATGTTACCCGTCATATTCGCCGTAAACGATCCCGCAATCAAGAATCCGACGGCGTTTAATGCACCCGCTATTGATGACAAAAGTCCTGCCAGAACCAGATCAATGTTTGCGGTGCGGTCGTCACCAACTTTGATTAACATTGTGGTTCCTGTTCAATTTCCAGTGTCAAAATTGGCATTGTCGGTCGGTCGCTCAAACGAAAAAAGTGTTCCACAAACTTCCCTGTGGTCACCTGCATAAAACACCGGGATTGGCGCTGAAACAAATCCTGTTTAACTTTCAGGGGTGTCGCGGGATTTTTTCTGGCTATCTGGTGTTAGCAGACATTCATAGCTGATGCAGCATCCTTGGGTGTGGCGCGTCGACGCCATGCCGCTTCACATAATGATTATGACGGGTTCGGACCTTCCATTCGCCGCCAAGCAGGGTATCTATGCGCAAACAGCACAAGGCCGCGTTCATGAGCACCGATCCTCTGGTTATTTTTACTCCCTCTGGCAAACGCGGGCGGTTTCCCGTCGGCACCCCGGTTCTGACCGCGGCGCGGCAGCTTGGCGTCGATCTGGACAGCGTTTGCGGTGGCCGTGGCATTTGTTCGAAGTGTCAGATCACGCCGTCCTATGGTGAATTTTCCAAGCACGGGGTGAGCGTCGCCAATGATGCGCTGTCGGAATGGAACAGCGTTGAACAGCGGTACGACGACATTCGCGGTCTTAAAAAAGGGCGGCGTCTGGGCTGTCAGGCGACAGTGCAAAAAGACGTGGTGATCGACGTCCCCGCCGAAAGCCAGGTGCATAAACAAGTCGTGCGCAAACGCGCAGAGGCCCGCGAAATCGTGATGAACCCCTCCACCCGGCTTTATTACGTCGAAGTTGCCGAACCCGACATGCATGATCCGTCGGGCGATCTGGAACGGCTGATCATCGCATTGCGCCGCGACTGGGACCTGCCCGCGCTTGAGGCGGACCTTGGCGTGCTGCAAACCTTGCAAAAAGCCTTGCGCAAAGGCGACTGGAAAGTCACGGTTGCGATCCATCTGGGCGACGCCGTTTTCAGCCCGCGCATCATCCACATCTGGCCGGGCTTCTATGACGGTGCGCTTTACGGGCTTGCCGTCGATCTGGGGTCCACCACAATCGCCGCGCACCTGTGTGACCTGCATACCGGCGATGTCGTCGCATCATCGGGCATCATGAACCCGCAAATCCGCTTTGGCGAAGACCTGATGAGCCGGGTCAGCTATGGCATGATGAACCCGACCGGATCGTCGGAAATGACAGCTGCGGTCCGTGAAGGCATGAATGCACTGTTTGTTCAAATCGCAAGCGAAGCCAAGATTGACCCAACCTTGATTGTTGACGCGGTATTTGTATGCAACCCTGTCATGCACCACCTGTTCTTGGGGATCGACGCATATGAACTGGGGCAAGCCCCCTTTGCCTTGGCGACATCCAACAGCCTGTCGTTGCGCGGCGCTGATCTGGACCTGCACCTGCACCCTGCCGCACGCGTCTATATCCTGCCCTGCATTGCCGGGCACGTTGGCGCCGACGCCGCCGCCGTTGCACTGTCAGAGGCCCCTGATAAATCCGACGATCTGATGCTGGTCGTGGATGTGGGCACAAACGCTGAAATCCTGCTCGGGAACCGCGAAAAAGTACTGGCCTGTTCTTCCCCCACCGGCCCTGCGTTTGAAGGCGCGCAAATCAGCAGCGGGCAGCGGGCAGCGCCCGGCGCAATTGAACACGTCGCAATCGACCCGGTCACCAAATTACCCCGCTTTCAGGTCATCGGGTCCGATCTTTGGTCTGACCAAGACGGGTTCGATGCCGCCATCGCGCAAACCGGCATCACCGGCATTTGCGGGTCAGGCATTATCGAAGTCGTCGCTGAAATGCGCATGGCTGGCATCGTTGACGCGCCGGGCCTGATCGGATCGGCTGAACAAACCGGGTCGCCTAATTGTTTTGCGGACGGGCGCACGAACTCTTATCTGCTGTATGACGGGACTGCCGCTGGGGGTCCGAAAATTACGGTGACCAACACCGACATCCGGCAAATCCAAATGGCCAAAGCCGCGCTGTATTCCGGCGCGCGCCTGCTCATGGATAAATTTGGTGTCGACAAGGTGGACCGGATCGTACTGGCCGGCGCCTTTGGTGCCCATATCAGCCCCAAACACGCGATGGTGCTGGGCATGATCCCCGACGCACCATTGGACAAAGTGACCAGCGCCGGCAACGCCGCAGGCACCGGGGCGCGGATTGCGCTGCTGAACACCGACGCACGGCGCGAAATCGAAGAAACAGTGCGCAACATCCACAAAATCGAAACCGCAATTGAACCCCGGTTTCAGGAACATTTTGTCAATGCGTCCGCCATGCCCAACGCGGTCGAACCGTTTCCGATCCTGAACAGCATCGTGACGCTGCCCGATGTGAATCACAATACAGGCGGTTCGCGTGGTGGTGACGGCAGCGGGCGGCGGCGGCGGCGGGGATAAGCAACTAAAAGGCGACTTTTGCTGACTTAAACATCCCATTTTGCGTTTTTTGGTCTGAAGCTATGGACGCGGTTAGACCACGTCGATAACTTTAGGCCAACAGAGCAGAAGGTATATATTTTGAGCGCCCAACTTAAGTCGATTAGCACCATCCTGAACGCCGCAAAAGATGCGGTCAAAGCCGACGTCACAGTCAAGCTTTGGGATGGGACCACAATAGCGTACAACCGCAGCGATGCGCCAAACATCGAGGTGGTCATCAACTCTGCGGACGCGATCCGTCAAATCCTGTTGAAACCGAATATCGCGACCGTTTTCGGCCTGTACGGAAGCGGCGGCATCAGCATCACCGACGCGTCGCCATTGCAACTGCTCAAGGCCACGGATCACGTCAGTATCCTGAAGTTTTTCAAATCCTACTCTCGGGCGAAGCTTGTCAAAGCCTTGGCGCCATTCTTGTTCAAAGAAGGCGCGAAATTCTCGCCGCGCGCTTTTTTGGATCGTCTGCAAAAAGGCAAAAGAGATGACAAAGCGATGATCGCTTTTCACTACGATGTCTCGAATGATTTTTACAAACTCTTCCTTGATCGCGGCATGGTCTATAGCTGCGCCTACTTCAAGGATTGGGACAACGACATCGACCAAGCACAGATTGACAAACTCGACCACATTTGTCGCAAGCTGCGGCTGAAACCCGGCGAACAGATGCTTGACGTTGGATGCGGTTGGGGCAGCCTGGCCTGTCATGCTGCCGAATTTTACGGCGTGACGGTCAAGGGCGTGACCCTGTCTGAAACCCAATTCGCGTTGGTCAACGAACGCATTCAGCAACGCGGCTTGGCCGACAAAGTCACCGTCGAACTCAAGGACTTCCGTGACCTGAGTGAGGTCGATCACTTTGATAAGATCTCGATGATCGAGATGTTTGAACACATTGGTGCTGATAACTACGACAGCTACTACAAGAACATCCACCGGATGCTAAAGCCCGGCGGGCTGTGTTTGCATCAGGCGTCCACACGGCGGGTCACACCGCATCTGGCCGACTTTGATCGCCCCACTGGCTACCAAAAAACGATCACAAAATACATCTTCCCCGGCGGTGAATTGGATCATATCGGCCGTACAATCACAGATTTTGAACGGCACGGTTTCGAGGTGCACGACACAGAGTCGCTGCGCGAGCATTTCCGTCTGACGCTGGTCCACTGGCACGACAAGCTGTGGGAAAACCGCGTCGAAGCTGAAGAACTGGTGGGCGACGAACTGGTGCGCCTCTGGCTGGCTTATTTTGCGCTATTCGAGGTGGGTTTCGACAGAAACGTGGTGAATTTGTATCAAACACTGTCGTCCAAACGGCGCCTTGGTGTCACCGGGCCACCCGCCACGCGTGCTGACATTTACGCCGAAACGTAAAGCATCCTGTATCAAACATGGCGCCGCGCAGCCATTTATAAACATGACGGAGCGATGCCATGTTTGATACGCAACCAACGCTGACCAGCGCGACACTGACGCTGCGTGCGCTGGCCATGACCGATTTTGACGGGCTGTACCGTGCGGCATCTGACCCGGAAACCTGGGCAGGACACCCCGCATCCGACCGGCACGAAAAGGCGGTGTTCGAACCCTACTTTAGCAGCTTGCTTGCCAGCCGCGCGACACTCGCCATTATTGACAACACGTCAGGTGATATCATTGGGTGTTCGCGGTATTACACGGCACCTGACCGTCCGGGCACCATCGCTATCGGCTACACATTTTTGGACCGTGCCTACTGGGGTGGTGCGACAAATTTTGCCCTGAAGACCCTGATGCACGACCACGCCTTCGGGACGTTCCCCGAGATCTGGTTCCACATCGCACCCAGCAATATCCGATCACAAAAAGCCACCGCCAAACTTGGCGCGCGCTTTTTCGAAGACGCGATACTTGATTTGGGTGGCGGGCCAGCACCATGGCAGGTCTTTCGGCTCTCGGCTGCGGACTGGCAAGCGCGACAGCGCCACGGCCCTAAATGAGGCAAAAACAATCGTCGTATGAAAATTTTCCACTGCGGCATTCTGCGGGCAGATTCATCGGTTGACGCCTCCAAAATCCCCGCGTAAATCAATCCATGTTGCGGGTATGGTGAAAAGGTATCACGAAAGCTTCCCAAGCTTCAGTTACGGGTTCGATTCCCGTTACCCGCTCCAATATTCCCCAACATGAAAGAGGCCCCGATGCCCGATATTACCCGCAAGCATACAAACGCCCGGATGAGCCAATTGGTGATCCATAATGGGATTGCCTATCTGGCTGGCCAGGTTGGCACCGCAGGCGCCTCTGTCACCGATCAAACCAAGGCAATTCTGGATCAGATCGACACGCTTCTTGCTGAAGCAGGTACCGATAAAACCAACATGCTGACCGCGCAAATCTGGCTGTCGGATATTGGCACGCAATTCGCAGATATGAACGCGGCGTGGGATGCCTGGGTGCCTGCGGGTCAGGCCCCGGCACGCTGGACAGGCGAAGCCAAACTGGCCACACCGGACTATGACGTCGAAATCATCGTGACAGCGGCGATCTGACGCTGGCTTGTGATTGAACCACCTAAACGACGAACATCCCATAGAGCCCTGCCACTGCAATTGGCAGGCTCATTGGCAAAATCTGGCGGGACAAGATAGCCCATTTGCTCGTCTCTGATCCGACTGCCTTGCGCAAAAGCATAATCAACGGAAACCCCAGCAACACGACGGCCAGGAACAGCCCAAGCGATCCAAGCGCGTTGTGGGTCGGGACCAACAACGCTGTTCCAGCCATCAGCTTTACCGCACCAGCACCAATCCCACCTGCGGCAAACAACACCAGCCCCAACACAAATACCAAAATACCTTGCCCCAACTGCCATCCGAAGGCGGCAGGTGTTTCCGACAACGCGATCTGCGCGATAAACAGCACGATTGGGATCAGCGTCAGCCAGTTCGGTGTTTTGGCTGTGCGCAGATCAATGATCACAGCAACGATTAAAACCGCGGCCATCGCGTAAGGGATATAGTAGGCAATCATCGGCTGTTTCCTTTGTCTAACACTTTCGCAACTATGACAAAATCATCGCCGGCTAAACACCATTCTTTTGCAAAAAACCGACAAGTGCGGCAGTTGAGCCATCTTTCCCTTCGGTGTCTTGCTTCCCCTCCACCACGGGTTGCAGCGCAGTGGCAAGTTCCTTGCCCAGTTCCACACCCCATTGGTCATAAGAGTTGATACCTAAAACCACGCCTTCCACGAACACCCGGTGCTCATAGAGCGCAATAATTTGCCCCAACATAAACGGGTCAAGCAGTGGATAGGCGATCGTGACCGACGGACGGTTACCGGGGAAAACACGGTGCTTGGCTTGCCGTTCAAGTTCAGGACCGCTGAATTTATCAGCCACCTTCGCACGTGCCGTGTCCAGATCGCGCCCTGCCATCAGCGCCTCGGATTGGGCCAGACAGTTCGCAACCAGAAGTTGGTGTTGATGATGCAACCCGTCTTCATGCCCGCGGGCCGCGACCAGAAACTCGCACGGGATCACCCGCGTGCCCTGATGGATCAGCTGATAAAACGCGTGCTGCCCGTTTGTGCCGGGCTCTCCCCAGACGACGGGTCCAGAATTTACCGTCATATCTGCGCCATCCATGCTGACGCCTTTGCCGTTACTCTCCATCTCCAACTGTTGAAGATAGGCAGGTAAGCGACTGAGAAGATTATCATAAGGCAACACTGCACGGGTGGCGTAACCGCAAATCTGGTTATGCCAAATGCCCACCAGTGCAAGCAGCGCGGGCAGGTTGTCTTGCCATTCCGCCGTCTTGAAATGGACATCCATCGCCTGCCCCCCCCGCAGAAACGCGCGGAACGCCTGCGGGCCAATGGCGATCATCAGTGACAAACCAATCGGTCCCCACATCGAATAGCGGCCACCGACCCAGTCTTCAAACCCAAACACCCGGCTGGGATGAATCCCGAAGGCTGCTGTTTTGTCGGCCGCCGTCGACAGCGCGGCAAACTGCGCGCCCGTGTCCGCCACGCTTTGCCCCATCCATGCCTGTGCAGTACGGGCGTTGGTCATGGTTTCAATCGTGGTAAATGTCTTTGACGCCACGATGACCAGTGTGGTCGCCGGATCACATTGGCGCATGACGCCCGCAATATCTGCCGCGTCTACGTTGCTGACAAAATGACAGCGGGGACCATCGTGATAAGGTGCCAGCGCCTTTACGGCCATCGCGGGGCCAAGGTCAGACCCGCCAATACCAATATTGATGACATCGGTGATCTTGCCGCCCTGCCCCATAAAACGACCGTCGCGCACGGCGCTGGCGAAATCGGCCATCCGGTCCAAGGTGTCTTTGATGCCGGGCATCACATCGGCCCCGTCAACCATCACCGGACCGCCGTCCAGATTGCGCAGGGCCGTGTGCAGCACCGCGCGGCCTTCGGTTTCATTGATCGCAGCACCCGCAAACATCGCATCACGCTTCGCCGCAACGCCTGTGTTTTCCAGCAAATCAATCAAAAGCGCGCGACCGTCTGCATCAATATTTGTCTTGGCATAATCGAACAACATATCGCCCGCTTGTGCCGAAAAATCAGCGGCGCGCGCAGCATCGACCAAGGTTTCGAAACGACGATCGGCAACAGTCGCATGATGGTTTTTCAGGGTCGTCCACATCTTATTTCTCCGCCCAATGTACAGTGGCACCGTTCAAAATCGCCGCAACGGGCGCCTCTGCGGCAGAAAGTGTTTTCGACCGTTCCAGCGCTGCACGTTTTTCCGACCCGATAATCACGATATGGCGGTGCATCGCCGCATTCAGCACTTTTGCCGACAGTGTGATGCGGGGTTCTGGCGCGCCGGGGGCGCGCATCGCGACAAGCAAGTCGTCGCCGTTCAAGGCAAGGTCCAACTGATCCGCACCGGGGAAAATCGATGCGGTGTGCATATCTGCACCCATCCCCAATAAAGCCACCGTCAGCGGCAAAACCCGGGCCAGATCGCTGGCCAGCGCTGGCAGTTTTTCTTCTGGGGTCTCGGCGGGCGCATAAAGCGGCACGTAATTGGCCTGCGCCGCGTGGTTCACCAGCAGCCGCTGCCGCAAAAGACGGGTGTTCGATCTCTCGGACTCTTCGGGGACCCAGCGTTCATCGGTCAAGATCACATGCACGCGGGACCAATCCAAATTGACAGCACATAAGCTGTCAAAAATCGGCCCCGGCGTTGTACCACCCGGCACCGCCAATGACGCGGTGTCATTGCTGTTTAACGCCCCCTTTAATTCCTTGGCCAACGTATCGGCCAAGTCCATCATCATCATTTCCGCGTCGGGATATTCCAGCAACTTCATGAGCGGGCCTTTCTGAATTAATTTAGGTAAAGATCAATGGCCTAGCCCTTGATTTCACGCCATCTTCTTCCATCTCTGTGGATCATCGCCATCGCGTCTTCGGGGCCATTCGACCCAGCATCGTACAGCTTTGGCACATCATGGCGCGCCTCCCAACCTTTGATCAACGGGTCGGTCCATCGCCAAGCAGCCTCGACTTCGTCGCCGCGCATGAACAAGGTCTGGTTGCCGCGGATCACGTCCATGATCAGGCGCTCATAGGCGTCCGGCACTTCCTCGGCGTCGGGGCCAAGCGCATCAGCGAACGTCATGTCCAAGGGCACATCAATCAACCGCATGCCGCCCGGACCGGGTTCTTTGATGGTCACTTGCAAATCCATACCCTCGTTGGGCTGCAAACGGATCGACAGAATGTTGCGATGGCGTGCCTCGTCGCCTTCAAAAATCGAATGGCCAAGATCTTTGAAAACAACAGTGATTTCCGAAGACCGCGCCTTCATACGTTTGCCGGTACGGATGTAGAATGGTACGCCAGCCCACCGCCAGTTTGCGATGTTACATTTCATCGCGATAAAGCTTTCGGTGAAACTGCGCGGATTTTCGGCATCTTCGCGATAGCTTGGGCCGTCAGCACTGGCGTCGTATTGACCACGCACGATGTGATGCGGCGCAACCGGCTGCAACGCACGGATCACCTTCAGCTTTTCGTCGCGCACTTCGTCGGCGCCAAACTGGCTTGGGGGTTCCATCGCGATCAGACACAGCAGCTGCATCAGGTGGTTTTGCACCATGTCGCGCATCGCACCGGATTTGTCATAATACGCGCCACGGCCACCGACACTGACAGTTTCGGCAACCGTAATTTGGATATGATCGACGTAGTGGTTGTTCCACAGCGGTTCAAACAGCATATTCCCAAAGCGCACGGCCATCAGGTTCTGCACAGTTTCTTTGCCCAGATAGTGGTCGATCCGGTAAATCTGGCGTTCATTAAAATGCGCAGCCAACGTCGCATTCAACGCGCGCGCCGTTTCGAGGTCGCGACCGAATGGTTTTTCAACCACGATGCGGCTTTGGGCATTTGCGATATTGTGTGTGTGCAACCGCTCTGCCAGATCGCCAAACAGCGATGGCGCGACCGAAAAGTAAAACGCCTGAACGACATCCTGGCGCACGATACCGGCCAGTTCTTTCCAGCCACCCTCGCCCATCGCGTCGATCGCAACATAATCGAGACGCGACAGAAACGCCGCTAAGCCTTTCTTGTCGCTTGCCTCTTGGCCGCCGAATTCGGCAACCGCGTCTGCGATCATCTGGCGATAGCCATCGGCGTCCAGTTCGGATCGGGCGGCACCGATGATGCGTGACCCTTCAGGCATTTGCCCTGACCGAAACCGGCGGAATAGACCTGGCAGGATTTTCCGCCGTGCCAAATCACCGGTCCCGCCAAAAATGACCAGATCGAAAGTTTCAACGGGAATGACGCGAGAGACCATAGCTTACTCCGCTTTGCTGGATACGTTAGCGCTAACGCCGCGTATCTACCCCGCGTCGCGACCCGAGTCTAGCACCAGAAACACCTAAGCTTCCAGTTCCGCGTCCCAATATAGATAATCCACCCAACTTTCGTGCAGATGATTGGGCGGAAATTTGCGACCAACGTTGTGTAATTGGTCCGGTACGGGTCGTCCGGGCGGCTTACGCAGGCTCATACCGCTTTGTTTCAACGACTTAGACCCCTTGCGCAAGTTACAGGGGCTACAGGCCGCGACAACGTTTTCCCAGCTTGTCACCCCACCAGCGGCACGTGGCACGACGTGGTCAAATGTCAGATCACCCTTGCTGCCACAATACTGGCAGCAAAAGGAATCGCGCAAGAACAGGTTGAACCGCGTGAATGCCACCTGTTTTTGCGGCTTCACATAGTCCCTTAAAACAACGACCGACGGAATGCGCAACGTTGTCGTCGGGCTTCGCACGACCTCGTCGTATTCGCTGACGATATCAACGCGATCAAGCCACGCTGCTTTGACCGCTTCTTGCCACGGCCATAATGACAAAGGGTAATAGGACAGCGGGCGATAGTCCGCGTTTAACACCAACGCCGGAAAGTGCTTGAGCGCGCCGGGCTCCCTGACAAAATCTATTCGAAAATCTGCCTGCATCATATTTTACATCCCACACACGAAGCGCGGGAACTCTGCAAAGCGGCGTTCCCGCAGTCCTGTTAATTAAGGACTATATATCGCGTCAGAAATGTGACAACCCCCAGCATGTGCGGATCATATCACAATTGTTGCTGACTATTCAGGCCGCTTTTGGCCAACCGCGCAGAATCACATGCGCCCGTCCACGCAGCTTTGCGCGCTCCAGACCCGTCGTGGCTTGCTGTAGCAGCGCATCAACGGCGGTTGACCCGGGTGCAATCACGGCCCCAACCGAAACAGTCGCCTTAAAATTACAGGTGCTGGCGATCACATGAATCCCGTCTGTCAACCGATCCGCGATCTCGACCGCGATTTCGACCGGCGCGCCCGGCAGATATATCGCGATCACCGCGCCCTCAAGCCGCCCAAGTATATCGTTTGTACGGGTAACCTCGCGGCACCGCTGCCCTAATGCCAGCAGACACAGATCGCCCGCATCAAACCCAAGCCGTTGGTTCAACCCGCGAAAATCATCGATATCCACCAAAAGAAGCACCCCGCTTTGGGGCAGTGCGCGGGCAAGCCGTTGCTTAAAGTTTGCCCGATTGAACAGCCCGGTGACGGGGTCGATCTGCGCAACAGCTTGCAACCTTCGTTCCGCAATGTCAAGCTGTCGCATCGCCCACATCAGGGCGATACACAAAGGTCCGCCAATCATGACGACCGTCCCGATATGATGCGCAATTCCATCTGTCAGAACGTGGTGCCGATACCCGTTTACACAAATCTGAACGACAATTAGCGCGCTCAGGATCGCACAAATCCGCCAAAGCCACCCCAGCACAGAGTGCGGCGCCAAATAGCGCACAACAGACGGTGTATATCGCACCATAAAAAACCACCCAAACAACCCGGTCGGATCAGTATTGCGCAGCGCCCTTACCAGTTGGTGAATCTGAACGGTGAAATGTGAATGATCAGGCGAGCCCCAGCCGATCCCGCATGAACGCCAAAGCCACCTGCAATCCATCGGGGGCAATGCCGTGGCCTGTGCCCTTCATGATATGGGCGAAAACTTCGGTCCAGCCGGCATTTTGAAGTGTTTCAGCGGCTTGTGGCAATGATTGTGGCGGGACCACTTCGTCTTGATCCCCATGGATCAGCAAAATCGCCGGGCGGCTTTGGACATCGTCAACCAAGGATTCTGGCTCTAACAGGCGTCCCGAAAACGCGACAATCCCTGCAACCGGGTCTTCGCGGCGGGGCACCACATGCAGCGCCATCATTGTGCCCTGCGAAAAGCCCAACACGATCACCTGCTCGGGCAACAGGTCTTCGTCAACCATCACACCATCCAGAAACGCGTCCAGATCCGCCGCGGCGCGGTCCAATCCTGCGCGGCTTTCTTCTTCGGATGATCCGTCAATCCACGGGATCGGAAACCACTGATACCCCATCGGCGACCCGGCGCAGTCTTCCGGTGCATCGGGCGCGATAAACAAGGTATCCGGCATATGTTCGCCCAAAGGGTCGGCAAGACCGATCAAATCCGCTGCATTTGCGCCGTAGCCGTGCAAAAACACCACGCAAGACCGGATTTCGCCCGAAATTGGTTCGCGCCGCTGCGCCTGAAGTGCCCGTGTCATCTGATACCTTCCCGTTGTTTGCTGTGCTTGTAGTAGGCCCACATGATGCGCGCCGCAACCGATCGCCACGGCGACCAGTCTTCCGCCATTTTGCGCAGGGCGCGTTCTGATGGACGCGTATCCAGGTCAAACATCAACTTGGCCGCTTCTTGTAGCGCCAGATCACCGGGCGCAAACACATCCGCGCGCCCCAGTGAAAACATCGCGTAAATCTCGGCGGTCCAGATACCAACACCCGGCACGGCCGTCAGCGTCTTGACCACGTCCAGCGTCGACAAAGCGCGCAAACCCTCAAAATCAATCCCCGCTGCGGCCAGCGCCTGTGCATAGCGTACTTTTTGGCGGCTTAGGCCCAATATCTTCAATTCATCCTCGGTTGCCGCCGACACTGCGGTCGGTGTCACCATACCGGCACCATGCAGACGCCCCCAAATCGCAGTGGCCGACGCGACACTGACCTGCTGGCTGACAATCGCGCTCAGCAGTTCTGCAAACCCGTCTGGTTTGCGCCGCAGTGGCAAGGGTGGCAGGGTTTGCATCGCCACCGCAAAACGCGGCTCTTGCTGGCAAAGCCACGCAGCGCCTTCGGACACACAGGCATCGCTGGTAATAATGCGCCCGGTCACAACCCGCGCACCCAGTCCAGCGCCGCATCCACACTATCAACCACTGGCCAGTCACCTTGCGGCGGGCGGGCGATCATCAGCACGGGGATCCCCAATTGCTTGGCCGCCGTCAGTTTGGTGCGGCTTGCCGCGCCCCCTGCATTCTTTACAATCAGATAATCAACGCCTAGCGCGCTGAACAACGCGACCTCGTCCCCGACCGAAAACGGCGGACGCCCGACCAAAAATCGCCCCCCCGTAAACGGGAACGGACCACTCGGCGGATCAATCTGCCGACAGATCACCGTGCGACCGACAAGGTTGGCAAAGCGGTCCAATGTTTGCCGTCCAGTTCCCAAAAACACCGTCGCCCCCGGTGGGATCTGGGCCATCGCTTCTTCCTCTCGGGCGATTTCGCGCCAGTCGTCACCGGGCTCTGGCGTCCAACCGGGCCGCAAGCATTGCAGATACGGCAGCCCGATCTCTGCACAGATCCGCGCCGACCGCGCCGTGATGCGATCGGCAAACGGATGGGTCGCATCCAATACCGCAGTTATTCCTGCATCGCGCAGATAATCGCGAAATCCCGCGTCTCCGCCAAAACCGCCAATGCGTGTCGGCAACGGCAGCGGGTCAGGGCTGCGGGTCGCACCGGCCAATGAAATCACCGCATCCGTCCCAATCAAAGCCTGCGCAATGCTGCGCGCATCCCCGGTGCCACCTAAAATCAAAAGCGTCATCCGCCCGCCCTCGCGATAATATGGCCTGCACGGTCAATCACGACGGTATCGATCTGCACAGCGTCACCGACCATGGTTTGCGCCGTGACACAGGCCTCTTGCGCAATCCGCGCGGCCAAAGGTGCGCCCGCAATCGTATAGGCTTCAAGCGCGGTATTGGCGGTGCGCACATCATCATTTCCAGCCCACTCGGCCAATTGCGCAAAATCCACCTGGGTCCGCGACGAATGCAAATCGACCGCCCCCTGCGCCAGTTTCGCCATCTTTCCAATGCCACCGCCGATGGTGACGCGCGCGACAGGATGTTTGCGCAGATATTTCAACATACCGCCCGCAAAATCCCCCATATCAAGCATCGCGTGATCGGGCAGGTTATATAGCCGCTGCACGGTGGATTCGGATGTCGCGCCGGTACACCCCGCAACATGGGCCTGCCCACCGGCACGCGCCACATCAACTCCGCGGTGGATCGATGCAATCCACGCCGCGCAGGAAAACGGGCGGACAACGCCGGTCGTACCCAAAATCGACAGGCCGCCGACGATCCCCAACCTTGGGTTCCACGTTTTCAGCGCAATCGCAGCACCATCGGGAATTGAAACTTCGATCTCGACATCGTGGCGCTGGCCGAAACGCGCGGCCATCTCGTGAACCACAGCCTGCATCATCTGGCGCGGCACCGGGTTGATCGCAGGTTCGCCCACCGCAATCGGCAGACCAGGCTTGGTGACCATCCCAACCCCTGCGCCAGCGCGAAAGGTCACGCCAGATTCGCTCGGGCGCACGGTGACGATAATCAACGCGCCATGTGTCACATCCGGATCGTCACCCGCATCTTTGGTGATCCCGACACGCGCCCACGCATCGCCAGCCTCGGCCACAGCCAGCGGAAAAACCGGGGTTTCCCCCTTCGGCAACGTGATCCCCACCTCAGCCGGAAATGCGCCGCCCCACAGACGGATCAACGCCGCCTTGGTGGCGGCTGTCGCACAGGCCCCCGTGGTCCAGCCACGGCGCAAGTCAGATGTGGGTTTGCGTGTCATCAGCAGGACTATAGGCGCAGGCACCGATGCCGCCAATCGGCAAATGATGGTCGTTTGGCACCTTTCCAAAACCCGCGTCGAACGGCATATAGGGGGCATGACATTGACACCCTCCCTTCCCGCCTATGACTGGCCGCAACTGCAACCCGGCTGGGTTTGGCTCTGCGGCGCTGGCCCCGGTGATCCGGGCCTCTTGACGCTGCATGCCGCCAACGCACTGCGGCAGGCCGACGTGGTCATCTATGACGCGCTGGTCCAAGAGGTGATCCTTGATTGGGCGCCACAAGCAGAACACATTTTCGCGGGCAAACGCGGCGGCAAACCCTCAGCAAAACAGCGCGACATCTCTCTGCAACTGGTTGATCTGGCACGCGCTGGCAAAAAGGTCCTGCGGCTAAAAGGCGGCGATCCTTTTGTGTTTGGGCGCGGCGGCGAAGAGGCGCAGACACTGGTGCAACACGGTGTCCCCGTGCGCATCATCCCGGGAATCAGCGCCGGAATCGGCGGGCTGGCTTACGCCGGCATTCCGGTCACGCACCGCGACGTCAACCAATCGGTGACCTTCGTGACCGGACATGACCAATCGGGCAACACCCCCGGTTCGCTCGATTGGGACAGTATTTCAAAAGGTAGTCAGGTGTTGGTGATCTACATGGGGATGAAACACATCGCCCAGATCGCCGATAAACTGCTGGCGGCCGGGCGCGGTGCGGATGAACCCGTGGCCGTGGTCACCTCGGCCACAACGCCTGATCAACACGTGCTTGAAACCACTTTGGGCAACATGGTTGCTGACATTGCAGCATCGGGGCTGGAACCGCCCGCCATCATCTGCGTCGGCAAATCGGTACTGATGCGGCAGGTGCTCGACTGGCAAGGCATGGCATCAGGTCAACCGCCGCGCAATCTGGACCCCCTGAACCGCGGCCTGCCCGCTGAAACGGCCTAAATGCCCCTCGCTTTGGTCAAAATACTCCCGCCGGAGGCCGCACTACGCCTCCGCCTCACATGAGCTTTCTGATTGCCGCCCCCGCTTCGGGCAGCGGCAAAACCACTGTTACCCTTGGCGTGTTGCGCGCCATCAGTCGCCGCACCCCTGTGCGCGCCGCAAAATCAGGCCCCGATTATATCGACCCGCGGTTTCACGCCGCCGCCTGCGGACAGACCTGCCTGAACCTCGATGCCTGGGCGATGACACCAGATCGGGTCAGATCATTGGCGGCAGGTCCGACACCCCTGATCGTAGAGGGCGCAATGGGCCTGTTCGACGGCGCGCCACCTGACGGCAAAGGGGCCTGCGCCGATCTGGCACGCATCCTGCACCTGCCCGTGGTTTTGGTGATTGATGCCGGAAAAATGGCCGGGTCTGTCGCGGCGCTTGCGGCGGGTTTCATCAACCACGACCCGCAGGTCAAAATCGCAGGCGTCATTTTGAACAACGTGGGCTCCGCCCGGCACGAATCCATGCTGCGGCGCGCCCTGCAAGATGTGCGGATTTTCGGCGCAATTCCCCGAACACCCGACCTGCATCATCCATCGCGTCACCTCGGTCTTGTGCAAGCAACCGAACACGCTGATCTTGATGCATATCTTGACCGGGCGGGCGATCTGATGGCGCGCCATCTTGACCTCGACGGGCTCATGCGCCTGCACACTGCACCGCTGTTACCCGCCAACAGCAAACCCATCCCACCACCCGGCCAAACGATCGCAGTGGCCCAAGACGCCGCGTTTGCCTTTTGCTATCCGCACCTGTTGAACGACTGGCGCAGCGCCGGGGCACAGGTGTCATTCTTTTCGCCGCTCGCCGACGAACCGGCCCCGACGGCTGACGTGATTTACCTGCCCGGCGGCTATCCCGAACTGCACGCCGGACGGATCGCCACCAACAGCACCTTTCTCGATAGCCTGCGCAACAGCCCAGCCCATATCTATGGTGAATGCGGCGGGTATATGGTGCTCGGTCAAGGATTGATCGACGCGGACGGACAGCGACACGCGATGGCGGGGCTGCTGGGGCTTGAAACATCCTTTGCCCGTCGCAAACTGCACCTGGGTTACAGGCATCTCACCGCCACCAAAGGCATCATGTGCGGCGCATGGACCGGCCACGAATTCCACTATGCGACCACCCTGCAAGCAATTGGCGATCCGCTGTTCACCGCACAAGATGCCGAAGCCGCGCCACTGCCCGCGATGGGCCTGATCAACGGCAGGGTGTCGGGGTCATTCGGCCATCTGATCGACGCGGCTGAATGACCATTGCCTTGGGCCAAATCGCGCCTTACCGATACCGCTATGGAAATGATAAACGATACCCGCGCAAAACGTAACGTCGCCGTCTTGGTCCTAGCCCAAGCCATCCTTGGCGCGCAAATGCCGATGATCTTTGTAATCGGCGGGCTTGCGGGCGGCATGTATGCGCCAAACCCCTGTCTTGCCACTTTGCCGATCTCGTTCATCGTCTTCGGGTCGATGACCACGGCGCCCTGGCTCAGCCCGCTGATGCAGCGACGCGGTCGGCGCTTCGGATTTTTCCTCGGGGCGCTGGCGGGGGCGCTCGGCGCGCTGATCGCCGCAGCCGGGCTTTACTTTGCCTCTTTTGCCATTTTGCTCGCTGGATCATATTTGACCGGTATCTATATGTCATCGCAGGGATTTTTCCGTTTCGCTGCGACGGACACAGCATCAGATGCGTTCCGGCCCAAAGCCATCTCTTACGTCATGGCGGGCGGCTTGCTGTCTGCCATCGTCGGGCCGCAGTTGAACAAAGTGGTCCAAGACGCGTATGCCGTGCCATTTTTGGGCACCTACCTTGCTGTCGCGGCGCTGAACCTTGGGGGCATGTTGCTGTTTTTCTTCCTCGACCTGCCAAAAGGGTCGCGCAATAGCCCCAAAATCGAAGACCCCATTGTCGGGCGCAGCCGCATGGCGTTGTTGCGCGAACCACGGGTGCTGGTCGCGATTATCTGCGCAATGGTCTCCTATGCACTGATGAACCTTGTGATGACCTCGACGCCGCTGGCCGTCGTTGGCTGTGGTTTCGACAAAAACTATGCCTCCGACATCGTGTCAGCGCACGTGCTGGCGATGTATGTGCCGTCGTTCTTTACCGGACACCTGATCGCACGGTTCGGCACGCAAAAAATCGTCGCGGCCGGGCTGATCATTCTTGGCGGCGCAGGGATCGTGGCACTGTCTGGCGTTGATCTGGCCAACTTCTACATCGCGCTTGTCTTGCTGGGAATCGGCTGGAACTTTGGCTTCATCGGCGCGACCACGATGCTCGCGGGCGCGCACCGCCCCGAAGAACGCGGCCTCGTCCAGGGGATGAACGACATGATGGTCTTTGGAATGGTCACAGTGGCATCACTGGCGTCAGGCGGATTGATGAACTGCTCGGGCGGCAGTGCGATCGAAGGCTGGACCGCGGTAAACCTCGCGATGATCCCGTTTTTGGCGCTGGCAGGCGGCGCGCTCATTTGGCTGGCACGGCAGCCGCGCGCAGGCATCTGACCTAACGCCACCACCCCCGCAGCGCCACATGGGTGAACCGCAGATGTTCGCGCAACGGCGGCAAGCCAAGCGCGCCGCGCGCCACTTTGCCCGGGTCTTTGCGCACCTGTCGCAATACCGGGCGCGCAAGATAACCCGCGGCCATTGCCGCCCCGGCTGGTGGCAGCACCTGTGCTCTGGCTTTGATTGCTGATTGCAGCCGCTGTTCGCCCTGTTGCGCCAGCGCCAGCACCCCGGCCTCTGATCCATCCAAAAGCGGCATTCGGTTGCGGTCCTCAAGATCAGGAATCGCACGCAACAGATTGGCCACCCCGACGCCATAGGCAAAATTGCGCACAACAGTCTCGGCTGTTGCGCCCAGCAGCCGCGCCGCTGTCCACATCAAATGGCCCGATGTGGCATCAATATAGCTGTCAAAATGCGCCGTGTCTTCAAACGGGTCTTTGTAGCAATCCCATCGGCGCGCCGCAATCAACCCATCCAGAACGCGCGCGCCTTCGGCATCCAGCACGTCAGACAGGGCATCCACAACCTCGTGCTTACGGGGCTTTACACCATTCTCAATTTCACTCAACGCATCGCGCCACCACTGCAAACGCATCTCAGCGATCATCGGCTCTTGGGTCACCCAAGGCGCACGGGCCACCTCGACGTTGAATGAATAAAGCGCAAACAGGACGCGGCGCGCCGCGACAGGTGCCGCCATCGTCGCGCGGAACCGCTCCGGGTCGGCTTTTTCAACCAAGGCTGCGCAGGCATGCAAACTCATCGTATCATCTTGCCATAAATACTCAAAAATCAGACCTTCGCGCCATCGCGGATCAGTTTCCAATTGATCGCATCGACCAGCGCATCAAAAGACGCATCGACAATGTTGGCACTGACGCCCACGGTCGACCAAGTATTCCCCTGCCCATCCTCACTGTCGATGATGACGCGGGTGACCGCCTCTGTACCGCCATTGGTGATACGAACCTTAAAATCCACCAGTTGCATATCTTCGATATATTGCTGGTAAGGGCCCAAATCCTTGGACAAGGCCCGCGACAGCGCGTTCACCGGGCCTTGGTCGCTGCCATCAGGGCCTTGGCTTTCTGATACATTCAGGAACCGTTCGCCGTTCACCTTGGTCACGACCACTGCCTCGGACAGGGATACCATGCGACCACGCTTGTTGCGGCGCCTCTCGATGGTGACGCGGTAGCGTTTGACCTCGAAAAACTCGGGCAGCAGCCCCAGTTCCTTGCGGGCCAGCAGTTCAAAGCTGGCCTGCGCCGTGTCATAGGAATAGCCCTGCGCCTCTTTTTCTTTGATGCGTTCCACAATCCGCGCGAGCGCCGGATTGCCCAATTCCACCGCGATGCCTGCATCAGCAAGACGCGCTTTCAGGTTCGACTGCCCGGCTTGGTTCGACATCGGCACAATCCGGCTGTTGCCGACGCAGGCAGGGTCGATGTGTTCATATGTCGATGGGTCTTTCGCAATGGCAGAGGCATGCAGCCCCGACTTATGCGCAAAGGCCGACGCGCCGACATATGCCGCCTGTTTCGCAGGCACCCGGTTCAAAATATCATCCAGCATCCGCGACGCCTTGCGCAATCCTTTCAGCGCATCAGGCGTGACGCCCGTTTCAAACTGGCTTGCGAACGGCTCCTTCAGCAACAATGTCGGGATCAAGGTCGTCAGATTGGCATTGCCACAGCGTTCTCCCAACCCGTTCAACGTTCCCTGAATTTGTCGACAACCCGCCATCACCGCGGCCAAACTATTGGCCACAGCGTTTTCGGTGTCATTATGGGTATGGATCGCCAGATGATCGCCGGGAATGCCGCTGGCAATCACGGCAGTCACAATCGCACTGACCTCATGGGGCAAGGTGCCACCATTGGTGTCGCACAGCACAATCCAACGCGCACCGGCGCCATAAGCCGCATGCACCGCCTCAAGCGCATAACCGGGGTTGGATTTATAGCCATCAAAAAAATGCTCGGCGTCAAACAATCCCTCGCGGCCCTGCGCTGTCAGATAGGCAAAGCTTGCGCGCAGGTTTTCGGTGTTTTCGTCCAGCGTGATCCCCAGCGCCGTGGTGACGTGAAAATCATGCGATTTTCCCACCAAACACACCGCAGGCGTCCCTGCATTGATGACCCCCGCCAGAATGTCATCATTTTCGGCCGACCGGCCCAACCGCTTGGTCATACCAAACGCGGTCATCGTGGCGCGGGTTTCGGGCGGGTTGGCGAAAAATTCGGTGTCGGTCGGGTTTGCCCCCGGCCAGCCACCTTCGATGTAATCCACGCCTAGCCTATCAAGAACAGCCGTGATCTGCCGCTTTTCACCGGCTGAAAACTGCACGCCTTGGGTCTGCGCCCCGTCGCGCAGGGTGGTGTCAAAAAGATAAAGCCGTTCTTTGGGCATCAGAAATCCCCCAGCTTGGCTGCATCAAAATCAGGTCCCGGCGCCCAGGTCGCCTGCCCGCCGACATCCGTTACCTGTACGCCAGCTGCGTTCAAAATATCACGGACTTCATCGGCACGGTCCCAATCTTTGGCCGCGCGCGCCGAGGCACGATCCGCCAGCAGCGCATCAACCCGCGCCGCAACCGCGGGGGCCACATCAGGGCCCGCCTCACCACCGTCAAACATCGGAATGTCTGACCAGTCATTGACCAGACCCAGCATGTCCATGCCATGCGCGAACCCGGCGAGCGCCGCAGGCGTCTTGCCTTTCGACAACACGTGCAGGCGCGACAATGCACCCGATGTATTCAGATCATTCGCCAGCACACCGATAAATTCGGCGTCTGGCTGCCATTTGCCATCGGCACGCAGTGCCGCAATCAGGTCAGGCCCGAATCCATGCCCCTGCAAAATGCCGTACCACTTGCGCAACGTGGCTTCGGCTTCGGCACGGCGCGCCTCTGTCCAGTCCATCGTCTTGCCGTAGTGCGTGCCCAGCATCACCAACCGGATCACCTCGCCGGGGATGCCCTGATCCAGCAGGTCACGGATGGTAAAGAAATTGCCCAAGGATTTGGACATTTTCTTGCCCTCGACCTGCAACATCTCGTTGTGGATCCAATAGCGGGCGAATGCGCCATGCGGATGGGCGCAGGCACTTTGTGCGATCTCGTTTTCATGGTGCGGGAACTGCAAATCATTGCCGCCGCCGTGAATGTCAAAGCTTTCACCGAGCAGATCATACGCCATGGCCGAGCATTCAATATGCCAGCCCGGACGGCCATAGCCCCATGGGCTGGTCCACCCCGGCACACCATCACCCGATGGTTTCCACAGGACAAAATCCATCGGATTGCGTTTATATGGTGCCACCTCGACCCGTGCGCCCGCGATCATATCGTCAATCGACCGGCCCGACAGCGCGCCGTAATCTGCATAGCTTTCGACGGAAAACAGCACATGGCCTTCAGCCTCGTAGGCGTGTCCCTTGTCGATCAAATCCGCGATCATCGCGATCATCTGCGCAATGTAATGCGTGGCACGCGGTTCGTGCGTCGGGCGCATCGCCCCCAGCGCATCCATATCCGCATGATACCAAACGATGGTTTCCGCAGTGATATCGCCAATCGCACGACCACTTTCGGCAGCGCGCGCGTTGATCTTATCGTCAACGTCGGTGAAATTGCGCACATAGGTCACATGATCCGCCCCGTACACATGGCGCAGCAGCCGAAACAGCACATCAAACACCAGCACATTGCGGGAATTGCCAAGGTGCGCGCGGTCATAGACCGTCGGTCCGCACAAATACATCCGCACGTTTGTCGGGTCGATCGGTTCAAATTCCTCGCGTTTGCGGGATTTTGTATTTTGCAGCCGGATAATTGTCATAACGCCTCACGCACGGGTTTCGCCGGCGGGCTTACCAAGTTCAGCATTTGAAGGAAACGTGAAAGAGCAGCCCGCGACTTTGTCAGCAGGTAATAATGCAGCAGAGAATGATGCAAATGCTCTTCATGCAACTCAGATAGCAGCGAAAATGCGAAGCGTCCAGCATTTCATGCGCACGCAGATGGCCAAAGGGCGCAGCGTTCAACCCGATGTTATGAACAGCAATGAGGCCTGCACAAAAATCCGAACCAAAGGCAAAAAATGTGGCAACGCTTCTTTCCGCATGAAGAGCGGCGAATGCAAGGAAACAGCCCAGACACGCGTTAAAGCCTTAGGTCCTGAAATAATCTAACCTCGTTTTTAAGCGACGTTGTTGTGATTTTCGGACAGATAAAAATTTCGGGGTAGATAATGTCAAAAACGATAAGATTATACCATTTCGTCAACGATAAGTTTGGGTTTGAAAACATACAAAAACGACGTCTGAAATTAGCATTTCCTGACTCAGTAAATGATTTGTTTGAATTGAGACCTTTTGATTTTGGCGAAGGCACACAGGGGCACAACCTCAGCGCGGCTTGGGGTAAGGCCATAAAAAAAATTCGAAGACACAAGGTTTCGTATCCTTCTCAGAAGGCTGGAGCGTTCCAACCATGTGGGCTCATTACGCGGATAATCACAAGGGGGTATGCCTTGGCTTTGACTTGCCAGTTTATCGTGATGCATCAACAAGATACGGCGACAAGATCATCTATGTGAACGAGCTAATTGAGATAGACGAGCGGCTTTTGAACGACACTGAGTATAATCAAAAGATGCAAGGTATCGCAAAACGAACAAAGGGCACTCACTGGGAGTATGAGCAGGAATGGCGTTATTGGTTTTCACTTGATGACACAGAAAAGCGGTCGAAACTGGATGATCCATCAGCCATCTTTTTCGCCCACTTTAATCACGACCTAATCCTTAGAGAGGTTATCCTTGGTGCCAAATCAAAATACTCTAGCAAAGATATACGAGACCTGCTCAAACCGTCAGACCAAGTGAAATTCGCCACGGCGCGGCCATCGTTCCGTAAATTCGCAATGGTCCCACAATAGCGCAAGTAGAAACGAAACTAACCAAGTCCTTGGCGGTCGGTTCAGTTCGCATCACACACCTTGATTTGCCGTCCGACGAACGTCGTGTTTGATCGTGGGCGCTGCGTGCCTTGGTCTTATCACTGCAAACGCGGCCTGTCGGGCGCGTCACATGCGCCGCGCCGCTTGGCTTTGACCTTTTGCGGGGCAACGATCAATCATCCAGCATCTTGACCATCTTGGTCAGTGTATTCAGATTGCGTGCGGTCGCCGGGCCGATACAGGCCTCCATCTTTGCGGCCAATTTAGATCGCCCTAACCCATCCGGCGCGAACAGCCAAACGGTGCGGCCCATCACCGAGACCTGTTCGGTCGGTGCTTTCAGGCTGTCGATTTTCACCCGATCGACGGTAGGTGTTTCAAGGCATAAATACCCATGCACTGTATTGCCCGCCGCACCCGCATAGGGACAATCGGCAAGCACCTGACGCATCTCTGACGCTGCCAACACGACGATTGGCACATCACATCCAAACCTGTCCTTGATGCCACCTGCGATCTGATCGGCCAATGGCTCTGTCGCGTTGAAAACAAGGTTTCCAGAACCAATATAGCTGCGCACACCAGGGTCCGACGTAATGCCCGCGCACAGCAGGCGCAGATCCGCCATGGGAATTTTGCAATTCCCGCCGACATTGATGCCCCTTAAAAAAGCCACATATTTTGGCACAATCTGCCCCTTTCGCTGCCGCAACAATGCCACGGCAGCGGCGCGGGTCAACCGGACAATCAATCAGGCGTAGCTAACGATTTCGAACTCCACGCCATCCGCGTCATGGAAATAAAACCGCCGCCCCGGTTCGTAATCCGCATGACTATGGGCCTCAAATCCCAAGGCGCGCACCTTTTCTTCAGTCTGACCCAGATCATCGACAACGACCGCGATATGGTTCAACGCGCCGCGCGTTGCGTAACTTGCGTCAGCCGCGGGCACAGTTTGTTCGCCAGCGCCGGAATACAGCGCCACATAGCTATCTTTGCCCCCCACATGTACCGTGTAACCTGCGCCCCCCATCGCTGGCCCTTCCCACCGGACGTGCCAGCCAAACAGATGGCCCAGCATTTTGGCGGTCGATTTCGGATTGGATACGGTGATGTTCACATGTTCTAAACGGCTCATTTTATTATCCTTTTTAAAGTTGAAGATGCCCATCAAAAACCAGCGTTTGCGCTCGCAAGGGAGCACGACACACTCCATGCCATGATCCCAACCAAACCCGTCACGTCGCAGCGCGGCCGCGGCTTGCCCTGACACGAAAAACCGATGGTAGGTGGTATGCATTATGTTTTTCCGCTGGATTACCTGAACAATTCCGGTTCTAATTTCTCAAGTTAACTTGAGATCAAGGATTATTTTCATGACAGGCGGATTATCTATCGGTGACTTGGCAGACCGGACCGGTCTGGCCGTCTCGGCGATCCGGTTTTACGAGACCCACGGGATCGTCAAACCCTTGCGAAACAGTGGCGGGCACCGGCGCTATGGGCGGGCAGATATCCGGCGGCTGTCGTTCGTCATGGCCGCGCAAACCCTTGGGTTTCCGCTCGGTGAAATCGCGGAACATCTGCATGCGCTGCCCGACGACAAAGCCCCAAACAAGGCGGATTGGACGCGGATCGGCAAAACCTTCCGCACAAAAATAGATGCGCGGATCGCGGCCCTAGAAGAACTGCGCAATAAGCTTGACGGCTGCATCGGGTGTGGATGTCTAAGCCTAAAAAGCTGCGCGCTATATAACCCCGCCGACATCAGGGGGCGTGATGGGTCTGGGCCTCGTAATTTGACCCGGCTTCCGGGTTGACTTTGGGCGGCGCGTGTTATCCCCATGCGGCATGAAACTTTCTGATCGCATTACACATATTACCGGTGGCGGCTCTGACGGCTGGGACACCTTTTACCGCGCGCGGCGGATGATCGCCGCCGGTATTGACGTCACCGAACTGAATATCGGCGAACATGACACGCGCACACATCCCGATATTCTTCACGCGATGCATGAGGCCGCGATGAACGGGCATACGGGCTATGCCACTGTTCCGGGAACCGACAGTTTACGCGCGGCCATCGCGCAACGCCTCACCGACCGTACAGGTGTACCCACCACAGGTGCCAACATACTGGTGACGCCGGGCGGTCAGGCGGGCCTGTTCGCGGCCCATAATGCTGTTTGTGATCAAGGCGATATCGCGCTTTTTATTGACCCGTATTACGTCACCTATCCCGGTACGATCCGCAGTGTGGGCGCGATCCCCAAGCCGATTGTCACGACACCGGAAACAGGGTTCCAACCCAACCACGCCGCGTTGCAAACCGCCGCTGCCGGCGCAAAATCGCTTTTGATTAACAGCCCCAACAACCCCACCGGCGCGGTCTACTCGGCTGAAACGATGACCACCATTGCCGCTGCATGTCGGGATCATGACCTGTGGTTAATCTCGGACGAAGTCTACGACACCCAAATCTGGGAGGGGCCGCACATCAGCCCGCGCGCCCTACCCGGCATGGTGGATCGCACGCTGGTTGTCGGATCAATGTCGAAAAGCCATGCAATGACCGGCAGTCGCGTCGGTTGGATCTGCGCCCCGGAACATGTGATTGCCCAACTGATCAACCTCGCCACCCACACAACCTATGGTGTTGCTGGCTATATTCAGGACGCGGCCGAATTCGCGCTTGGTCAGGGCGCGCGCGTCGAAGACGCCGTCGCCGCACCCTTTCGCCGCCGCCGGGCGCTGTCGCTGGATGTGTTGGCCGGGCAAGATACCGTGAAGGCGGTGCAGTCCCAAGGTGCGATGTATCTGATGCTGGACATTCGCGCGACCGGGCTGACGGGCGAAGCCTTTGCCAACGCGCTTCTTGATGCCGCGCAGATCGCCGTGATGCCCGGTGAAAGCTTTGGACAGGCCGCCGCAGGACACATCCGGATCGCGATGACGATTGACGACGCCCGTTATGTTGCCGCGCTCGAACGGATCATCGCGTTTGCCGTCGCACAGGCCAAACAATAAACGCCCGATTTTAGGCGGCGTACACGGGGGGAATCACCTAAGGTTTCCCAATGATGATACATTTACCTGATGACGATACACTGTACGACGCGCTGCTGGCCCGCGACCCGGCTTATGATGGGACTGCATATGTCGGCGTATCTTCGACCGGAATATTTTGCCGCCTGACCTGTCCGGCGCGCAAGCCCAAACGTGAAAATTGCCATTTTTTCAGCGATGTCGCTGGCTGCATTCAGGCTGGGTTCCGGCCATGCAAACGCTGCCACCCCGTCACCCCGGCCGCGCAAAGTGATCCGACGATCACAGCACTGCTGGCCCGTCTTGATGCCGATCCAAGCCGGCGATGGTCAGAGGATGCCATTGCACAAACCGGATTCGACCCATCAACCGTGCGGCGCAGCTTTAAGCGGCATTTTGGGATGACGTTTCTTGATATGGCGCGCCAACGTCGGCTGGCGCATGGATTCACGGCGTTGGAATCGGGCAAAGTCATCGAAGCACAGCTTGATGCCGGATTTGACAGCCCCTCCGCGTTTCGTGCGGCATTCGCAAAGCTTTTGGGGACCGCGCCAAACAGTTTCAAAGCGGACGCCATGTTGCGCGCGACCCATCTGGTTACCCCGCTCGGCGATATGATCGCCGTCTGTGACAACAAGGCGTTGCATCTTTTGGAATTCGCTGACCGCAAGGCGCTTCCTGCAGAGCTCGCAAAATTGCGCGCGATGACCAAAGACAGCATCGGTGTCGGTCGCACCCTTGTGACCGATCAGGTCGAAAACGAACTCGGGGCGTATTTCGCGGGCGCAAGTGCAACCTTTACGGTGCCGCTGGTCCTGCATGGAAGCCCGTTTTCCAGATCGGTCTGGAACGCACTGCGCAAGATTCCCGCTGGTGAAACACGCAGCTATGGCGCGCTGGCCCAGACAATCGGTGCACCATCTGCAGCGCGTGCGGTGGCGCGAGCCAATGGCACAAACCAGATCGCGGTCATGATCCCGTGCCACCGTGTGATCGGGGCAGATGGGGCGCTGACCGGCTATGGCGGTGGGCTGTGGCGCAAACAGCGTTTGATCGAACTTGAAAAATCATATGCACAAGCGACAGGAATTTAACAAACCTCGGGCCGCAATCGCGCACGGATGTTGCATTCCTTGGGCGCAACAGCGCGGCATATCGGTATGCACCTGTCCCGCCCCGCGTTAGACGCATTTGTCAAATGCAGGATGGGATCAACAGAAAAGGCCCGCAGCTTTCGCTACGGGCCTCTCTCCTTGCCATCATACGTATTCAGGGACATAAATACGCGTTTTGGCAAATGGGGTTCACATTAGAACTTGTATGAAACGCGCAGTGCTGCGGTCGTCGCGTCGATATCAACACCGGAATCGTCGAAATCTTCGAACTGGTGCTTGATGACCTCGGCGCCAACAATCACGCTGTCGCTTACACGGTAGTCAGCGCCCAGACCAACGAATGCACCGGTGTCTTCGCCGTCGATGTCACCCGAAACGCGTGCCTGTGCAACGCCTGCGGTCGCGTATGGCAGCCAGTTGCCTGCATCGTAACCAACGCGCAGTTTTGCACGTGTGATCGCGTCAACAGCAACATCAGGTGTGCCGCTTTCGATTTCTGTGCCATTGATGTCAAGTTCGCCACCAACAACCCAGCTACCCATGTCGTACATGTATCCAGCCTGAACACCGTATGTCATGTCCTCAGGATCTTCTGGCAGCGCGTCTGAATCAAGCTGTGCGTAACCCAGCTGACCACCGGCATAGAACCCTGTCCAGTCACCGGTTGTGCGCATTGGCGCCGGTGCGACTGCAACTGGTGTCGGCGCTGGTGTCATGATTGGCTCTGACAAACCGCCAGCGGATGCCATGCCAGCAGCAAGTGCCAAGGGTGCAGCGATGATACCTGCGCGAACCATTTTGAAAGTCGTCGTCATTTTGTTTCTCCATTCGGATTTATGTTGTCGTCTGCTCATACAACTGCCCATCATTTGAAAAGGTTCAATAGGACCTCACGGCGCTGTGAACAAATTGGGCAAAATAGAGTAACTTTTCGGTAAACATCGGCGAAACATCGCGCAATTTCAATGACTTAAAATCACATCACTGTGACTTTTGCGGCCTTTACAAATCTTGCGTGGTCAGGGGTGTTAACCGCGCACAGAATCCTTGGGCTGTGCAAATCGTCCTCCCGACTCGGGTTGCGCTATTCCTGTCGTCAGTGGGGCGCTCAGGCTTAGGCCCCGCGCCGCGCGCACCGCAAGAAACCCGAACGCCTGCGCCTCGATCATGTCGCCATCAAGCCCCACGTCTTCGATGGCTTTGACCGGACAGGGCAGTTCCGCAGACAAGGCACGCATCATGGTCGCGTTTTTGCGCCCGCCGCCACAGACGAAAACGCGCGCTGGCACAGCAGGACAGGCCGCGACGCCTTGCGCCACGCTTTTGACCACCGCGTGGGTCAATGTGGCGACGGCGTCTGGATCGCGCAATCCAGCCACTGCCGAAGCAAGCGAGGCGAAATCATCGCGGTCCAAAGACTTTGGCGGCCTGCGTGCGAAATAAGGATTTTCAAGAAACGCGGCGATGATGTCATGATCAACCTTACCCGTCGCCGCCAACTGCCCGTTTTCATCGTATGCCATGCCACGTCGATTAAGCATAATGTCATTGATCGGCGCATTTGCCGGCCCCGTGTCAAACGCAAGCAACGCACCAGCATCTGCCGGATCATCATAGCGGGGATCGACCCATGTCAGGTTTCCGACGCCCCCCAAATTCAAAAAAACCACGGGCGCGTTGCTGCGGACCCATTTTGCCAATGCAAAGTGATAGAACGGCGCCAAAGGCGCACCTTGCCCGCCCTGCGCGACGTCATTACTGCGAAAGTCCCAGACCACGGGCATCCCAAGGGCATCCGCCAGCCGCTGCCCATCACCGCACTGATGCGTGCCGCGCCCCTGCGGCTCATGCGCAAGGGTTTGGCCATGAAATCCAATGATATCGACGCCCTGAAACGGGGCCATCACCGCGATATGGGCGTCTTCAACAATCCTGGCTGCGGTATCCACATCGTCACTTTGCCAACGGCCCAGATGTTCGCGCAGCACTGTTTGCTCTTGCGATGTATAGGGCCGGTAAAGGGACGGACCAAACGCGCCGATGGTCACGCCGTCGGTTTCGATCACCGCGGCGTCGACCCCATCCAGCGATGTGCCTGACATCGTGCCAAGCGCGCGCAACATTCCCGTTTTCAACATCCGCTTTCCCTCGCGCTGTGACCTTTGTATAGAGTGCACCGTGCAAACCCCGGGAACAAGCCAATGACCTACCATCCGAAATCCGAATTTATGTCTGTCATGATGACACGCGGCTTTCTGGCCGACTGTACCGATTATCAAGGGTTGGACGATGCGCTTTCCCAAGGCACCCCTATTCCGGCCTATATCGGATTCGACGCGACCGCAAAATCGCTGCACGTCGGATCGCTGATCCAGATCATGATGCTGCGCTGGCTGCAAAAGACCGGACACAAGCCAATCACGCTGATGGGCGGCGGCACCACAAAAGTGGGCGATCCGTCCTTCCGCGCCGATGAACGCCCCCTGCTGGGCCCGGAGCAGATTGACGCCAATATCGCCGGGATCAAGCAGGTTTTTGCGGCCTACCTTGATTACTCCGAAGGCCCCACTGGCGCGTTGATGATCAACAACGCCGAATGGCTGGACGGGCTAAACTACCTTGATTTTCTACGCGACATCGGGCGGCATTTCTCGATCAACCGGATGCTGTCGTTTGAAAGCGTCAAGTCACGGCTGGACCGCGAACAATCGCTGTCGTTCCTTGAATTCAACTACATGATCTTGCAAGCGTATGATTTCCTTGAACTGAACCGACGTTACGGGTGCTTGTTGCAGATGGGTGGATCGGATCAATGGGGCAATATCGTCAACGGGATCGATCTGACCCGTCGGGTGCTTGACCATCAGATTTTTGGCATGACATCGCCACTTTTGACGACATCCGACGGTAAAAAGATGGGAAAATCACAATCGGGCGCCGTCTGGTTGAATCCGGATATGCTGTCGCCATATGAGTTCTGGCAATTCTGGCGCAACACAACTGACGCTGATACCGGCCGCTTCCTGAAACTCTACACAGAGCTGCCAGTCGACGAATGTGACCGGCTGGGCGCGCTAGAAGGGTCCGACATCAACGCGGCCAAAATCATTCTTGCCAATGAGGTGACGACCTTGCTGCATGGCGCTGACGCTGCTGCGACAGCAGAGGCGACCGCACGCGAAGTGTTTGAAAAAGGCGGCGTCGGGGATGATCTGCCGACACTGACCCTAACTGTAGATGAATTGACGGATGGTATTTCGATCGTCCAGTTGTTTGTGCGCGCGGGTCTTGCCGCCACGGGGAAAGAGGCAAAGCGCCTGATTGGCGAAAACGGCGCGCGCGTGAACGATGCGCCACTGGAAAATCCCGGGCTGATCATCGATGCTGCGGCCCTTGCATCACCGATCAAACTGAGCGCGGGCAAAAAGCGTCACGCATTGGTGCAACTGGGCTAAAGCAACAGCAAATCCACAATAAACAGCGTAACCCCGACCGGGGTTGTGACAAGGGCGGCCACCATGGCCGCCCCCAAAACTGTGGGGCGCGGCGATGGGGCATGAACCCCTGCGATCGTTGATCTATTTACCGTTTTCATGCGGCCATTAACCATGCCTTAGGTTTCTAATGGCTTAACGGCACTATGACACTTTTGCCCCTCCAGCAGCACCCGAATTTCGGCAGGGCCTTGCGCCACATCGATGTGCAGGTGAACAGCGTCACGGTATCAGGCGCGGCCCCGGTGCAGGTGATACGGCGCTACGGCATCAACTATGTGGCGCGCGGACCCGTTTGGCTGTCTGGACACAGCACCAGACCCAATGATCTGCGGATGGCAAAGCTGCATCTGATCAACAGCAACGGTGGTGACGCGCAAGGGTTGCGCGACGCAGGGTATCGACGGATCATGACAGCGGCCCATGTGGCCGAACTAACGGTTACGGCGGACGCCGATGGCATGGCCGCACACATGCACGCCAAGTGGCGCAATGTCTGGCGACGGTCCCAAAACACTCCGCTTCGGATTAGGCATGCACAGTTTGCACCTGCAAAGCACCAGTGGCTTTTGCAGGCAGACCTTGCCCAGCAAAAACAAAAACGGTTTCGCGCGCTTCCCCACGCGCTGATCCATGCCTACCCACGCCACGATGTCACGGTCTGCACGGCAGACATGAATGGGGTGATCGTCGCGGGTATGTTATTCCTGCGGCACGGGGCATGTGCCACCTACCATCTTGGGTGGACGAACGATGACGGGCGGGCACATGCGGCGCACCACCGGATGCTGATTGACGCTGCGATGCATCTTGCGGGCGTTGGTGTACAGCGGCTTGACCTTGGCACCGTCGATACGCAATCAGCGCCGGGGCTTGCACGTTTCAAGATCGGCAGTGGTGCCAAGATACATCCGTTAGGCGGAAGCTGGATCCGGTTCCCCTAACCGCTAGCCCCGTTCCGCACCACCTGTTAAGTCTTGGTGAACGCTTTTGGGGATCACTATGACTTTACTGCAAATCACATCGCTTTTGATCGTCTTGGCCGGAGTTTTCGGTTCGATCAACTATCTTTTCCTCAAGCTCCCATCGGCGATTGGGATCTTGATTGTGTCGTTGCTCGCATCGTTTGTGGTCATGCTTCTGGACGTTGCAGTTCCCGGATTTGGGCTTGAGGATACAGTGCGCCGCACCGTGCTAAGCATCGATTTTTCGGATGCCTTGCTTGAAGGCATGTTGGGGCTGCTGCTGTTTGCGGGGGCGCTGCACGTAAAGGTGTCCGACCTGAAACGCGAATGGGTGCCGGTCATGTTGATGGCCACCATCGGTATCGGGCTGTCAACGGTCATTGTTGGCTACGGGTTTTCTTGGCTTACGGGGATGCCGCTGCTGACGGCGCTCGTCTTTGGGGTTCTCATTTCGCCAACCGATCCAGTTGCTGTGATGGGTGTCTTGCGGCAGGCCGAATTGCCAAAATCATTGGAAACAAAGATTGCGGGCGAAAGCCTGTTCAACGACGGCGTTGCCTATGTGGTGTTTTTGGTCCTAATGGGGCTGGCGTTTCCGCACGGTGAAAGCCACGGCAGCGGTGCCGCCGCAGCAATGCGTCTGTTCGTGCAAGAAGCCCTTGGTGGCGCGATCCTGGGCCTGGTTCTGGGGTGGCTGGTATTTCGTGTGATGCGGCGGATTGACGATTATTCGCTTGAGGTGCTCATTACGTTAGGGCTGGCGTTTGGCGGTTATGAATTGGCGGTTTATCTTCATGTATCGGCCCCGATCATGGCCGTTTGCGCAGGGTTGCTGATCGGCGACGTGGGCACAAAATACGGCATGTCCGAAGAAACCCGGCTATACGTGGATGCCTTTTGGAAACTGATCGACGAAATCCTGAACGCCGTGCTGTTCTTGATGATCGGGGTCGAGGTGTTTGCTGTCGCATTTAATGCCAGCTTCTTGGTCACGGGCGTGGCGTCGATCGCGCTTGCTTTAGTTGCCCGTTTGGCGGCCGTCGCTGTGCCGGTTTTGATGCTAAAGCCGTTCCGTAGCTTTGCTGCCGGTGTGATCCCGATTATGACATGGGGCGGCTTGAAAGGTGGCATATCTGTTGCGCTCGCGCTGTCATTGCCAAACAATGAATGGAAACCCGTCATTCTGACAGCCACGTATGTTGTTGTGGTGTTTTCCATCATCGTGCAGGGGCTAAGTGTGGCAAAACTGGCTGAAAAAGTCGGCCGCGAACCGGAGCTGCCCGTATGATCCAATATCTTGTTTATGATGTGTTCACTGACACGCCGTTCGGGGGCAATCAGCTTGCTGTGATCCCGGACGCAACCGCGCTGCCTGAGGCCGATTTGCAAAAAATCGCCAAGGAGTTCAACTTTTCTGAAACGACGTTTGTCTATCCACCGGTACACGCCGCCCATACCGCCAAGGTGCGGATTTTCACGCCAACGATGGAAGTCGCTTTTGCGGGACACCCCACCATCGGTTCGGCCTTTGCGCTGCGCGATCTGGGCCACGTCGGCAACATGGTTCTGGAACTGGGTGTTGGCCCGATCCCCTGTCATTTTGCGGGAGACCTTGCATCTTTTACCACCAGCGCCCGGCTCGAAAGATTAAGCACGCCCGCGCCCGAACTGATCGCACGCGCATTGGGGCTGTCGGCATCGTCTATCAACAGCACGACCCACGCCCCGGTCCAAGCCAGCCTTGGTCTGCCGTTTGTGATTGCAGAACTGGACAGCGCAGAAAGCCTTGCAACCTGCGCCCCCAATATTGACGTGCTGCGTGAAGGGGCGCGCAAACACCCTGGGGGACTTGATTTTGCGATCTACGTTTACGTGCGCCGCGGTAGCGACATCCAAGCGCGGATGTTTGCGCCCCTTGATAATATCCCCGAAGACCCCGCAACAGGCAGCGCCGCCGCAACATTGGCCGCGTTACTGACCGAAGAACTGAAGGCCGCGCAAAATTTACGCATTGCCCAAGGTGCACAAATCGGGCGACCTTCGCTGATCATCGCGACGACGCAAATGTTGGACCCTGTGCCCGTCACAATTAGCGGTCAGGCCCGGCGCGTCATGGAGGGCAACCTTGTCTACTAATCACACGCCAACCGCGCTGCATGCCTTTGATGTGACGTCCGACGGTCAGGCCACACGCGCCGCGGCGATCAGCGCACAAATTCCTGACGCAATAGCATACCGTTGGCTGCATTTTGACCTGTCCGATCCCGCGCTTGAATCTTGGTGTGATGCGGCTTTACCCCCCCGCGCCGCGCACGCCATTCTTGCTGCCAAAACGCGCCCGCATATGGACGACGACGAAAAAGGAATTGTGCTGACCTTGCGGGGCATCAACCTTAACGAAGGTGCCGAACTTGAGGATATGGTGTCACTGCGGTTATGGATTACGCGTAATCTGGTGGTTTCGGTTCGCAGGATGCGGGTCTTTGCGATGGATGAAGTCGGGGCCGCAATGACTGCGGGTGATTGCCCGCCTAGCTCTGCGCATCTGGTCGCCCGCATCACCGAAAGCTTGGTCGAACGCATCGAATCCGTGTCCGTCGATCTTGAACTGCAGACGGACCAGATGGAGGACCTTGTTTATGATGGCGAGGCGACCGAAGTACCAGACTTGTTCAACCTGCAACGTATCGCAATCCGGTTAAGGCGGCACATTGGCCCGATGAAAGACGCGCTGATGGCGCTCGCTTCCAATCATACTGGCCCGATCCCATCGACATTGCGCAATCGCTTGCGCGATACCGCCAATCGAGCGATGCGGTCCGTCGAAGAGGTCGAAGAGGTGCGCGACCGCTTGCGCGCCCTGTCGTCGCATATCGACATGACAAACGAGGCCCGAGTCGCGCGCAATGGCTACACATTATCCGTGGTCGCCGCGATTTTCCTGCCGATCAGCTTTTTGACCGGGCTGCTGGGTGTGAATGTGGGCGGGGTTCCCGGCACGGATTCACCCTATGCCTTTGCTATCCTGTGCGCGCTTATGGCGATTATCGGTCTTGCGACCTATGGTGTCCTGCGCTGGGTTAAATGGTTCTAACGGGCGGCTATGGGTAGAAACTGCGGGGCATCGGCGGTATCAAGGCACAGTAAAAATCCGAGATGCGATATGAAACAAACAATCCTTGACCGTTGCGAGGCCCACGGCCTGCGTTTAACAGACCAACGCCGCACCATCGCCGGTGTGCTAGAGGCCGCAGACGACCATCCCGATGTCGAAGAATTATATAACCGCGCCTCGTCGGCTGATCCGCGGATTTCGCTCGCGACGGTATACCGCACAGTCAAACTGTTCGAAGAATCTGGTATTTTGGAAAAACACGAGTTTGGCGATGGGCGCGCGCGCTATGAAACCGCGGACCGTGACCATCATGACCATTTGATCGACATGCATTCAGGCGAAGTGATCGAATTTGTCGATCCCGAAATCGAAGCCCTGCAAGAGCGCATTGCGGCCAAACTTGGCTATGAATTAAAGGGGCACCGCCTTGAACTTTATGCCGTGCCAATTAAAAAATCTTGAACCTCAATCAGCCTAGCACCTTCGTATACCGTATGACGTTCAGCCATCGGCGGGACATTCTGCGTCGCACAGGGTTGTCGGCCGATTTGGTGATTTAATTTGTTGTGCCTGATTGACGACTAACGTCCACCCCACCAGACGCCCGCATTTGGCTGCAAATCCAGATTGGGCATTGGGGACGCGTCAGTTTGGATAGGCGCCATCCGCGCTTGTGGCAAAGTTTTCCAAATCATTCCATGCACAGCACTTGCATCCCGCGATAGCCCGCGTATGCCAGACTCTTAACGCACCATAGCCGGAGACCCCCTTGGACAATATTCGCGGAAGCGCACTTATGGTGGCGGCTATGCTTGGCTTTGCCTTCGAGGATATGTTTATCAAACTTATTGCCGGCGCCCTGCCCGTCGGTGAAATCCTGATCTTGCTTGGTGGTGCGGGGGGAATTTTGTTTGCGCTTCTCGCCTGGGCATACGGGGACAGGCTCTGGTCGCGCGACCTTTTGCAACAGGCGGTATTGATCCGCAACGCAGGCGAAGTCTTTGGCACGCTCGGGTTTATCACGGCGGTTGCACTGACCCCGATTTCTTCGGCATCTGCAATTTTGCAGGCCACACCCCTGGTGGTCACAATCGGTGCCGCGCTATTTCTTAAGGAAACCGTAGGCTGGCGCCGCTGGGTCGCTGTCTGTATCGGGCTGTGTGGCGTGCTGATGGTGCTGCGGCCGGGGTTGGATGGGTTCGATGCAAATTCACTGTTTGCCGTGCAGGGCGTGATTGGATTGGCGATCCGCGACCTTGCGACGCGCCGGGTTCCGCCGGGTGTCACGTCGCGCCAGCTCGCGACCTATGCCTTTCTTGTGCTGGTTCCAACCGGTGCGATTGTGATGTGGGTCACCGGCGCGCCAATGATCGCGCCCGAACCGGTGAACGTTATGCGCCTGTGTGGGGCGGTCTTGGTCGGGGTTGTTGCATATTACATGCTGGTCGCCGCAACACGGATCGGACAGATATCGCTGATTGCACCGTTTCGCTATACGCGTTTGGTCTTTGCGCTGATCATCGGATTTGTGGTTTTCGACGAAAATCCCGATGCGCTCACGCTGCTTGGGGCCGCAATTATTGTTACGTCCGGTATTTATACGCTCTGGCGTGAAGCACGGGTGCGTCGGACTTCCCTTGCGTCAAAACCCGCGTTATAGAACGCGCAACACCGCTAATATCCCTCCCAAAGGAGCCTCTTGATGAGCACGATTATCGACATTCACGCCCGCGAAATTCTGGACAGCCGGGGCAACCCAACGGTCGAGGTCGACGTGACCCTTGAAGACGGCACCATGGGCCGTGCGGCCGTGCCATCAGGCGCATCCACCGGCGCGCACGAAGCTGTTGAAAAACGCGACGGCGACAAAGCACGCTATCTGGGCAAAGGCGTTCTTGAGGCCGTGGCCGCCGTGAACGGTGAAATCGCCGAAGCCATCCTTGGCTTTGACGCGACCGAACAAGTCGGGATCGACATGGCGATGATCGAATTGGACGGCACCCCGAACAAAGGCCGCCTTGGCGCCAACGCCATCCTTGGCGTATCAATGGCCGTGGCCAAAGCCGCCGCTGAATTTTCCGGTCAGCCCCTGTTCCGCTACGTTGGCGGCACATCTGCACGTACCCTGCCCGTCCCGATGATGAACATCATCAACGGCGGCGAACATGCCGACAACCCGATCGACATCCAAGAATTCATGATCATGCCGGTATCAGCCACCAACATCAAAGAAGCAGTGCGCATGGGATCCGAGGTGTTTCACACCCTGAAAAAAGAACTGTCAAACGCGGGCTACAACACCGGGATCGGTGATGAAGGCGGTTTTGCTCCTGCGCTGGAAAGCACCCGCAGCGCGTTGGACTTCATTCTGAAGGCGATCGAAAAGGCCGGCTACACGCCCGGCAAAGATATCTATCTGGCGCTGGACTGTGCCTCGACCGAATATTACGAGAACGGCAAATACGAGATGAAAGGCGAAGGTAAATCGCTGACATCAGCCGAAAACGCCGACTATCTGGCTGCGCTATGTGCAGATTACCCGATCATTTCGATCGAAGACGGTATGGCCGAAGACGACTGGGCCGGTTGGAAACTGCTGACCGAAAAACTGGGCGACAAAATCCAGCTTGTCGGTGACGATCTGTTCGTGACCAATCCTGTGCGTCTGGCCGACGGCATCGCGCAAGGCGTCGCAAACTCCATGTTGGTCAAGGTCAACCAGATCGGCACACTGACCGAAACGCTGCAAGCCGTCGATATGGCACACCGCGCCCGCTACACCAACGTGATGTCGCACCGCTCTGGCGAAACCGAAGACGCAACCATCGCCGACCTCGCTGTCGCAACCAACTGCGGCCAGATCAAAACCGGCTCGCTTTCGCGCTCTGACCGTCTGGCAAAATACAACCAGCTGATCCGGATCGAAGAAATGCTGGGCGAAACGGCAGTCTATGCCGGGCGTTCGATCCTAAAGGCCTAAACAGTCGGCCCCGCTTCCATTTTTTGGCAAGCGGGGCTTTTGTTTGCTTTGCGGAGTTTTCGAAAACCGCTTAAACTGCGCTAATGTTAGAACCCGGTTTTCACCCCGTCTCGCGCGGCATGGTCGCCACCGTTGTCACCCACCTTGCGATGACAGCGCCACCTGCACCGCCCCCGCAAGAATCGGCAAATTTCAAACGTCACACTGCGGCTGATCCGGACTGGTATCGCGACATGTTCCGGGCCGTTGGCCAGGACTGGTTGTGGTTTTCACGGTTACAGCTGAACGATCAGGCTTTGGCGGAAACCCTGCACGACACCAATTACGAACTCTGGACCCTGCACAATGATGGCCGCGACGTCGGCTTGGTCGAGATTGATCATCGGACCGCGGGCGAATGCGAACTGGCTTTCTTTGGGCTGACCGCTGCAATGGTTGGCAAAGGGGCTGGGCGCGCCATGATCGGCCACGCGATCAAACAGGCCTTTGCGCGACCCATTCGCCGGTTTCACGTACACACCTGCACGCTTGATAGCCCGCAGGCGCTTGGGTTTTATACACGCGCCGGGTTCGAACCTATCAAGCAAGAGATTGAAATTGCGCCCGATCCGCGCCTTACAGGGGCTTTGCCGCGCAGCGCTGGCCCGCATATTCCGGTGTTTCCATGACCTCTGACGCGATTATTGCCAAACTAGGCCTGCAACCGCATCCCGAAGGTGGTTTCTACCGCCAGACATGGGTTGCCGAAAACGACGGGCGGCCCACTGGCACCTGCATCTATTTCCTGCTCAAGTCCGGCGAGGCAAGCCATTGGCACCGCGTCGATGCGACCGAAATATGGCTTTATCATGCGGGTGCGCCGATTGTGCTATCACTGGCGGAAACTGATGCCGGCCCCGCAGCCGACCACATTCTTGGGCCGGATGTTCTGGACGATCAAGCCCCGCAAATCATCGTTCCCAAAGATACTTGGCAAGCGGCGCGCACAACTGGTGACTGGACATTGGTCAGCTGTACGGTATCGCCGGGGTTCGACTTTGCGGGATTCACCCTTGCGCCCCCCGGCTTTGACATTCCGCGCTAGCGGTCGCCGAACATGTCACCCAAACCGCCCAACACCGATCCTTCGCCCTTGCGGCCACCCGGCCCGGCGGCGCGCAAAATCCGGTCAGCAAGCCGCGAAAATGGCAGGCTTTGCAAATAGACGGTCCCCGGTCCCGACAATGTCGCCAAAAAAATGCCTTCGCCGCCGAATACCATGGATTTCAACCCGCCAGCCCTTTCGATATTGTAGTCAACACCGCTGCTGAACGCCGCAATACAGCCGGTATCCACGCGCAATACTTCGCCTGCCTGCAATTCGCGTTTGATCACCGTGCCGCCAACGTGGATAAACGCCATTCCGTCGCCGCGCAGCCGCTGCAAAATAAAGCCTTCGCCGCCAAAGAACCCAACGCCCAACTTGCGCTGAAACGCGATGTCGGTTGTGGTGCCGAAAGCGGCACATAAAAACGCATCTTTTTGGCAGATCAGTTCTTCGCCCACCTTGGACATGTCAACAGCGATGATCTTGCCGGGATAAGGTGCTGCAAAGGCGACGCGTTTCTTGCCCTGACCGTTGTTCGAAAAATGGGTCAGGAAAATAGATTCGCCTGTCAGCACGCGTTTGCCCACATTCAGCAGCGCACCCATCATGCCGCTGGTAGGTGTCGTGCCATCGCCCATTTTGCTGACAAAACCGATCCCGTCTTCCATATAGTTCATGGCGCCGGCCTCGGCGATCACCGTCTCTTGCGGGTCCAGTTCAACCTCGACGATCTGCATGTCATCGCCGAAAATTTCATAGTCTACTTCGTGGCAACGCATTGCTCATGCTCCCTTAAATTCTTTTGGAAACATATAGGTGGTGGTGTCGCAGGCAAAAGGCTGGAAAGCCTTACCTTTGGCCCGCTGGGCGAAAGTTGGCCGCAAAAAAAGGGGGACCGAAGTCCCCCTGTAGTCTCGCTGATCAGGCTCACTATTTATTACCGCTCTGATTTTTTGCCTGCGGCCTGATCTGCGCCAAGGGCGAACGCATCCGCCCTGGATCTCTTTTAGTGCACCGCCCCTGTGCCCAACCCGTGTACCGAGAACACAGCCGTGCAGCCGGCATTGTTATCGTTTGCGAACGTCTCGACCGCGTAGACGACGGGCATGCCGGACACTCCCAAAAACGCGACGGCTTTGCCGTTCACATAGGCCTCAAGCAGCGGACCAACCGCGTCTGTCTCAAAGCTGGCCTCAAGGCTGCGGCCGCGCATTGTCACGCTGTGTGCGACGCAGGTGTGGCCGGCGATATCAAAAGCAAGGTTCATCAGTCGTCTCTTTCTTAGCTACAGCCAGAGGTGCCGCCACAGGTGTTGCATTTCATGCAAGTCCCGTTGCGTACCAACGTGTAGTTGCCACATTCACCGCAGGGGTCACCTTCGTAACCTTGCATTTTCGCCTTGTCGCGTGCGGAAATGCTGATGGTTCCCGTGCTGATCGCAGTTTCCGATTTTGCTGTCACAACAACGGTTTGCGATGGTTGTGCCAAGGTTGCGGTGCCCTGCATCATCATCAAATCCTGCGGCATCCGCTTGCGTAGGTATCCGGTCGACGAAATCTGCTTTAGCACCTCTAGCGACCGCGATGCAGCGCTCTCGGATGGGGTGCGCACGTTTGATACACCCTCTTCCTCGCCGCGCCCGATGTCATCGAATGATGCGCCTTCGGGTTTGACGTGCGCCAAATCTGTGCGGTCCAAATAGGACACCGCCAGTTCCCGGAAAATGTAATCCAGGATCGACGTCGCATTTTTGATGCTGTCGTTGCCCTGCACCATGCCCGCGGGTTCGAATTTGGTGAAGGTGAACGCATCAACAAATTCCTCCAGCGGCACGCCGTATTGCAAGCCAACCGACACTGCGATGGCAAAGTTGTTCATCATCGCGCGAAAGCCTGCGCCTTCTTTGTGCATATCAATAAAGATTTCGCCCAGCTGGCCACCCTCGTATTCGCCCGTGCGCAGGTAAACCTTGTGGCCACCAACGATCGCTTTCTGGGTGTACCCTTTGCGGCGCTGTGGCATCTTTTCGCGTTCGCGATTGCGTACCTCTTGAATGATGATCTTTTCGATCACCTTTTCCGCCAGCACAGTCGCCTTTTCATGCGGTGTACCGCTTTCAAGGATTTCCGCCGCCTCGTCGTCATCCTCGACCAAGGCCGATGCAAGGGGTTGCGACAGCTTCGATCCGTCGCGGTACAGCGCGTTCGCCTTTACACCCAACGACCAAGACAGTTCGTATGCCTTCTGACAGTCTTCGATGGTCGCGTCGTTTGGCATGTTGATGGTTTTCGAAATCGCGCCAGAGATGAACGACTGAGCCGCCGCCATCATGTAGATGTGGCTATCAACGCTCAGGTAACGCTTGCCTTTTTTGCCGCACGCGTTCGCGCAGTCAAAGACACTGTAGTGTTCCAGCTTCAGGTGCGGCGCGCCTTCCAGCGTCATTGTACCGCAAACATGGTCGTTCGCTGCCTCAATGTCTTGTTTGGAATAACCAAGGTGGCGCAGCAGATCAAAGGTCGGATCATTCAGCTTGGCGGCCGGGATACCCAGCGTTTTGGTGCAGAAATCCTCGCCCAAGGTCCATTGGTTAAACACAAACCGGATATCAAACGCCGCAGCAAGGGCGGCTTCGATCTTGTCCAGCTCGGCTTGGCCGAAGCCATGGCCAATCAGGCTGGTGTGGTTGATCGCAGGCGCCTGCCCGATCGACGCGTGACCGACAGCATAGGCAATGATTTCTTCGATCTGCGCTGGTCCATACCCCAGCTTTTCAAGCGCGGCTGGCACCGACTGGTTGATAATTTTGAAATACCCGCCGCCAGCAAGTTTCTTGAATTTCACCAAGGCAAAGTCAGGCTCGATCCCTGTGGTGTCGCAATCCATCACCAGACCGATGGTGCCTGTTGGCGCAATCACCGACACTTGGGCGTTGCGGTAGCCGTGCTTTTCACCCAGCTCCAGCGCTTCGTCCCATGCGCCGATCGCCAGCGCGACAAGACGTTGATCGGGGCAGTTTGCGTGGTCCAGCGGCACCGGTTTCACATCCAGTTTGTCATAGCCGGTCGATTTGCCCAATGCAGCCTGACGGTGGTTTTTGATGACGCGCAGCATGTGCTTGGCGTTCTTTGCATATCCAGGGAACGCACCCAGTTCGCCCGCCATTTCGGCAGAGGTAGCGTAGGACACACCAGTCATGATCGCGGTCAGCGCTGCGCCCATCGCACGGCCTTCGTCGCTGTCATAGCCAAAGCCCATGTTCATCAGCAATCCGCCGATGTTGGCATAGCCCAGACCAAGCGTGCGGAAGTCATACGACCGCTGCGCGATTTCTTTGGACGGGAATTGCGCCATCATCACCGAAATTTCCAACGTCACAGTCCACAAACGCGTGGCGTGCATATAGTCTTCGACTTGGAATTCGCCGTCCTTGTAGAACTTGAGCAGGTTCATCGACGCAAGGTTGCACGCAGTATCATCGAGGAACATATATTCGGAACACGGGTTCGATCCGCGGATCGCGCCATCTTCAGGGCATGTGTGCCATGCGTTTACCGTGTCGTGGTATTGAATGCCCGGATCGGCACAGGCCCATGCGGCATGGCCGACTTGTTCCCAAAGATCGCGGGCTTTGATGATTTTGGCAACTTCACCGTTTTTACGGTTAATCAGTTTCCAGTCGGCATCATCTTCGACAGCTTTCAGGAACGCGTCGGTCACGCGAATCGAATTGTTCGAATTTTGACCCGAAACGGACGAATATGCCTCTGAATCCCAATCGGTGTCGTAGGTTGGAAATTCGATGCTCTCGTAACCCTGCTTGGCGTAATCCAGCACACGTTTGATGTATGTTTCAGGGATCGCAGAACGTTTCGCGTCTTTGACCGCCGCCGCAAGCGAAGGATTTACTTTCGGCTCATACGCGTCCTTTACCTCGCCATCCCACGCCTTAATCGCCGCAAAGATTGCATTCAGGTAGCGCGCGTGCATCTTGGAGCCCGCGACAATAGAAGCCACTTTTTGCTCTTCGATAACTTTCCAGTTGATGAATTCCTGAATGTCAGGGTGGTCAGCATCAACAATCACCATCTTGGCCGCGCGGCGTGTCGTGCCGCCGGATTTGATCGCGCCCGCTGCACGGTCGCCAATTTTCAAGAACCCCATGAGACCGGATGACTTGCCGCCGCCCGACAGCGATTCGCCGGCAGCGCGCAGGCTTGAAAAGTTGGTGCCAGTCCCGGAGCCATATTTGAACAGACGTGCCTCGCGGACCCAAAGGTCCATGATGCCGCCTTCGTTCACCAGATCGTCACCCACAGACTGAATGAAACAGGCGTGCGGTTGCGGGTGTTCATAAGACGAGGTCGATTTTGTCAGCTCGCCCGACTGGTAATCGACGTAATAGTGACCCTGCGCAGGTCCATCAATGCCATAGGCCCAGTGCAGGCCTGTGTTAAACCATTGGGGGCTGTTCGGCGCTGCGCGTTGTGTCGCCAGCATATACCGCATTTCGTCGAAATATGTGCGCGCGTCTTCTTCGGTTGTGAAATAGCCGCCCTTCCAGCCCCAATAGGCCCACGCGCCCGCCAGACGGTCAAAGACTTGCTTGGCGGATGTTTCTCCGCCGAAAGTCGCACCTTTTGCGGGGGCCGCACGCCACAGAAATTCAGGGACACCCTTTTCTTTGACCTTGGTCACAGCGGACGGCACACCCGCTTTGCGGAAATATTTCTGCGCAATCACGTCAGACGCGACTTGGCTCCAACCTTTCGGAATTTCACAATCATCCAGTTTAAACACGATTGTGCCATCAGGGTTACGAATCTCTGATGTCGTCGTTTTAAATGCCAGATTCGCATATGCGTCCTGACCGGAAGTAGTGAAATTACGCTCGATTTTCATTCTTTGCCCCTGATATTTCTGCACATGCTGCGACCGCAGCAAAACCTATTTTTCATCGCGGAAACGACGCCCACATTTCGTTTAAAAACGTGTCGCCAGACCCGCTCCCAATGATCCTGGCGAACATCCAGAAATGCACTGAGTTATCATATTGGCATACTGCCGCTTGCTGAACCGCCCCGGCCCCACCACCACAACATTTTGCGTTCTGCTGATTTGCTCGCACAACCTGACGCATCTAGCCCTAGTGGGTCAACGAATTTTTAACACTAAATGCAGATTAAAAGAGTTGACGGCTCATATATGCCGAACTGCAATTTTATGCAGTGATTCATCCACCAACTTGTCCACAGGGATGAAAACGGGAAAGCCCATATATGCGGCTGACTTAGATAAAAACATTCACAGACCAGGTTAAGAAACGACAAAAGTCGGTCTGGGTCGCTGCCGGTTTTATATGGAGATCGTCATCGCAAAATTGGAACGACCGGCCACCTTACGGTGATCCGGCGTTCAGTTCCAAATTTGTGGATTTGAATGGTCGGGGCGGAGAGATTCGAACTCCCGACCCTCTGTTCCCAAAACAGATGCGCTACCAGGCTGCGCTACGCCCCGACGAGGGTTTCTCTAACCCCAGTGAACTGATTTGAAAAGACCTAATCGTCACTCTTTTCGCTGCAATTCAAAATTGCTGCTTCACCGAAGCTGGGATGCTGTAAAACATCACCTTCAGCGATGCCAAGACGCGCTGAAAGCCCGCCGTTAATCTCAAGAACCATCTGGACGCCATCGCCACCGGGAATCGGGGTGGTATCAAGCGGAACCGCATTTTCATGAATCTTGAGAATCTCTCCGTCCGGAGCCACAAACAACATATCTAAGGGAATCAATGTGTTTTGCATCCAGAAGCTGACGCGTTGTGGTTCTTGATAGATGAAAAGCATACCGGACATCGTCGGCATCTGTTCCACAAACATCAAACCGCGCGCGCGTTCTTCCACATCGTCCGCAACATCGATGGAAAAATGCGCCTGCCCCCAATCACCACTGATGGTGACCTTGTCATCGGCGCATGCGGCCCAAAGCGGTTGCGCCACAGTGATCAGCGCAAAAACAAAAAGGCCTGTTTTCATCGCGCCGCGATTTCCCAACCGACCACCTCGATGGCCATGCGACCACGTTCGCCATCAACCAGCCGCAGCCCGATTGCCTCGCCTGATTGCAAATCCGACAAACCAGATCTGCGCAACACCTCTATATGGATGAAGACATCGTCGTTATTTCCAAAGATATTCGCAAAACCGAATCCCTTGGCCTTATCAAACCATTTGACCCGTGCGGGCTCTATTGTTCGCTGTGCGATGTCTTGTGGGGTAAATTCCGCCATATCCTTAAGGGGGACAGATGATTCTGTATGCGGTGGGGTGATCGACACCACTTCGATTGCCTGCAAACCACGCTGCGTGTCTTGCACAACGATGGTAATTTCAGATCCGTCAACGACGGACCCCTGCCCAAAATTGCGCAGCACGTTTGCATGAAGCAAGATATCCGAACCACCATCACTGGCCACAACAAAGCCAAACCCCTTTGCCGGATCAAACCATTTCACCAGTCCGTTCACACGCCGTTGGCTGCTCGCATCGTGCGTTTCCATTACGTCTTCCTCTCGAAGGCAGGCAAAACTCACTATGCCTACCCACCAATATTTTTCCCGACCACAACCCGGAACTACGCGACACCCTACACATAAATTTCAAACCGATCGAAATTTATGGACTAAGCCGCGTGATCTTCCACGGTTGATCTATTTTCTCTCGTGACCACCGAAACCGGTCATGCAACCTAAACGCACCATCTGACCAAAACTCTATCTCTAGAGGTACAATACGAAAACCACCCCAGAAAGGCGGCCGCGCCGGGTCCGCTCCCTGCTGAACCGTAACCTTTGCAACCTCTGCCATCAACGCACTCCGTGACGACAACGGCTGCGATTGGCGCGACGCCCACGCACCAAGCTTACTTTTGAGCGATCGCGACTGATAATACGCATCAGCGATCGGCCCGTCTTCTTTGCTGGCTAATCCACGAACACGGATTTGGCGGGCTAGTGTTTTCCAGTGAAGCACAAATGCCGCCTTACCGGAATGAGAAATTTCGACAGCCTTCCGGCTTTCGTAGTTTGTGTAAAATACAAATGCGTCAGGCTCAATCTCCTTGAGCAACACCATGCGGACGTTTGGCAAACCAGTGTCATCTGCGGTGGCTAATGCGATCGCATTCGGATCACTGGCCTCTGTCGCGCTTGCAGTGTCCAACCATCGCTGGGCAAGTTGAAACGGGTCGTCTCCTGCAAAAATCCCCCCTCGGTCCGCCATCATAGCTCCTCAACATTCCTGCGCCCGCAAGGCTTAGGGGCAATCCATAGTTCTGGCAACCTTTTTACACCTTTGTTCAAACGCTTGCTGCGCGGATGCCAATCGCCTAAACGGTGATGACGCAAGATGAACGAAGACAAAGGAACGACAGCGATGACGTCACAGCTGATGCAAGGCAAACGTGGGCTTATCATGGGGCTTGCCAATGACAAATCCATCGCGTGGGGGATCGCAAAAGCATGCGCCGACGCAGGTGCAGAACTGGCATTTTCCTATCAGGGCGATGCACTGAAGAAACGCGTTGACCCGCTTGCCGCATCGGTAGGATCAGACATTGTTCTGCCTTGCGACGTTGGTGACGAAGCGTCAATTGATGCGCTGTTTTCCAGCCTTGAAGAACGCTGGGGCAAGCTTGACTTTGTTGTCCACGCTATTGGGTTTTCAGATAAAAACGAACTGCGCGGCCGCTACGTTGACACCAGCCGCAGCAATTTTTTGATGTCGATGGATATTTCGGTCTATTCTTTCACAGCCGTTGTAAAGCGTGCTGAAAAGATGATGACGGATGGTGGATCGTGCCTGACGCTGACCTATTACGGCGCAGAAAAGGTGATGCCACATTACAACGTCATGGGCGTTGCAAAGGCAGCACTGGAAGCATCCGTGCGCTACCTTGCCGAAGATTTGGGTAAAGACAATATTCGTGTGAACGCAATCAGCGCTGGCACCATCAAAACGCTCGCAGCCTCTGGCATTGGCGATTTCCGGCTGATCCTGAAGTGGAACGAATATAATTCGCCGCTCCGCCGCACAGTCACCCAAGAAGAAGTCGGCAAATCCGCGCTTTATCTTCTGTCGGACCTTAGCAGCGCCGTAACCGGCGAGGTCTTGCACGTCGATGCAGGCTATCATGTGGTTGGGATGAAGGCGGTTGATGCGCCTGACATAACAAAGGAATAAAAAATGACCCTCGCGGGCTTCGGGACGATCTGGTTTTTGCACCTTCTGGCCGCGATCAGCCCCGGCCCTGCGGTGGTCATGTCTGCGCGCACGGGCGTCGTAGAGGGGATGCGCACCGGCGCGATGCTGGCGATTGGCATCGGAATCGGTGGCGTCATCTGGGCCGCACTCGCATTGGCGGGGTTGGCCTTTATCTTTGCGGCAGCGCCCGCGCTGCTGGTCGCGCTAAAGGTAGCAGGCGGGGCATATTTGGTATGGATGGCATGGAAACTGTGGAAATCGGCAGATACGCCGCTTGACCTTGGTGCAAACGACACCCCGCCGCGCAGCTTTGGTTCCGCATTACGGCTGGGCATTGTCACGCAGCTTGCCAATCCGAAACCAGCCGTTCTTTTCAGCGCGATTTTTCTGGGAACCGTACCCGCAGAAACCGGTCCGCTGGCCTATTGCGCCATCCTGACGGCCGTCTTTCTGAATGAAACCATATGGAATATTCTTGTCGCGCGCATCTTTTCCCTCGAACGCACCAAGCGCGGTTATATCAGCCTGAAGACACTCATTGACCGTGCGTTCGGCGCGACACTCGCGCTTTTGGGCCTTAAGATTGCCGCAACCTAAACGACGCCAAAAGGAACACCACCATGACGGACCGCCTGCCCCACGAAAAAGGTTTTCACATCAGCTGGGATCAAATCCACCGCGACAGCCGGGCACTGGCGTGGCGGTTGGATGGACTGGGCCCCGATGAAGGCGCTTGGAAAGCTGTGGTTGCCATTACACGTGGTGGCATGGCCCCGGCGATGATCGTTGCGCGCGAACTTGATATTCGCACGGTCGATACGATCAGCGTCAAAAGCTACGACCATCAGGACCGCTCTGAAGCGACAATACTAAAAGCGCCCGATGCCGCACTTATGGGTGATGGCACCGGCATTTTGATCGTCGATGACCTTGTCGACAGCGGCAAAACGCTTGAACTTGTCCGCAAGCTGTACCCCAAGGCACAATTTGCGACGGTCTATGCCAAGCCAAAAGGCCGCCCGCAGGTCGACACCTTCATCACCGAAGTCAGTCAGGACACATGGATATTCTTTCCGTGGGATATGGCCCTGCAATATGTCGAACCTTACCGCGGCAAAGATTGAACCGCGACAGCCTTGCGATGACCGCGCCACGGGCGCCTAAAACATATCGTGCGGCGCAGCCGCGCAATGGGATCAATCCATGACACGACCACGCACAGCGACAACTTTCTCCCCTCCGGTCATGGAGGCCCGGCGGTGGTTGGACGATGTGACCCATCCTGCGGACAGGCCGTTGCTGAATGTCAGCCAGGCGGCACCGGTTGACCCGCCACCTGCCATCATGCTTGACGCAATGGCGCAGATCATTGTGAATGATCCGTCAGCGCATCTTTATGGTCCGGTGTTGGGGCTGCCGGCCCTGCAGGCCGAGGTCGCGCAACAGTGGAGCACGGCATACGGTGGCGCGGTGACAGCCGGTCAAGTCGCTATCACCTCGGGTTGCAATCAGGCTTTTGCCGCGGCGATCGCCACGCTTTGCGCCGAGGACGACGAGGTGATTTTGCCGGTTCCCTACTATTTTAACCACCGGATGTGGCTGGATATGTCGGGTGTTAAAACCGTTGCGCTGGAAACTGGCGCAGGCATGGTTCCCGATGTCGCGCGGGCCGCCGCGCTGATTACGCCGCGCACCCGCGCGATCGCGCTGGTTTCGCCAAATAATCCATGTGGCGTTGAATATCCGGCTGAAACACTGCGGGCTTTTATGGACCTCGCGCGGCAGCACAAGATCGCACTGATCGTCGACGAGACCTACCGCGACTTTGATAGCCGCGAAGGTGCGCCGCATGCATTGTTCACCGACCCGAACTGGGACGACACGCTGATCCAGCTTTATTCCTTCTCGAAGGCTTACCGCCTGACGGGCCACCGTGTTGGTGCGATCATTGCCAGCCCCGCACGCTTGGCAGAGGTCGAAAAGTTTCTTGATACCGTCACCATCTGTCCGAACCAGTTGGGTCAAAAAGCAGCGCTATGGGGGATGCAAAACCTAGGTGACTGGCTTGCCGGGGAACGGCACGAGATTTTGGACCGGCGTGCAGCGATTTCTGACCATTTTCCGGCTTTGGCAGCACGGGGATGGACGTTGCTTGGGTGCGGTGCGTACTTTGCCTATGTGCAGCACCCCTATGCGATGTCGTCCGCCACGCTGGCGCAACAACTGGTCAAAGATGCGGGCGTACTTTTGCTGCCCGGCACCATGTTCATGCCCGATGATATGCCCGGCGGCGAACAGCAATTGCGGATCGCTTTTGCCAATATCGATCGTAGCGGGATCGCAACCTTGTTCCATCGACTGGCAAACCTGCCTTACTGACCCTTGCACCATTCTGCGTGGGGCCGTATTCATGCGCGACCTCATCAGGGCAGAGTGGGCAGAACAGATGGCGAAGAAGAACAAAAATCGTTACGGACCTTTGGTTATCGTGGGTGTCATCCTGGTTGGGATGGCTGGATTCGGGTCCGCGGGGCTGACCAGTTCACTGCGCAGCTTGGGCACCGTCGGCGACAAAGACGTGCCGATCAATGCCTATCAAACGGCGATGCGCCAGCAGATCGCCACGCTTAGTCGTCAGTTTGGAACGCAGATTTCAATGCAGCAGGCATTGGCTTTTGGCATCGACCGTCAGGCGTTGCAGGCCGTGATCCTGAACAGAACACTGGATAACGAGACCGCAAAGTTGGGTATCTCCGTGGGTGACCAACGCGTGTTTGATCAGCTTAAGGCCATTCCCGAATTTCAAGGCGCCGGCGGTTTCAACGCCGAAAGCTATCGCCTTGCGCTGCGCCAATCAGGACAGACCGAAGCAAACTTTGAAACCACGCTGCGTGAAGAGATGGCGCGGACGTTGCTGCAAGGTGCGGTTGTGGGCGGCGTCCCCGAATCTGACATCTTTGGCAATACCGTTGTCAATTACTTGGCAGAAGAACGCGCCATCACCTGGACCACAATTGGTCCTGATGCGCTTATCGCGCCACTGCCCGGCGCCACTGACGCGGACATTGCGGCGTATTACGATGCCAACCCAGAAGAATTCACGCTGCCCGAAACACGCGATATCACCTATGTTTGGCTGACGCCCGATATGATCCAGGATCAGATGGATGTCCCCGACGAGGCTGTAGCCCTACTTTATCAGGACCGCATCGCCGAATTCGTGCAGCCCGAACGCCGCCTTGTTGAACGGCTTGTCTATCTTGACGCTGCCAAAGCCGAAGAGGCCCGCGCGCGCGTCGACGCAGGCGAGACCAGCTTTGAGGACCTCGTGGCAGAGCGCGGATTGACGTTGAACGATGTCGATATGGGTGACGTCGATATCGACGAACTGCGCGCCGCTGGCGATGCCGTATTTGCAGCCGCACCTGGTGACGTGGTCGGTCCATTTAATTCACCCCTCGGGCCTGCGCTCTTTCGGATGAACGCGGTTCTGACGGCACAAGAAACGCCGCTTGACGAAGCTGCGGATGATTTGCGCAGTGAACTGGCCGCAGATGCGGCACGTGAAGTGATCAATACGGATACGGATATTGTCCTTGATCTGATTGCGGGGGGCGCCACGCTCGAAGATTTGGCCGAACGCACGGACCTGCAACTTGGCACAATCAACTGGACGGCAGATGTCGCCGATGGAATCGCGGCGTATGATTCTTTCCGCGCCGCCGCTGCCGAAGCCGAAGTCGGCGCGTTTGCGCAAATCCTGGACCTTGCTGACGGTGGCATCTTTGCCTTGCGTCTTGACGGAATCACCCCGCCAACGTTGCGCCCGCTGGACGAGGTTCGCGATGCTGTCGACACAGCGTGGCAAGCCCAGACCCAGCAAGAGGCCATTGTGGCACGCGCCGAAGAGATCGCAGCAGATATCCAGCCCTTAACCGAATTCGCGACGATCGGTCTTATCGCGAGCACCGAAGACCGCCTGACACGGACAGGGTTTGTCGACGGAACACCGCCGACATTCAACGATACCGTCTTCGGCATGGATGTCGGTACAGTCTCGGTATTGGGCGGTCAGGACAGCGCAATCATCGTGCGGCTTGACGCAATCACCGCGCCAGATCCGGCCGATGCGGAAACGGCAGCCACGATCGCCGGGTATGCGACCCGCGCATCCAACGGCATCGCCCAAGATATTTTTGCCGCTTACGCAGATGCTCTGCGGGCCGACACAGATATCAACATCAATCAATCCGCTGTTGATGCTGTCAACGCGCAGTTCCAATAGGTTCCTATGTCGCTTTTGCCCGATTTTGACAGCTTCGCCCGCGCGTACGACGCGGGTGAAAACCAGATAGTCTATACACGGATCGCGGCGGATCTTGATACGCCGGTATCGTTGATGCTGAAACTGTCAGGCGCGGGTAAAAACGCGTTTATGCTGGAAAGCGTGACAGGTGGCGAAGTACGCGGTCGCTATTCAATTATCGGCATGAACCCGGACCTGATTTGGGAATGTCGCGGCACCACGTCGCGGGTGAACCGGACGGCGCGGTTTGATGATACCGCTTTTGCCACGATGGACGCTGACCCGTTAACCGCGCTCCGTGGTCTTATTTCGGAATCGCGGATTGATATGCCCGCGGACCTGCCAGCGGCGTCGGCTGGGCTGTTTGGGTATCTTGGCTACGATATGATCCGGCTGGTCGAAAATTTGCCGGACGTGAATCCTGACCCACTTGGCCTGCCTGATGCCATGATGCTGCGTCCGTCGGTGGTCGCAGTCTTGGACGGCGTCAAGGGTGACGTCATTTTGGTTGCCCCTGCCTATGTCAACGCGGGGCTAAGCGCGCGCGCCGCATATGCCCAAGCCGCCGAACGTGTGATGGATGCCCAACGGGCGTTAGAGCGCCCTGCCCCGGGTGAAAGCCGCGTCTTGGCCGACCCTGCGCCTGTCAGCCCGCCTGTGTCCAACTTTACCCACGCGGGCTATCTGGACGCCGTTGAAAAAGCGAAAGAGTACATTCGCGCCGGCGACATTTTCCAGGTCGTGCCGTCACAACGCTGGACCCAAGAGTTTCGCGAACCACCCTTTGCGTTATACCGCAGCCTGCGCCGGACCAACCCGTCGCCATTTATGTTTTTCTTTAACTTTGGCGGCTTCCAGGTCATCGGCGCCAGTCCAGAAATTCTGGTCCGTGTGTTCGGTAAAGAAGTCACCATTCGCCCCATCGCAGGCACCCGCCCACGCGGAGCAACACCCGCAGAAGACAAAGCAAACGAAGCAGATCTGATGGCCGACCAAAAAGAACTGGCCGAGCATCTGATGTTGCTGGATCTGGGGCGCAATGACACGGGCAAGGTCAGCAAAATCGGTACCGTCCGCCCGACAGAGCAATTTATCGTCGAACGCTATAGCCATGTCATGCATATCGTCTCGAATGTTGTGGGCGAGTTGGCGGACGATCAGGATGCGCTTTCGGCATTTTTTGCGGGTATGCCAGCGGGGACGGTTTCCGGCGCACCAAAGGTGCGTGCAATGGAAATCATCGACGAACTGGAACCCGAAAAGCGTGGCGTCTACGGCGGTGGCTGCGGTTATTTCAGCGCAAATGGCGATATGGATATGTGTATCGCACTGCGTACCGCCGTTCTGCAGGATGAAAAATTATACATTCAGGCGGGCGGCGGCGTTGTTTACGACAGCGACCCAGAGGCCGAATACCAAGAAACCGTTCATAAATCCAACGCCATACGCAAGGCCGCGGCTGACGCGACAATGTTTACCGGTGGCGGAAACTAGGCAGTCAGGTGGGGGAAAATCCCCACCACAATCAGGTATCGCTATCAATCAAAATGGCCGAAGCGGGCGCAAGCAGCATTTGGGTTTTATCAAGCGTTTGCGCCCAGTCACGCAATACCGAAAGTGTATCGGGTTGCGCGCGTGCGACCAACACCACCGCACCTTGCTGACGCGCCCGCAGGGCGGATTGGTCCAGACCACGTTTGATCGCGCCCGGATCTTCCCCGTTCCCGTCCAGATCACGCAACACTGTCGTTGCCGGTACGCCCGCATCTTGCGCAGTTCGTTGTGCGGTGCCTAACCCGCGTTGCATCGTGATCAACCCACGCCCATCTGCGGCCAAAATCTGCACAACCTGAGAGCTGACAGCACGGTTGTCTTGCACAACACCCGTACCATCCTCGTATAAAATCACCGCCTCTGGCAGCAAACCGAAAGCGGCTTCAAACGCCACTTCAACATCAGTTGGCACAGCCCCCGCAGGCAACGTGGTCTGCATCGCGATCTCGACACCGGCTGCGCGGTAGGCGGCGCTGCGTGCGGCAACACCCTGATCAAGGGCATTCAGAACGACCGTGACTGGCATCGGCAGGTCAGCGATAGATGCACTCATATCGCCCTGACTGCCATCATCGATGACCAGGACCGACATCATTGGCAGGCTGGCCGGATTTTCAAACGCCGTCGCGTAGCGCTGTAATGCGGGGGTGTCTTCCAGCGATATCTCTGACTCCGCTTCGGCTTCAACGCTTGGTACGGTGTCCTCTGCCGGTGTTGCACCGGGGCGATTGACACGGACGCGGCTGACGGGTGTCGTGGGCGCGGGATCAACCGACATCGGTGCTTCGGGCGCTGGTGCAATAACGACTGGCGCAGGTGTTTCGTCTGTTTGAGGCAGCACTGGCGCTGCGGGTTGCGCGACGATCGGGGGTGTCACGACCATCGGCTTTGGCTGGATGTCGGCGGGTGTCGCCGCCTCGGCTAGGTCGAACGGTGTGATGCCATCGGATACCGGTGTTTCATCCGGCACCACGGCCATTTCAGGTTCAGAAAAGACTTCGACCTCTGGCGCTGCATCTTCGGATGCGACGGCTTGCGGGTCCTGCTCTTGCGTTGCGCTGGCGGCGGTTTCATCTGGAACGGCAACATCTTCGATCACACCCGCTACTTCGGCGTCATCAGGTGTCGCATCTGCGGCCTCTGCCTGCGCCGGTTGCGTCGCAATGACGACATCCTCTTCGTGCGACGGAAATTGTGGTGGCGCGCCTGTCGTCGCAGGCAAAACGGGTTCCTCCAATGCAGCAGCAATGTCCGCATCCGTTACGTCTGTCGGCGTGCTTAATGCAGTGTCGAGCTGCAATGTTTGGGGCGGCGCGGCGGGTTCAGTATCGGGCGCAGGTTCAGACACTTCGGCTGCGGGTGTCGACACCCGCGGTGCCGTCACCACATATTCACGGTTCACCGCAGCAGGTGGCGTTGTCAGTTCTGATGGGGCGGCCACCACGGCAACTTCGGGCGCGGCCAACTGCGGCACTTTGGGTGGCGCGTTCCCTGCGGGCTGTTCTGAAACAAGCGATGCAACGCCAAGACCCGCGCCCCCTAAAACGAGCGCCCAAAGACTACCTACTACACTGCCACGCATCGCAATTTACCCTTCATGTGGCGCCAATTTGCGCCGTTCGACCTTGACGCACCCCCGCGTCCCGGCCCATGTATGACTCAACTTATACTGTTAGCCGATGGGCGGACGGTAGCCCTTATTTCGACCTACTTGGGATTTTGTCATGCTTTTGCTGATAGATAACTACGATAGCTTCACCTACAACCTTGTTCACTATCTCGGTGAACTTGGGGCAGAGGTGGTCGTCAGGCGCAACGATGCCTTGAACGTCCAAGAGGCGATGGCCATGCGCCCCGACGCCATTATGCTGTCGCCGGGGCCATGTGATCCGGCACAGGCAGGGATCTGTTTACCATTGGTGCATGCCGCCGCAGAAGTGAAGATGCCGCTGATGGGGGTCTGTTTGGGCCACCAGGCCATCGGCGAAGCCTTTGGAGGACATGTTGTGCGATGCCACGAGATTGTGCATGGCAAAATGGGGTCAATGCATCACACTGGCAAAGGTCTGTTTGCAGATCTACCCAGCCCATTTGAGGCAACGCGTTATCATTCATTGGTGGTGGAACGCGCCACCCTGCCCGATTGCCTTGAAATAACGGCAGAACTGGAAGACGGCACGATTATGGGGCTGCAACATAAAAACCTTCCCATTCACGGTGTCCAATTTCACCCCGAAAGCATCCGGTCAGAACACGGCCACAAGCTGTTGAACAACTTTCTGGACCTCGCAAAGGTGCCCGCATGACCGATGCGATGAAGCCCCTGATCTTTGCCGCATCCGAAGGGCCGTTATCGCGGTCGCAAGCGGAAGAAGCGTTCGGCTATCTGTTTGAGGGTACGGCGACGCCTGCGCAAATGGGCGGATTTCTGATGGCCCTGCGCGCGCGGGGGGAATCAGTATCGGAATATGCAGCGGCTGCTGCGGTCATGCGTGCGCACTGCGTCCCCGTCCATGCGCCCGAAGGGGCGATGGATATCGTCGGCACAGGGGGTGATGGCAAACACACGCTGAATATCTCGACCGCGACTGCCTTTGTCGTGGCAGGTGCGGGGGTTCCTGTTGCCAAACACGGCAACCGCAACCTGTCGTCGAAATCCGGCACCGCCGATGTGCAAAGCGCGCTTGGCATCAACGTCATGGTAGGCCCCGATGTTGTCGCGCGCGCCATCGGCGAGGCCGGGATCGGCTTTATGATGGCACCGCTGCACCACCCGGCGATGAAACATGTGGGGCCGATCCGGTTGGAATTAGGATGCAAAACGATCTTTAACATATTGGGACCGCTCACAAATCCGGCGGGGGTTAAGCGTCAGCTGACGGGTGCTTTTGCAATCGATCTGATCCACCCGATGGCCGAGACACTGCAACAACTGGGCACAGAAAAAGCATGGCTGGTGCATGGGAGCGATGGCACCGATGAAATCACGATCTGCGGTCCCACAGCGGTTGCGGTGCTGGAAAACAACAAAGTCACATCGCGCGAAATCCATCCCGAAGATGCAGGACTGCCGGTCCATAGTTTCCGCGACATCATAGGCGGCACCCCCGAAGAAAACGCCGTTGCGTTGCGCGCGCTTCTTGCAGGCGAAACGGGCGCCTACCGCGATGCTGTGTTGTTCAATGCGGCAGCGGCGCTTGTGGTGGCCGACAAGGCCGCGACCCTGACCGAGGGCGTAGAACGCGCCCGCACCAGCATCGACAGCGGCAAAGCCGCGCAGGCTTTGGCCGATCTGGCGCGGATCACGTCCGCCTGATGTTCAACCTAAGCCGATTGGGCGATTGGGCAGACTTGCCATTTTTCGCGCAAGATCTGCCCGCGATCGCAGCGCAGGTCGGGGCGGATGTTTTGCCGCCCCCCGCGCTGACGTTTGCCGCACTTGAACGCTGCCAGCCCGCGGCGACACGTGTCGTGATCATCGGCCAAGACCCGTATCACACCCCCGGCAAAGCCGACGGACTGGCATTTTCAATTCCCGATGAATTTGGCGGGAGGCTGGACAGTCTTGGTAACATTTTCAAAGAGATACAGACCGATCTTGCGGTAATGCGCACAAAAACCGGGCTGCAAGACTGGGCCGATCAGGGCGTTTTACTGCTGAACACAGCGCTGACCGTCCCGCCCGGAAAACCCAAAGCCCACGCGAAACTGGGATGGGCACACCTTGTCAAGCAGGTGATCGCACGCCTTGATGACCGCCCACGCGCGTTTATCTTGTGGGGCGGCCCCGCCCAGACCTATGCAAAGCAGATCAGCGAAAAACATCTGGTCATTCAGTCGGCGCATCCGTCACCGCTTTCATGTCACCGGGGTTTTTTCGGGTCCCGCCCATTTTCAAAGGTGAACCAGTGGCTTATTGATCAGGCGCAAGAGCCAATTAGCTGGGCGGACCCATGAACGATATTCTCGAAAAAATCAAAACCTACAAGCTGGACCACATTGCAGCCTGTAAAACCGCCGTACCCCTGACCGAGGTCGAAGCGCGCGCAAAGGATGCCCCGCCGACACGCGGCTTTGCCGATCGTTTGGCAGAGGCCGCGCGCGAAGGTTACGGGCTCATCGCGGAAATCAAAAAGGCCAGCCCCTCCAAGGGACTGATCCGTGCAGATTTCAATCCGCCCGCACTGGCCGAGGCCTATGCGGCAGGTGGTGCGACCTGCCTGTCGGTGCTGACGGATGGTCCATCCTTTCAAGGCGACGACAGCTTTCTGACTGCGGCCCGCGCGGCGTGTGATCTGCCGGCGCTGCGCAAAGATTTTATGTACGACACCTATCAGGTCGCAGAGGCCCGCGCACTGCACGCCGATTGCATCTTGATCATCCTTGCATCGGTCAGCGACAGTCAGGCCCAAGAGCTTGAGGATGCCGCTTTTGGCTGGGGGATGGATGTTTTGCTAGAAGTACACGACGCCGCCGAACTGGAACGCGCCTGTTTGCTTAAGTCGTCGTTGATGGGCATCAACAATCGCAACTTGAAAACGTTTGAAACCACGTTGGACACCACACGTACGCTGTCCAAACTGGTCCCCGCCGACCGGACGATCGTGTGTGAAAGCGGGCTGAACACGCCCGAAGAACTGGCTGATATGGCCCGTTACGGTGCGCGCACATTTCTGATCGGCGAAAGCCTGATGCGTCAGGACGACGTAACCGCCGCGACACGCGCATTGCTGGCAAATCCCCCCAAGGGGCATTTGTAATGACCGGTCTGACCCACTTTGACGGGGACGGCAAAGCCCATATGGTCGATGTTTCCGACAAACCGGTCACTGCCCGGATTGCCATCGCGGAAGGATGGATCAAAATGGCGCCCGCCACCCTTGACCTGATCATTGAGGGCCGTGCGGACAAGGGCGACGTGCTGGGCATTGCCCGCATCGCCGGGATCATGGCGGCCAAGAAAACCGCTGACCTGATCCCGCTATGTCACCCGCTTCCGATCACCAAGGTCGCGTTGGACCTGACACCTGACACCGCCCTGCCCGGCATCCGCATCAGCGCAACGGTCAAAACCGGTGGTCAAACCGGCGTCGAGATGGAGGCGCTCGCGGCGGTCAGCATCGCGGGCTTGACTGTTTATGACATGGTGAAAGCGGTCCAAAAGGACATGGAAATCGGCGGTATTCGCGTCACTCTGAAGGATGGCGGTAAATCGGGACGGTTTGAAAGCCGATGATCTCTGTTAACGAAGCCCTTGATCAGCTGTTTGCGCTTGTTGCGCCTCTTTCGGTTGAGACAGTGCCTTTGGTGCAGGCCTATGGGCGCACGCTGGCCCAAGACGTCAACGCCGTGCGTGATCAGCCGCCCTTTGCGGCCTCGGCGATGGATGGGTACGCGGTGGCAGCGGTTGACGTCGCGCCCGGCGCCCGGTTCACCGTGATTGGCGAAGCCGCCGCAGGCCACGCATTTGCCGGATCTGTCAGAAGGGGCGAAGCTGCACGCATCTTTACCGGTGCGCCCCTGCCTGACGGTGCCGATTGGGTCGTGATCCAAGAGGACGTGACGCGTAGCGGTGACACAATTACGCTGAATGCGAATCCCGAAACAAAGCCGTATGTTCGCCCCGCCGGTGCTGACTTTAAAACCGGTGATCAGATCAACGCACCGCGCGTTTTATCCACGTCGGATATCGCGCTTTTGGCGGCGATGAATATTGCACAGGTTCCGGTCACCCGTCGCCCTGTTGTCGCGATTATCGCAACAGGTGATGAACTGGTGCAGCCCGGAGAGACGCCCGGCCCCGATCAGATTATCGCCTCGAACAGCTATGGTCTTGCGGCTTTGGTGCAGTCGTTGGGCGCGCAGCCTCGGCTGCTGCCCATTGCGCGCGATACCGTTCCAGCCCTCGCGCTCGCCTTTGATCTGGCCGCAGACGCTGATCTGATTGTCACCATCGGTGGCGCGTCTGTTGGCGACCACGACCTGGTCGGGCATGTCGCCCAAGCAAAGGGGATGGAACGCGCGTTCTACAAAATCGCGATGCGGCCGGGTAAACCATTGATGGCCGGGCGCATGGGGGCTGCGGTCATGATCGGTCTGCCCGGCAATCCTGTGTCAGCAATGGTTTGCGGTCATGTTTTTCTGGCACCCGTCATTTTGCATATGCTTGGACAAGGTGCCGCCCCTGCGCGGCGGTTCACATCAACGCTGCAACATGCAATCGGCCCCAACGGCCCGCGCGAACACTATACGCGCGCATATTACGGCCCCGAAGGTGTCACCATTTTTGACCGCCAAGACAGCGCGCTTTTGACCGTTCTTTCGCAGGCAAACTGTCTCGCGGTGCGCCCCGCGAATGACCCCGCGCGCGGGCGCGGCGACATGATCGAGCTGATAGCGCTTTAGACCGATTTTCAGGTTTTCCCGCAGAAATATCATGCGGACGAACCGCCGGCGCAGTTGACACAAAACGGGAACATGCATAGAACATAGGTACAACCTGCGAAGGACATGCCGATGCTGACGAAAAAACAACTCGACCTGCTCGAATTTATTCACAACCGCGTGCAACGCGACGGCGTTCCCCCCAGCTTTGATGAAATGAAAGAAGCATTGGACCTGCGGTCCAAGTCGGGGATTCACCGGTTGATCACCGCCCTAGAGGAACGCGGATTTATCCGTCGTCTTGCACACCGCGCACGCGCATTGGAAATTGTCAAGTTGCCAGATGCGATGATGGCCAAATCAGGGTTTCAGCCCCGCGTCATTGATGGTGACAAACCAGACAGCACGCCAGCCCAGGCGATGAATGTCATGACAGGGTCGATTGAATTGGCTGTCATGGGTCGAATAGCCGCCGGTGTTCCGATCGAAGCCATTAGCGAAGTGTCACATAATGTGCAGGTCCCGGCGTCTATGGTTGGCAAGGGTGATCACTATGCGCTTGAGGTAAAAGGCGATTCGATGATCGAAGCAGGGATCAATGACGGCGATGTTGTGGTCATCCGTGAAACCTCTGTTGCTGACAATGGCGATATTGTGGTCGCGCTGGTTGATGACCTTGAGGCGACGCTGAAACGCTTTCGTCGTCAAAACGGCATGATCGCCCTTGAGGCCGCGAACCCTGCCTATGAAACCCGGCTGCTTCAGGATCATCAGGTGAAAGTTCAGGGTCGTTTGGTGGGGTTGATACGGACCTACTGATTTGCGGCATGCGCAGTGACCAAGGGTCGCTCGGGTCGCCCTTGTTGTTGCGTAATCGGGATGACAGTTGCGGCGTGCGCGCGTCCTTGATTTGCGTTCCATGGACGTTGTCCTGCAACCCCATGGGCCGTGGTGATCACTAGCGATCCGTCATCATCTAACGTAAATGCGAGCGCGCCAGTGCTGCGTAACGTATTGATGTCAAAAACCAAACAGGGGCGCTGTTCTTCATCTGCTTGGTTGCTAATCAGAACATCTGCACCGTCACATCCCGACAATTGTGCCAATGCGGTTTTTCCGGCAACCTGTACGATCTGCCAGCCCCCGACATCCATGCTGACCACCCGCCCGTCACGCGAATATCCGTCACGGCTTGCGGCAACCGCTTGATCCACAGGGGCACCATCGTTTTCAAGCCATATCTGCGCGACGAAACTATCCCCTGTCGGCTTTGATAAAGCGCGGCCAGACGGCCCCATCACACCAACCAAAGCCCCCGAATCTGCTACCAAAACCGCTGGGCGTCCGGCCTGGGTCCACATGATGATCGCTGTCGCCACACACAACGTTCCGAGCCAACGCAACCGACCCTGCCACAAGACGGCCCACAACAATCCGATCGCCATAAGCGGCAAAACCGATGGCCCCGGGGCGACAACATGCCCCACGGCGCCATCCCAATGGGCCACTTTATCCGCGACCATCAAAATCCACCGCAATCCCTGCGCCATCACCCAAAATCCGATTTGCGACAGGCCAATTGGCGCAAGACATACGGCCAGAACCGCTGCGGGCATGACGACGACGCCCATTAAAGGCACCGAAAGCAGGTTCGCAATCAGTCCAAAGTGTGAAACTTGATTAAAGTGTGCAGCCGCAAACGGAGCAGTTGCAAGTCCGGCAATCAACGACGACATCACAACAGAAAAAATGCCGCGTGTCCATTTTGGCCACCGCGTCAGGTTAAAGCGGCGCAGTGCCCCAAATACGACGACCAGCGCTGTCGTCGCTGCAAACGACATTTGAAACCCTGGCCCCATCAACGCATCCGGTGCACGCATAAGCACGACGATTGCAGCCATCGCTACAGCCCGCAGGGTTAACGCCCGCCGATCCAGCAGCACCGCCATGAACATCACAGCCACCATGATAAATGCGCGTTCGGTCGCGACGTTCCCTCCGGACAGCGCCAAGTAGAATGCACCCACAACCAGCGCACAAAGCGCGGCAATTTTTTTGGTGGGATACCACAGGGAAATTGTCCCGCTGAATGCAAGACAGTAGCGCACCGTCGCAAAAATAAATCCCGTGAGCAGCCCCATATGCAGCCCCGAAATCGCGAGCAAATGCGCCAGATTGGCCGCGCGCAAATTGGCTAATGTGTCTTGCGCCATTGCAGACCGATCGCCGGTCATGATCGCCGCAGCAAACCCACCGGTCTGCCCGGGAATTGCGTTTTGCACTGCGGTCGAAATGCGCATCCGCATGGCAAATATGCGCATCGACCAAGAAGGCGTTGCCGGTGCATCCAGTCTTAGCACCGGTGTGCGCGTATACCCCACAGCGCCAAGACCCATAAACCATGCGTGCCGCTGAAAATCAAAGCCCCCGGGTTCAGCCGGACCCGCCGGAGGCGAAAGATGACCCGTCATGATCAGCGTATCGCCGGGTTCGTAATGTGTGATGACCTGCTCTGCGTGAACGGACACCCGCGCGCGCGTGGGCGTGCGACCCGGTGCCATGCGCGCCAGCACAACCTGATCCAGCGTCAACCGCGGGGCATCGCTGGCCGATCGGTCAATATCAATCACCCGTCCCTGTATGGGTCCATAATAGCGAAAGTTCAGAACGGGTTCCGCGACCGCTGCGCTGTGCCATTGCGCCGCGCCAAAGCCCGCAAATACAAGCGCAACAGCAATAAAAAGCGGCGATACCGATGCTGTCATTTTGCGTGAGATGACGTAGAACACCGCCGCAATGCCGCAGACCCACGTCAAATCCGTGCGACTGGGTTCGAATTGCAGGCTGAAATATACGCCAATACCAATGCCCAAACACACAGGCACCCAGCCGATCAAGCCACCGCGCTGCGCCAGAAGCCCGTCTTCAATTGCTGCGCGCACTTGTTCTTCACCCCACAGTTTCGTATCCCGTCCCCAATCCGGATCCTACCGGAAAGCTGGTTAGCGAAAGGTTAATTCCCCATGTCCATCGTCACACGTTTCGCCCCCTCGCCCACAGGTGCACTGCACATTGGCGGCGCACGCACTGCATTGTTTAATTGGCTTTATGCCCGTGGCCGCGGCGGAAAGTTTCTTTTGCGGATCGAAGATACCGATCAGGCCCGTTCGACCGAAGAAAACAAACAGGCCATTCTTGAGGGGCTAAAGTGGTTGGGCCTTGATTGGGACGGCGAACCCACGAGCCAGGCACAAAGCGCGCCGCGCCACGTCAAAGTCGCGCAACAGATGCTGGCTCAGGGTGATGCATATAAGTGTTTTAGCACCCAAGACGAGATCGAGGCATTTCGCGAAGCGGCACGCGCAGAAAAGACATCAACACTGTTTCAGTCGCCATGGCGCGATGTACCGGACGCCGACCACCCGGACCTGCCGTATGTAATCCGGCTCAAGGCACCACGCACCGGGCACACGACGCTACATGACGAAGTGCAAGGCGACGTGACATGGTCCAACGATCAGCTCGACGATATGATCCTTTTGCGGTCTGATGGCACACCCGTCTATATGTTGGCTGTGGTCGTTGATGACCACGACATGGGGGTGACCCATGTCATCCGTGGCGACGACCATTTGGCCAACGCGTTCCGGCAGAACCTGATTTACGAAGCGATGGGATGGGATAAACCAACGCTGGCGCATATCCCGTTGATCTACGGGCCAGATGGCAAAAAGCTATCGAAACGGCATGGGGCGACTGGCGCTGCCGAGTACCAGAAACTGGGTTATCCTGCCGCTGGTATGCGTAATTATTTGACCCGTCTCGGATGGAGCCACGGTGACGACGAGTTTTTCACTGATGCCCAAGCGCGTGAATGGTTCGACCTCGATGGAATCGGCAAATCGCCTGCCCGCTTCGACTTTAAAAAGCTTGCCAATATCTGTGGTCAGCATATCGCGGCGGCCGATGATGCTGCGCTGCTGCAAGAATTGCACAGTTTTTTGGCGGTCACTGATGAACCAGCGCTGACGGACGTTCAGTCCGACAGAATTGAGCGCGCCATGTATTGCCTGAAGGAGCGGGCAAAAACATTCCCGGAACTCATTGAAAAGGCACAGTTTGCATTGGTCATGCGTCCGGTCGTTCCGGATGAAAAGGCCGCGGCGCAACTGACGCCTGTATCCCGTGGTATACTGTCAGAATTGACGCCGCAGTTGCAAAGTGCTAGCTGGACACGGGACACTTTAGAAGAGATTGTGACGTCACTCGCCGAAGCGCATGAAACGACGCTGGGCAAACTCGCTGGTCCGCTTCGTGCGGCGCTGGCTGGACGCGCAGTTTCACCAAGTGTGTTCGACATGATGTTGGTTTTGGGACAGGCCGAAACAATCGGCCGTCTGCAAGACGCTAGCGACTGAAACCAATTCGTTACGAATTGCAGTTTACTGGCATACCAACGAAAGATGATACGCTGGCAACACCGCGGTGCGCTGGCTTTAAGGGGAAGACATATGGCTGAAAATACAGATATCGCGAAGCTGACGATCAAGGGCAAGACATACGATCTTCCGATCCACTCGCCTACAGCTGGCCCCGACGTGCTAGATATCCGCAAGCTTTACGCACAAGCGGATGTATTCACCTATGACCCGGGTTTCACGTCAACTGCGGCTTGCGATAGCACGATCACTTTTATTGACGGCGAAGAAGGGGTGCTGTTGCACCGCGGCTATCCCATCGGCGAACTTGCCGCACAGTCACATTACCTCGAAGTATGCTATCTGCTGCTTTATGGTGAGCTGCCATCGGCGACCGAACTTGAAGAGTTCGAGTCGCTGGTAACAAAGCACACAATGATCCACGAACAGATGCACAATTTTTTCCGTGGTTTCCGCCGCGACGCGCATCCAATGGCAACAATGGTCGGTGTCGTCGGTGCGATGTCTGCGTTTTACCACGATTCAACCGACATCAATGATGCGCATCAGCGCGAGGTTGCGTCGATCCGCCTGATTGCGAAAATGCCGACCATCGCTGCGATGGCTTACAAATATTCGATCGGTCAGCCGTTCGTTTACCCCCGCAACGATCTGGATTACGCGTCCAACTTTCTGAACATGTGCTTCTCGGTGCCTGCCGAAGAATACCACGTGAACCCTGTGCTGGCCCGTGCGATGGACCGCATTTTTACGCTTCACGCCGACCACGAACAAAACGCGTCAACATCGACGGTCCGTCTGGCATCGTCTTCGGGTGCCAATCCGTTTGCGTGTATTGCTGCGGGTATCGCCTGCCTTTGGGGCCCTGCGCATGGTGGTGCAAACCAGGCCTGTCTTGAAATGCTGAAGGAAATTGGGACTGTTGATCGCATTCCTGAATTCATTGCACGCGCCAAAGACAAAAACGACCCATACCGTTTGATGGGGTTTGGTCACCGCGTTTACAAAAACTTTGACCCGCGCGCGACAGTGATGAAACAGTCCGCCGACGAGGTTCTTGAATTGCTGGGTGTCGAGGATAATCCGCTGTTGCAGGTCGCGATAGCGCTTGAACAGCAAGCCTTGGCCGATCCGTATTTCGCCGAAAAGAAGCTGTTCCCCAACGTTGATTTCTATTCCGGCATCATCCTCGAGGCGATGGGTTTCCCGACATCCATGTTCACACCCATCTTTGCGATGGCACGGACCGTTGGTTGGATTTCCCAGTGGAAAGAACAGCTGGCTGATCCGCAACTGAAAATCGGTCGTCCACGTCAGCTGTATCTGGGTGAAACCGCCCGCGAATACGTTGATATCGAAAAACGCTAATCTCGAAAGGCCACCCCTGCGGGTGGCCTTTTTCGTTGATGGTCATGATCGAGAGACGTGCGATGATCCTTAAAACATCCCGTCTGACCTTGCGGGCGGCCCGCCAAACCGATCTTGCGGATCTATTTGCCGTTTACGGCAATCCGCAGGCTATGGCCTATTGGTCGACGCCCCCGCATCCCGGTCCAGAGATCACCCAGAACAACCTGACATGGATGATCGCACAGGCGGCGCGGCTTCCGACATATTTTGTGATCGAAATGGCTGGCCGCGTGATTGGCACTGCAGGGATGCACAAAGATGACGAAATCGGGTTCATCCTTCATCCCGATTACTGGCGCCAAGGCATCGTGACAGAAGCAATGCACGCGATCATCCCCCACCTTTTTGCGATCACGGACGTTGACAGGCTAACCGCTGATGTTGATCCGCAAAACATTGCCTCTGTCACGGCGCTTAAGACCTTGGGTTTCGTCGAAACACATCGCGCAAAGAACACGTTTTGCATAAATGGGGTGTGGTCCGACAGCCTGTATCTTGCCTTGCCGCGCCCCGATGGATTACACTGAAGGCGGTCATCAGTTCACCAAGGCGTCGCCGACCCACACGGGTCACGCTAAACCTGAGATTGGCATCACACGACCGCTGACCACCATCAGCCGGAAGACAAGGGCGACCATCGCACCCGTTCGCGGGTTTCCGGCGTAAGATAGAGGCCAGACATGCCACGACAAATCACATCTCTCGCGATAAACGACCTGTCAACATTTACCAAGACGCTGCGCCGCGCGTTGCAACAACAAGACACCCTGCCCGGCCATGCCAGTATGCTGTCGCTGGTGGCAAAAGCCGCAGGGTTTGAAAACTAGCAGCACGCCAAGGCGGCAAAGCCAGATACCCCATCCTTGCGATTGGACAAAGCGTTGCGCGTGTTTGATCACGGGATCATGACCCGCTGGCTGCAAAAAACCAGCGTGCAGTTTCTTTGTCTATGGGCGTTCTGGTCCGCACTTCCGGCAAAGCAAGACTTGTCGGAAACGCAGGTCAATAACGTGCTGAAAAGCGGTCACAGCTTTGGCGATCACGTTTTACTGCGGCGGTCGCTTATCGATCATAAGCTTATAAGCCGGACAATCGATGGCAAAGTATACCGCCGCATCGAGCAGGCCCCGCCAGCGGCTGCACTGGCGCTGATCAAGGCCGTTCAGCGCCCTTGATAATGTGGGGCACGTTTTTGCAAAAATGCCGTCACACCCTCTTTGAAGTCTTCGGTTTCACCACAGACACCTTGCAACTTGGCCTCAAGAGCAAGCTGCGCAGTCAGCGTGTTTTCAAATGATCCGCGGATGGCTTGCTTTAACTGTGCGTAGGCCACTGTCGGCCCCGTCGCCAACTGCTGCGCACGGGCCGTCACGTGGTCCTGGAACGTGTCCGCAGGCGCTGTTTCATAGATCATGCCCCAATCACGGGCCTGCGTCGCGCTTACCTTATCGGCAAACAGGGTGGCGCCCATCGCGCGGGCGGCACCGATCTGGCGCGGCAACCAATAGGTACCACCTGCATCCGGGATCAGTCCGATCCGGGTGAAAGCTTGAATGAAATACGCGTCTTCGGACGCGATCACCACATCAGCGGCAAGCGCAAGGTTTGCGCCAGCGCCGGCCGCAGGTCCGTTCACGGCGCAAATTGTGGGGATTTTACAATCGAAAATGGCACGCAACATCGGCACGTATTCGTTATTCAGCGTGCCCTCCATGTCGATGATGCCACCGGCGGCCGCATCAGCCAGATCCTGCCCCGAGCAAAACGATGCGCCTGCCCCTGTCATCACAACAGCGCGCGCAGCGGCTTCGGCCGTCTGAAAAGCATGCGTGATCTCAAGCCGCATCTGGCGGTTCAGCGCATTCATCAGCGCGGGCCTGTTCAGCGTTATCCTGGCAACGCTATCGGTGATGTCAAAGGTGATTGCCTGATAGTCCATGCGCCGCTCCATTTCTTTGGTTTGCCGCACCTTAACGCAGTTCGACCAACCACCAAGCAGGACGGCGCGTCACTGTTTCAGGATTTTTTCCAAGTCTGCTTCTTCTTGCGCCGACAGTAATGTGGTCGTTACACCCCGCCTGCGAATTGTCCGCCAACCAATGACCAGCGCCAGCAAAAGCATGATCGGCGCTGCGAACCATAAAACAAGATTTACACCGCGCGCGTCGGGGCGCAACAGCACGAATTCTCCGTAACGGCTGACCATATAGTCAATCGCCTGCGCGTCGCTGTCGCCGGCGGTAATACGTTCACGCAGCACAATACGCAGTTCCCTTGCCAGGCTCGCATGTGATTCATCAATGGTTTCATTCTGGCACACCGGGCACCGCAGGCCTTGGGAAATTTCGCGGGCACGCGCCTCAAGCGTTGGGTCAGCCAGCATTTCATCCGGTTCGACCGCCCAAAGCGGGGTGACCAGTACGCACAGAACAAATATTAACGTCCTCATTCTGCCGGCACCATCTTTGCGGTCTTGGCGGCGGGTGCGGCCACCCGTAGCCGTCTGTCAGACAGTGACAGGAAACCGCCCAACGCCATCAACAGCGCCCCACCCCAAATCCAGTTGGCAAAAGGTTTTACATAGACGCGCACGGCATACCCACCGCCTGCCTGTGCGTCCCCGATGACGACATAGATGTCGCGCAGAATTCCGTTGCGAATGGCTGCTTCGGTGGTTGGCATTTTGGCGACCGGATAGAACCGTTTTTCGGGTGTCAAAACGGTGACATTCTGATCACCGCGCCAGACGCCCATTTCGGCCAGCGTGCTTACATAATTCGGCCCTTCGAACTGGCGCACGTCGTCCAGCGTAAACGAAAACTCTCCAACGCCCCAGCGCTCGCCTAGGCGAACAACGCGAATATCTTCTTGCTGCCATGCTGTCATGGCGGCGATCCCAAAGATAGTTACGCCCATGCCCATATGCGCAAAGGCCTTGCCCCAGTCTGCACGTGGCAACCGCAATACCCGACCAAAGCGATCAGCAAGGCGCCCGCGACCGCTGCGCAGCAACAGGTCAGCGATAGCGCCACCAACGACCCAAGCGCCCAAAAACACGCCAATCGGGCCAAGGGCTGATCGCCCGGTCTGCATCGCAAACGCCAGCGCACCAAGTGCCACAGCCAAAACCAGCCAAGGCAGCAGCGGCTTGATGGTCCGGCTTAATGTTCCGCGCTTCCAGGCGATCATTGACCCAGCAGGTAGTACAATTGCCAAGCCGACCATAAACGGCGTGAATGCCGCGTCAAAAAACGGCGGCCCAACCGACAATGTCCGACCGAACAGGATTTCTGCAACCAACGGCCAGATGGTGCCAATGAAAACGACAAAGCAACTGACCGCGAGCAGGACGTTATTCAACACCAGCGCGCTTTCACGACTAACCGCGCCAAAAACACCCTTGGCCTCCATTGCGCCCGCACGCGCCGCGTAAAGTGTCAGCGCACCGCCCAGAAATACCGCAAGAATGATCAAAATCAGCACGCCGCGCGCGGGGTCATTCGCAAAAGCGTGGACCGACGTCAACACGCCGGATCGCACGATGAATGTTCCCAGCAGCGAAAAACCGAAGGCTAGGATCGCCAACAGAATTGTCCAGCTTTTCAATGCCTCGCGTTTTTCCACAACAACAGCAGAGTGCAGCAATGCAGTGGATATCAACCATGGCATAAACGATGCGTTCTCGACCGGATCCCAGAACCAGAAGCCACCCCACCCCAATTCGTAATAGGCCCACCACGACCCCAGCGCGATACCTAGCGTCAGGAACATCCACGCGGCCAGTGTCCATGGACGCACCCACCGTCCCCAAGCTGCATCAACTTTGCCTTCGATCAACGCGGCGACAGCAAACGAAAACGACATACTCAGGCCGACATAACCGAGGTACAAGAAAGGCGGATGAAACGCCAAACCGGGATCTTGCAGTAGCGGGTTCAAGTCTTTGCCATTCAACGGCGGCACAGCCAGTCGCAAAAAGGGGTTGGACGTGAAAAGAATGAACGCAATAAACGCGACACCAATTGCACCTTGCACGGCCAGCACGCGCGCGCGCAGCCGTTCGGGCAGATTGTCGCCAAAGACTGCGGCGCTCGCTCCGAACAATGTCAGGATCAATACCCATAGCAGCATCGACCCCTCGTGATTTCCCCACACACCACTGATTTTGTAAATCAATGGTTTCTCTGTATGCGAGTTCGCATAGACAAGGTTCAGCGAGAAGTCAGAGGTCACAAACGCCCAAGTGAGTGCGATGAACGAAAAGGCGATCAGCGCAAACTGAATGATTGCAGCAGGTCCTGCCACCGCCATCCACGCAGCGTTACCGCGATGGGCACCAATCATGGGTACTGTCATCTGTACAATGGCAACGCCAAAGGCAAGAATCAGCGCGAAATGTCCAAGTTCTGTCATCATATGACAGTCTTAACCCAATTTCGGCCGGTGCAACATGCCGTTGGCGCCAATTGCACGTTACATTTTGCCGCGCACTGCTAAAGCTTGAGCCCCCCCTGCAGCGCATAGGTTAATGCCGCCATAAGAAAGCCACCAATCATCATGCGCACCAGCCACCGCAACGTGTCTTCGATCGCACCCAGCCTGTCCGCGACGTTGCCACGATGGACCTCGTCAACCGCGTTGCGAGTTTCAAGTGATGTCAGCCGGCGTTCGGTCACCTCGTGCCAGTTATTGTCCATTTTGCACCCGCCATTCAGCAAGCGCCGGGTTTTGTTCGTCTGAAACGACAGTTTTCGCACCCTGCGTCGCCGCCAATGACCGCACGATCGACCGCTGGAAATCCTGATCTTTGGCTTGATGTCGGGCACCAAAATAAAAACTGACAATGGCGCCCATCAACCACCACAGCGGTTCAGGGACAACGGCCAACCCTTCCATCCCGTTTTTGAACGCAACAGGGTTCCGCATCGCCATCACAAACAACCAAATCGTCCCCAGCGCCAACATCGGCCGAGGCAATCGATTAAGCGCGTCAACAAAGCGGTCAAACAGTCCCCGACGGGCATGTGCAAATTCAGCGGCAAACTGTTGCAATGCCTCGCTTTTTGCGGTCGCCTCCCTGACCGCGCTCCGCTCCGTATTTTCGCGAAACACCTCGGCCGTCTGTGCCACCACATTGCGTCCGTCGCCAAACAGAAATCCCATAATTCCGGTGATCAACCCCATTGCGCTGTCCTTTGTTGATGTTGCACTGCAGTCAAGTGATAGCGGGGGCTGATGAAATGTTCGGCGCGCGTAATCCAGCCACCTTTTCCGCCATCCCGGCGACGGGCGTATTTGCGGCTGGCAGGCCGCTGATCCGCCAAGTCGTAATAATAATTGCGCCGTGCGATACCATAGGCATCACACAGGTGATTTGGTGCGGCATCCATCGCCTGCTGCACTGCCGCAATTGTTTGCGGGCCAATCACGCCGTCTACACCGACGTCAATGCGCATCGCGTTGCACAGCCGCTGAAGAATGCGCACAGCATTGGCCCCGGCATTTACATACATATCAAAGACAGAGGCCTGCAAAGGCGCAGGCAGCTGATCAATCTTTGGCGCGCGGTAATAATGTGCAATAAAAATTGCGACTGCGCGGTCGCGGCTTAAAACTTGGACATCCGCGGCGTCGACCTGTCCATCACCTGTTAAATCCAGCCCGAGGCGGCGCATGGTGTGGACCGTGACCCCGTATTTCGTCGCACCACCGGGATCGTCGGGGTCATTCACATAGCCCCCCTCGCGGGCGACAATTTCGGTGGCAATCTGGGAAATGGTTTGCATTGGCGGCCCTCATGTCTGTGCGACACGAAAGCTGCGCCAAAGAGGTTAATTCGTCACCGCAGCACCGTCCGGTGCAACATACACGCCTTGCTCTTTCAGCGCATCCAGCACTTCTTTCGGCATGTAGGTTTCGTCATGTTTAGCAAGAATTTCAACGGCTTCAAATCGACCATTAATGTAGTTGCCTTGCGCAACCATTCCCTGACCTTCGGCAAACAAATCGGGCAATATCCCTGTGTAGACAACACTGATCGTCGCCCCACCATCCGTTACCGCAAAGCTGATTTCTTCGCCCTGACCACGCACCAGCGACCCGTCAGCGACAAGCCCGCCGATCCGAAACCGTTCGTGCGGCTGCGGAGGAGTCTGGGCTATTTCGGACGGTGACCGGAAAAACTGAAAGCTGTCGTCGGGCAAGAACCATAAGGTCGTTAACACCGCCACGATACAAGCACCAGCAATGCCGATCACCTGCACACGGCGGCGTTTCTTAAGGCTCTTGAACCCGCTCATGGAAATACCGGCGCCAACATCAGGCCTTCGGTTTCGGGCAGTCCCAACATCAAGTTGGCGTTCTGCAATGCCTGCCCCGATGATCCTTTGGTCAGGTTGTCCAAGGCCGCGACAACAATCGCACGGCCCGCAATACGGTCGGCGACAACGCCGATATGGCAGAAGTTTGATGCGCGAATATGTTTGATCGACGGATGCTGCCCCATCGGCAGCATCACGATAAACGGCTCATCCTGATAGGCCGCGACCAGCGTGTCATAAATCACCTGCGCATCGCCATGCACATAGGTCGTCGCCAGAATGCCACGGTTGGCCGGAATCAGATGCGGGGTGAACTGGATCTGCACCGGACGCCCGGCGATTGCCGAAAACTCTTGGTCAAACTCACCCAAATGGCGATGCGTGCCGCCGACAGCATAGGCATGCGCGCCTTCAGACAGTTCCGCGTGCAGCAGGTTTTCCTTGAGGCTGCGCCCCGCCCCCGACACTGCGGCCATCAAGTTCAGCACAATGTGGTCTAGGTCGATCACACCCGCCGCGATCAAAGGGCGCAACGCATACTGGCCAGTTGCAGCGTTACAGCCCGTGCCGGCAACAAGACGTGCAGCTTTGATTTCGTCGCGGTAAAACTCGGTCAGACCATACACCGCCTCTTTTTGCATCTCGAGGGCGGCGTGCGGCTTGCCGTACCATTTTTCATAAGCAGCCGGATCACGCAGACGGAAATCGGCGGACAGATCGACAATTTTCAGGTGTTTGGGCAGCTGTGAAATCACAGCCTGCGAGGTGGCGTGTGGCAATGCACAAAAGACCAAATCCACACCGTCAAAGGACATGTCGTCGATCGTGGTCAGCACGGGCAGATCCAGATGGCGCAGATGTGGGAAAACATCAGCCATCGCCATACCTGCCTTGGAATTTCCAGAAAGCCCAACAATACGCAGGCTTGGATGTGTGGCAATCAGGCGAACCAACTCTGCCCCTGTGTAGCCAGAAGCGCCCAGAATGGCGACATTGTAAATCATAGCGGTATCCTCTTGGGATTTGATAATAGCGTAAGATCAGGCAGCGGTGAATGTGATCTGTCGTCGCAGGAACTGCGTCGCGCGCGCCGAAACTTTCTGTGGATTGCCCGTTGTCAGATATGCAGATTCTGTACCCGGCCCCACCATTTCTGGACGACGCTGCAAATAATCCGCAAGGCTTTCGGCCACCAAATTGGCTTGGCTAAACACCTTTACGTCGGGGCCCAAAGCGGCCTGAAACTCTGCCTCCATCAGCGGGTAATGGGTGCAACCCAAAACCGCGGCGTCAGGTTGCGGCATTTTGCGCATCAACGCATCGACATGCGACCGCACCAAAGCCTGTGCAAGGATCATATCGCCATCTTCAATCGCATCGACGACACCGCCACAGGCTTGCGCCTCGACATCAACGCCGATTGCACGAAACGCCAGTTCGCGCTGAAACGCACGGCTGGCAACGGTCGCAGGCGTCGCAAATAGCGCCACGTGCTTTGTTGCAACCTCGCGCGGTGGCGAATTATCGCCCCACTGCCGCTCTGTCAGGGCTTCTATCATCGGCACGAAAACGCCCAAAACACGCTTGCCCGGCGGTATCCAGCTTTCCTGCATCCGCCGCAAAGCAGCCGCAGATGCCGTGTTGCATGCCAAAATTACCAGATCACATCCTGCATCGAACAGGCGCTGTGTCGCAGCGGTGGTCAGGTTGTAAATATCATCAGGGGTCCGTACGCCATACGGCGCATGTGCACTGTCCCCCAGATAAACCAAAGGAACATCAGGCAACCGCTTTGCGACAGCGTCTAGCACTGTCAGCCCCCCTAGCCCACTATCGAAGATCCCGACGGCCATCGCGCACCCTATATTTTGCTTCAAATTCGTGGCCCAGACAGCTTGAGTCTATCGGGCTTGGGCTTAGGTCATACGTGGCTTTGCGTAGGAAATCCATGCATGCTTTGGGGTCTTTTTGAAACGCCGCCAATTGGTCGGGCAGGATCGGTTTACCAATCACGACTTGCACGGGTTTGTTGACCCGTGTGCGGAATTCGCGGATCAACAGACCCATACGTAGATTGCTGTGTAAATGACTGGCAAGCTGGAACAGACGGCTATTGCCGCCAACGAAAAATACCGGGACGACAGTTGCACCCGATTTCGCAACCATTTTGGCCGTAAACGTGCGCCAACCTGGATCCATCGGCGCCGAAAATGGCGTGGCCGAGGTCGACACAGTGCCCCCCGGAAACACACCAATTGCGCCGCCCTCTGACAAATAGCGTACAGCCGCGGCCCGCGTTTCAAGGTTAAGCTTTGCCGCCTCTTTTGTTTCGTCAAATGAGATGGGCAGGATCACGCGCTCCAGATCAGGTGAGCGGCGGAAAATACGGTGCGCAAGCACCCGAAAATCACCGCTGCGCCGCTGGGACAAAATCCGGCCCAGCATCAGCCCGTCCAAAATGCCATAGGGATGATTGGCGACCACAATCAACGGGCCTTCGGTTGGAATACCCTCAAGCGTGCCTGATATCACATCAAGGTCGAGCCCGTAACGACCTGTAATAACGTCCCAAAAGTCGCGGCCAGACGCAACATCGCGGTCATACCCGCGTGCCTTACGGATCAGCGTCAGGCGTCCTGTCGCATTTTCCATCACCCTCACCAACACCCGGCTGCCGCGCCCTTTTACAGAGGTCGCGTAGGAAATATCGCGCGCGACTTCACGTTCTTTGATTGCCATTCTGGTTCGGCCCGTTCAGGTTTCTGCGCCGACAATAGCATAGTCGAGAAACAAGAAAATGACATTTATGCGCTGGATTTCTCCTTGCCCATCGGCGGCGCATGAAGCTGTTTCAATAGCGCGACGCGGCGTTCGGCAGCCTTTTCGATACTGGCCGCTTTGACCGGCCCATAGCCACGAATGTCCTGCGGCAACGCGCCCAGCGCAATCGCAGCATCGCGCGTATCTGGGCGGACAATAGCAAGCACATCCGTCATGTCCGCGACGTACTGGCGGATCAACATGCGCTCCTGACGCCTTTCAGCGGTATAACCAAAGGGATCAAATACTGTTCCGCGCAGGATTTTCAGACGCGCAAGAACCGGCAAAACCCGCCCCATCCATGGGCCAAACGCACGCTTTTGCGGCCGCCCATCCGGTCCTTTACGTGCCAACAGCGGCGGCGCTAGGTGGTAAGTCAGTTTAAGATCACCCGCAAATACGGCTTCAGCATCCGATTGGGATCGCAGCAAAAGCCGGGCCACTTCGTATTCGTCTTTATATGCCAATAACTTATGATAGGAAATCGCCACCGCCGTACGCAGCGGCGCGTCCTGAAACCTATCCACAAAAGCACGGTAACGCGCAGCCAACCGTTTCCCTTGATATGCGACCAGATGCGCCTCGCGGAACGCGATCTGTTCATCCAACGAATGCGGCTGATCAGGAACGTCAGCGGTCAATAGCGCTGCGGCATCATCCGGGTGCAAATAGGCCCAGCGCCCCAGTGCAAAGGCACGCAGGTTTGGCGCAACTGCGGCACCATTCATCTTGATCGCCTGTTGGATGGCGTCATGGCTGATCGGAATGCCGCCCATCTGCCAGACCGCCCCAAAGACCATCATGTTAGAATAGATACTGTCCCCCAAAAGCGTTTTTGAAAGCGCTGTTGCATCAAATAGCGCAAGCCGGTCCTGCATCCGCGCCTCTAACGCCAGCCGGAGCTGCGCAACAGGCAGCTGGAATCCGGCGTCACGGGTGAAATCACCCGTGATCATTTCAAAACTATTCACTGCGCCAACCGTGCGCCCGGCTTGTATCAACCCCAGTGTTTTGGAACCCGCACTCACCACCAGATCACCGCCAATCAGCGCATCGCATTCACCGACTGCGACCCGGATGGCAGAGATATCGCTGGGACGCTCGCCGATCCTGCAATGGATATGCACCGCGCCGCCTTTCTGCGCGAGCCCGGCCATTTCCATCATCCCGGCGCCTTTTCCGTCCAAATGCGCCGCCATCGCAAGAACGGCACCAATCGTGACAACCCCTGTCCCGCCGACCCCGGTCATCACCACATTATGAGTCCCGTGAATGACAGGTAAATCTGGCAGCGGCAGATCAGGCAGATCAACATCGCGTGTCGGGTCTTTGCGGATTTTTGCGCCCGAGATCGTCACAAAGGATGGGCAAAAGCCTTTGACGCATGAAAAATCTTTGTTGCAGCTTGATTGATCGATCGCACGTTTACGGCCCAGTGCCGTCTCTACCGGCACAATCGACACACAGTTGGACTGCACCCCGCAGTCTCCGCAGCCTTCACAAACGTCTGTATTGATATACACGCGCTTATCGGGGTCTGGAAATTGATCCCGCTTGCGGCGTCGCCGTTTTTCGGCGGCACAGGTCTGAACGTACACGATGGCGGAAACACCCTTGTGACCACGATAGGTGTCTTGGACCTTGGGCAATGCATCACGGGTGTGGATATCCAGCCCCTTGGGAAAGGCGTTTAGATCCAAACCTTCGCTTGGATCATAGACCAGCGCCACATGCGCGACACCCATCGCCAGTAATTCGCGACAAATTTGATCGGCCGTCAGCCCCCCGTCATTCCCCTGCCCGCCAGTCATCGCGACAGCATCGTTATAAAGTATCTTATAGGTGATGTTGGTCCCTGCCATCAGCGCAAAGCGGATCGCCTGAACACCAGAATGGTTATAGGTCCCGTCCCCCAAATTCTGGAACACATGGTCGCGGGTCGAAAACGGGGATTCGCCGACCCAATTTGCCCCCTCACCGCCCATCTGCGTCGACCCGACCGTATCGCGGTCCATCCATTGCACCATGTAGTGACAGCCGATACCCGCATAGGCGCGGCTTCCCTCGGGCACTTTGGTCGACGTATTATGGGGGCATCCAGAGCAGAAATAAGGTAATCGCGCTGCGATCTCTGGGGCGTTGTCCGCGCGGCGCGCATCTATCATTTTCGCGAGCCCCGCCTTTACGTCGGTCGTCGCGCATCCCTCCTCGACCAGAATACCGCCGATTTTTTCGGCAATCCATATCGGATCAAGCGCGCCTTTTGTGGGAAACACCTCCTCGCGGCGCCCCGCAGAATGTTCATCACCCTTGTGCCAACCATAGACTCGCCGCCCCTGACGGTCGTCGAACAAGGCTTCTTTCACTTGGACCTCGATCAGTTTGCGCTTTTCCTCGACAACCACGATCAGATCAAGCCCTTCGGCCCAGTCATGGAAACTCGCCATATCCAAGGGCCAGACCTGCCCAACCTTATAGGTGGTCACACCGATACTTTCGGCACACTGCGCATCCAGGTTCAAAAGCGACAGTGCGTGCTGCAAATCAAGCCAGTTTTTCCCGGCAGCGACAAAACCAATCTTTGCCCCGGGTTTCCCCCATTTGCGCTGATCCACCTTATTCGCACGCGCAAACGCCTCGGCGGCGAACCTTTTGTGGTCGATAACGCGCGCCTCTTGCAGTTGCGGGGTATCAACCAACCTTATGTTCAATCCGCCTTCTGGCATTTCCACGTCCGGGGTCACAAAGGTCAGGCGGTGCGGGTCCCCATCCACAACGGACGTGACCTCGATGGTATCTTTCATTGTCTTCAAGCCAACCCAAAGCCCGCTATAGCGCGACAGCGCATACGCATAGAGACCGTAGTCAAGCACCTCTTGAACCCCTGCGGGAGAAACGATCGGCATATATGCGTCAAGCATCGCCCAGTCCGATTGATGCAATGTCGTAGAGCTTTCCCCGGTGTGGTCGTCCCCCATCGCCATGATCACGCCCCCATGGGGCGAGGTGCCGGCCATGTTCGCGTGTCGCATTACATCCCCGGATCGATCGACACCCGGTCCCTTGCCGTACCACAGGCCAAAGACGCCATCATACTTGCCTTCACCGCGCAGTTCCGCTTGCTGGCTTCCCCACATGGCCGTGGCGGCAAGATCTTCGTTAAGTCCCGGTTGAAAGGTAACCTGCGCCGAGGTCAAAGCCGGCTCTGCGCGCTGCATCTGCATATCGACCGCACCCAACGGTGATCCGCGGTACCCAGTGACATAACCAGCGGTATTCAACCCGGCCCGCTCATCGCGCGCCCGCTGCATCAGCATGAGTCGCACCAATGCTTGCGTGCCATTCAGTAAAACAGTTGTCTTCGATAAATCGTAACGGTCGTTTAAAGAAACCTTTTGATGGGTCATCTTGCACCTCCCCGCGCATAAAACCGCTCATCTTTTCAGCTTAGGTCAAATATGCTGACCTACAAAGAGGTATTTATCCGCCTAACGGGTTTGCAACGAATTACTGCAATAGCTATGGAAAGTGGTTAGACATAAACTATCACAAACATATTGGGCCAAAATGGACTGGGACAAACTTAGGATATTTCATGCAGTTGCTGACGCAGGGTCGTTGACCCATGCGGGTGATACGCTGCACCTGTCCCAATCGGCTGTCAGCCGTCAAATTCGTGCGCTCGAAGAAATGCTGAACACAACACTGTTCCACCGTCACGCGCGTGGGTTGATTCTAACGGAACAGGGCGAATTGCTGTTTGACGCAACAAAATCGATGAACCGGCGCCTAGAGGCCGCGGCAGCAAGAATAAAAGACAGCGAAGAAGAGGTGTTCGGGGAACTGCGCGTGACCACCACAACCGGATTCGGGACACTGTGGCTGGCGCCACGACTGCCAAAGCTTTACGAAAAATATCCTGACCTGAAGATCGACCTGATGCTCGAAGAGCGGGTGCTTGATCTTCCTATGCGTGAAGCGGACGTTGCGATCCGGATGAAAGAACCCTCGCAGGCTGATTTGATTCGTAAGCGGCTTATGTCCGTGCGGATGCGTCTATACGCATCTCAAGAATATATCGCCAAGAACGGCATGATTAACGATATCGAAGATATCACCAATCATCGTTTGATTTGCCAAAGCCCGAATTCGACGCAAGTCGCCGCCGGCGCGTCGCTGGTCCAGCAATTGCTGGCGCATGACGTGCATAGCCTATTCACGGTCAACAATTACTTCGGTGTCCTTCAAGGGGTGATCAACAATCTTGGCGTCGGCGTTTTGCCTGATTACCTGATCGAGGATTTTCCACATATGGTGCGGATCCTCCCCGATTTGCAAAGCGGCGAAGTACCTGTTTTCCTTGCCTATCCCGAAGAACTGCGGCAATCGAAGCGGATCAGCGCCTTTCGCGACTTTGTGCAGGATGAAATTATCTCGCACAGGCAAAAGCTACGCGATACCGTTGGTCTATCAAAAGACGAATAGGTCACAGATCCGGTGCATTCCGGTGTCTCAAATATAATGGCATCGTGGTGATGTGATACCGTTTCGGGTGTTGGCGTGCCACTGCCATGGGCAGCCATGCAATAAACGCATAGCCGCTTTGCAGTGAAATCCTATCATTTTTCTTGAACGCTGAAAATTCACACCCTATCTGAACAATCGAAGGCGACGATGCTTAATTGCGCGTCACTTTCACCTCCCTGTTGGACTTGCCGGGCCATGTGCCCGGCTTTTTTTTTGCCTAATTGCAATCTAGCGATGAACCCTTTCGTCCTCCACGTGTTGTATCCCCAGAAGAGAAACACGAAAGGATACACCATGAACTGGGATCAAGTAGAAGGTAACTGGAAGCAGCTTAAAGGTAACGTGCAAGCCAAATGGGGCGAGCTGACAAACGACGAGCTCGACCAGATCGAAGGCAACCGCGAGGTGCTGGAAGGTAAACTGCAGGCCAAATACGGTAAAACCAAAGAGCAGGCCAAGCAGGAAGTCGACAGCTTCATCGACGACCTCTAAGAAAATAAAAACCCCCGCGTGTCAGGCTAACGCCCGCACGCGGGGGCATTTTTTTATTGAATACGCCAAAAATCACTTAATACGCACCGACCCATAGCCCGTGTGATTAAAATGGTGCCCGACTTTAGGCACGCGACGCCAGATAGACAGCAAATTAACAGACAATTTACTTCCGGATATTGTTGCCCCGCCCCGCGTTTTTTCACATTGACGGGTCCACTTGCACAAGCATCAATGAATCAGGCGCACTTTGACCGCCCGGTCGGGACCAGCGACGAATACAATATTGGGATCTTCTCGTGTCGGCGCGCCATTTTGAAGATAGCCAGTAGAAACTGCCACATCGCAAAAGCCAGTTGATTGACGTTCTGTCGTAACACCCGCTTCGCTAACACAGCACTCTCCTCGGCTGTTGCGAAGGTTGGCCCTTCCAACCCGCGCAACAAGGCCTTAAAAGGCCGCAACGCTGCTTGGGAGATTGCAATGAACGAACCCGCCATCACCGATGACCTGATTGCCGCCCATGGACTAAAGCCTGACGAATATCAGCGCATCCTTGATATCATCGGTCGCACGCCAAGTTTTACCGAATTGGGCATTTTTTCTGCAATGTGGAACGAGCATTGTTCATATAAGTCGTCGAAAAAATGGCTCCGGACGCTGCCCACCGAAGGTCCACAAGTCATCTGTGGCCCCGGCGAAAACGCTGGCGTGGTCGACATCGGCGATGGTCAAGCTGTTGTATTCAAAATGGAAAGCCATAACCACCCCTCCTATATCGAACCCTATCAGGGTGCTGCGACCGGGGTTGGGGGTATTTTGCGCGACGTATTCACGATGGGTGCCCGCCCTATCGCGGCGATGAACTCTCTTTCTTTCGGGGTTCCATCCCACCCTAGGACAAAACAACTGGTCAATGGCGTGGTTGCTGGGGTTGGTGGCTACGGCAACTGCTTTGGCGTGCCCACAGTCGGCGGCGAAGTCCGCTTTGACGCGGCCTATAACGGCAACTGTCTGGTCAATGCTTTCGCAGCGGGCCTTGCAGATGCAGACAAGATTTTTTACTCGGCGGCCTCGGGCGTCGGGATGCCCGTTGTCTATCTTGGCGCGAAAACCGGGCGTGACGGTGTTGGCGGTGCGACGATGGCGTCTGCCGAATTTGACGACACCATCGAAGAAAAACGTCCCACCGTACAAGTCGGGGACCCGTTCACAGAAAAGCGGCTGATGGAAGCGACCCTAGAGTTGATGGCCACCGGTGCGGTGATCTCTATTCAAGACATGGGTGCCGCGGGTCTTACCTGCTCTGCGGTCGAGATGGGCGATAAAGGTGGGCTTGGTGTCCGCCTGAACCTTGACGACGTGCCGCAACGCGAAACCGATATGACCGCTTACGAAATGATGCTGTCAGAATCGCAAGAGCGGATGCTGATGGTGCTCAAGCCTGAACTCGAAGCCGAAGCGCGGGCCGTTTTTGTCAAATGGGATCTGGATTTCGCCATTGTTGGTGAAACGATTGCCGAAGACCGGTTTATTGTCGTCCACAAAGGCGTTGTCATGGCGGACCTGCCGCTGGCGACTTTGTCTGGATCGGCCCCGGAATACGACCGCCCATGGGTACCCACCCCTGCGGCAGCCCCAATGGGCGATGTACCTGGCATTGATCCGATTGACGGCCTTAAGGCGCTGATCAGCAGTCCGAATTATGCTGGGAAACAATGGGTATACGAACAATACGACCAGCAGGTCATGGGCGATACCGCACGCACGCCGGGGCTTGGTTCTGGCATTGTGCGCGTGCACGGCACTGATAAATCACTGGCCTTCACCAGCGATGTGACCCCGCGCTACGTCAAAGCCAACCCTGTTGAAGGTGGCAAGCAAGCCGTCGCAGAAGCCTACCGTAACCTGACAGCCGTAGGTGCGACCCCTCTCGCAACGACGGACAACATGAATTTTGGCAATCCCGAAAAGCCCGAAATCATGGGGCAATTTGTCGGTGCGATCCAAGGTATCGGCGAAGCGGTCAAAGCGCTCGATATGCCGATCGTGTCGGGCAACGTGTCGCTATACAATGAAACTGACGGCACCGGCATTTTGCCGACCCCTACCATTGGCGCTGTCGGCATCATTCGCCATCCTGACGAAATGATCACAGGCAAAATCCGTGAAGGTCATGTGTTGCTTCTTGTTGGCACGACCAAAGGACATCTTGGTCAATCTGCCTTGCTGGCAGAGGTATTTGGCCGGGTCGAAGGCGATGCACCACACGTTGATCTGGTTGCGGAAAAAAACAACGGCGACTTTATCCGCGCCAATCATACGCTGATCACCGCATGCACGGACCTCAGCGATGGGGGGCTTGCGCTGGCCGCATTTGAAATGGCCGAGGCGGCCGGTGTTGGTGTCAGTATCGACATCGCCGACACCCCGACACTGTTCGGCGAAGATCAGGCCCGTTATTTGATCGGCTGTAATTTTGACATGGCCGAGGCCTTGATGGTTGCGGCACAAACGGCGCAGGTTCCATTGGTGATGGTTGGCAAAGTTGGCGGAGATAAGGTGTGCTATGGCGCATCGGAAGCCCCGTTAGCAGTGCTCGCGCAGATATTCCGCACATCGTTCGCGGATGCAGTGGCATAATCTACTGACGTGCCGTACCACGCTTGCCGGGGCGCCCTCTTGTCGCTCCGGCACGCCGTCACTAGATTGATGGGGAAGAATAAAAGGAATGCCCATGCCGATCACAGCAAATGACATCGAAACCTTGTTGCGCGACAGCTTTCCAGACGCGCAGATCAACGTTCAGGGCGATGACGGGGCGCATTTTGCGGCCGAGGTCGTCGATGAGAGCTTTCGTGGTATGAACCGCGTGCAGCAGCAGCGTGCGGTCTATGCGGCCCTCAAGGGAAAGATGGACGGCAGCAACGGCGAACTGCACGCGCTCGCCTTAACAACCAAGGCACCAGCCTAGCGGCTTACCTTGCACCAAAATGCACCCACAGTGCGCATCAAACTGTGAGAATCTTACAAAGGACATCATCATGACAGCCGAAGCAAAAATCAAAGAAACCGTTACCGCGAACGACGTTGTCCTGTTCATGAAGGGCACAAAGTCCATGCCGCAATGCGGGTTCTCGTCGCGCGTCGCGGGCGTTTTGAACTTCATGGGCGTGGAATATGCTGATGTGAACGTCTTGGCCGATGCCGACATCCGTCAGGGTATCAAGGACTATTCCGACTGGCCGACCATCCCCCAGCTTTACGTCAAAGGCGAATTTGTTGGCGGCTGCGACATCATCACCGAAATGATGTTGTCGGGTGAATTGGATACGCTGTTCGCGGATAATGGTGTGGCATTCAGCAAAGATGCCGCTGAACAAATCCGTGCTGCCAACGCCTAATCGGCAACTGGCTCTCACCGAATTATGTTCGGTGAGAGCATTTGTGGTGTTCGCAATCGCTGTGTGTGTGCGTGTTTTCGCGATCGTTGCGATCACTGACGCGAACGACGTTGACGTCATGCCATATGGCAAAACCGGTCAGGCCGAGACGACAACAATCCCGCCACGCATTCCGCGAAAGCTGCGTATGGGACGACAATATTGGATGCCCGCCACAACACCTTTTGCGCTGCCTGACGATGGGTGCAAATTTGCGCGGCTGATGCTGTCCGACAAAAACAACAACGACCGGATCACGCGCTGGAATAAAGCAATGCAGCAAGACCAACGCCTTGCTGCGCCATTCCCCAAAGTGTCCTAAACCTGCCCCTCGACATGATCAGCAAGCGCTTCGGCACGCGCGGCAATTTCGGCCAGCGCCTCGGCGATTGACGCGGGGACCACCGGCACTTCAACGCGGACAGGCTCTGGCGCGGGTCGCGATTGCAGTGCTTCAATCTGGTGACGCAGTTGCTCTGACTCGGCTAGGGCATTTGTCAATTTTTCTTCTAACCCTGACGTTTTATCGGCAAGCATCAAACCAGCCATTAACAGCATCCGCGCCTCTGGCATCCGGCCAATCTGTTCGGCCAGATGTGCGGCTTCGCCATCCAACACGGCTGCAGCCGACTGCAAAAACGATTCCTCGCCGGGCTGGCAGGCCACCTCAAAGCTACGGCCTCCGATCAAAATCTCAACCTGCGGCATGCGGTGTCTCCTCGATCAGGGGTTTGAGCTCGGCTAAAATAGCTTCGATTTCAGTGGCTTCCGCAGTACGTTGCGCCTGCAAGGCCGTGATCTCTGCTGAGATGGCCATATCAACCAGCTCTGGCGCCAGCCCTTCGGTCATCGCCTCACGCAACAATGTGTTCGCCTCGCGCAGCTGTGAATTTGACGCCCGCAAGTTCTGGATCTGCGCATCATAGGCGATCAATTGCGCACGTTGCTTTTCGACGCGTGCTGACAGTGCGGCAACTTGCGAATCTTGACGATCCTTCAGGACGCGCACACGTTCAATCAATTCAACATTGGCGGCACGCTCATTTTCAAGCGCGGCATTCAGGGCATCGGTCCCGCCCCCATGGAAGGACTGTGCGTCCACACCCAGCCTAATCCGATCAAGCGCCGCCGTTATCCGGCTTTCTAGCGCACTTATATCACTCATCCGCTCGTCCTTTCACAGCTGTCAAAATAACAACCACCTTGCACTGCCTGTGCGCAAATCAAAAAATCGGCATACGTTGGAACATCGTCCAATGTTTGCGCATACACCGAATCGTACCGCTGTGCGCCCAGACTATGCGATCCAGCGGGTCCCAGCAAATCGGACGGATCGTTGATTATGAATGGTTTAACCGTCACGCTTGATCTTGGGGGTGACCCTGATATGACGCTGGCAAGCATGACGTTCACTTTTCGAAATAGGACATGACCACCTTGGATATCAACGCACTGCGCAAAGCACACCCCGACCACTGGAACAAAGCCGTGGCAATCCGCACATTAACATTGGATGCTGTTGCAGCCGCCAATTCAGGTCACTCAGGCATGCCGATGGGCATGGCTGACGTCGCCACCGTGCTTTATGAAAAACACCTTAACTTTGACCCAAAGGCACCCGCTTGGCCTGACCGCGACCGGTTCATTCTGTCGGCGGGCCACGGGTCGATGCTGCTTTACGCGCTGATGTACCTCACCGGCTACGAAGATATCACCCTGCAGCAAATCAAAGACTTCCGCCAATGGGGTGCCAAAACGGCCGGCCATCCCGAATATGGTCATGCCCGCGGGATTGAAACCACCACCGGCCCACTTGGCCAAGGCATCGCCAATTCGGTTGGTTTTGCCATCGCAGAAGAAATTCAGCGCGCCGCTTGGGGCAAAAAGATCGTGAACCACCACACCTACGTCATTGCAGGTGACGGTTGCCTGATGGAAGGCGTCAGCCAAGAGGCGATCGGCCTCGCGGGCATGCAGCAACTGGGACACCTGGTTGTGTTTTGGGACAACAACAACATCACGATCGACGGCAAGGTGGATATCGCCGACATCACCAACCAGCCGCAGCGGTTTGCAGCGTCGGGTTGGCATGTACAAGAAATCGACGGTCATGATCCGGTGGCGATTGACGCAGCGATCACAGCGGCCAAAGCAGACCCTCGCCCCTCTATGATTGCGTGCAAAACACACATCGCGCTTGGTCATGCGGCGCAAGACACTTCCAAAGGTCACGGCGCATTGACCAACGCCGAACAGCTTAAGGCCACAAAGGAACTTTACGGCGCGCCGATGGGCGATTTCGAAGTTGCAGAAGATACAAAAGCCGCCTGGGAAGCCATTGGCGCACGCGGTGTCCAGACACGCAAAGACTGGGAAACCCGTTTTGCGTCCTTGTCCGACACCAAACAGGCCGAATTCAATCGCGCCTATGCTGGTGAAGCCCCCAAGAAACTGGCTGCAACCATCCGCGCGTTGAAAAAGCAGATTTCAGAAGGTCTGCCAAAGGTCGCAACACGCAAGTCGTCGGAAATGACGCTTGAGGTCATCAACCCGATTATGACGGAAACGATTGGCGGCTCTGCTGATTTGACGGGGTCAAACAACACCCTGACCAAAGACATGGGCGTGTTTCACCCCGACAACCGCAAAGGTCGCTACATCTATTACGGCGTGCGCGAACATGGCATGGCGTCGGCGATGAACGGCATGGCACTGCATGGGGGCGCACGCCCTTACGGCGGTACATTCATGTGCTTCACAGACTATGCACGCGGGGCCATGCGCCTGTCGGCTTTGATGGGTATTCCCGTCACCTACGTGATGACCCATGACAGCATCGGTCTTGGCGAAGACGGCCCAACCCACCAGCCTGTCGAACATCTGGCGATGATGCGCGCAACGCCAAACACACATGTGTTCCGCCCCGCTGACACCGTCGAGACAGCCGAGGCGTGGGAACTGGCCCTGACATCCAGCAGCACGCCATCCGTGCTGTGCCTGTCGCGCCAGAACCTGCCGACTGTGCGTACCAAACACACTGCAAAAAACCTGACCGCGCAGGGCGGCTATGTTCTGGCCGAGGCCGAAGGCAAACGACAGGCCATTCTGATGGCGACCGGTTCTGAGGTTGAGGTGGCTTTGGCGGCGCGCGCGCTATTGCAAGACGCCGGGATTGGAACACGCGTTGTATCCATGCCATGCTGGGAACTGTTTGCAGCGCAAGACGAATCCTATCGCAAGCGCGTGTTGCCTGCTGGCCCTGTTCGGGTCGCGATCGAGGCTGGCGTCCGCTTTGGCTGGGATCAGTGGTTGCTCGGTGAACGCGGCAACCACAAAAAAGCTGGGTTTATCGGGATGCCCGGCTTTGGTGCCTCTGCCCCTGCTGAACGCCTGTTCGAAGAATTCGGGATCACGGCGCAAGATACGGCCGCATTGGTGAAATCGCTTCTTGCGTAAATAAAAAAGGTCGGCGGTATCCCCGCCGACCTTTTTCTTAAACCTATGGCGCGGGTTAGGCGTTCATCGCGTTGATCACGACGCTGAAATCCAATTCGTCCACGGCAACCATAGTCCAGTCCGCGAAGTACCGGTTGGTGATCGGTTTTTCGTCCAGTATCTTGATACCGCTATGACGATTGTCAGCTTCAATACGTTGCATCAACGCACTGACCTGTTCATCCGGCCCTTCAAGAACTTGACAAAAATTTCGTCCATTATAGGCAAGAGCACCCGAAATTTCGGTCTGCGCGTTGGCGTCGCTTGCTGCTTGAACAATGCGATCAACATCGTCCTGCGTCACGTCTGCACTCGCCGTGCTAAAGTAGAGAAGTCTTTTCATCGGAAACCTTTTTCTGCCAAAGCACAGTCATGCTTTGACAGAGACTTTTATTTTGTGTCAATTTTTCGTCAACACCAAAAGTTGTGGCCGCCGCCATAATCGGACTAATCGCGGCTAAACTTTTGTATAAGGGGCGACATGATCCTGGTCGCCACAGGGATCAGCAACATCCCGACAACCAAACCGAATATGCCATCCAGAATAGCCGTGACCGCCCACCGCACCGCACCGGACGCCGTCGTGACAGCCGCTGCTGCGATGTCTGCAAGGTGATGGATTTCTTCATACGGCCACGCCCAAATATGCGTCACCTCAAGCCCGTGCAATATGATCGAGCCACCGACCCACAGCATCGCGGTGGTCCCCACGACCGACAAAACCCACATCAACTTTGGCATGGCTTTCACCAAACCGCGTCCCAACGTGCGGCCAATCCCGGTTTTGCCATTCAATGCAAACCACAATCCCACGTCATCCATTTTCACGATCAGGGCAACGGCACCGTAAACCACAAGCGTAATCATGACGCCGACCGTGGCCAGCGTTGCTGCCTCCAGCCAAAAGTTCGCAGCCGGAATGGATGACAACGTGATCGTCATAATTTCAGCGGACAAGATGAAATCGGTCTTGATCGCCCCCTTCACGCGCGATTCCTCAAGGTGCATGGGGTCGCCGACGGTCATATCGGCCTCAACATGCGGGTCGCCATGCGGAAACAGCACGTGAAACACCTTTTCCGCACCTTCAAAGCAAAGATAGGCCCCACCAAACATCAGCAGATAGGTAATCAGCCATGGCGCAAAGGCATTCAGCAGCAACGCCAAAGGCAACAACAACACCAGTTTGTTGAACAGCGACCCCTTGGTAATTTTCCAGATGATCGGCAATTCGCGCTTTGCATCCAACCCCGCCACGTATTTCGGGGTCACGGCGGCGTCATCAATAATGATCCCGGCCGTCTTGCCGCCCGCTTGCGCGGCCATGCTTGCAACATCATCCACGCTGGTCGCCGCCACCTTGGTAATTGCCACCACGTCGTCCAGCAACGCCAGTAATCCGCTCATGTTTTGTCCTCTATTTCGATTCGTTGCCAATGTAGCGCACCCACACCTTAGGCCAACCCCGCAACGTTAGCGAAAACAGTTAGCGCAATCAGCCAAAGTTAACGCTAACATATTGAAATATATTAACATTTATACTTTTAAGCATCACGATGGTCCTCTATGCAAATTTCATGATCGCCAGATGGAGCCACGCAGATGACAGTCACAATCGGAATTAACGGGTTCGGCCGGATTGGCCGCTGCACATTGGCCCACATCACAGAAGCCGCGCGCAATGACGTTCAGGTGGTCAAAATCAACGCGACGGGTCCGATTGAAACCAACGCACACCTGCTAAAATACGACAGTGTGCACGGTCGCTTTGGTAGCCCCATAAAAATCAGTGGCACGACGATGGACCTAGGGCGCGGACCAATTGATGTCATGTCGACCTACGACCCGTCCGAGCTTGATTGGTCTGGTGTCGATGTCGTGTTGGAATGTACTGGCAAATTTAATGATGGCGATACCGCAGGTATTCACCTGACGCGTGGCGCAAAAAAGGTTCTGATTTCGGCCCCTGCGCAAAACGTGGACCGCACTGTGGTTTACGGCGTGAATCACCGGGATCTGCTGAACACCGAAAAGATGATCTCGAACGGATCATGTACAACCAACTGCCTTGCCCCGCTGGCCAAAGTGCTGAACGACGCGATCGGAATCGAACGTGGGATCATGACCACGATCCACAGTTATACGGGCGACCAGCCCACATTGGACCGCCGGCACAGCGATTTGTATCGCGCGCGCGCAGCCGCCATGGCGATGATTCCAACGTCCACCGGCGCGGCCAAAGCACTGGGTGAAGTTCTGCCAGAACTGGCAGGAAAACTGGACGGCACTGCGATACGGGTTCCGACCCCGAATGTCAGCGCGGTCGACTTGACCTTTGAAGCCGGAAAATCCGTCACGATCGCCGATGTAAACGCAATCGTTGCAGAGGCCGCCAGTGGATACATGGGCATGGTCATGGCCTATGACGCCGAAGCCAAGGTCAGCATCGACTTCAACCACACCACCCAATCTTGCATCTTTGCGCCAGACCAAACCAAAGTTGTCGGCGGTAAAACGGTGCGGGTACTGGCATGGTATGACAATGAATGGGGCTTTTCTGCACGCATGGCAGATGTGGCCGCGACGATGGGCCGACTTAACTAGTTAAATAGCGCGATATCTATCAGGACGTGCTTTGCCAGCAGCGCAAAGCACGTTAAACCATGTCTATGACAAACCGTATCGCGCTGATCCTTGCTATCATCATCATTGCCTTGATCGTCTGGGATCACTACTGGATGAGCGGGCGCATCTTTGCGTTTGTCGTGACCGAGCTTTTCCGCCTGATTGAATACATGGCATTCTGGCGTTGATGCCGATGACAGGTTGACCTTTTCGTATAAATCGCAATGTTAGCGCCAACATTGATCCTTTAGGAGAAGATACCATGGCCGTCAAAGTAGCCATCAACGGATTTGGTCGTATTGGCCGTAACGTGTTGCGCGCAATCATCGAAAGCGGACGCACCGACATCGAAGTGGTCGCAATCAACGATCTGGGCCCAGTGGAAACCAACGCGCACCTGTTGCGGTTTGATTCCGTGCACGGGCGGTTTCCGGGTACAGTGACAACGACGGAAACCACGATTGATGCGGGTCGTGGCCCGATCGAAGTCACAGCGATCCGCAACCCTGCCGACCTTCCTTGGGCTCATATCGACGTTGTGCTGGAATGCACTGGTATCTTCACCAGCAAAGACGCCTGCCAAGCGCACCTTGATAACGGATCAAGCCGCGTTCTGATCTCTGCGCCGGGGACCAACGCTGACAAAACCATCGTTTACGGCGTGAACCACAACACATTGACATCCGACGACATTATCGTGTCGAACGCGTCCTGTACCACAAACTGCTTGTCGCCCGTCGCCAAGGTTCTGAACGACGCAATCGGGATCACCAAAGGTTTTATGACGACGATCCACAGCTACACCGGCGACCAGCCGACGCTGGATACGATGCACAAAGACCTGTACCGCGCCCGCGCTGCGGCACTGTCGATGATCCCGACATCAACAGGCGCGGCAAAGGCCGTTGGTCTGGTTCTGCCAGAACTTAACGGCAAACTGGACGGCGTTGCGATCCGCGTGCCAACACCAAACGTATCAGTCGTTGACCTGACCTTTGAGGCAAGCCGTGCCACGACAGTTGAAGAAGTGAACGCAGCGATTATTGCCGCAGCAGATGGTCCGCTCAAAGGCATTTTGGGCTACACAGATCTGCCGTTGGTTAGCTCTGACTTTAACCACGATCCGCACTCTTCGGTATTCCACCTCGACCAAACCAAAGTCTTGGACGGCACCATGGTCCGTATCCTGACATGGTACGATAACGAATGGGGCTTCTCCAACCGGATGAGCGACACAGCGGTTGCGATGGGTAAACTTATCTAAGCGCGCTTAACCATTAATCATTCAAAAAGCCGGCCCCTTGGGTCGGCTTTTTGTATGCGGCATTTGATTATCGCCATGACGATCTACAGCACGTCACCTACCCCACGACCCTCGCAAATTGGCATCAGCCTGCGGCGTATGGGCCACATAGATGCTCGTGGGCGTTGCAGCCTGGCAAGCACGATCACCAACATCACGATGCAGCTGTGATAACACCGCGCACCGGGCGCATAAAATCCATGATCAACGGACAGGTTGCAGATCTAAACACGCCCGACGTCATGCAGGTGCCAAGGTTCACCCGCCGAAACGTGCCTTAAGCGCCGCGTTCACCGACGGTGTCACAAATTTGGAAACATCCCCACCAAGCCGGGCGATTTCCTTGACCAGCTTTGATGCAATCGCCTGATTTTTGGCGTCAGCCATCAAAAACACCGTCTCGATCGTATTGTCCATTGATCGGTTCATGCCAACCATCTGAAATTCATATTCAAAATCAGCGACGGCGCGCAGCCCGCGAATGATAACCCCGGCACCGACATCACGGGCGCAGCTAATCAAAAGATTTTCAAACGGGTGTACCACCACCTCGCACCCACGCTCTTTGCCCAGGGGCACGCACTCGGCTTCGACCATCGCGACACGTTCGTCCAAACTGAACAACGGTCCCTTATCGCGATTAATGGCAACGCCGATCACCAAACGGTCCACCAACGAACAGGCACGTCTGATAATATCGATATGTCCATGCGTAACCGGATCAAACGTTCCGGGGTAAAGTCCTACACGCATGGCGCACCTCATTCATTGCAATTGCTGCGCGCACGCAACAATATTGCGGGCAGGATTGCAAGAGGCCTAATGCCCCATAATCATCCCTTGCAAAGCGTCTTTTTCCATCGACAGCTCTGCAAGACGGGCTTTGACGACGTCACCAATGGAAATAAGCCCGATCATTTTGCCGTCGGCCATGACCGGCAGGTGCCGGAAACGACCCGACGTCATCATTTCAAGCACAGCATCGGCACTATCGTCGGGGGTGCAGGTCACCAGTTTCGCGGTCATCATGTCGGCCACCGTATCCGACAGACAGGTTGCGCCCCGTCGGCCCATTTCCCGCACGATGTCGCGCTCTGACAAGATACCATCAAGCGACGTACCGTCGGCAGATACAACCACTGTCCCAATCCGTTTCTCGGACAAAAGACTGACGGCAGAAAACACCGGATCGCTTGGTTTCACAGAAATAATGTCTGTATTGTCTTTTGATTTCAGGATTTGGGAAACAATCATCAGCGGCTCCTTGAGCGTAAGTGAGGTCTTTAGCCTGTCAAACAGCGGGGGCATCTGTCAAGCGCGCGATCTGTTCCAGCCGCGCTATTTCGTCCTGAAGCCCCTTGATTACCAAACGCGCCACCCTGTTCAAACGGTCCGACTGACGGTCTGACGTGTGGCGCACCAAATAAAACGATCTGTTCAAGGACAGTTGATCGGTCAAAACACACCGCAACTCGGGCGCGAACGGGACAGCAAAATCGTGAACAATACCGATCCCCGCATGGCGGATCATCTGCAACTGTACCGCCGCCGAATTCGACGCCAGTTGAACGCCTTTCATCCCAAGATCAGCCAGATAATCCAACTCTTTGTCAAAAATCATATCGGGAATATACCCGACAATCGGCGTCCCGCTTAAGTCGTTTATCGACGTTGGCGGGGGACAGTCACGGCGTGTCGCGAGATGTAATTTGTAGTCCGATATTTTTTGCACCGTAAGGCGCCCCGCTGCCGGCGCACTCACCGTCACTGCCATATCGGCCTCGCGACGTGACAGGTTGACAACGCGCGGTAATGCCAGAATTTGAATCTCAAGGTTGGGGTTCTGCGCCTGAATTGCAGCGCAAACTTGCGGTAACAAAAAATTCGCGGCACCGTCCGGCGCACCAATCCGAATCTGGCCCGTCAGGGATGTGGATGCACCCTGCCCTTCTTCGCGCGCCATGACCAGATGGGTCTCTGCCTCTACTGCGCGGTTACGCATCCTCTCTCCCAGATCAGTCAGCGCGTATCCCAGAGGCGATTTTACAAACAGCGTCGCGCCAAGTGATCGCTCAAGCCTCGCCACGCGACGCCCGACCGTTGCGGGGTCCATTTTCAGAACGGGTGCTGCTCCTGAAAGGCTTTCTGCCCGCGCGACAGCCAAAAACACCCGCATGTCGTCCCAGTTATCCATCTCATACCCACATTTTTGCAAAATCATTTTGGATAATTGACGCTTTTACAGACAAAAATGCAATTCTATAGTGATCGCAACCAATGGAGAACGTCATGCAAGAACTTACCCACTATATCAACGGCACCCACGTCAAAGGGACATCCGGACGCTTTGCCGATGTGTTCAACCCGGCAACCGGCGAAGTGCAGGCCAAAGTCCCGCTGGCTAGTGCTGAAGAAATGGCGCAAGCGGTTGAGGTTGCGGCAAAAGCGCAGATCGCCTGGGCCGCAGTGAACCCACAACGCCGCGCGCGGGTCATGATGAAATTCGTCGACCTGCTGAACCGCGACATGGACAAATTAGCCGAAGCGCTGTCGCGCGAACACGGCAAGACAATGCCTGACGCCGCAGGCGACGTGCAACGCGGCCTTGAAGTCGTCGAATACTGTATTGGCGCACCGCAACTGTTAAAGGGTGAGTTCACCGATGGCGCGGGCCCTGGTATCGATATGTACTCAATGAAACAGCCGCTCGGCGTCAGCGCCGGGATCACTCCCTTCAACTTTCCAGCCATGATCCCGATGTGGATGTTTGCGCCCGCGATTGCTTGCGGTAACGCATTTATCCTGAAACCATCCGAGCGTGATCCATCGGTCCCATTGATGCTGGCCGAACTGATGGAGGAAGCAGGCCTGCCAAAAGGCATTTTGCAGGTGGTCAACGGCGACAAAGTGGCAGTTGACGCAATTCTGGATCACCCTGTCATCCAATCCGTCGGCTTTGTCGGGTCGACGCCGATTGCCGAATATATCTATGGGCGCGGTTGTTCGATGGGCAAGCGGGTGCAGTGTTTTGGCGGCGCAAAAAACCACATGATCATCATGCCGGACGCTGACATGGACCAAGCAGCGGATGCGCTGATCGGGGCCGGTTACGGGGCCGCAGGCGAACGCTGTATGGCCATTTCTGTTGCTGTGCCCGTTGGCGAAGAAACTGCCGACCGCCTGATTGCGAAACTGGTGCCACGGATCGAAAAACTAAAGGTCGGACCATATACAGGCGGCAAAGACGTTGATTACGGCCCTGTTGTGACCGCAGCCGCCAAAGCCAACATTCTGAAACTCATTGAATCCGGTATCAGCCAAGGCGCAGATTTGGTTGTCGACGGACGCGGCTTCAGTCTTCAAGGATATGAAGATGGTTTTTTTGTCGGTCCTCACCTGTTTGACCGGGTGACCAAAGACATGGACATCTACCAAAAAGAGATTTTTGGCCCTGTGCTGTCTGTTGTGCGCGCACAAACCTACGAAGAGGCGATCGGCCTTGCAATGGACCATGAATACGGGAATGGCACCGCGATCTTTACCCGCGACGGCGACGCCGCCCGTGATTTTGCCAGCCGGATCAATGTCGGCATGGTTGGGATCAATGTGCCAATTCCTGTTCCACTCGCCTACCACACCTTTGGTGGCTGGAAAAAATCTGTCTTTGGTGACTTGAACCAGCACGGACCGGATGCGTTCAAATTTTATACACGGACAAAGACAGTCACATCGCGCTGGCCATCGGGAATCAAAGAAGGTGGTGAATTCAACTTTAAGCCGATGGACTAACTACGCGTCTAAATACTTTTTGATGTAGTGTACAACTGGGGCGATCATTTCGGCATCGTCCCAGTATGACCCATGTGAAAGCGGGTCCCAGCCGTCCGTTTCGGGCGCGCCCAAATGCACCGGGACGTCCCGCAGATTTCGGTCTTTTACCATCGCCGCGTAGCTTGGCGCAGATGGTCCCATCGGATAGGCGAGGATATCTTGTTTGTCGTAGAAATTCTGCCACCAAGTTCTGATTTTTTTTGCCTCTGGCAAAGCAGACCCCGGAAAATCGATGGGAACGATGTCATCCATCGGGTGAGCAAATAAGAATACTGGAATATTGCATCCAAAACTCATTAACCCTGCGACGGTTTCCATGTTTTGCAAAGGTGACGCGAAACGTCCGGCACCGGCTCGCCGTTTAAAATTTTGCAGGTCGTAGATGTAATTGGAAACAATATGCGCACCAAGAGAATGCGCCAATATCAAAATGGGTCCGTCGGGGCCGATCTCGGTTTCGATGTCGCGCACTGCCATTTCAACGCGACTGTGGATCTGTTCATAAATGGCAGCCGAACCATCAGCGGTTTTTCGATATGCCGCTGAATCTGACATCGCCGAGAGGATAAATGCGCGCGCGGCATCTGCACCGGTCTTGTTTTTAATCATCTCCAAATAGGCGCGTTGGCGATTTTGCAGAATATCGGCCCAGTGAACCTCGCGCCAAGCGACATCATCGGCGTTGTCCCCCAATTTTCGCAACACCCTGCGCGCCATCGCCCCTGAAAAGCTTTGGACACCGCGCGTCGCAGGCCTGTCCCCCGATTGGCCGCCAACGCCGTGAATAACAATCACACCAAGTTTTTGTTTCGCCACTGCAAAATCCTTCAACTATCGTCGTTGGTTATGCATCAACGAAGATAATCAATTGCTAACGCCAAACATAAAATATTTGCAGGGCCCTGAACGGCGCGCACCTGCCCCATTGATCGGTTACTCTGCCGCGACCTGCTTTGGTTTCGGTTTCAACATATCTTTCAGATAGCGGCCAGTATGGCTTTCGGAGACTTTCGCGATCTGTTCAGGCGTGCCCGTTGCCACAACACGGCCACCGCCATCGCCACCTTCGGGGCCGATATCGATCACATGGTCAGCGGTTTTCACAACGTCCAGATTGTGTTCAATCACCACCACCGAATTGCCCTGATCAACCAATTCATGCAGCACTTCAAGCAGCTTGCGCACGTCCTCAAAATGCAGACCTGTCGTCGGTTCATCCAATATATACAGTGTGCGTCCGGTCGATTGCCGCGCCAGTTCTTTGGACAACTTGACGCGCTGCGCTTCGCCGCCGGACAGTGTTGTCGCCTGTTGCCCGACCTTGATATAACCCAGACCAACGCGCACCAAGGCATCCATTTTTGACCGGATCGACGGTACGGCAGTGAAGAAACTTTGCGCCTCTTCTACAGTCATTTCAAGCACATCCGAGATGGACTTGCCCTTAAATTTGATCTCGAGCGTCTCGCGGTTATAGCGTGCGCCTTTGCAGGTTTCGCAGGTGACATAAACGTCCGGTAGGAAGTTCATTTCAATCTTCAGCACGCCATCGCCCTGACAGGCCTCGCAACGGCCACCCTTGACGTTAAAGCTAAAGCGGCCCGATTTATAGCCGCGCGCCTTCGCCTCTGGCAGGCCTGCGAACCAGTCACGGATCGGGGTGAACGCGCCGGTATAGGTGGCCGGGTTCGACCTTGGCGTGCGGCCGATCGCACGCTGGTCAATGTCGATGACCTTGTCCAGATGTTCGAACCCTTTGATGGTTTCACAAGGCGCCGGAACTTGGCGCGCGCCGTTCAGCTTTTGCGATGCGTTTTTGAACAACGTCTCGATGGTCAGCGTCGATTTCCCGCCGCCTGACACCCCTGTCACGCAGACAAACTGCCCCAGCGGGAACTCAACAGTCACATTTTGCAGGTTGTTCCCCGTCGCCTTCACCACCGTCAGCTTTTTTCCTTTGCCTTTACGCCGTGACGCAGGCACCGGAATTTGGCGGCTGCCCGTCAGATATTGCCCTGTCAAAGACGCGGCATTCGCCATAATTTCAGCCGGTGTGCCTTTGGCGACGACGTTGCCGCCGTGAATCCCCGCCCCCGGACCAATATCAAACACATAATCCGCCTCGCGGATTGCGTCTTCGTCGTGTTCAACAACAATGACGGTGTTACCTTGGTCACGTAGGTTTTTCAGCGTGGTCAGCAGCCTGTCATTATCGCGCTGGTGCAGCCCGATCGACGGCTCGTCCAGCACATAAAGAACGCCCTGCAATCCCGACCCGATCTGCGATGCCAACCTGATACGCTGGCTTTCGCCGCCCGACAGCGTGCCGGAATTACGCGCCAGCGTCAGATAATCCAAACCGACGTTATTGAGAAACCCAAGCCGTTCACGGATTTCTTTCAAGATTGCTTTGGCGATTTCATTCTTTTGAACGGTCAGGGTGTCCGGCACCCCGACGCACCAATCAAACGCTTCCTTGATCGACATTTGAACGACCTGCCCCGCATGCAGGCCACCGATTTTCACCGCTAATGCCTCGGCGCGCAGACGGTACCCGCCGCACGTCCCACAAGGCCGGTTATTCTGATAACGTTCAAATTTCTCGCGCATAAAGTCGCTGTCGGTCTGACGATAGCGGCGTTCGATATTAGGGATCACACCCTCGTAAGGGCGTTCGACGTTATACACCCGTCCGCCTTCGTCGAACCGGAACATGATCTCTTCTTTTCCGGACCCGCGCAGCAACACCTGTTGCACTTTTTGGGGTAGATCCTTCCAGCGGGCATTTTTGTCAAACCCGTAGTGTTTGGCAATCGCGCCAAGCGCCTGTTTATAAAACGGGGTGCCGCCTTCGGGCCAATGCGTCGCGGCCAGCTCCATGAGTTTCAGCGTGACATCAGGCACGACAAGTTGCTCGTCAAAAAACAGCTCTACGCCCAACCCGTCACAGCTTGGGCAGGCCCCGAATGGCGCGTTAAATGAAAACAGCCGCGGTTCGATCTCGGGGATTGTGAACCCCGACACCGGACAGGCAAAGTTTTCCGAAAAAGTCACGCGCTCGGGTTCGCCTTCGGACGGCGCGGTTTCCAGCACACAAATCCCGTCGGCCAGATCAAGAGCCGTCCGGAAACTATCAGCCAGCCGCGTTTCAAGACCTTCGCGCACGACAATCCGGTCGACAACCACATCGATGTTATGGCGCAGTTTCTTGTCCAATGTCGGCGGCTCGTCCAATTCATGAAATTGCCCGTCCACTTTGACACGCTGGAACCCCTGCTTGCGCAGGTCCAGAAATTCCTTGCGGTATTCGCCCTTGCGGTCCCGGATCATCGGCGCCAACAGGTAACCGCGCGTCCCATCAGGCATCGCCATGACACGGTCCACCATGTCCTGAACCTGTTGCGCTTCGATCGGCAGTCCGGTCGCCGGGCTAAAGGGTGTGCCCGCGCGCGCAAACAGCAAACGAAGGTAATCGTAAATTTCGGTGATTGTCCCGACAGTCGAACGCGGGTTTTTTGAGGTCGTCTTTTGTTCAATCGAAATTGCCGGGGAAAGACCGCTGATGTGATCGACATCCGGCTTTTCCATCATATCCAAAAACTGCCGCGCATACGCTGACAGGCTTTCGACATACCGCCGCTGCCCTTCGGCATAGATCGTGTCAAATGCCAGCGACGATTTGCCTGACCCGGACAAGCCCGTGATGACAACAAGCTGATCACGCGGAATATCAACGTCGATATTCTTGAGGTTATGTTCGCGCGCGCCGCGTACTTCGATAAACTTTAGCTCTGCCATGGGGCCCTCGGGAAAGATTAATTAACAAATAGGTGACCAACGCAAACTATCCAACCATAAAATGAGAACTTAATATGAACATTTTCATTTTACGCCACTTTCGCATGGCGTTCGTGCGATAGCAGCGACGCCTATCGTTAATTTGCAGCGCCGATCCGCACCGCCCCCCGATCGCGCCTGCAATCGGAATGCGGGCGGTCGTCGTGATCGATCAACAAAATCATGCACATAAAAAGACCGCGCCCGGTGAAAGGGCGCGGCCTTTTGTTACGCTATTTCCCGTATCAGATATGGATCGCGCGGCCATATGCAGCCAGCACGCTTTCGTGCATCATTTCTGACAATGTCGGGTGCGGGAAGACGGTATTCATCAAATCTTCCTCGGTGGTCTCAAGCTGACGACCGATCACGTATCCCTGGATCAGCTCTGTCACTTCGGCACCAACCATATGCGCGCCCAGCAATTCGCCAGTCTTGGCATCAAAAACCGTTTTGACCATACCTTCCGGTTCGCCCAACGCCACTGCTTTCCCGTTGCCGATGAATGGGAATTTGCCAACCTTTACGTCGTATCCCAGTTCTTTGGCCTTGGCTTCGGTATATCCAACCGATGCGACCTGCGGGTGACAATAGGTGCAACCTGCAATGCTTTCGGGTTTGACCGGATGCGGGTGTTTACCAGCGATCAGGTCGGCCACCATGACACCTTCGTGCGATGCTTTATGCGCCAACCAAGGCGCACCCGCGATGTCACCGATGGCAAACAGGCCTTCGATTCCGGTGCGGCAATATTCATCGGTAACCACATGGGTGCGGTCGATGTTTACGCCCAGTGCCTCCAGCCCCAAATCTTCGACGTTACCGACGATACCAACGGCGCTGATCACGGTATCGAACTCTTCTTTGATGACCTTTCCGCCGGTCTCGATATGGGCCGTGACCTTGTCTTTGGCGCGGTCCAACTGTTTGACCACGGATTTCTCCATGATCTTCATGCCTTGCTTTTCAAACTGCTTTTTCGCAAAGGCGCTGATCTCGGCATCCTCGACGGGAAGCACGCGATCCATCACTTCGACAACCGTCGTATCCGCGCCGAGTGTGTTGTAAAAGCTTGCAAATTCAATACCGATGGCACCGGAACCGATGACCAGCAACTTCTTAGGTTGATGCGGCGGGACAAGCGCGTGACGGTAAGACCAAACACGGTCGCCGTCTGCCTCTAGGCCTGGCAAATTGCGCGCACGGGCCCCTGTGGCCAGAATGATATTCTTGGCGGTCAGTTCTTCGGTTCCGGCCTCAGTCTTCACTGACACCTTCCCTTTGGCGGGGATCATTGCCGTGCCCATGATCACGGTAACCTTGTTCTTCTTCAACAAGTGCTTGACGCCGCCTTCCATCTGCTTGGCCACGCCACGTGACCGTTTCACAACCGCGTCCAGATTATAGCCGATGCCACTGGCGGACAGCCCGAATTCCTTTGCACGGTGCATCAAATGAAACACTTCGGAGGACCGCAGCAGCGCCTTTGTCGGGATACAGCCCCAGTTCAAACAAATCCCGCCCAGATTTTCGCGCTCAATTACTGCAACACGCAAACCTAGTTGTGCGCCACGGATCGCGGCGACATAGCCGCCCGGACCTGCCCCAATTACGATCATGTCAAAGTTGTTTGCAGCCATCTGCTGACCCTCCAAATCAAAAATTAGTTCAACACTAAACCACTTTTAAAGAGATCACCAGATAGCCCAGTGCAAGGCCGTTATTCACGTAGCAGACTTTTCGCGCACCGCACGTATCGCAGCACTGTAGCCGCCTGCGTCCAGAAACGCCTGTTCGGCGGGTGTTGTTTTGCGATCCAGCGCTGCGTTGCGGTAAGGAAAGCGCCCAAACTCACGGATCACCGCGCGATGGGCACAGGCATGGTCCAAATTGTCTGCGCCATTATCCGGCATCCGCGCATGAAACAGCCGGACAGCGCGGTCCTGATCGCTCAATCCTTCAGAATGCATAAGAGGCAGATAGAAAAATTGTCGTGCCGGGGCGGCAATCTTCAGGTCCCAGTCGCGATCAATCGCCATTTTTGCCGCAGCGCGCGCAATGGCGTCCGTGGCAAATGACCTGCCATCGCCACGAAACATGTTGCGCGGAAACTGGTCGGTCAGAATGATATAGGCCAGCGCGCCCGACGGATAGGTCAGCCAAAGCCCATAGGCACCTGCTGTGGCCTCCTCCCAACCGGTTAAAAATCTGTCCCGGATTCGCGCGTCAAGATCGGGATCGGACTTGTACCAATCGGCGGGTGTGCATTCATCCAGCCAAAAGGCCAAGACGTCTTCTGGGGTCGTCATCGTGCTGCTCCTGCGATTGACGTTGTTCGTGCAACCGAACCAGACCCGCTCTATGCAAGCAAGGTGCCACATAATTTCACAGCAATAACCCGCGCAATGTTGCTAAATGCGCAACGCATTTACGTGCTATGCGCGTCCTCTTCGCCGGCATCGATGTATATTTCTTGTGCGACTTCTGCGGCGATCTGGCTCGATGCGGCGGTCACGGGGGCGTAAGGGACCTGATGGTCGCTTTCGAGGTCGCTGCGCTGGCGGCGCGTCATCCGGTAAAGACCATAAATCCCAATGATCAGCATCAAGACGGCGGTAAACAACCAATACCCCCGGTTGCCGATGACATCCATCATGCGCCCGACAATCAGCGGCCCGGCAATTGCGCCGACCCCGTTTACAAACAAGAACCCACCTGACGCTGCCGCCATGTCCTCTTTTTCGAGGTAGTCATTCGCATAGGCCAGCAGCAATGCATATAATGGGTTCGATGTGCCGCCCACGATTGCGCCGCTCAGAACGATAATGGCAAAGCTGTCAGGGATGATAAACGCCAGCAGCGATCCAAAGCCGCCAAATAGTGCGATCCAGATGATCAAAATCCGTCTATCCATACGGTCTGACAGCCACCCGATCGGATACTGCAACAATAATGCCGCAACATAAATTGCCGAGACAAAGAACGAAATCTCACCGACGGATAATCCAACGCGGTTACCATAGACCGCAGACATCCCAAACTGCGCTGCGAAAACGCCGCCCAGCATGAACATGCCGAAACACGCAAGCGGCGACGCGTCAATCAAGTCTTTGATTTTCATACGTTTTGTTGCTGCAAACGCGGGCATTGGCCGGGCAGAAAGCAAGATCGGCGCAAAGGCCAGCGACACTAAAACAGACGGGATAATAAACAGCGTATAGCCGGACACATCCCCACGGCTGACGATCCACTGCGCAAAAACGATGCCAGCCATCTGGACGATCATATAAAGCGACAAGGCCTTGCCGCGGGTTTCATTGCTGGACGCATCGTTCAGCCAGCTTTCGGCAGTGATATAGACCCCGCAAAAGCAGAACCCGATCATAACGCGGCCAATTGCCCACGCCCAAGGTTCAATCAAAACCGGATAACAGATCAGCACAGCGGAAATCATCGACCCCATCGCCGCGAAAACGCGCACGTGGCCGACACGGCGAATCAATTCTGGCGTGTAACGAGACGAGAATAAAAACCCGACAAAATAGGACGACATGACAATTGAAAGCGCGAAAGTGCTAAAACCTTCTTGATCGCCGCGCAAACCCAGCAATGTCCCCTGCAGGCCGTTCCCGACCATCAGCATGAACATCCCGATGAACAAGGCCCAAGACCCTACAAAAACCTTAATCATCGCGCGCCCCTTCAATTGGCAGAACCGAACCTATGAACGATCGTCGTATATTTCCATCACACGAAAGCGACACAGCTGTATCTAATCACGCCGCATCATTCGAGAAAGGTAACAACAGTGATGCATCCCCGTAACTAAAGAACCGATAACCAGAGCTGATTGCATGCGCATATATATCCCTGATGACCTGTGGCCCCATCAACGCGGACACCAGCATCATCAATGTCGATTTCGGCAGGTGAAAATTGGTCATCAACCCGTCGGCCACCTTAAATTCGAAACCCGGAGTAATAAAAATATCGGTGGGGCCGGCCCAAGGTGTCAATGCACCACCGCGCGCTGCCGTTTCGATCAGGCGCAATGCCGTGGTGCCAACCGGAATCACCCTGCCGCCTGCGGCTTTGGTGGCGTTGATTTCGGCGGCCGCTTGTGCGGTTACCTCTCCCCATTCGGAATGCATCTTGTGGTCACGCACATCATCCACTTTGACAGGCAGAAAAGTTCCCGCACCGACATGCAATGTCACATGGGTGAATAAAACACCGCGCGCAGACAATGCCTCCATCAAAGGACCATCAAAATGCAGCGATGCAGTAGGCGCAGCAACCGCGCCTGCATGACGTGCCCAATAGGTTTGATAGTCTTGCTTGTCGGCCTCGTCGGCGGGACGCTTTGCGGCGATGTAGGGGGGCAACGGCATTGCACCGACCTGCGCCAGCGCCGCATCGAAATCATCGCCGGTCAGGTTGAACGCCAGATACGCCTGCCCGTCAGCACGTCCCGTGACGCGTGCCGTCAGATCGTGCGAAAATACAATCACCTCGTCATCGCGAATTTTGCGCAACGGTTTCACCAGCGCCGCCCAACATCCGTCTGCGCGCGGCTCGAGTAGTGTTACTTCGATCTTTGCGCTGGTGTCACCCTCCGCACCTGAACGATGCCGCATCCCTGTCAGCCGTGCTGGAATAACCTTGGTGTCGTTTAGAACCAACCGGTCACCGGGCTGCATAAGCTGCGGCAAATCCGCGACAATCCGGTCAGAGATGTGGCCGTTTTGCGCCAACAACAATCTGGCCGAACTGCGCGGCCGGGCGGGACGCGTGGCGATCAACGTATCAGGCAGATCAAAATCAAAATCACTTAGTTTCATTTGCTTACTTCCGGTGGCGGACGGCGGAAAATGTCCCGGAACATACCCGGTGTTAGCGCCGAAAATGGGTTTACGCTGACCTGCGGCGCATCACTGCTGCCCTTGATGGTATAGTTGAAACCAATCAGCCCCTCTCCCTTTCGGGTTAGAAAAGAACCAATGCCATTCAGCAGATACAGTGGGGACACCACGCCTTGCAGATCAATCTGTTTGCTGGCGAGCGTGTAAATCCCATCCAACGAAATGCCAAGCCCCGGCCCGACCGCACTGGCCCGCGTCACGATAACTTGTGTCGGTGACAGCCGGAATTGTGCGTCAACTTCGTCAAAGCTCAGCCCCTGCCCGTCAAGCTGTTGCAACAGCCCAACCACACTGATGGCGTCCAGCAGCGCCGCGATTGTCGGCGCATCGCGCACGCGGATGCCACGTACAGCCACGGTGCCATCAAACGACCCCGCGCCACCCGCAGGTAAAAGAGTAAGGTCAAGGCTGCCGCCACGCGCATTCGCCATCAGGCCCGTTGCGGCGATGACAGCGCCAGCATCATCACTTTGCACACGCACCGCAGACCGGCCATCTCGCGGCGCGATCACGCCTTGGACAGAGGCGGTGCCATTCACCATGCCGTTGAAACGCCCGGAAAATCCGCCAGCGCCGTTAAAGTCGCCGCGAAAGCCCGTCAGTGCGATCCCTTCAGTAATTTGCAGCCGATCGAGCGCAATTTGCATCGGCCCTCCGTCACCTTGGCTGGGCCCGAAACTTGCGCGACGCAGATCAACGCTGCCTCCGTTCATTACGACGCCTACGGGCTGTCCAGCGCCGCGCCCCTGCAAAGTGACAGGCGCGTTCAGCCAGTTCCCAATTTGCAGTCTGCTAAATGTCGCCGTCTCAAGCCCGCCCGATGCACGTAACCTGATTTGGCCCACAGCGTTCAAACCGCCACCGCTGATGCGTAAACTGTCAACCGAAGGCACTGCGCCAAGGGTGCCCGCGACGCGCAGTTCGCCTGCTTGACCTGCGGGTTTCGCCCATCCCACTGCAGGAATTGCCACCCTTAGTCCGCGCAAGTCAGAGGTGATCAAAAAGGCAGGCGCCTCACCGCGCACAAGATCGATCACCACATCAGCTGTGCCACTGCCCGCAAGTGTTCCCGGTGGAAGCGCAATCCGGAATTCATCCAAGACGTCCTGGTTCAGCACGACTTGCGCCGCCACTTGGCTTTGTCCTGCGTGCTCGGGGCCAAACTGCTGGCGCCATGTGCCATTGGCATTGGCCGCACCCAAACGCACCGGGCCATTGATCGTCAGTCCAGATCGATCGACAGCGACCTGCAACCGCGCGGCATTGAGCGTGCGCCCCGGGACCAGTTGATCACTGCGCACGCTGCGCAATTCAGCCGCTACATCAAGATCGACTTGGTCCAGCTTGACGCCGCGCATCATTGGGAACGACACCGTGCCGCCAACTTGCGCGCGACCGTCCGCCAAGGTGACGGGTCTCTGGGCCTTGTCGAGGAAAAGAAACGGTGGCTGGTTCAGGATTGATAAAACTGACGTGATCGTTCCATCAATCGCAAGATCAACCGTCCCTTGCGCCGGTTTCTGTCGGGTGTCGGCAATTTCAAACGTGGTGCCGGAAACATCGACCGGCCCACCTTGCGACGGTGCGACTGTGCCCGCATCCAGAGACACCGAAAATCGGTGATCGATAATGGACCCGACACCCGCGGCCTCTGTGATCAATGGCATGTCACGCATAAACCTGATCCGTGCCTGATCAAATTCAAAACCAATGGCCACGACCGGCTTTGTCTCTGGCGCGATGCGCAGACCAACAGTGCCGGTCGTGACACGTGCCTGCGCCAGATTTTCGTCGATCCACGTACGCGTCTTCGGCTTGATGGTTGCGGGCCAAAACGCCAACAATTGCGCGGGCTGCAAATCATGGACAGCACTATCAAGTGCACCGTGCCAGCCGTCTTCGGACGCGACCACGTTCCCTTGCGATATCACGCGGACATCGCCCGTCTCGATCACCATCTGCCCCAGATCGATGCGGAACGGATCGAACCGCAGGCGAAAGTCGACATCAGCGGTGTCAATTGTCGGCGCCGCATCAAACAGACCAAGCGGGTTCAACGCGACATCGCGAAATTGAAATTGCCCCAGCAATGATCTGGGCAACCCGTCCTGAAACTCACGCAAATACGCATCGCCCGACGCGTGCAAACTGCCCCAATCCGTCTCAAGGTTGATATCGGAAAACGCGATGCGGTCCCGAACCGGATCGTAGGTCAGATAAGCTTTGGCCGCCTGAAACGCGATCGGTTTGGTCGCATCATTTGGCTGCAACGCGCCGCGCCCGATTTCCAATGTGGCACTCAGCGGACCCAACGCGCCGTCGTCATCTAACGCCGTGCGCAGCGAGGCTGAAATTGGCGCGTCAATATCGCGCAGCCATGTCAGGGCAGGCGATTGTGCGGCGATGTCGCTTGCGATCGCATCGTCAATCGACACCGCCAGCTGGGCGGCGCGACTGCCACGCGGACTGCTGTAGGATAAGGTGACCGTCGTCACATCAGCACGCCCTGACAGCAGCGAAAAATTCCCGTCAAGCGCGGTCACACCACCGCGCAGGTTTAACCGCAAGGTGCCCCCGTCAACCACCCAACTGCGCCGTGCGCGCGCATCGTCAAAATTGATGACAACGCCTTGTGCAGTCACGCTTTCCAGCGCCTCAAGCTGCGGACGTTCAAACACACGATCCAGCTGGTCCAGCAAAAGAGGTATGGATCGCGCCTGCCCAACTTCGTTTGTGTTTCCTCCCAACGCGACGGCAACGGTCCCGTCGCGTGCCCTGCGCAGGTTGATTTGGGTTCCAATCACGCTGACATTTTGCATCAGCACTTCACGGCGAAAAATCAGCCCGCGCGGTGATACGACACCTTCGACGACAGGGATGCGCGTGATCATCACGCCGTTTTTGTCAGATAGCCTAGTGTCGATCAGGCGAACGTGCGGGTGCAAATCGCGGCCGACCCGCAACGTGATGGCCCCGAATTCCAAGGTGCCGCCATCCAAAACATCGCCCGCGCGCGCCTCGATCCGGTTCACGATCCAACTTGGGGCCGTGATTTCACGGTCAACCATCATCACGCTGGCGACAACAGCAAACACGACGGGTGTCAGACCAATCCAGATCATCGCGCGCAACCAAAACACCCAGCGTCGCAACCGGCTGGTCGGCGCAGCGGGCGGCGGTAAAAGCGGTTGATCGTCTGGGTCTGACACGCGGATGGGTACTTTCGGGTGGTAAGGTCTTTATCTTTGCTCTTGTCGGGTTAAAACAAAAGCAAGAAAGAACAACGCAGAAAAGGACGCGATATGACAGAGCTGACAATTGGCGATCCGGCCCCCAGCATTACACTGCCACGCGATGGCGGCACAACCGTGTCGTTGGCGGATTTCCTGGGTCAAAACGTGGTTCTTTACTTCTATCCCAAAGATGCCACCCCTGGATGCACCACAGAAGCCATTGATTTTACCACCAACCTGCCCGGCTTTGACAGCCTGAACACAGTTGTTCTTGGCGTTTCCAAGGATCCGGTCAAAAAACATGAAAAATTCGTCGCCAAACATGACCTGAAAATCGCGCTCTTGTCGGACGAAGACGGTGACGTGTGTGAACGGTATGGCACATGGGTTGAAAAGCAGATGTATGGCAAAACCTACATGGGGATCGAACGCGCGACTTTCCTGATCGGCGCAGACGGTAAGATCGCGCAAATCTGGCGCAAGGTGCGCGTGCCCGGCCACGTGGATGCGGTATTGGACGCGGTACGCGCATTATGACCCTGACAGAAATGGCTGTGGCGGTGCTGAATACTGCTGACGGCCGCGAAAAGACGGCGCTATCACATCGCTATGCCGCACAGTGGCGCGAAAGCCGCGCCGGCAGTACGCCCATTGCAATCGGTGACGCCCAACCGCCTTCCTACCCGGCACGCCCCGACAAACCAGAACTGCTGAACCCCCGTGACGTGCCACAGCGCAAGCCCGGAACCGAAGCCGGGCGCATCGCGCTTTTGCATGCGGTCGCGCATATCGAACTGAACGCTGTTGATCTGCACTGGGACATCATTGCCCGGTTTACCGACACGCCTTTTCCCATCGGGTTTTACGACGATTGGGTCAAAGCCGCGGACGAAGAATCAAAACATTTCAATCTGATGTGCGACTGTCTTGAAGAAATGGGGAGCTTTTACGGCGCCCTTCCAGCCCATGCCGGCATGTGGCGCGCCGCAGAAGACACCGCTGATGATCTGATGGGCCGCCTTGCGGTTGTGCCAATGGTGCTGGAAGCGCGCGGGCTTGATGTCACGCCAGGGATGATCAAAGTCTTCAAACAGGCCAAACATGTCGCGGCGGTGGCAGCCCTTGAAACCATCTATGCCGAAGAGGTTCACCATGTGTCCTACGGGTCCAAATGGTTCAACTTTTTGTGCGGTCGTCACGACCTTGACCCGACAGGCGTTTTTCATGACTTGGTGCGGCGTTATTTTCACGGCACGTTAAAGCCACCATTTAACGAAGAAAAACGGGCAGAAGCCGGTATGCCACCCGACTTTTATTGGCCGCTGACAGAACCCGCCAACGAGGCAAAGACTGCCGACGGTCCGGCATAAACCCGCGGACCGCGTCCTAAAATTGTTGCAGGCCGCGATTAGGGTGCTTAGAGACATAGGCGACACTGGTGTGGGGACCAGTTTATACCGGGACGACACAGGGCGACATAGTGCGATCAAAGCTAATAAAATCCGTTCACACCACACTCGAACGCTGGTTCCCTGAACGCAGGTTGTTCCTGCGTTCCGATTCAGAGACACGGTTTATCCGGCTGAAGTCTGAAACGCAGCTTGTGGCTTGGACCGGATGTATCATCGTCGTGGCGTGGACGATTGTCGCGACGGCCATCTTGTTGATGGACAGCATAGGCGCCGGGAATTTCCGTGCACAAGCACAACGCGATCAGATGACCTATGAACAACGTCTGAACGCACTGTCAACAGAGCGGGACGCGCGCGCCATCGAAGCTGCAACCGCACAAGAGCGTTTCAATTCGGCGCTGCGCCAAATTTCGATCATGCAAAGTGAACTGTTAGCGACCGAAGAAAAACGTCGCGAACTTGAAACAGGGCTTGAGGTCGTGCAAAGCACGCTCCGCGATACGATGAAAGCCCGCGAAGAAGCGCGCGCACAAGTCTCTGAACTTTCTCTTGAAAACGGACCGCAGACCAACACCGCCATCAATGAAGACACTTTAGGTACTGTGGATATGCTGGCCACTGCACTGGCGCAGACCGCAGTCGAACGCGACAAAATCGCCGCCGACGCTGAATTCGCGGTCGGACACGCCCAAGAAATAGAGCTACAGCTACGCTTGCTACAAGAACGCAACGACGAAATTTTCCGCCAACTCGAAGAGGCGATGATGGTGTCGGTTGAACCGCTGGACGATATGTTCCGTGCAGCGGGGATGAACCCGGATACGATGCTTGAACAGGTGCGGCGCGGGTACTCTGGCACCGGCGGTCCTTTGACCCCTATTCAATTCTCGACGCGCGGCGGTGAGCCGGATTCAGACGCGCTACGTGCAAACGGCATTTTGGCGTCGATGGATCGCATCAACCTGTACCGCATTGCGGCTGAAAAAGCGCCCTTTGATGTCCCAGTAAAAGCAGGCTTTCGCTACACATCTGGCTTTGGGCCGCGCTGGGGCCGGATGCACGCGGGAACCGACTTTGCGGGGCCCATTGGCACCCCAATCTACGCCACCGCCGACGGTGTCGTCGTCCACGCAGGCTGGGCGTCGGGTTACGGCCGCCTGATCAAAATCCAACATGATTTCGGAATAGAGACAAGATACGCACACTTAAACGCCATGAATGTCAGTGTTGGTCAAAGAGTCTCGCGTGGCGATCGAATTGGTGATATGGGCAACTCAGGTCGGTCGACTGGCCCACACCTTCACTACGAGGTTCGCGTCGGAGGCGAACCCGTCAACCCCATGATCTATATAAGAGCTGGACAAGATGTTTTCTAAATCCAAAATCAATGAACCTGGGCCAAAGTCGGCCGAAAATGAAACCAATGCATCAGATGCGTCCAAAACCGCTGCGTCAGGTTCGGATTTCAAACCATCTGCACCCAAGGCCAAGCCGGCGGCGTCGATCCTGTCGTCAGACCTGTTGATTACAGGCAATCTAAAGACAACGGGCGACATCCAAGTTGAAGGTCAGGTAGACGGCGACATTCGTGCGCACCTGCTGACAGTTGGTGAAGGCGCGACAATTCGCGGCGAAGTCATCGCGGATGATGTTGTCGTAAACGGTCGCGTTGTGGGCCGCGTGCGCGGCCTTAAGGTGCGCCTGACATCCACGGCCCGCGTCGAAGGCGACATCATTCATAAAACAATCGCCATCGAAAGCGGCGCACATTTTGAAGGCTCCGTGCAGCGCCAGGATGACCCGCTGTCCACAAGCGCAAAAAAAATGCCGACGACCGGCGCGGCGACAGAACCTAGCAAATAATTTGCGCCAAAATCGCACTTTCAAAGGGCATCTGAAACGGGTGCCCTTTTCTTATGGCGCTTACATTTCTAGCAGTGGCGTTTGTTTTTTTCACTGAACAAAGAATTGCCGCGGATCGGTCCGATTTCCGCCGCTTGCCGTACTCACTTTGGCTGCGTATCCAGTTAGTTGATTAATCAGTCAATAAAACGAATCTATCATGCATGGAGAGACACATTGAATTACCTTAAGCCTGCCCTGCGCACGCTGACCCTCGGGATCGCAACAACCGGATTTGTGCTGGCTGGCCAATCTGCCAGCGCGCAATCGATCGCATGTGGCGCGCCATACACAATTTCGTCAGGCGATTCATTGTCAGGCATTGCCAAACAAGTATACGGATCTGCCGCCGATTTCCAGATCATCTACAGCGCAAACGCTGCGGCAATCGGCCCAAATCCCGGGCTGATTTCGTCAGGGCTGGTCATTGATATCCCCTGCCTTGATGGCAACACCACATCGCAAGCAAACGCCGCCGCAATCCGCGAAGTGGTCACGACCGAACAGCTTGCCGCGCCGTCTGATCTGGTGGTCCGCGTTGTCACTGCGACCGACTGGGCGCCCTATTTCAACGAGGACCAAGAACAAGGCGGGATGGTCACCGAACTGACAAATGTTGCACTGTCCGCCGCAGAAGGCACCCCAGAGTACAAGATCGATTTCATTAACGACTGGGGCTCACACCTGCAGCCGCTGCTGACGGACCACGCCTATGACTTTGCGACCGCATGGTACGAACCCCCCTGTGATGTCGTTGACCGTCTGGGCGACGACGCCAAATTCCGTTGCAACAACTTCGAATGGTCCGACCCGATGTTCGAAATTCTGCTGGGCTATTTCAGCCGTGCGGACGATCCGTTGCCAGCCACCCATGCCGAACTTATGGGGAAAAGCATCTGCCGTCCTGACGGCTATGAAACCTTCGTTCTCGAAGAAGACGGCCTTGTCGCGCCAGCCATCACCTTTGGCCAGGAAGTCCTGATCACAGGCTGTATGCAAGGTCTGCTGGACGGCACATACGACGTTGTGGTGATCGCTGTTGATCCCGGCCAAGGCGCGGTTCTGGAACTGGGTGCGCAAGACCAAATCATGCTGAACGAACAGCTGACCAAGGTTCTGAACCTCAGCCCGGTGATTTCAAAATCAAACCCCAACCGCGAAGCTTTGCTGAACATGATGAACACAGGCATCGCAGCGATCAAAGCAGACGGGCGCTGGTTTGAAATTGTGAACCGCCACCTGTCAGCACATCGCGCGATGACACAATAAGCGACACGATCGCAAACGCGAAAAGGGCGCCGATTGGCGCCCTTTTTTTTGCAATCACACAATCGCCCGGCGATACAAATGCCAGGTTGCGTGCCCTAAAACCGGCAGCACAACCACCAGCCCCAAAAACCAAGGGGCCAACGCGATCAACGACAGCACCGCAATGACCACCGCCCAGACGATCATCACAAACGGGTTTTGGCGCACCACTTGCAGGCTCAACATCATTGCTGTCACAAAATCCACTTCGCGGTCCAGCACCAATGGCAGGCTCACCACAGTCAGCGCGAACAGCAAAAACGCAAGCACCGCCCCGACCACCAGTTCTGCGGCAATCATCGCGATCCCCGTGGGCGTCAAAAACACATCCAGGCTGCCCGTCACATTGGTCATCGTTGACACACCCATGAACAGGGCAAAAATCATATGGGCCAGAAAGGTCCAGAACAAAAAGTAGATGACAATAATTGCACCCAGCCAAGGCAACTGGCGCGTGCGTTCTTGCCAGACAATTCCCAACACCTCGGGCCACAAAAGTGGCGTATCATTTTCCATCCGGTGGCTGACCTCGTAAAGTCCTGCGGCAGCAAATGGTGCAAGTAGCGGAAAACCAAGCGATGTCGCCAGTACCCAGCTGACATGCCCTGCCCCGAGCCAGATCATTAAAAATCCGCCCAGAACATAGACCGCACTGAAGAATAGCCCGAACTGGGGCGCCTTGCGAAAATCCGCCAGCCCCGCGCGTAAAACCGCGCCGATGGTCGACAGCGACAACACCTGCACCTGTGGCTTCACAACTTGCGTCATCGGACCCTCCTGTCCGTAAAGGATAGGAAGCAATGTCCGTGACGTCTACGAAAGATTATTCTGCGTTGGCCTGAGCCCGGCTTTTGCCGGCAACGTCCATCGCCAATGTGGCCCCCATAAACCCGTCCAGGTCACCGTCCAACACACCTTTGGTGTCCGACGTTTCGTGCCCCGTACGCAGATCTTTGACCATCTGATAGGGCTGCAAAACATAGGACCGGATCTGGTTGCCCCATCCCGCGTCACCAGCGTTTTCATGGGCCGCGTTGACCAAGGCGGACCGCTTGTCCAGCTCCATCTGATACAGCCGGGATTTCAGCGCCTTCATCGCGATATCGCGGTTTTGGTGCTGCGATTTTTCCGAACTGGTCACAACGATCCCTGTCGGAAAGTGGGTGATGCGCACCGCGGAATCCGTGGTGTTCACGTGCTGACCACCCGCCCCTGATGACCGATACGTATCCAGTCGAATATCAGATGGGTTCACTTCGATTTCGATGTTGTCGTCAACGACCGGATAGACCTTTACCGATGTAAACGATGTGTGGCGCTTGGCCGCGCTATCAAACGGGGAAATCCGCACGAGACGATGCACACCGCTTTCGGATTTCAACCATCCATAGGCGTTATGTCCGCTGATCTTATAAGACGCTGATTTGATCCCCGCCTCGTCGCCGGATTGCTCGGCTTGCAGTTCGACCTTGTATCCCTTTTTCTCGGCCCAGCGGACGTACATCCGCGCCAACATATTGGCCCAGTCGCAGGATTCTGTACCACCAGCACCTGCGTTGATCTCTAGGAAGGTATCGTTTGCATCGGCTTCACCGTCCAGCAGCGCCTCAAGCTCTTTTTGGGCCGCTTTGGGACGCAATGCGGTCAGTGCCGCCTCTGCATCCGTGACGATTTCGGCATCGTCTTCCATTTCACCCAGTTCGATCAATTCGATGTTGTCGGCAAGCTCTTGGGCGATGGTGTCGTAATTTGCCATCGCATCGACCAGTAACTGGCGATCGCGCATTAGTTTTTGCGCGGCTTCGGGATCATCCCAAAGGGTCGGATCCTCGACGCGGGCGTTAAATTCCTCCAGCCGATGCGGCGCAGTTTCGCGGTCCATCCGCTGGGCAAGCAGGTTCAGCGACTTTTCGATCGCTTCCACGGTTGTCTGGATTTCTGCGCGCATGGGGCACCTTTTTGGGTCAAGTCAATGTCAGTGGGGTCTTACAGCGCACAAGCTGCGCCGACAAGCGGGTGGTCAGTAAAGACCACCCGTCGACAGCGTGCCAAATGTTGCTTTGGGGCCAACCGTCGCCGTTTCACCCGTCGATGTTGTGACCTGGCGTGACGCGCGCGGCACTTCATCAAACAATGGCAAATCACCCGCCATCGCAAAACCACCATCGAACGTGATCCCGAACAGTGGCTCTTCGCCGGGGCGGAAACATTCCGCGATCACGTTGTCGCCCGACGCGCCGTCCGGCAAACGCGCACCGCTAAAACGGTCGATGTTGATAAACTGGCAATCGGCAGGCGGGGTGAATGGCCCGGCGCCATACCGGTCAATCGCGTCACGCATAAAGCGGTTGAACACGGGTCCACACATGCCGCCGCCTGATGCGCCGCGCCCCATGGTGCGCGGAGTATCATAGCCGATATAGCAGCCCGCAACGATATTGGAAGAAAACCCGATAAACCATACATCCTTTGAATCATTGGTCGTCCCGGTTTTCCCGGCAATGGGGACGGGCAAATCAATCGTGCCGCTTGCGGTCCCGCGCGTCACAACGCCCTGCATCATCGATGTAAGCTGATAGGCCGTGATTTCATTCATCACACGGTCGCGGTTTGACACGATCCGCGGGCCGACACCCGCAGGCAAGGTCGCGTCATCACAGTCAAGACAGTCGCGCTGGTCGTGGCGATAGACGGTATTGCCATAACGGTCCTGCACGCGGTCAACCAAAGTCGGTTCAACCCTTTCGCCACCATTGGCAAACATGGCATAGGCCGCAACCATCTTGAAAAGCGTGGTTTCGTCAGACCCCAACGACGCCGCCAAAACCCGGTTCATATGATCATATACGCCAAAACGTTCCGCATAGAGACCAACCGTGTCGATCCCGATTTCTTGGGCCAAGCGAATGGTCATCAGGTTGCGTGACCGTTCAATACCTGTGCGCAGCGGCGTCGGGCCGTAATACTGGTTGGACGAGTTTTTCGGTCGCCACACACCTTGGGGCGTGTTGATCGTGATCGGTGCATCCACCACGATGGTCGCTGGCGAATAGCCACTATCAAGGGCCGCGGCATAAACAAACGGCTTGAATGACGACCCCGGCTGGCGTTGCGCCTGCGTTGCGCGGTTAAACACAGATGCCTGATAGCTAAAGCCACCTTGCATTGCGATCACGCGTCCGGTGTTGACATCCATTGCCATAAAACCACCCTGCACTTCGGGGACTTGGCGTAATGACCAACGGATAAAGGTGCCGTCACTGTCAGATGTCATCCGGCGCACCAGCACGACATCACCGACTGTAAAGTTCTCGAAGAAATCGCCGCGCATCCATTCAATGTCGCGGCGCGGAACAACAAACGGTTCAGCTTCGGTCTCGATCACGCCCTCAACGCCGATTTTCAGCTCATTTTCTTCAACGCCCAGAATAACGGCAGGATACCACCGGGACACCAAATCAACATCACGCGCCACCTTGGTTGCGCTTAAGGCGACGCGCCACTGACCTTCGGTGGCAAGTTGATCTTCGGCGATCGTAATCCCGGTGCCGCGCCAGATACCTTCGGCACGATCATACTCTTCCAGCGCGCGCTGCAATGAATGTGCCGCCGAGACCTGCAATTCCGGATCGACCGTCGCCCGAATAGACAACCCCCCCGAAAAGAATTCGTCCTCGCCAAAGTTTTGCGACAACTGGCGGCGAATTTCGTCCGTAAAATAATCGCGTGGCGGCAGGCTTTCTTGAAAGCTGGGGAAATCGCCGTTCTGGACCGTGCGCAGCGGATCATTCAGCGCCTCAACCAATTGCGCATCAGTCAGATAGCCGTTTTCGAACATCTCGCGCAGGATGAAATTACGCCGCGCGATTGCTGGCGCGCGGTTATTGACGGGATGATAGGAATACGGTGCCTTCGGGTGCACTGCCAAAAACGCGGCTTCGGCAGGGCTAAGTTCAGACAGCGCCTTGTTGAAATAAGACCGCGCGGCGGCCGTGACGCCAAATGACCGCACACCCAAATCAATTTCGGTCAGATACAGTTCAAGGATCTGGTCCTTGCTCATGGCCGTCTCGATTCGGCTTGCCAGAATAATTTCACGAATCTTGCGCTCTAGGGTGGTTGATCCATCCAGCAAAAAGTTCTTCATAACCTGCTGGGTAATCGTCGATGCACCCCGGATATTTTCACCGCGCGATGTCACAGCCTCGACGCCAGCAGCCAGAATGCCGCGCAGATCATAGCCCGCATGAGTATAGAAATTCTTGTCTTCGGCCGAAATAAACGCCTGTTTCACGATGTCAGGAATTTCCTCAATCGGTGTAAACAAACGGCGTTCGGTAGCAAATTCATCAATAATTTGCCCTTCACCAGAATAAATCCGGCTAATCGTCTTGGGCTGGTAGCGCGCCAGTGTTTCATAGGTCGGCAGGTCGCGACCATACATATAGAACACAGCCCCCAGCGTCAGGGCGCCCATGATCAAGCCCAGTGTCAGCAGGGTAAAAATCCCACCAAAGAATGAAAGAATAAAGCGCAGCACGGGTGATTTTGTCCTATAGTTTAGCCGATCTTATACGCGGCCCGCGACCAATGGTCAAAAGCCGATCTATGTAGATATAGCGCGGCTGTTCACAATTTACGGCGCAGTTGCGGAGAATGTGGCGACGGCGGCCACGATCGTGGCGACAAGCCGCGCACGCCCGGCGGTATCTGTCAGGTCACGACGGTCCTGCGCGTTCGACAAGAACCCGACTTCGACCAGCACGCTGGGAAAATCAGCGGCGGACAAAACGGCAAGCTGGCCTTCTCGGCGGGGCTGGTTATTCACACGCACCCTTGCCGCTTGCATATTTTTCACCAAAATATCCGCAAACCGCCGCCCCTCTGGACCGGTTTCGGACCGCGCAAGGCCCATCAATACCGTCGCGACCCGATCGGTCTGGGTCGCCAAATCGACACCCGCCAACAGATCACCGCGCTCGTGACGTTCCACCATGCGCCGCGACGCAACAGACCCGCCATCCGCCGACAACGTATAGACCGATGCGCCAGAGGCGTCATCTTCGCTTAACGCATCGGCATGCAGCGAAATAAACAGATCAGCCCTTGCCGCACGCGCCACAGACACCCGCGCGTCCAAGGGCACAAACACATCGCTGTCACGTGTCAACACCGCAGTAACCCCATCGAGTTGGTTCAAAGCCTGCGCCAACTCGTGGCCCAACTGCTGCATCAGCGCGGCCTCCTGCACACCACCGCGTTCCGCGCCGGGATCAATCCCACCATGGCCGGGGTCCACAACGACGACAAAGTCACCACCACTGTCACGGTCGGTTTGCAACGCGGGCGCAGCAATCGGCGGGACAACATGCGGGGGGGCGCCCGCAGCGGCGGAAAAGCTGGCCGCGCTGACGCGTTTGAGAACAATCGATAAGTCCGCGCCCGACTGATGTGTGACAAGCGCCGCTGTTTCGACCTGCATCGGCCCGGCCAGATCGACAACCATCCGCGACCAACCACCATCCAGCTGCTCGAACCGCAATGCCGTGGCGCGATCACCCGACAGCAGCGCCATCGGATCAATTTCCGGCCAGATCGCATCTTGAAAGTCGATGACAAGACGGCGAGGATTATCCAATGTAAACAAACGATAGGGCGTCACTTCTGATAGTCCGACCGCCACCCGAAGTTCCCACCAACCGTCTTTTACGGCCGTCCGTTCGGGATCGAACTGCACCTGCGCAACGGCACCAGAACACAGAAAAATAAACAGACAAACGACGCGGATCACGTGCGGCGCGCCTCCATAAAGCGCGCAATGCGGGTCAGGCCTTCACGGATATCTTCGGTCCCGCGCGCATAGGAAAAGCGCAGCCAGTGATGCCCGCGGGACGCATCAAAATCGAGGCCCGGCGTCACCGCGACACCAACCTCGTCCAGAATTTGCGCCGCAAACCCAAGCGCATCATCTGTGTACTCTGATACATCGACATAGACGTAAAACGCACCATCAGGTGGGGCAAACCGCGCCAATCCGGCCGCGCGCAACCCGTCGATCATCAGACTGCGGTTGGCTGCATAGACTGCCTTGTTCTGGTCCAGTTCTTCGGGGCAGTCCATCGCGTGCAATGCCAGACGCTGCGCAGCATGCGGCGCGCAGATGAACATATTTTGCGCAAGCCGCTCAACGCGCCGCACATGATCATCGGGAACAACCATCCACCCCACGCGCCAGCCTGTCATCGAAAAGTATTTGGAAAAAGAGTTGACGACGTAGGCTTCGTTTGTGACCTGCAACGCGGTCACCGGCGCCACATCATAGTCAATCCCGTGATAAATCTCGTCCGAGACAAAGGCGGCGTTGGCATCTTCGCATGCGTCTGCCAGCGCCCTTAGGCCCCTGGCGTCCAACATCGTGCCGGTTGGATTGGCAGGGGATGCCACAATCAAACCGGCCAGATCATAATCTGCTACATCGCTTGGCAGGGGTTGAAACCGCTGCGCAAGGGTTGTCGGGATATCGACCGGTGTCAAACCAACGGCCTTTAGGATCTGTCGGTAAGACGGGTAGCAGGGCGTGCCCAACCCAACCCGTTCGCCATTGTCGAACAATGCAGAGAACGCCAGCAAAAACGCGCCCGATGCGCCACTGGTCACAACCACACGCGCAGGGTCCAGATCGACACCGTACCAATCGCCATAATGGCGGGAAATGCGGGCGCGCAGTTCCGGCAAGCCAAGGCCCACGGTATAGCCCAGCGGGGTCTTCATCTCGGTGATCAGCTTGGCGCGGGCAGCCGCAGGCGCACCGGTGCCGGGCTGGCCGACCTCCATGTGTATGATGTGCCGGCCTGCCTCTTCCGCCTTACGCGCGGCCTCCATCACATCCATCACGATAAATGGATCTACGTCGCCCCGAGAGGAATGTCGCATATGCTCGCCTATTCGTTTTTGCTTTGGCCCTGTTTGCCTCTCACTGGCATGTGACGTCAATGCACCTTGGCAAAGACCGGCGGATATGGTCTGACAATCCATAAATATTCAGAAGAGATGACCAAAATGATGTTGCGCTTTGCCCTTCCTGCCCTTCTGGCGCTTGCCAGCCCCGTCGCCGCACTGGATCTAACTGCGATGACCGATGCAGAACGCGCAGCATTCCGCGCCGAAGTGCGCGCCTATCTGCTGGACAATCCCGAAGTGCTGCAAGAAGCAAATGCAGCCCTTCAGGCGCGCGAACAGCAGGTGCAGTTCGAAACGGATATGGCGCTGGTGCAAACATATTCCGACGCTTTGTTTAACGACGGTCATTCCTATGTTGGCGGCAATCCTGACGGTGACATCACCATCGTCGAATTCATGGATTACCGCTGTGGTTACTGCAAGCGCGCCTTCCCCGAGGTCGAGGCGCTGCTTGGTGCTGACGACAATATCCGCTTTATCGTCAAAGAGTTCCCGATTTTAGGCGAACAATCAGTTTTGGCCGCGCGCTTTGCCATTGCCACGCAATTGGTCGCAGGCGACGATGCCTATAAAGCGGTTCACGATAACTTAATGGAGTTTCGCGGCGATATCACCGCGGCAAGCATGACACGGCTCGCTGAAATACTTGGGCTTGACGATGACGCGATTATCGCGCGGATGGATTCCGAAGAGGTCACACAGGTGATCGCAGCAAACCGCAATCTTGGCAATGATATGCAAATATCGGGAACGCCAACTTTTGTCATTGGTGACGTCATGGTGCGCGGATATATCCCGATTGATGCGATGGAAGGGCTTGTCGCGGAAATGCGTAGCGAATAGCGGATTGTGGCATTGGCCTTTGTCATCAACGCCGCGCGCCTAATGCTGAAATAAAATTCACAATCAGAAGATCGCGTCGCATTGTGTGATCGGCCTCTCGACAAGTCGGCCTCTCAAGCTACCTCTGATCCCTATGCAAAATTGAGCGTAAGGATTAAAACCATGACCTCTCGTCGGACTTTTCTCACCACTGCCGCAGCCGCTGGCGCAGTCACGCTTCTGCCGTTCCGCTTGCGCGCCGCTGGCCATAGCGCTGATACTTTTGACACGATAAACGGTCGTGTCACTGTGCACCCTATCGACCATGCATCCATCGTTCTCGAGACGCCGGCAGGGGTGATTTACGTCGATCCCGTCGGCGATGTCGCGATGTATGACGCGATGCCCGCCGCCGATCTTATTCTCGTGACGCACGAGCATGGCGATCACTACAACATCGACACGCTGACATCCCTGTTGGGCGACGATGCCGCGCTTATTACCAACCCTGCCGTGTTTGATATGCTGCCCGCCGCGATGCAGGCGCGCGCGACCGCAATGGCAAACGGCGAAACAGCCCGCACAGGCGATATCAGCCTCGAGGCGGTCCCTGCCTACAACATCACCGAAGACCGGCTCGACTTTCACCCACAAGGTCGCGACAACGGGTATATCGTGTCGGTGGACGGGCTGCGGATCTATATTTCCGGGGACACCGAAGACACCCCGGAAATGCGCGCGCTGGAAAACATTGATGTGGCCTTTGTCTGCATGAACCTGCCCTTCACCATGGGCAAAGAGGCCGCAGCGTCTGCCGTGATGGAATTTGCGCCAAAGTATGTCTATCCCTACCACTATCGCGGACGGGACAACGGCACACAAAACCCCGAAGAATTCGCTGAACTGATCTCGGGCGAGATCGAAGTCAAAATCGGGAATTGGTACGGCGGCGTAATGCCGTCCTAAAAATCGCGCGCGACAGAGCCAGACCATATCAGGTCTGGCTCTTATCTTTTCTGCACAGTGGAATTGTGATTAGGTGCCCTGCTCTGCCGCCGTCACCTTTTGTGCGGCTTCGATTTCAGCGGCTTTCTTTTCGACCTGTTCGACAATGTGTTCGATCATGTCCGTGTTTGATTGCTTGTGGCTTTGTTTACCGGCCAGATAGATCATCCCTGAACCAGCCCCACCGCCCGTAAAGCCCACGTCGGTCATCAGTGCCTCGCCCGGGCCATTGACCACACATCCGATGATCGACAGCGACATCGGGGTTTTGATATGTTCCAAACGCTGTTCCAACGCCTCGACAGTTTTGATGACGTCAAAACCCTGACGGGCACAGGACGGGCAGGAAATGATATTTACACCACGGTGCCGCAGACCCAGTGATTTAAGGATCTCGAATCCCATTTTCACCTCTTGGACCGGATCTGCGGACAGCGACACACGAATGGTATCACCAATCCCCATCCACAACAGGTTTCCCATACCAATGGCCGATTTTACCGTGCCGCTGATCAATCCGCCCGCTTCGGTAATGCCAAGGTGAATGGGGGCATCCGTCAGATCGCCCAGCTGCTGATAGGCCGCCGCAGCCATAAAGACGTCCGACGCCTTACACGAGATTTTGAACTCGTGAAAATCGTTGTCTTGCAGAATTTTGATGTGATCCATCCCGCTTTCGACCATCGCGTCGGGCGTTGGCTCGCCGTATTTATCCAACAGATGCTTTTCCAGCGACCCTGCGTTCACGCCAATGCGGATCGAACAATTATGGTCGCGGGCCGCCTTGATCACCTCTTTGACGCGCTTTTCATCACCGATATTGCCAGGATTAATGCGAAGGCAGGCGGCCCCCGCTTCGGCGGCCTCGATCCCGCGTTTATAATGGAAATGGATATCAGCGACGATCGGAACAGAGACTTCGGGCACAATCAGTTTCAACGCCTTGCTTGACGCCTCGTCGGGTACCGACACCCGCACAATATCGGCGCCAGCGTCTGCGGCCTCTTGAATTTGCGCGATGGTGGCTTTGACGTCGGTGGTCAGCGTGTTCGTCATCGTCTGCACAGTGATCGGTGCATCGCCACCAACGGGCACGTTCCCCACCATAATTTGACGAGATTTACGGCGTTCAATCGAACGCCAAGGGCGGATATGATTCAATGACATGGGGCTGCTTTCGGGCAAACACGTATGCACCTAACCTAAGCATGATTACCAATGGCAGCAACCAGTCAAGCGGCTTATTCGGTCACGCCCGCCTCGGCAACGCGGATCATTTCCGCAAGGTCAGCATCAGCCGACAGATCGGCGACGTCGTACGTTTCCGTCAAACTATCGGTGGACAGCGCAACATTGGATGTGACCACACCTTTTTGCCCCACTGGGCCATAATGCACGCCGCTGACCGCGAAATACATCGCACCGCTTTCGCCGACGCGCAGTGTTGCGGGCTCTTCGGTTGCAGGTACGACAAAATTCTCGCCCGGGGCCATCACGCCTTCGAAAATCACTGTGCCATCTGCAGACTTTACACGGACCCATGCGGGGCGCACTGCCACCAGCTGCAACTCTGGCACCGGGGATTCGACAACCTGAATAGCCGGGGCATGCGGGCCGACAATATCTTCGGCGGTGGCGACGATAACCTGCGGGTTCTCAGGCACATCTGGGACGATTGTGCCGATTGATCCAGGATTCAATGTTGAAATCGGCGCGTCACGTGCCACCAAAACGGGCACATCAAGAGCTTGCGGGCGGTAAAGCCGATCCAGCGCTTCACGGGTCGGCGCCTCATAGCCTGTCAGCGCATCAGACGCCCCAGCGGCACTGGAAAACCCGGCCAACGGATCAAGATCGGCAATGATGGCAGGTGCTTGCTCTACCGGCGCAAACTGCACTTTTTGAACTTCCTGCAGGACGGCCCATCCGCCGTAGCCCAGACCACCGATCATCGCGATCAGTACCAAAACAGAACCCAATGCACGCGGCTCAAATTGCGACAATACCGCGTCACCCGCGGGAATAAACGCTGTTCTTGATCCGGAAAAAATGTCTTTACCCAATGGGGCCGACACCACCTCGCCCGGTTTCACCTGCAAAGATGACGCTTTTTGCGACATCCCATGCGCGGTCGAAAAACCGCTTTCTTTGCAGAACGTGGCAAAGGCTTCGTCAGGGTTCATTTTCAGATAGCGCGCATAAGACCGCACGTAACCTGCAATAAACCCGGGCGTGTCGAACGCAGACGGGTCCGCATTTTCGATTGCAGCAATATATGAGGCTTTGATCTTTAGCTCGCGCTGCACGTCTAACAGGCTCTTGCCCATTGTCGCACGTTCGCCGCGCATCAGGTCGCCAAGGCGCAACTCAAAGGCGTCAAAACCTTTGGCTTGTGCGTCCTCAGCTGCGTTAACGCGCTTGAAGGTCTTCCCGATCATCGACTGTCCCGTCGCTTGCTGCCCCTAAATGCGCTGCAACACGAATCAACTTTGCAAGTGCACTTGTACAACGCATAGCATACAGGCGCATGCTATGCATATGTTGAAAAGAAGTTAACCAGCTAACTCGGCGCGATTCAACGCACAATGCGACCACAGGCTGTCCAGCGCACCAACCAAAGCATCCATTTCACGCGCCCCATGAACGGGTGACGGTGTGAACCGCAAACGTTCTGTTCCACGTGGTACAGTCGGAAAATTGATCGGCTGGACGTAAATCCCGAATTCCGAAAGCAGCATATCGGACAGCTTTTTTGTATGCACCGGGTCGCCGACGATCAGGGGCACGATGTGCGAACCGTGATCAATGATCGGTAAACCCAGGCCCTTCAGCCGCAGCTTCAGGATCTTGGCCTGTGTCTGGTGCTTAACGCGCAAGCTGTCGTCCGTTTTCAAATGCGCCACGCTTGCCGCTGCACCCGCAGCAACCGCTGGAGGCAGGCTCGTCGTAAAAATAAAGCCCGGCGCATAGGACCGGATCGCATCACACATCTTAGCGCTCGCAGCGATGTAGCCGCCCATGACGCCATACGCCTTGGCCAAGGTGCCATTGATCATATCAATTCGCCCCATCAACCCGTCACGCGCAGCGATGCCCGCACCGCGGGGGCCGTACATACCGACAGAATGCACCTCGTCGATATAGGTCAGCGCGCCAAATTCATCCGCCAAATCGCAAATGTCTTTGATCGGGGCGAAATCACCGTCCATCGAATACACGGATTCAAAGGCGATCAATTTCGGTGCTGCGGGATCATCCGCGGCCAGCAATTCACGCAAATGTGCCAGATCATTGTGGCGGAAAATACGTTTCGCCCCGCCATTGCGGCGCACACCTTCGATCATCGACGCATGGTTCAAAGCATCAGAGTAGATGATCAACCCCGGAAATAGCTTTGGCAGCGTGCTTAGCGTCGCGTCGTTGGCGATATAGGCCGACGTGAACAGCAATGCCGCCTCTTTGTCGTGCAGATCGGCCAGTTCGGCTTCAAGGCGCTTGTGATACACTGTGGTGCCGGAAATATTGCGTGTGCCACCCGAACCTGCACCGGTGGCGTCAATCGCCTCGTGCATCGCGGTCAAAACAACGGGGTGCTGGCCCATGCCCAGATAGTCATTGCCGCACCACACCGTCACTGGCGCCTCGGACCCGTCGTCCTTGCGCCAAATCGCATGTGGATACTGACCGCGTTTGCGTTCGATATCAATAAAGGTCCGATACCGGCCTTCGGTGTGCAAACTTTGAATAGCGGCGTCCAGCTGGGCGTTGTAATCCACTGATACTTCCTTCCTTCGTCGTCACAAAACCCCGCGCAGGCGTCAGGTTTTGAATCGTTCTAAGCGTCATATAGGGCCAAACCCCATCGGGCAATACGCTACAAACTGTCGCGACCCCCATTTAGGTCATACATGGCACCCGCTTAGCGTTCCGTGATCTGGATCAAACAGGGTGCCCCAATGCCCCATCCTGATCCGCGCGACGATCGGCCCAAGGGTACGCTGTCTCGAAATATCGGTCAGCATAGTGCAAAAAACGCGAATTTACGTACGCCCCGCGTCTCGCCGTTCATGGCAACTTCGACTAAATCGGTTAAATAATCATACATCGCGGTACCCATTCTTACCGGACCGGTGACACACCGAATGTGCATTGGGGAATTTGATTGACCCTGACCATAAACGTGCCACCCTGTGCAAAACAACAAAAAGGCATCGAACATGATACTCGACCCTGTGCTTGCACGCATTGACACCGACCTTTCGGCAGCGACAGACCGTCTGCTGGAACTGCTGCGGATCCCGTCAATTTCTACTGACCCCGCCTACAAAGGTGACTGTGATACAGCAGCGGATTGGCTGGTGGCAGATCTGCAAAGCATCGGGTTTGATGCCTCAAAGCGCCCGACAGCTGGCCACCCTATGGTTGTTGCCCACTCCGGCGGGACCGGACCGCATGTGTTGTTTTACGGGCATTATGATGTGCAGCCGGTGGACCCGTTGAACCTTTGGGACCGCGACCCGTTTGATCCGCAAATCGAAGACACGGCCAAAGGGCCGGTCATTCGCGGGCGCGGGTCTTCCGACGACAAAGGGCAGCTGATGACCTTTGTCGAGGCCTGCCGCGCCTGGAAAGCCGTGCACGGCACACTGCCCGGCAACATTACCCTGTTCTTCGAAGGCGAAGAGGAATCCGGGTCGCCATCGCTCACACCTTTCATGCGTGACAATGCCGATGAACTGACGGCCGATATCGCGCTGATCTGCGACACCGGGCTTTACGGCGACAGTACGCCCGCCATCATCACCCAGTTGCGCGGGCTTTTAGGTGAAGAACTGACCATCACCGGCCCGAACAAAGACCTGCATTCAGGCATGTACGGCGGTTTGGCGATGAACCCGGCACGGGTCTTGGCGAAAATCATCGCGGCACTGCATGATGATGACGGGCGGATCACCGTTCCCGGCTTTTATGACGGTGTCCCCGAACTTTCGAACGAACTTGCCGCTGCTTGGGACGATCTGAAATTCGACGAAAAGGCGTTCTTGGGCGAGGTAGGACTGTCAGAACCTGCCGGTGAAAAAGGCAGGCGCCCGCTTGAGATGATCTGGTCGCGCCCCACCTGCGAGGTCAACGGCATGTGGTCCGGCTATACCGGCGACGGGTTCAAAACGGTGCTGCCATCCCAAGCCCATGCAAAAATCAGTTTCCGATTGGTCGGCAAACAAGACCCGCTGAAAATTCGCGAAAGCTTTCGTAAGATGGTGCAAGACATGCTGCCCACCGATTGCAGCGTGACCTTCGCGCCGCATGGCGCCAGCGCCGCCGGGCAGATGACCACAACCCACCCAGCCTTTGATCAGGCGCGCAGGGCGCTGTCTGATGAATGGCCGAATGCGGCAGCTTTTGTCGGGTGCGGCGGGTCGATCCCGATTGCGGGGCACTTCAAGGATATCTTGAATATGGACGCGATGCTGATCGGCTTTGGCAAAGACGACGACCAAATTCATTCACCCAACGAAAAATACGACCTGTCATCGTTCCACAAGGGAATCCGGTCATGGGCGCGCATTCTGCACGAAATGACCAAGTAAGACCCACGATCGGAGGGCGGGTTTCATCCCGCCCCCCTTTGCGCGGCGCGGTTACATACGCACAGGGTCCAGCGCGACCGACCACAATTCAACATCCGCTCTGTCCATCAAGCGCACGGTCATCACGCCTGTCGCAGCCGCAATATCCACCTTGCCAAAAAACTGCATCCCGTCGGATGGCGGCAGGTTCGCCTGACCTTGGCCCGGATGTTTGGCAAAACGCACCTCGGGGCCAAACGTGTTATCATAGTCGCTGGGACCAAAAGTACCGGCATGCAACGGGCCCGACACAAATTCCCAAAACGGATCAAAATCCTGAAACACAGCCCGATCAGGGCTATAATGATGCGCGGCAGTATAATGCACGTCAGCGGTCAGCCAAACCGTGTTCAAAATGCCGGCGGTCTTGATAAACGACAACACGGCCGCGATATCCTGTTCGCGGCCCAGCACAGGTCCGTCCCCATTTGCCCCGTTTTCCATGTTGGTATCACCATCGCGCACCATCATGCCAATCGGCATATCCGACGCGATCACCTTCCATGTGGCGGTGGAATTGACCATCTCACGCTTCAGCCACGCCATCTGCTCTGCACCCAGAAACGGTGTCGGCGCCGTTTCGGTGTTGGCCGTGTTGTCACCACGGTAGGTGCGCATATCAATCACAAAAATATCCAGCAGCGGCCCGTAGGCGACCTTGCGATAAACGCGCTTCGGTTCGGCCAATGACTGACGCGTCGGCATCATTTCGTGAAACGCATGTGCCGCCCGCGCCGACAGCAATGCCGCAGATTTTTCGGTATAGCGATCATCGGCGCTGAGCATTTCATTGGGGTACCAGTTGTTGGTCACCTCGTGGTCATCCCACTGCGCAATGATCGGCACATGGGCATTAAGCGCCAAGACATTTTTGTCCATCAGATTGTACAAATGCTGGCCACGGAATTCATCCAGCGTCTCGGCCACTTTGGACTTTGCCTGGGTGACAATATTTTTCCAGATCGTGCCATCGGCCAATGTGACCTCTTCTTGCAACGCGCCATCGGCATAGACAGTATCGCCCGAATGCAAAAAGAAATCGGGGTTGTGCTGCAACATCGTGGCATAGGTCTGCATGCCGCCGCGATCCACATCAATGCCCCAGCCTTGGCCCGCGGTATCGCCCGACCAGACAAAGGTGATATCGCGCAGCGCATTTGGCGCTGTCCGGAAATGCCCGGTCAGGGCCTCTGATTCCACCCCGTCCGCCAAATCAATCATCTTGACCCGGTAGAAAATGTCCTGATCCGACGGCAACCCTGTCAGCGCCATCTTTCCCGTATAATCGCTGGGCGTGCCAACAGACAGGCCAGGGACCGGGTTAGCGTCAGCAAAGCTTTCGGTGGTGGCCCATTCGACCATCATCCGCGACTCGCGGTCGGCACGGGCCCAAACAACGGCACCGTCATGGGCGGCATCCCCCGATTGAATCCCATGTGTCATCACCGGACGGCTTTGCGCGCGGCTGAGCGATGGCATAAAAAGACTGGTTCCAAGTGCTGCGGAACCCAAAAGCGTTTGACGGCGGTTGAGCATAATACGTGGCATGTTCTGAACTTTCCTGACCAAGAGTTGATCCGAAAACTATCCAGCAGCCACGTGACAGGCTCACACCAAACACATGACAGTTTAGGAAAGATTTGATGACAATTGCTCAGGCTTTCGACAGACACCGAACGTCGGCTCCGAGCCCCAATTGATTGATGCTGCAACCTGCATGAATGTCTGCTCAGCTTTCGCATTTCTATCAGAACAATCACACAATTGTCAGAATTTCCTGCCTTAAAGCATGTGTTGGTATGAGAGGAAGTACATGAGTACTGTTCTTTATTTTGTCGTCGTCATCGCCGCATTTTTTGCAGTTGTTCACCTGTTGGATCGGTTTGTCTGGCAACCAAA
>NZ_JBWBAQ010000005.1:0-250306 GCF_056108365.1 Yoonia sp. SWMV100 | reverse complement strand
AAATGTTCTATAACCCGAAACGCAAACATGCCAGAAACGGTATGCTGTCGCCCGTCGACTTTGAAAATAGACAGCATAATGCGAACCAAGAAGGTGTCTAGGAAACTAGGGGCTATTCAGACAGTCTATATGGACCATACCAGCGATCCAATTGGCTGCTAACCTCCGTACGCACCTGCCATATCCATCATTGCGTTCTGAGTGAGATCGACAGCTTGGTACATTCGAATGACTGTGAAGACACCCATTCGAGGTTTCGGGTCCATTTCGCTGGCAAGAACCAACTTACGACGGAAACCATTCGTCACGACGACCTTGTGCTTGAAAATTATCTATTCGGCCGAATTCGCGGTGGCGAAGGTCCAGATTGGTTGAATTCGCTTCAATTTCATGTCGCAGCACAGCTCTGCGAAAACTTCGGGCTTCTTCTGATCAAAGGTGCCGATGCAGTTCGACACGAGACGACTCCGAAAGAGTGGGTTGTGGCGGGCGCAGCCGGTTTTCGGGTGCTTCGCGCAGGCAAGGATGCACTGACCAGAAAGCTGAAACAGATCCAGAATAGGAATCCGATCGAGTACCAGCTCTATCGCAGCAAGTATCGCGTGTTCTACCAATGGCTTCGCGATCGTGATGACGGGCCCGAATTCGACGAAATTCGCGATCACGTCCGCCAGTTCGTATTTGACAATTTCCCCGTCAAACCAGGCGCTCTTGTGCTTGGCGTGCCCTGTTCCGAACAGAAGTTACACACGATTTGCACTGCAAGTCGGCGATATGGAATTTCAAACAAGATGCTCGGAAGATGCCTCGTCGATCGCGGGCTGGCCAGACAGGTGCCAGGATCGCAAACTCCAAGGATCGGCGCTTACATCCCAAATGCTGTGATTGAGGAGATCGTCTTCGAAACGGTCGGCACCATGGATATTGGGCAAGCCGCGCGATACCTCGACATGGACCGAAACATTGTCTCACGTTTGGTCGGACAGGGATGGATCTCTCATCTGGTTAAACCCGGCACCGATTGGCCACGCTTTTCTGAGATTCATCTTAAGCGCTTCGTTTCGAGCTTGTGCGGCAAGCGCGTCGATAGATTGCCGCTCGAAAAACTGATCGACATTCCCACTGCGGCACACAGAACTCGCAGCAGTATCGAGCATATTGTCGAGATGGTTCTAACAGGACGCCTCGCTTCAGGAAAACGCTGCGGCGTCCACGTTGGGTTCAAATGCGCTGGCATCGATTTATGCAGCCTGCGCAAGTTGCTTGATCCACCGCGTGATCTCGGCTTGTCGATCGGCAACGCCGCCATGGCGCTAAACGTTTCAACAAACACAGTCACGAAACTAATTGATGCCGATGTACTGAAGGTCGAAAAGATCAGTTGGCCCGTCAAAGACCGAGAGATCGCAATTGTAACAGCGCAGTCTGTTGCGGAATTTCGTTCGCAGTACGTCTCACTTGCGGAGTTGGCCGCGACACAAAAGCGAACACCGGGTCCCCTCGCACAGCATTTGGCGGCAAGGAACGTTTTACCAACGCCCGTCGTAAATGGCGGCAGCCGAATATATTTCCGAGAAGTATGAACACCCTCTAAAACACTGAAGATGACATAAGGGGTCAGCGGTTGCTGGCCCTTTTTGCTGTTCACTGTCAAATTCTCGGTTCCCGAGTCAATCTATGTGGCAAAAAGGGTCACTTAGATGCTTCGTTTGCAGTTCGACCTACCAAAAATCAATGGCTTAGCTGCCGCTCAAGGATCAAATCACGTGGCTCGCTACACCGCATTGTTAAACACCCATAATCGATCCTTTATGGCGGTATCGTTTTCTTTTTTTGTAGGGAAATCGGCGGCTTCGAAAAATCCAGTTATTTGAGTAGCTTATGTTGGCGACCTGCATACTGTGACAGAAGCGGACACTGTGGGAATTATCGGAAGCCGGACGACTTAACGGAAAGGATGCGGTGTGAGGCAGCCTTTCGACGCTAATGATCAGCAGCGGATAAGAAATCACGGCAGTTCAACGCTGCCCGGTACGATCTATCGCGACCCCCATGACAACAATATGCGCGATGTTTGAATTCAAATTTTATGCGTGCTGCGTGCGCAGCGGCCGTTAGCGCAGCGCGGATCCGCGTCGAAAATATAAACCCTGACCAGCAGATGTTGGCCTGCCGTTATTTAGCATGTATTAGATACCAAAATTAGTTGGAAAGATGCGACATGCTAGACTTGCCACACGTTCGTTCCGTTCTGTCAGACCACTATGATCTGACCCCTTCATCCGACGTCGCGGAGGCGATGGCAGACACGTATGCCCGCATGGCGCGCGTTGTGACACCGCCGGACTGGGCAATTTATGCACCTTACGTGAAAGCGATTAACGCGCTGAAAAAAGAACGCAATGCCGTTATTTTAGGGCACAACTACATGACGCCCGAGATTTTTCATGGCGTATCGGATTACGTGGGCGACAGTTTGCAGATCGCGATGAAGGCACAAGAGGTCGACGCCGCGGTGATCGTTCAGGCCGGTGTGCATTTCATGGCCGAGACCACCAAGATTTTATGCCCGGAAAAGACCGTGTTGATGCCTGATATGGAAGCCGGGTGTTCGCTCGCAGAAAGCATTACTGCGGAAGGCATCGCGGAAATGCGCGCCAAATATCCTGGCGCGCCGGTTGTGACCTATGTGAACACAACCGCTGAGGTAAAGGCGGCGTCCGACATTTGCTGTACGTCCTCAAATGCGCTGCAGATCGTCAATGCGATGAATAGCGACACGGTCATCATGACACCGGATAGGTATCTGGCACAGAACGTGGCCAACAAAAGCCATAAGAACGTGGTCTATTGGCCCGGCTCCTGCATCGTGCACGAACAATACACCGCCAAAGATTTGCGTGACTTCCGCGCGTGGAACCCCGGCACGCGATTGATCGCGCACCCCGAATGTCCGCCAGACGTCGTGGCAGAAGCAGACTTTTCAGGTTCGACCAGCGGGATCATCAAATATGTTACCGACGAAAAACCCGAAAAGGCGATGCTGATTACTGAATGTTCCATGGCATCCAATATTTCTGATCAGTTGCCAGAGGTAGATTTTGTCGGTCCCTGCAACATGTGCCCTTACATGAAAAAAATCTCACTCGAAAAGATCCTATGGGTGCTTCACACTGGCGAAAACGAAGTTTTCGTCGATCCGCTCGTTGGCGAAAAGGCCCGCGCATCGGTGCAGGCGATGATCGATATGTCGCGCAAGCTGGGTCTATAAACCACATGAAAACCATTCAAACTGACCGGATCGTCATTGTCGGCGCAGGCCTTGGGGCCCTTTACACTGCGCTCCGGCTCGCACCGCGACCGGTTGTGATGATCTCGCCTGAAAGTCTGGGCGCCGGGGCAAGCTCGGCTTGGGCACAAGGCGGGGTCGCGGCTGCAATGGACGCGGCCGATAGCGCGCAAAGCCATGCGGCAGACACTGTCGAAGCGGGTGATGGAACGGTTGATGTGGAGGTTGCCACCCTTGTCACACAAGAAGCACGCGCGCACATCCTTCATTTGACCGCGCTCGGAACACCCTTTGATCGCACGGAGAACGGCGATTACGTCATGTCGCGCGAAGCCGCCCATAGCTTTGCACGGGTGGTGCGCGTCAAGGGCGACCAAGCGGGTGCTGAAATCATGGCCGCCCTGATCGAACGTGTGCGCGACACACCATCCATCCAGGTCCTGGAAGGTACGATGGCGCTCGAACTTGAGGTTTCAGACGGACGCGTCACTGGCGTTGCCGTTCAATCGTCCGATGACCATTGCTCTGCACCTGTGATGCTGCGCGGCAGCGCTGTTTTGCTGGCCGGGGGTGGCTCTGGTGGGCTTTTTGCATTGACGACAAATCCACCGCGTATCCGTGGTCAAGTCATCGGATTGGCGGCGCGTGCCGGTGCGATCATTGCAGATGCTGAATTTGTGCAGTTTCATCCAACCGCCATCGACGTTGGTGAAGACCCTGCGCCTCTCGCCACAGAGGCCCTAAGGGGCGAAGGCGCAATCCTGACCAATAATCGCGGCGAACGGTTCATGCAGGCTTTGCATCCTGATGCGGAACTGGCGCCACGTGACATCGTGGCCCGTGCGATCTTTGCGCAAACAAAAGCCGGGCTGCGTCCTGTTCTTGATACGCGTGACGTGCTGGGCGAGGCGATCAAGACAAAATATCCGGCTGTGGCAGACGCCTGCGCGCGCAACGGGATCGACCCCGCAATCGACCCTATTCCCGTGGCAGCGGCTGCGCACTATCACATGGGCGGGATCGCAACCGACACCGAAGGGCGCGCGTCCTTGGGCAATCTTTGGGTTTGTGGCGAAGCATCGTCAACCGGTCTTCATGGCGCCAATCGGCTGGCGTCAAACGGGCTTCTTGAAGCGTTGGTTTTTGCCCGCATCTGCGCTGATGGCATCGCGGCAGCGGTACCTGAAACAACGGCCCCACCGATTGCTATCGCCTTCGAACAAGGCGGAACGCCGCCAGATCCAGCCTCGGTGGCCGAGCTGCGCCATACAATGACCGACCATGTCGGCGTCGTGCGCAATGCAGACGGCCTAAAGTCCGCCCTGCGCAAGATCGCGGCGCTCGAAGGGGCGAACAACACCAGTGTGTCGTTTCTGAATATGACCGCGACAGCCACGCTGATCACGGTATCTGCATTGCGCCGCGAAGAAAGCCGCGGGGCACATTCCCGGTCCGACTTTCCCGAAAGCCTGCCCGGCGCTGGCCAACGGTCGCGGCTTACGCTGAAAGACGCATTGGCGATACGATCCAAAATTTGCGAGGAAGCATCATGAGCTTTTCAAACGTTCCTGACTTGATCCTAGAGCCGATGATCCGCAATGCGTTGATGGAAGATCTGGGCAGCTATGGTGATGTGACGACGCGCGCTGTCATCCCAGCCGACACCAGATATGCGGCATGCCTGAACGCCCGTGCTGATGCCATTGTGTCAGGCATGCAAGTGGCGCGGATCGCGTTCCACCTTGTGGATGCGACGCTGGAAATCAAGACACATATCGCTGACGGTCAACCCTGCAACGCGGGTGACACTCTCATGACGATCGAAGGCAGTGCCGCGTCGATCTTGTCAGCAGAGCGGGTCGCACTGAATTTCGCAGGGCGTTTGACAGGCATCGCGACCAAGACGGCCTCATTCGTTGCCGAGGCCGCTGGCACCAAGGCGCGCGTGACATGTACCCGCAAAACCACGCCGGGCCTGCGGTTAGTCGAAAAGCTGGCCGTGCTGCATGGTGGCGGATTTAACCATCGATATTCTTTGTCCGATGCGATCTTGATCAAGGATAACCACATCGCGGCGGCCGGTGGCGTGCGGCAGGTTCTTGAAGCCTCGATGGCCTATGCGAGCCATATGATGGCCGTTGAAATAGAAGTAGACCGGCTGGATCAGCTGGCTGAAGTCCTGGAGGTCGGCGGGGCGTCGGTTGTGCTGCTGGACAATATGAGCAACGATATGCTGCGCGCGGCAGTCACCCTTGTAAACGGGAGGTTGAAAACCGAAGCCAGCGGCAACGTCACCAAAAATCGCATTGCGTCGATCGCGGCAACTGGCGTCGATTACATCTCGTCCGGTGCATTGACGCATTCCGCGCCTACCGTCGATCTTGGTTTAGATTTTTGACGCCAGTGTTGTCAGGATCCGCAACTGGCGGAAAGCTGTCGTTGCTGCGCACCGCATCACACATCGACGATGGCGGCAGGCCAAAACTGTCCGACGCGGCGACGCGCACGACGGTCGGCGTTGCGTTTTCTTTTGTCGACGGGTATGTGTCGCGTGCATCAGCCTGCTGACGTTCAAAGCGAGACAAATATGAACGGGAACCCGTTGATTTCAGAGTCCGATGGCCTTTCAGCAACATTTGAAATGACGCGTGTTTCCCTATCGCGAGATGGAAACACGCTGTTGCACGGTGTTGGGTTGTCCGTTTTCGAAAAACGGATCGGCATCGTTGGCCGGAATGGGTCTGGAAAGACCACTTTTGCGCGGGTCCTGTCCGGCCTTGTCGCGCCGGATCAGGGTGAAGTTCGCGTCTGCGGTATCGATGTTGCCAATGACCGCAAAGCCGCGCTTCGGACGGTTGGTATTTTGTTTCAGAATCCGGATCATCAAATCATCTTTCCAACCGTCGAAGAAGAGCTTGGTTTTGGGCTGCTTCAGATGGGCCTTTCAAAAGCCGATACAGAGCATGAGGTTTCCGTTGTTCTTAGCGCGTTCGACAAGCGGCACTGGGCGAAGGCCGCAACCCATCAACTGTCACAAGGCCAAAAGCAACTGGTTTGCTTGATGGCGATCATCGCGATGCAGCCCAAAGTCGTCATTCTCGATGAACCTTTCTCGGGCTTGGATATGCCAACGCGTTTGCAGCTGACGCGTTATTTTGATCGTATTGATGCCGCGTTGGTCCACATTTCGCATAGCCCAGAGAGCCTGCAGGACTACGATCGGGTCATTTGGCTGGACAATGGGAAAATCAAGCAAGATGGCGCTGCAACCGCAACGCTGTCTGCTTTCACGAAACACATGAATGACCTCGGAGGCCAGGATGATATCTCTCACCTCGCCGGTTGAAACATGGGCGCATCGCTGGCCTGCGGGACTGAAACTTGGTTCATTGTGCCTTGCGACGGTTGTCCTGTTCTCGCAAGAATCGCTTAGCTTTCATGCGCTGGTATTTGCGGCATGTCTCGTGCTGTATTGTTTGCCCGGGGCACGGTTCTTTACGTCCGGAATGAAACGGCTTGTCGCGCTGTGGCCTTTCGTTGGTCTGGTCTTGATTTGGCACGTTGTGATCGGCGCACAGGTTGAAGGCCTGATTGTGACACTTAGGCTTTTGTCGGCCGTGGCGATGGCAAATCTGGTCACAATGACCACAAAGCTATCGCAGATGATTGACGTGATACGGTGGCTGTCGGCGCCGCTGCGGGCGTTCGGGCTGAACACCCGCGCGCTGGAAATAGGTATTGCGCTGGTTGTCAGGTTCACGCCTGCGCTGATCGACAAAGGCGGACAGCTTGCGCAGTCATGGTCCGCCAGATCACACAAGAAACCCAGTTGGCGAATAGTCATGCCGTTCACGGTATTAGCAATTGATGATGCAGAACATGTGGCCGACGCGTTAAAGGCGCGCGGCGGCCTCTAGACCCCCAAAAAGGAAAACGAACATGGAACGAAACTTAGCCCTTATTGCCCTTTTTGCTGCTCTTATTGCCGCATTAGGGTTGATCCCCAAATTCACTTTGGCGTTTGGCATTCCCATCACAGCGCAAAGTCTTGGTGTTATGCTTTGCGGCACCGTTTTAGGATCTAAACGTGGTGCTTTGGCGGTGCTTCTGTTTCTACTTCTCGTCGCATTGGGCCTTCCGTTGCTGGCCGGCGGACGGGGCGGGCTTGGCCTTTTCGTGTCGCCAACAGCGGGCTTCTTGATCGGATTTCCCGTGGCCGCATTTGTGACAGGTCTGATCGTCGAGAAATGGCGCACGGCACCTTTGCCACTTGTCGCCGGGGTCGCTTCGGTCGTTGGCGGGATCATCGTACTTTACGTTTTCGGCATCATCGGCTTCGCGATCGTGATGGAAAAATCCATCGTCGAATCCACGCTTGTCATGGGGGCCTTTTTGCCTGGTGATGGTATCAAAGCGGTTCTCGCGGGCTTCATAACCGCAGCGCTTGCCAAAGCCCGACCCAAGAGCGTTCTATCGCGCGCATGATGACGTCTGACGTTGAACATCTGCTGAAAAAACGGCGGTCCGTTCGAAAATTCAAAGCGACATCTTTGTTACAAGAAGATGTCGCGCAAATACTGACACTTGCACGCCTCGCACCGAGCGGCGCAAACCTGCAACCGGGCAAATTTCATGTGTTGTCAGGCAATGCGCTTGATAACCTGAAATCGGTGTTGCGAGAGGCAGTGACCGCAGGGCGACCGCCCGTGTCACAATATTCATACTTCCCAGACCCGATGCCAGCCGACCTGAAAGCCAAACAGCGCGCGGCTGGGTATGCTCTCTATTCTGCGCTTGGCATCGATCGTCGGGACATCACCGGCCGCAAAGATCAGTTTCATCAGAACTACAGGTTTTTTGATGCGCCTGTCGGTATCGTCGTCACGATCCACAAAGACATGGGCAAGGGCTGCTTTATGGACCTTGGCATGGCGTTGATGGCGCTTTTCTTGTCGGCCGAGGCAAAGGGCTATGCCACAAGTGGCATCGGCGCATTGGCAAATTATGGCGATCTGGTGCATACCACGTTAGGTTTGCCGGATGACGAAATTGTCGTCTGCGGGATCGCATTGGGTATCGCGGACGAATCTGAACCGGTCAACCAGTTCCGGACAGATCGCGATGCGCTAGACAGCTTTTCAAGTTTCGCAGGCTTCGACGATTAAGCACGCAACAGCAGTGCGGTCCCCAAGCCTCCGGCAGAGGCAATTGCGGCGATGCCATTCCCGCCAGCGCGGATCAATTCGTGATAAAGACGTACCGCGTTGATTGCACCAGAAGCCCCAATGGGGTGACCGCGTGCAAGCGACCCACCGCCGAGGTTGGTGCGATCTATGTCCAGACCCGCTTGAGAAACGCATGCAATGGCTTGGGCGGCGTATGCTTCCATTATCTCGCTTACATTAATATCGCGCGGCAAAAGATTTCCGTCGCTTAGCACCTTTTGGATTGCCGCAACCGGGGCGATGCCCGGACGATCCGGCTGGCCACCAATGGTCCGCCCCGATACGATTTCGACGCCGCGCCCTTGCAACGACCGCGCAACATCTTGGCAGACCACGATACAGAAAGCCGCCGCATCCGCCGCGACACTGGAATTTGCTGGTGTGATACTGCCCACGATCGGTGTCGCGCGCGCGCATGTCTTTTTAGACAAGTTTCGGGTGAATGCGTCATTTGCGATGTTTTTGATTGCGACGATTTCTGCCGTCAGCCTGTCGTGCGCAGACACTGCCTTTTGATGACTGGCAACGGCCCATGCGTCCTGTTCTTCGCGTGAAATACCAAAATCTATTGCTAGCTGATCTGCTGCAGACGCCATATCCGGGTCGCGATCTGGCCAAGGCGTAAATGGCGGCCGATCGTAGGCGACAGGCGGGCGGGCATCGGGAAAAGTCTGCGCCCGCAACGGGCGGCGGGAATAGCTTTCAACGCCCCCCGCGATTACGACACGCGCCTGCCCCGATCTAATCATTACATCGGCCAAAGCGATGGCATCCAGTCCGCTGCAGCATTGCCGATCAATCGTCAGGCCCGCGATTTGCTCTTTAAACCCTGCGGCAAGTGAAATCAGTCGTGCCGGGTTGCCGCCTGCCCCAAGCGCATTTCCAACGATAATTTCACCAATACTTTCAGCATCCACTCCGCTTCTGTTCAGACATTCCAGAATAACTGGTTTGGCCAAGTCCTGAATGGACAAGTCTGCAAAACCACCCCCGCGTGGCACGACTGCGCTTCTGACTGCCGATAGGATGAATGATTTGGTCACAGCTGGTCTTCGATCCAAGAACTAATCTGGGCATAGTCAGGTTTCCCTGATGCCAGTTGCGGAAGGGATTTTGCAAAGAATATGTACTTTGGTGTGCGATGCACCCCCAGAGTTTTGCGGCAAAGCTCTATGACGCCCTCAAGCTCCGCCCTGCCCGCCTGATCGGTCGCCACGACGGCCAACCTGTGACCGCGTTTGTCGTCGGGCACGGGCACAACGGCAAGCGGGCCTGTTTTGTAGTGCGCGGATAGGAACTGCTCGATCTCATCGGGGAAAACGTTCTGATCTGAAACCGTCACCATCCGGCTTTTCCGTCCTTTGATGAAAAGGTTCCCGCGCTGGTCCAAAAAGCCATATTCCCCGACAGTCACAAATCCATCCTGATGCCGCGTATCACTTGCAACGGGTTCGGCATAGCTGGTGAACAGATAAGGGCTGCGCACCCATATTTCGCCAATCCCGTTTGTGAATTGCCCTGTTTCCGCGCGAATTGATATGTCGACCCCGGGATATGCGGTGCCAACGGACCCTTCCGGGCTTTCGGCGGTAGCCATCGCAATAAAGCTTGTTTCAGACGCCCCGTAGAACGGGCTCAAATTGGCGTGGGGGAAAATAACGCGGCACTTTTCAGCCAATGCCGGGCTGAAGGCACCCCCGCCAATAAAAATTTGCCTCATCCGCGTTAACTGACGATCGACGCCAGCCAACGCCACTAGGTTGTCAAGTTGCGTCGGTGTTGCATATAGCGTCGTGACGCAATTTTTCTCTAGCATAATCAGCTGCTTATCAGCGCGAAGACCAGCCAGCATAGACAGATTAGCACCAATATGAACGGCTTCCAAACACCCATAAAGCGATAATGAATGCTCCAGCGACCCAAGGACAGCATAGGTGTCACCGGGCGCCAAACCAAAAAGCCCCGCGTTCACTTCAAAACTGGCAATCCAAGAACGATGCGACCTGCGTATTATTTTGGGCGCGCCGCTGCTTCCCGATGTCGCGCATTCAAGGATGCCACCACATGCTGCGTCGTCGGACGCGATTGCCTTCGGGCCGTCGGGCTGCATCCGAAAAGATGATCCGCCTTGCACCAACGCACGAATTTCTTCCAGCATCTTTAAACTGCGGAGGTGGTTGGTATTTGATGACGACAGACGCGCAGATTTCAATCGATCCCCGGCGTTTTCGCCCGGTTCGATGTTTGAATGGTTCGACCAGATGAAACGGTCAGTTTGCTTGGTCATAGATTTTCTGCGCTTGCACCGTCGAACGCGGTGACAGGGTAAGATGATACTGTTTGGAAAGATTGGTACGCATGTAAGCAGTGTTGGGCAACGGGACATCTCCGTTTGATGGGTTTTCTCAGAGCTAACGAGATTTCTTAGGAAATCCCACCTCTACAAATAAAAAACAGTCACGGCCTTACGAAAATAAGTCCCCAATCAAAGTAGCGCAAATCTGGTGGTGACTGGCCGGACAAATATACCAAAGATCAGCGCGCGTGTCAGACCACGCGTGTAATTGTACATTTCATATCACTTTCGGCAGCCCCGAAACGGCGCGTGCTCGGTTCGCGAATGCAAGGGTGCGCGCCAGATGGGACGTGACAAGCAGGCGCGCATGCGGGTAGGTGTGTATTTATGAAACATGTTCCAAAAGAGACCACCGATGATGCACTTATTCAGGAGTTTTTGAATAAAGGCGGCAAAATCAGTGTCGGCAAAACCAAACCACTGCCAAGCGAATTAGGCCTGAGCAATAATGCGTGGAACAACAAGCTGACAAAAGAAGAAAAAGCCGCCCGTGATAAGAAATGACGGCGCTGGTCGCGCACGGGCCGGCCATTTCCACAGTATAAGCTGGTGATCAGATATCCACTGCGGCCTGTGCTGCGATTGCGGTTAGGTCGGGTCGGCCTTCGGGGCCGATGACCACGTAGTCTGCGCCATCTGCGCTCCACGACACAAAATCGAATCCGTCGATCATCCGTTCATCGAACGTCGGGGCGCCATCTATCAGACCGGTGTTGCGTTGCAGGCAAAGCGCGATCACTGCGCCGTCTGGCGTTCGATACATCAGTTGCGCGACAGGTTTGCCGTTCGCCACCAACAGGCGCGCCCCCTCGAACGTAAGGTCAAAACCCGACAGGTCCGGGATCGAAAAACGGGTTCCCACCGTGGTGCCAAGCCAAGTTTCTATGTGGTCAGATTCGTCCGCGCTGACCTCGACCAAATGGCGTCCCTGACCCGCATAAACAGCATGATATTCTGCGATGGCGTCCAACCACCCCGCGGTTTGGACGGGTATGGCTTGCCCCTTAACCAGATAACCACCAAGGCCACCCAAAGCAAAAATCACCAAACCTGCGGCCAGTGTGCCCCAGATCGGGCGGGCGGCGATTACAGGACGTTCAGGCGGCTGGGTCGCCGTAATTTTTTGGGCCAAGGCAAACCACACCGGGTCCGCCAATTGCGCGTCAAACTGGGTTTGGGCACTTTGATCCGCCTCCAATAACGCATCCATCTCGGCGCGGGCGGCCGGGTCTGTTTCTAGACGTGCTTCGACAAGCGCGGCTTCGCCGCTATCCAGCTCGCCATCCAGATAGGCGCTTAGTTTTTGCGAAAAGTCGATCATGGCGTCACTAACTCCCCTCCGAAAGGCTCGACATAAGCAACTTGCGCGCACGGTGAATGCGGCTCATCACAGTGCCAATCGGGATACTCAGCAAATCTGACACTTCACGGTAACTATAGCCTTCCGCGCAAACCAGCAGCAATGGCTGTGATAAGTCAGGATCAAGGTCGGTCACCTTGCACCGCACTTGCTGTGCGATCATCGCGTCTTCGGTGCTGCCGGGCGCATGCAACCCTGACGCAGATTCAGCATCAACCTGTCCTTCGCCTTGGCGCACCTTGCGTTTGCGGATTTCACTGACCCAAAGATTGCGGACAACTCTGAACATCCAGCGATCCAGCGGGTACGACGGATCATATTGTTCCCACTTTTGCAGTGCAGTAGCGCATGCCTCTTGCAAAAGATCGTCAGCATCCGGGCGCGAGCGGGTCAGGCTGATCGCAAACCGCTGCAAACGCGGCAGCAGGCTAATCATCTCGGTTTTGAACTGATCGAAAGTCATGGTCCGGGGCTATAAATCTTTGTAATGGCGCGACTTAATCCGCCGGATCATCCGCTACTTTTGATGCAGTTTCAACGCGCCAATCGCAAAACCGGGTAATCATGCCGATTCACATCAGGATATGCGTTTTGATCATGCGTCCGGTGCGCCTGCAGCCTTACGTGCAGGTTTTCCGGCGCGTCCCGGATGGTCGTAAACCATCCCAATGAAGGCATCCCAATCGCCCCGCGCCTTGATGTCTGCGATTTTTGCACGGTGCCAGTCGACCGCAGCGGCATGCAGATCCATCAGCACCTTGTCAGTCCGCAGCTTCGCCAACGCATCCAGCATCCCCGGCACGTGATTCAGAATGGTATAGTCGCGCTCGTAGTTGGTGTTCATCGCGTCAAAATATTCTTGGCCCTGATCCATATTGATATGGTTCGTCCGCCCACGGTCGCGTTTCACCAAAAAGCTATCGGAGCTGCGAATTGCATAGTGGTGCAACCGCGCAAAGTCGTGCTGAAACCCGCTCCATGTGCGCCATGTCACGCTGCTGGCATCAACCGCATTCCCGCCAGCATCACGCCAGCTGATCCCCGAATAATCAGGCCGCTTTTCCGGATCGCTCGATTTGTGATTTTTGATATAGGGGCGATGAACCCCCATGCGTTCAAAGGTTCCGTTGTTCCGGAACAACGTCTTTAGGCCCGCACCGCGGAAATTCGTAAACCGATCCTCGGGGGCGCAGCCAAAAAACTGTTCTGTAATGGGCATGTCTTCATAGTGGCGCCGGCTGCCATTCCCGAACAGCTTCCAACATAATGAAATCGCATCCGACGGCCCGCTTTTTGCGACCAAATCGGTCAGCGACATGCCGCAACGGATATTCAGAAACTCGTCCGCGTCCGCGCAGATTACCCAATCGGCAGCAGCATAGTGTTCGGTTTTGGGGGCCAGACGCAATGCAGCGCGCTGTGGTGACATTTCGCGGCCTTTATGGCCAATGTTACGGTCGTTGTTGTCCACATGCGTTGCGATACCCAAGTCTTGTAACCGGGTCGCGATGGCGTCGGTGCCATCCGCGCAATCATTGGTGTAAATCAAAAAATCGTCGAATCCGATCGCAAGGTTAAATGCGATCCATTCGAGCATAAACGGCCCCTCGTTCTTCATTGTCGTCACAATGAGAAAGCGTTCTTTAGTCACCAGTCACCTACCAATCTTTGCGGTTGCACGGTTTTCCCACACTACCCCCTGCTGTATCAAGCCACATTCGCCCTGTCTTTAAGAGCAGAGCAGGCAAACATTGTTGCGGCAAAAACAACTATACGGTAGAGGTGCCTCCCAATGAAAACCTCCCTGATAAGGCAGAGCTATGGCTGATCTTCCCCCTGTTGGCGCACTTTGGATCGGCGGATCGCTTACTTGGCTTGAACAGCTTTGCCTGAAATCTTTTGTTGATCAGGGGCATCATACAATCCTTTATACTTACGGCGAAGTCCTTGGCATTCCAGACGGGGTTGAAGTGCGTGACGGGAATACCGTCCTATCAACTGACAACTTCATCACCCACGGTCGCAGCGGCAGCGTGGCGCTCTTCTCTGATTTGTTCCGGTTCCATATGCTTCTTAAGGATCCGGACATCATCTATGTCGACACAGATGTCTATTCAGTGCGCCCGTTTCCAGGGGATGAAAGCCATGTCTTTGGATATGAGTTTTTCTCCGAGAAATTCAATTGGGGACAAATCAACGGTGCAGTGCTGCGGCTCCCTCAGGATTCACCCGCACTGCATGGCCTGCTGGAGTTCACAAAAGAAGAATATCCCATTCCGACATGGTTGCCACCCCGGCTATTGAACCCAATCCTTGAACGCGCAGAGCAAGGAAAGCCCATGCATGTTTCAGAGATGAAGTGGGGGATATGGGGCCCACTTGGCGTCACCGCGTATTTAAACCAATCTGGCGAAAAGAAATATGCCCGAACCACGGATGTTTACTATCCGTTGAAGTTCGAAGATCGGCGTAAAATGCTGCGCCACACCAAGCGTGTGAATGAATATCTGACGGACGATACCGTCGCGATCCATCTTTGGGCTCCGATCAAGCGCTACTGTGCAAAGCGGTTTAATGGGTTACCAAAGGAACGCAGTTTCCTTGCTGCTCGGTTGGCACATCACAAAATTGACCCGCATGATTTCCCGGTGCCTTTAGCACAGTACAGTGACGCAGACTAAGGCCGGGTTTTCTTTTGCCCGCTATGCGACACCTACAAATTGAACCATAGACTTTTGCTTGGCTGTTTTAGGTAAACTTGCGAAACAGCTTGGTCTGATCGAACATGTCTTCCAGACGCTCCATCCGTTTTTTGGTGCCGTCCCAACCGATGTTCTGGACTGCCGCGATCATTGTCTCGACCAATAGCATCAGTGTTGCGACCGAATCCCATGCAGATGGCACCACGATGCGCCCACTGAAACTAATCTGGGCGAATTGATGAATGGGTGACCGCCACTGATCGGTGAACAGGATAATTTTGGCGCCCTGCGCATGAGCCATCTCGGCCAGCTTAAGCGTATTGTTTTCATAGCGGCGCAGGTCAAACACCACAAAAACATCACCTTCTTTTACATCCAGCAAATAATGCGGCCACGCGTTCGACGTGGATTGAATATGCGTCACAGCAGGCCGCACCACTTGCATGTGCAAGAACATGTATTCCGCCAACGTATGCGTAATGCGCCCGCCCACAATATAAAGCGGCCGCGATGTGTCAGCGACCATTGCACAGGCTTGGTCAAATTCGTCGGGCGCAATCTGCCCCAATGTGTGGCGGATATTATCGATCACAGCATCGGTAAAGCGGTTCAGCACATGGCCCGATGGCGCGCTTTCGGACCATGTGTCATGCTTGGCGATCGGGTTTTTGACCTTGGCCCGTAGTTCTTCGCGCAATTCTGCCTGAAATTCGGGGTATCCGTTGAACCCTAGCTTTTGCACCATCCGCGCCACGGTCGGTACCGACACGTTGGCATCCTTTGCCAAGGCGGACAGCGGTCCCAGCCCCGACGCAGGGTAGTTTTCCAAAATTGAATGGGCCAACTGCCGTTCGGCACGGGTCAGATCGTCCAGTTTGCGCTGGATTCGATCCGCAATTGTAAAATCCCCGTCTGACATGGCCGCCTCATTTGATTAAATAAATAACAAAGCACATCGCCCTGTTATAAATATATCAGAATTGTGTTGACATAATGCGTCGCTGGCAAGCAGTTTATCATGAACGGAGCCGTTATGACCCAAAGCCTGCCCATCAGCCCGGTCGAAATCACCAACCCCGCAGGGGGGTCTGCCGCTGTGCTTGTCTGCGAACACGCGTCACACTTTATTCCCGCTGACTTGCACCACTTGGGGCTGACAATCGACGCGCGTCAAAGCCACGCGGCTTGGGACCCGGGCGCGCTGGCTGTGGCGCAACGCCTTTCACTGCGGCTTGACGCGCCACTGGTGGCAAGCACTGTGTCGCGGCTTGTCTATGACTGCAACCGTCCGCCCAGCGCAGATGATGCGATGCCGATACGCAGCGAAGTCATCGACATTCCGGGCAATCGCGACCTTAGCGATGTTGATCGCGCCGCCCGGGCTGCCAACTATTACACCCCGTTCCGGCAGGCCCTTGCGGCCCAAATAGCGGTCCATCCTGCGCCGGTTCTGATCACCATCCATAGCTTTACGCCCGTCTATTTTGGCGAACCGCGCGCGGTTGAAATCGGGGTTCTGCACGATAGCGACGGTCGGTTGGCCGACGCGATGCTGGCGACTGCGGCACAGCACACTGATGCGCTGGTTCTGCGCAACGCGCCATATGGCCCCGAACATGGCGTGACCCATACATTGCGCGAACACGCTTTGCCGGGCGGGCATCTGAATGTGATGCTCGAAATTCGTAACGATCTGATTCAAACGCAAGACCAGCAAACGGCGATGGGCGACATGATTGCCGCATGGCTGGCCGATGCCGCTGATCGCACCACCGCAAAAGGGGCTATTCAATGCGTGGCATGATGTATGGCTATATCCGCAGCGTGGACGCGGTGAATTACCGGCTGGGCCGGGTGATGATGTACGGCATCTTTGCGCTGATGGGTGTTTTGCTGTGGTCGACGATCAGCAAGGCATTCTTTCTGCCATCTGCATGGACGCTGGAAATGGCCCAATTTGTGATGGTCGGCTATTATATTTTGGGCGGACCCTATTCGATCCAGCTTGGATCGAATGTGCGCATGGATTTGCTTTATGGTGACTGGTCGCCCCGCAAAAAAGCATGGTGGGATTTGTTCACCGTGTTGTTCCTGATCTTTTATCTTGGTGTGCTGATCTACGGCGCGGTCAGTTCGACCGCCTATTCACTAGGCTATTGGGGTACAGAGCCATTTTCGTTTTTTGCGGGTCTGGCGACAGGGTCGGAACAGGTGGGCCACCTTGAACAATCCTCGAGCCCGTGGCGCCCCTATCTTTGGCCGATCAAAGTGGTGATGATCGTCGGCCTGTTTTTGATGCTGCTGCAATGCGTGTCTGAATTGTTGAAAGACGTGCTGCGGCTGCAAGGGGAAGAAATCTGATGTCCTATGAAATGATCGCCACGTTGATGTTTTCATCAATGATGCTGATGTTGCTGACCGGGCAACGGGTGTTTGGCGCGATCGGTTTTGTCGCCGTCGTCGCATCCTTGCTGCTGTGGGGCGACAAGGGCGGGTTTGACATCGGGTTTTCCGCCGCAATGAAGCTGATGAAATGGTATCCGCTGCTCACCCTGCCGATGTTCATTTTCATGGGCTATGTATTGTCGGAAAGCAAAATCGCCGACGACCTGTATAAGATGTTCCATGTTTGGATGGGCGGCCTGCGGGGCGGGCTGGCGATTGGGACCATCGGGTTGATGGTGCTGATTTCCGCGATGAACGGGTTGTCGGTTGCGGGCATGGCCATCGGGTCCACCATTGCGCTGCCGGAACTTCTCAAGCGTGGATATGACAAACGCATGGTGACGGGGGTCATCCAAGCCGGGTCAAGTTTGGGCATTCTTGTGCCGCCGTCCGTCGTGCTGGTGCTGTATGCCATGATCGCGCGGCAACCGGTGGGACAATTGTGGCTGGCGGGGATTTTTCCGGGCTTGATGATGGCCGGACTTTTCGTCGCCTATATCGTGATCCGCTGCCATCTACACCCGTCGCTTGGTCCTGTCCTACCCGCCGAAGACCGCGACATGCCGCGCGCCGAAAAGATGCGATTGCTGCGGGCGGGGCTTTTGCCGCTGATCATCTTTGCGGTCATGATGGTCCCGTTTGTGCGCGGCTGGACATCACTTGTCGAAAGCTCGGCCATTGGTGCGATTGCTGCCTTTATGGCCGCGGTGCTGAAGGGGCGGATGACACGCCAGGTATTCGAGAATTCGGTCCGCAACACGCTTGCCATCACTTGCATGTTTATGTGGATCATTCTGGCGGCTTTGGCCTTTGGCGCGGTGTTTGACGGATTAGGCGCGGTGAAGGCCATTGAAAACCTGTTCACCGACAAACTCGGCCTCAGCCCTTGGGTCATCCTGATCCTGATGCAGTTGTCTTTCATCTTGATGGGGACGTTTTTGGACGACACCGCGATGCTTGTAATTGTCGCGCCGCTATATGTGCCGCTTGTCGGGGCGCTTGGTTTTGATCTGGTGTGGTACGGTATCCTTTATACGATCACCTGCCAAATCGCTTATATGACACCGCCGTTTGGCTATAACCTGTTCTTGATGCGCGCCATGGCCCCGCCAGAAATCAGCATCCAAGATATCTACCGCTCCATTGTGCCTTTTGTGATGGTGATGGTGCTAGCGCTGGTTGTCGTGATGGTCTTTCCACAGATCGCCTTGTGGCTGCCGAACTACGTCTACGGAAATTAAATCTAAGAACGCCGAAAACGGCGCATCAACCCACCAACAAGGAGTAACGACATGACAACGAGACGCAAATTTATCCGCACGGCGGCGCTTGGCGGCGCTGCCAGCCTTGCGGCACCGTCGATTGCACGCGCCCAAGAGGCGATCAAATGGCGGTTTCAAACCTATGCGGGTGCCGCATTGGGTGAACATGTGACAAAGCCCGTCATCGACTACATCAACACGGCCGCCAACGGCGAGCTGGAGATCGAACTGTTCTACGCCGACCAGATCGTCCCAACAGGCGAGCTGTTCCAAGCGCTTCAGCGCGGCACCATTGACGCCGTGCATTCCGACGACGACAGCATGGCGTCCCCGACCCCATTGCAGCAGTTTGGCGGCTACTTCCCGCTGGCAACCAAACACGCGCTGGACGTGCCCGTCCTGTTCAACCAATACGGCCTTGCTGATATCTGGCGCGAAGAATACGCCAAGGTCGGCGTCACATGGTTGTCCGCTGCGGGCCAAGACCCCTGTAACTTTAACACCAAAAAAGAGGTCACATCGCTGGCCGACCTTGAGGGGCTCAAGCTTTACACCTTCCCGACGGCGGGTCGTTTCCTGTCGCAGTTTGGCGTTGTGCCAATTTCCATCCCATACGAAGACGCCGAAGTTGCTGTGCAAACTGGCGAACTTGACGGTATGGCGTGGTCGGGGATCACCGAAGACTACACCGTAGGCTGGGCCAATGTGACCGACTACTTCCTGACCAACAACATCTCGGGTGCGTGGATCGGGTCGTTCTTTGTCAACGAAGGCCGCTGGGCTGATCTGCCAGAACACCTCAAGGCCATCGTGATGGCGGGCATCGAAGCAGGCCACACCTATCGCAACCAATGGTATTGGGGCGGCGAAGCATCGCTGCGCGCAAAAGGCGACAAGCTGCAACTACGCTCCATTCCGCAAGAAGAATGGGTCGTCGTCGAAGACGCTGCCAAAGTATTCTGGGAAGAAATCGCACAAGAAGGCGAAGTGAATGCCAAGATCGTGCAAATTTTCCGCGACTACAACGACGTGATTGGCAAAGCTGGTCCGCCCTATACTTTCGGCTAAGCTGACACAAACGGGCTGTCCCTAACCCGGGGGCAGCCGCATCGACATTTCATCGGAGACACCCATGCCAGCCCCGCTAACATTCGACGCACTCACACAACAGGTCTTAGCCGGGACCATCGACACCGTGCTGGTATGTTTTGTTGATATGCAGGGCCGCTTGATGGGCAAGCGGTTTCATGCGGTGAACTTTGTCGAAACATCTTACAACGAAACCCATTGCTGCAACTATTTGCTGGCGACCGATCTGGAAATGGCGACGCCCAGCGGCTATGCGTCAACCAGTTGGGAAAAGGGTTATGGCGATTACGTCATGCGCCCGGACCTGACAACGCTGCGCCCTGTTCCGTGGCTTGAAGGGACTGCGATGGTGCTTTGCGATGTGCTGGATCACCACACGCACCAAGAGGTCCCCCATTCCCCGCGCGCTATGCTGAAAAAGCAAGTGAACCGGCTTAAGGCGCTCGGCTTTGACGCGATGATGGCGACCGAGTTAGAGTTTTTTCTATTCGCCAAAAGCTATGACGAGATTCGCAAGTCGGGCTTTCGTGATCTGGACCCGGTCAGCGGCTATAACGAAGACTATCACATCCTACAAACCACGAAGGAAGAAGGCGTGATGCGCCCAATCCGCAATCATCTCTATGCGGCGGGCCTGCCGATCGAGAATACAAAAGGCGAAGCCGAAAGCGGTCAAGAAGAGCTGAACATCCGCTACGCCGCGGCGCTGGATTGCGCCGACCACCACACGATTGCGAAACACGCGATCAAGGAAATCGCTTGGCAAAAAGGGCACGCCGCCAGCTTCCTTCCGAAGTGGCACCACACCCGCGTCGGATCCTCGTCGCATGTGCATCAGTCGCTATGGGTTGACGGCGAACCTGCGTTTTATGACGCGGATTCACCGCTGGGGATGTCCAAATTGATGGAACATTACATGGCCGGGCTGATCGCCTACGCGCCAGACTACACCTATTTTCTTGCGCCCTATGTGAATAGCTACAAGCGGTTTTCCAAAGGCACCTTTGCACCCACAAAAACGGTCTGGTCGGTCGACAACCGCACCGCCGGATTCCGCCTTTGTGGCGATGGAACCAAAGGTGTGCGCGTCGAATGTCGCATAGGCGGGTCGGACCTGAACCCCTACCTTGCGCAGGCCGCAATGCTCGCAGCCGGGATCAAAGGGATCGAAGACAAAATGACCCTTGCGCCCGCTACCACAGGTGATGTCTATGAAGATGCCAAAGCGGGCGACATTCCCCAGACTTTGCGCAAAGCAACCGAGACACTCCGCAATTCGAAATTCCTGCGTGCGGTGATGGGCGACGATGTGATCGACCACTACACCCGCGCAGCCGAATGGGAACAAGAAGAATTTGACCGCGTTGTCACCGATTGGGAAATCGCACGTGGTTTTGAAAGGGCTTAAACCATGACTATCAAATGTATCTCTCCGATTGACGGGTCGGTTTATGCCGAACGCCCCACACTGACCCGTGCCGAGGCAGACGCAGCCGTCGCACGCGCGAAGGTCGCGCAAACCGCATGGGCCGCGCGCCCGCTGGATGAACGCATCGCGTTGGTGCTGGCAGGCGTCGCCAAGGTCGGCGAAATGAACGACCAGATCGTGCCGGAACTGGCGTGGCAAATGGGGCGCCCCGTGCGCTACGGCGGCGAATTTGGTGGTTTTAACGAGCGGTCGCAATATATGGCGTCCATCGCCCACGAAGCACTGGCCCCGATGGTCGTGGAAGAAAGCGACACGTTCCGCCGCATGATCAAATACGTGCCACACGGTGTCGTGCTGGTCGTCGCCCCGTGGAACTATCCGTTCATGACCGCGATCAACACCATCGCGCCCGCACTGATTGCCGGGAACGTCGTCGTTTTGAAACACGCGTCGCAAACCCCGGTTGTCGGTGAACGGATGGCCGAGGCGTTCCATGCCGCAGGCATCCCTGCGGACGTGTTCCAAAACGTATTCCTTGACCACGCCACCACATCGGACCTGATCGCAGCACGCGCTTTTGGCTTTGTGAACTTTACCGGGTCTGTTGCAGGTGGTGCCGCGATGGAAAAAGCGGCGGCAGGCACATTCATCGGTGTCGGTCTTGAACTGGGCGGCAAAGATCCGGGCTACGTCATGGAAAATGCCGATCTGGATGCCGCTGTTGACACACTGATGGACGGCGCCATGTTCAACTCGGGCCAGTGCTGCTGCGGGATTGAACGGATTTACGTCCATGAAAGCCTGTTTGACGCGTTTGTTGAAAAAGCGGTCGCGCTGGTCAGCACGTATAAACTGGGCAACCCGCTTGATCCTGAAACGACCATCGGGCCAATGGCACAGGTGCGTTTTGCGGATGGCGTGCGCGCCCAAATCGCCGAAGCTGTGGCAGCGGGCGCAAAAACCCACATCGACCCTGCGCTGTTCCCCCAAGATGGCGGTGCCTACCTGATGCCGCAGATCCTGACCAATGTGACCCACGATATGCGTGTCATGCGCGAAGAAAGCTTTGGTCCGGTTGTGGGTATTATGCCCGTCAAATCCGATGCTGAAGCCATCGCGCTGATGAACGACTGTGACTATGGCCTGACCGCATCGCTTTGGACGACAGACACCGACCGCGCCGAAGCCATCGCTGACCAGCTTGAAACTGGCACCGTGTTCATGAACCGCGCCGATTATCTGGACCCGGCGCTGTGCTGGACCGGCTGCAAAGACACAGGTCGCGGCGGCGGCCTGTCCATCATCGGCTTCCATAACCTGACCCGCCCGAAATCCTACCACATGAAGAAAGTCACAAAGTAATGTCGATCAAAGCCAACTGGTCCTATCCCACCGCTATCCGGTTTGGCGCAGGACGTATTGCAGAAATCGCAGAGGCCTGCGCAGCTGCGGGCATCAAAAAGCCCCTGCTGGTCACAGACCGCGGTCTTGCCGATATGGCAATCACGCAAAAGACGCTTGATCTGCTGGAATCGGCGGGTCTGGGCCGCGCAATCTTTGCTGATGTGGACCCAAACCCAAACGAAAAAAACGCCGAAGCCGGGGTCATGGCCTACCGCGATGGTGGCCACGATGGCGTTGTGGCGTTTGGGGGCGGTTCGGGTCTTGATCTGGGGAAACTGGTCGCATTCTACGCGGGTCAAAGCCGTCCCCTGTGGGACTTTGAGGATATCGGTGACTGGTGGACCCGCGCGGACGCAAGTGCGATTGCGCCGATCGTCGCCGTGCCCACCACCGCAGGCACCGGGTCCGAAGTGGGTCGCGCGTCCGTGATCACCAATTCGGTCAGTGCCGAGAAAAAGATCATCTTCCACCCTAAAATGCTGCCCGCCGTGGTGATTTGCGATCCGGAACTGACGGTAGGGATGCCAAAATTCATCACAGCAGGTACCGGGCTAGATGCCTTTGCCCACTGCGTCGAGGCATTTTGTTCACCGCACTATCACCCGATGTCTCAGGGGATTGCGCTGGAAGGGATGCGGTTGGTCAAAGATTACCTGCCACGCGCTTACGCCGACGGCAGCGATATCGAAGCACGGGCAAACATGATGTCTGCTGCCGCGATGGGTGCGACGGCCTTTCAAAAGGGTTTGGGCGCAATCCATGCGTTGTCGCACCCCATCGGCGCAATCTATCACACCCACCACGGTACCACGAACGCCGTGTGCATGCCTGCGGTGCTTCAGTTTAACAAACCCGCAATTGCGGACCGGATGACGATGGCCGCGAATTACCTTGGCATAGCTGGCGGATTTGACGGGTTTTGCGCCTATGTCGATGATCTGAATGCATCGATGAATATTCCCAAAACGCTGTCGGCGATGGGGATCGAAAACCCCGATATCGACAGGATTGTTGCAGGGGCCATGATCGACCCGAGCACGGGCGGCAACCCTGTTGCGATGACTGCGGAAAACACGCGCGCCCTGTTGCTGCAAATCGTCTAAATCCCACATAACAGGCCGGACAGTGTCCGGCCTGTATTGCCGGGGCACTTTGAAAGCTGGACGATCATCTGGTGCCCTATCCAGCCAAAACCCATCAGGCAACTCGCGTTCGCAGCCAGCGTTGAACAGGCGTACGGGTCTTTGCACAAAGCGGCGCGTCGCGATACTTTTCCATGCCTAGTTTTTATACTTACCGCAAAATAATTACGCGGACCCTTTGTCACTCGTGCTAGGAAGGGTCAACAATCGAATGGGGCATGGCGTGTCTTGAATAATCTCCGATACTTGGAGATGTCGTATACTGAGGCAAAAATATGCATTTTGATGAGATGTGGGGCGCAGACGAACAATTGCGCGGACCTTACGAAAACTACCAGAACTGGTTTGAAGGCGAAGATCCGGCACGATTAAGGGCAAAACAACGCGAGGCAGAAGACGTGTTTCGCCTGATGGGCATCACGTTCAACGTCTATGGCCGCGCCGAAGCCGAAGAGAGGCTGATCCCGTTCGACATCATCCCGCGCATCATTTCCGGTCGTGAATGGCAGAAACTATCCCGCGGGATCGAACAGCGCGTCCGCGCCATCAATGCGTTTCTGCACGATATCTATAACCGCCAGGAAATTATCAAAGCCGGGCGCATCCCGATCGAGATGATCGCGAAAAACGCGGCCTTTCTGCCGCAGATGATTGGTATGACCCCACCCGGTGGTGTTTACACACATATCGTCGGGATTGACTTGGTCCGCACAGGGCCAGACCAGTTTTATGTGCTCGAAGACAATGCGCGCACCCCAAGCGGCGTCAGCTACATGCTTGAAAACCGCGAAACGATGTTGCAAATGTTCCCGGAACTGTTTGCGAAAAATCGCGTCCAGCCGGTACAGAACTATCCCACCAACTTGCGCCGTTCCTTGGCCGCATGCGCACCGCCCGCCTGCGATGGCGACCCAACTGTCGCGGTGTTGACGCCCGGTATCTTTAACTCTGCATATTACGAACACACGTTCCTTGCCGACCAGATGGGTGTTGAACTGGTGGAAGGTCACGATCTGCGCGTGAAAGACGGGCGCGTGATGATGCGCACCACACGTGGGTACCAGCCAATTGACGTGTTGTACCGTCGGGTGGATGACGATTTCCTTGACCCGCTTAATTTTAACCCGGAAAGCGCGCTGGGTATCCCCGGCATTATGGATGTTTACCGCGCAGGCGGTATCACCATTGCAAACGCGCCGGGCACTGGCATCGCCGATGACAAGGCCATCTATAGCTACATGCCGGACATCGTCGAATTCTACACCGGCGAAAAGGCCATCCTTGAAAATGTGCCGACGTGGCGCTGTTCGGAACCTGACAGCCTGGGCTACGTGCTGGATAACCTCGAAGAATTGGTGGTCAAAGAGGTCCACGGATCGGGCGGCTATGGCATGCTGATCGGGCCAACCGCATCGAAAAAGGAAATCGCCAGTTTCCGCACCAAACTGAAGGCGCGGCCAGACAACTATATCGCGCAGCCGACGCTGGCGCTGTCCACCGTACCCATTTTCACCAAATCCGGGCTTGCGCCACGTCACGTCGACTTGCGGCCATATGTTCTTTTCTCGCCCAATGGGGTCGAGATAACGCCCGGCGGTTTGACCCGTGTGGCGTTGAAAAAAGGATCGCTTGTGGTGAATTCGTCCCAAGGTGGCGGCACCAAGGACACTTGGGTGCTAGAGGACTAGAATATGCTGGGAAAAACCGCAAACGGACTATTTTGGATGTATCGCTCGCTTGAGCGCGCTGAAAACACATCACGCCTGATCGAGACCGGGCAACGCATCGGTCTGACACGTCTGGGCACATCCGAAGACGAATGGCGTTCTGTGATGCAAACAGCCGGCGTTCTAAATGGCTACCTGGAACAAGAAGAGACGGTGAACAAAGACGCCGCCATCGATTGGATGCTGCGTGCCAAGGAAAACACATCATCTGTGATGTCCACGCTGCATACAGCACGAGAAAACGCACGAATGGTGCGCACAGCGTTAACCACAGAAGTCTGGGAGGCGGTCAACGGCTGCTATATGGCGGCGCGCAAAGATCTGGCGCGCAAGGTGAGCGAACGCGATTTGACCGCAGTGCAGGGTATGATCCGGCAGCGCACAGCGCTCGTTCGTGGTGCAACCCATGGCACCATGCTGCGCAACGATATCTACGACTTTGCGCGCATCGGGACATTCCTTGAACGTGCCGATGCGACCGCGCGGATTTTGGATGTCAAATACTATGTCCTTCTCCCGTCAACGTTTTCGGTTGGGTCGTCGATGGACAACGTCCAGTGGGAAACCATCCTTCGGTCGGTATCGGCACGCGGCGGATTTCGTATGGCCTACGGCAATCAGATCAACGCGCGCGACATCGCCCAGTTCCTGATCATGGACAAACGCATGCCCCGGTCGTTGAACTTCTGCGTCAGCAAAATCCGCGATAACCTTGCATATCTTGCTGCTGACTACGACACAAAGTCGCAAGCACTGGATATGGCGCAGGCCCTTGTTGACCGGTTTGCCGAACACGATATCGACAAGGTCTTTGACTACGGTCTGCATCAATATATTCAATCGGTCCTTGGCGCTCTTGCGTCGCTTGGGCGACAAATTGAACAAGATTATAGGTTTTACGCGTGACATCATGCTTTTGAACATCGTCCACACCACGCGGTATAACTTCGACACGCCGGTCAGTTATGGGCTGCAACAAATCCGCCAGACACCGCAATCTGGGCATGGGCAAACCGTGCTTAACTGGAAAACGATGATCACCGGGGGTCATAAAGAACTGCAATACAGCGACCACTTCGACAACCTCGTTGAGTTGATCCAATTCGAGGGCAACGTTGAAGCACTGGAAATCCAAAGCAAAGGCACCGTTGAGGTAACGCAAAAGAACGGCGTCATCGGCGCCCATACAGGCCGCACGCCACTTTGGTACTTTAAAACAGCAACAGCCCTGACAAAGCCGGGCGGCGGGATCAAGGCACTGGTACAAAAAAGCAAAGGCGACAGCCAGCTTGGGCAATTGCACAAATTATCCGACTTGATCGGGGATGCCGTGGCCTATGAAACAGGGTCATCGACATCAGAATCAACCGCCGAGACCGCAATCCGCGAAGGAAAAGGCGTCTGTCAGGACCACGCCCATATCTTTGTCGCCGCCGCGCGCGAATTGGGTCATCCCGCACGCTATGTGTCGGGCTACCTGATGATGGACGACCGCATCGACCAGGACGCAACCCACGCGTGGGCAGAAGCCCATGTTGACGGGCTTGGCTGGGTTGGGTTCGACGTTTCTAACGCGATATGCCCCGACGAACGTTACGTGCGTGTTGCAACAGGTCTGGACTATACTGGTGCCGCCCCTGTAACTGGCACGACATTCGGCGGAAGCGGTGAGTCCCTTTCAGTCGATATAGCGGTATCGCAACAGTAGGATTTTGAAATGACGTATTGTGTGGGTTTGATGCTGGATGCCGGCATCATGTTTATGTCTGACACACGCACAAATGCTGGGCTTGATAACATCTCGTCTTTTGGCAAAACCGCGATCTGGGATGAACCCCGCGACCGCTGCCTGACCCTGATGGCCGCAGGCAACCTTGCCACCACGCAAGCTGTGGTCAGCCTGATAAACGAACGCAGCAAATCGCATGATGACCGCAAGCCCGAGATTTTCAAAGTACCGTCAATGTTTCAGGCCGCCACGCTTATTGCGGATACGTTGCGCGAAGTGATCGCCAATCAACGTGGTTCGGGTCAATCAGGATCTGACAGCGCATTTCGCGCGACGCTGATCCTGGGCGGTCAGATCGCGGGCGGCCCACCGCGTATGTTTATGATCTACCCCGAAGGTAATTTTATCGAAGCCGGCGCAGACACGCCGTATTTCCAAATCGGCGAGACAAAATATGGCCGTCCCATTCTGGTGCGTGCCTATGACCGCACAATGGGTTTCGAAGAAGCCATGAAGCTTCTGTTGGTCAGCTTTGACTCGACGCTTAAGGCCAATCTTTCGGTTGGGATGCCGCTCGACTACCACTTTTACGAAACCGATAGCCTTTCCAAAGGCCGGGTTGGACGCATCGAAGCAGACAACGCGTACTTTGATACCATATCGACCGGTTGGGGTGACGCGCTTAAGACTGCGCTGGATTCCCTGCCCGCGTACAAAGACGCCTGATCCGCGCAGTTTCCCAAAGCGGATTTGCAAAGACACCGCGACAATCGACTTTTGATAAAAAAAGGGGGCGGCAAATATGCCACCCCCTTTTTTGATGTGTTTACCGCTGTTAAGCTGCGTCTCGCTTTGGGTTTTTGCCCATGATGATCATCGACAAAATATCGTCTTCCGTCACGTCTTCGACACGTTCGGTACCGATCATCTGACCGTTTTTCATGACGGACACCCGATCACACAGTTCCATCATTTCGCGGGTATCGTGGCTGATCAGGAAGATACCCAAACCTTGGGCCTTGAGTTCCTTGATCAGGTCCGCAACCATTGCCGTCTCGTGGACACCCAACGCCGCCGTTGGTTCGTCCATGATCAGGATACGCGCGTTGAAATACACCGCCCGCGCAATCGCAACCGACTGGCGCTGCCCGCCCGAAAGCGACCGGACCGGTTCGGAAAACCGTTTAAAGTTCGGGTTTAGCCGCGCCATGATCTTGCGCGATTCCGATTCCATTTTGGCGTCATCAACCAAACCCAAAGGCGTGGTCAATTCACGGCCCAAAAACAGGTTTGACGCCGCATCAAGGTTATCGGCCAACGCAAGCGTCTGATAGATCGTCTCGATGTTGTATTTGCGTGCATCACGGGGGTTGTTGATTTCAACCTTTTTGCCTTCGACAAAAATCTCGCCCTCGTCAGCCTTGTAAGCACCGGCAAGGATTTTGATCAATGTCGATTTACCCGCACCGTTGTGGCCCAACAGGCCCACAACTTCGCCCGGCATCAGGCTGATCGATACATTATCAACGGCCTTGATCCCGCCAAAGTGGATCGAGATGTTTTTCATTTCAAGAAGTGGCGTAGCCATTACACGTCTCCCGTTTTACGACGATACACGATGTCGACCCAAACGGCGAACACCAGCACAGCACCGACGACGATGTTTTGCAGCGGGCTGTCAACGCCCACCATGCCCATACCCGATGTCAGCGACTGCATGATCATCGCGCCAAGGATCGCACCATAGATCGTACCCGCACCACCGGCGAGCGCAGTACCACCGATAACGGCAGCCGCGATCACGCGCAGTTCGTCCAGCGTCCCGATGTCGGTCGTGTGGGCCTGCAGGCGCGCCTGCGCGATGATAGCCGATAGACCACACAAGAAACCCATGATCGCGAACACCTTCACGGTCAGCATACGGGTGTTGATCCCTGACAATTCCGCCGCATCAGGGTTGCCGCCCGTTGCAAAGATATAGCGCCCCAAACGGGTTTTGCGCGCAACAATCGACATCACAATTGCCACAGCGATCAAGACCAGAACTGAAATCGGCAAACCATGGCCTTCGGTGTATCCGGCAGGCAGCACCTCGCCGCGCGCCTCGAACATGCGGCGCAGTTTCCCCTTGGGGATGTCGTAAGCATTTAGCGTGGCGACAAAGCCCATAATCGCCGCGACATAGGCACCACCCGTGGCAAGTTCGGCCCACAGCGGTTTCGTCGGAAAGTCGTGCGAAATGCGGTTCCGGCGCGCGTTGTAAACCGTCCAAATCGCACCCAATGACGCGACAATACCGACGACCCAGCTCCAGAATTCACCCAGCGTTCCCTCGGCACCACCCAGCAAAATGAAGGTGCCATCCAACGGCGCGATTGTCTGGCCTTCGGTCAGGAACCAACCGGCATAACGCCAAATCAGGAAGCCACCCAAGGTCACGATAAAGGCGGGGATCATCTGGTAGCCGATCAACATGCCGTTGAAGGCACCAATCAACGTTCCGACCACAAGCCCAGACAAGACAGCCAGCGGCGCGATCCAGACGGACCCGAATTCAAGGCCAAAATAGCCGGGCAGCCAGCGGGTTTGCACCATTGCAATCACGGCAGAACAGATCGCCAGCAATGCGCCGACCGACAGGTCGATATTGCGGGTGACGATCACAAACACCATGCCCGTTGCCATGATAGCGACCGACACCGTTTGCACAGTCAGGTTAAAGATGTTGCGCGGCGTCAGGAAATTTCCGTCGGTCGCGATGCTAAAGCCGATGGCGATCAGGATAAAGGCCCCGATCATCCCCAAAAGACGCGTGTCCAGTTCAAGGCTTTGGATAAAGGTTCGTTTTTGCTGGCCTGTCGCTGGCCCGGTCGTTTGACTGCTGTCTGTCATTGTGTGTCCCGCAAGTTCAGATTTCAAAGTGTCCAGAGTGAATGCGCCGCCCCGATGATCCATCGGGGCGGCGCAAACATGTCACAGACGATCTGTGATTAGTTACAAGGTGCCGGGCCGTTTTCAACGCCTTGGCACAGTGCTTCTTGTGTGATCCAGCCTGCATCAACAACATCGGACAGGTTCGCTGCAGTCACAGGCACAGGTGCCAGGAACACAGCATTCATGTCGTTGCCGCCAGGTGTTGTGAATGTCACAGCGTTTGCAACATCCGCTGGGGCCGTGCCGCCAGCCAATGCAACAGCGATTTCAGCTGCTGCTTTGCCCAGTTCACGTGCGTCTTTCCAGACAGAAACGGTCTGTGTGCCAGCCGCAACGCGGTTCAGCGCAGCGTGGTCGCCGTCTTGGCCAGACACAGGGATACCCTGCATGCCTTGGGCTGTCAGCGCAGCAACAACACCACCCGCAGTACCGTCGTTCGATGCAACAACAGCGTCAACACCGTTGTTTTGCTCGGTCAGGATCTGCTCCATGTTGCGCTGTGCGTTCGCAGGCTGCCAGCCATCTGTATAGGCTTCGCCAACGATGGTGATTGCACCGGAATCAATTGCCGCTTGCAGCACTTCTTGCTGACCGCCACGCAGGAAGTCTGCGTTTGGATCGGTCGGCGACCCTTTGATCATCACATAGTTGCCAGTTGGCTGTGCCTCAAGAACAGCACGTGCCTGCATGCGACCCACTTCGACGTTGTCGAATGTCAGGTAGAAAGCGCGCGGATCTTCGATCAGACGGTCATAAGCAACAACAGGGATGTCTTCATCCACAGCAGCCTGAACCGCAGGAATAACAGCCTGTGTATCTTGGCCCAGAACGATCAGCGCATCAACGCCTTGTGCGATCAGGTTTTCGATGTCTGTCAGTTGCTTGGCGGCCGACGACTGTGCGTCTGCAGAAACATATTCTGCGCCAGCAGCTTCAAGTGCAGCTTTGATCGCGGCTTCGTCTGTCTTCCAGCGCTCTTCTTGGAAGTTGGACCAGCTGACGCCAACCGTCATTGCGTGGCCTTCAGCAAAAGTCATGGTTGCGGGCATGGCAGCAGCCATTGCAGCCGCGATGATTACGTATTTGTTCATTGAGTATCCTCCCAGAAAACGGTCGTATTGCACCGTTACGTAATTTATAGGTAGCGCTAACATTATTGTCAAACTTATTTAGGTCATTGATATAATTGTAAAATTACATCCTGACATCAGAAAGTCGCGTCTTCAATCTTGCCTAAGATCATGACGCAGTGTGCAAAAAAATGAGAGAAAAGTACATGCCAATTCGTCCTCAGGATCACCTGACGCTGTCGTCGCCGCCGGTGCATCGATTTCAAAGATTCTCAAAGCTGATCATAGCATTAACACTTTTCGTGAGCACAAATCCGGCATCCGCGACCCCACATTTTATCGACCGCGCGGGTGGTATGCCCGTCGCGCAAATCTATTCAGGTGGGTGGTCCCATTTCGTTGGCGGGGGCGTCGCGATCTTTGATTGCAACACCGATTCGCGGCCCGATATGTTCGTCGCCGGCGGTGAAGGCGCAGCACGGCTGTATGTAAATCAGGCGATGGATTCCATCGCATTCGCAGCCGGGGCGTTCCCCGCGATCACCGATGTCACGGGCGCCTATCCGGTGGATGTGAACAACGACGCCCTGATCGACCTGATGGTGCTGCGCAACGGGCCAAACATGTTGCTGTTGGGTGACGGCGATTGCCAGTTTCACGATGCAACCAGTGAACTGGGCCTGCCCGCGGATGACCGCTGGACCACCGCGTTTTCGGCGACGTGGGAAACGGGTGAAACCCTGCCCACGCTGGCATTCGGCAACTATGTCGACGCCACTGATCCGGATGGGCCATTTGGCACCTGCGACATCAATTTCCTGTTGCGCCCGGATGACACAACCTATGGCGCACCCGTCCCGCTGAACCCCAGTTATTGCCCGCTGTCGATGCTGTTTTCCGATTGGCAGCGGAGTGGCACCGCCATGCTGCGCATCTCGAACGATCGGCAATATTACGTCCGGAACGGGACCGAACAGATGTGGCAGTTGAACCCGCTGCGCGATTTTGGTCCTGACGACGGATGGCCAAGCCAAAGCATCTGGGGCATGGGGATCGCCAGCCGCGACATCACGGGCGATGGCCTTCCCGAGGTGATGCTCACCTCAATGGGTGATCAGGTTTTGATGCGCAACACCGGGATCGGATTTACGGCGGTGCCCTATGACACCGGCACCTATGCGCAACGCCCCTTTACCGGCGATGATGGCCGCCCGTCGACAGGCTGGCACGCTGAATTCGGCGATATCGACAATGACGGACGCGCCGATTTGTTTATCGCCAAAGGCAACGTCGATCAGATGCCCGGCCTTGCCATGCAAGACCCCAACAATCTGTTGATGCAAAACCCCGATGGGACATTTTCGGAAAAAGCGGCCGATGCAGGGATCGGTACAGTGGAAAGGTCACGCGGCGCAGGGCTTGTGGACCTGAACGGTGACGGCCTGCTGGATATCGTGGTGGTGAACCGCCGCGCGCCAGTAGAAATTTGGCAAAACGCCAGCGCTGACACGGGCAACTGGCTGGCAGTGGACCCCCGCCAACCCGACATCAACCGTTATGCCATTGGCGCTGTGATCGAAGTCCGCACAGCCGACGGCCTGCAAACCAATGAACGCACGATCGGCGGCGGCCACGCCAGTGGCAGCCTCGTACCGCTTCACTTTGGGATCGGGACAAACGACCACGCCGACGTCAGGATCATCTGGCCCGACCAAACCGCATCCGACTGGCAGACCGTCAGCGCGGGTCAAACCCTGCTGGTCACGCGCCCTTAGGCCACCTGCCGCCCTGCGGCCCAAACAGCCTGCACCACAGGCACGTCGTTCATCACGGCAAAGCGCAAAACATCGGCGCGCTTGCCAATCGCCAGCACACCCCGATCCGCCAGATGCACATGGCGGGCCGGTTGCGCGGTGACAGTCGCCATGCCCTTTGCCCAATTCCCCCAGATTTGCGCAACCCGTACGGCACCCAGCAACAGCGCGGCCGGGACATAGTCAGATGACAAGATATCAAGCCGATCCAGCTGCGCCAGTTCATGCGCCGCCACATTGCCCGAATGGGATCCGCCACGCACCAGATTGGGCGCGCCCATAATGGTAGCAATGCCTGTGTCATGGCACGCATGGGCCGCTTCGACGGTTGTCGGGAATTCGGCCAAGGTTATGCCGTGGGCATGGCTGGCGGCGACCTGTGCTGCCGTGGTGTCATCATGGCTGGCCAAAGTCGCGCCATAGCGTTTGGCCGCCGCGACCGCCGCCGCCTCGTGCTTTGCGCCCAATCGCGCTTGCAATCCATACAGAAAATCAACGTAGGCCGGGAAATCAGCGCGCGCCATGCCGTGTTTCCCACAGACATAATCGGCATATTTTGTCAGGTCACTGAACTGGCGCTGTCCCGGCGTATGATCCATCAAAGACACGATGCCAATGCGGTCAGCTGCACCAAATTCATCCAACTCCTCGGCAAGCGTTTCTGAACAGATTTCCGCACGCAGGTGAATGTGGTGACTGATCTTCAGCGCCCCCGCATCCCGCATTTGCAAAATCTCATTTGCCATGTTGCGGGCATACTTTCCGTACCGCCTTCCAGTGTCGGAAACGATAGATCCCACCCGGATCGCATCGAACACCGTCGTAATACCCGTTCCCGCCAATTCGCGGTCGTGGGCGACAATCGCCGCGCGATGGGGCCAATCCACCTTGGGGCGCGGGCTAATGTGACGCTCTAGGTTATCGGTGTGTAGTTCAATCATGCCGGGGCTGATAAAATCACCGCCGCAGTCAACTGCACCTTTGGCGGCACTGGACCCGGATGTGATATCGGTAATGATACCGCCGTTCATCTTCAGGCATCCGGTGATTACCTCGTCGGCAAGAATAATCTGGGCATTGGCGAGAATGGTTTCTTGTGTCATGGATCTGTCACGCGGCCTTGGCAAAGAGGGTTTCATGTTTGAACGTTACGCAATCTTCTACACCCCGCCACCCGGCGACTTCGCCGACTTCTGCGCATCCTGGCTGGGCTGGGATAATCGGCAGGGGCGCAAATGTGCCCATCCGCAAATCGCGGATATTGATATCGAAAAGCTGACACAGACTCCGCGCAAATACGGCTTTCACGGCACGCTGAAAGCGCCTTTCCGGCTTGCCGCTGGCACGACACAGGACGCGCTGGCCACGGCGACAGAGGCACTGGCAAAAACCCTGCCCGCCTTCAAGCTGGACGGCTTGGTTCTTAAACATCAGCGCGGATTTTTGGCGTTGCGTCCGCGTGGCAATCTGGGCACGCTGAACCAAACCGCGGCCCAAATCGTCGAAGCGTTGGACCGTTTTCGCGCCCCTGCATCGGCCAGCGAACTTGCGCGCCGCAGGCAGGCGATGCTGTCCGAACGCCAAGAACACAACCTGATAACCTGGGGCTACCCTTATGTCGGCGAAGATTTCCACTTCCATCTCACGCTCTCCGGAACGATTGATCCCGGGCTTGGCGCGATCGTGACCGACCAACTCGCGCCGCATATATTGCCGCTGATCCCGCGCCCGTTTCCGATCGACCGTATTGCGCTTGTGGGCGAGGCAAAGACAGGGATGTTCCACGAAATTCATACCTTTGCGCTTTCGGGATAAAGCAGGGCAATCACTGCGGTGACAGCTTGTTCCAACGGGCCGCTGTTGTCGATCTCGTGCGCAAAAATCCCGTTGGGCACCGCATATGTGGCGCGTTCCAACCGCCGTATGACCTCTGATGCATCCTCGCGGCCACGCGCCGTCAATCGCCGCGCCAGAACCGCGTTCGTCGCGGTCAATGAAATAAACACACACCGGTCGAACCGATCCTGCGCCGCATGCAACTGCGTCCGCGACAGATTGGCAAGCACGTCACGGCCAGCGGCAAGATGGTCGTCAACCTGCACCGGAACACCATAATGCAAGCCATGCGCCGGCCAAGATAGCGCAAATTGCCCGCGCGACTGCATCGCCAAAAACCGCTCCTCGCTCACCCCGTCAAAATCCTCTCCCCCGGCATCGCCGGGGCGCGTAATCACACGCCTTGCGACGGCGATCTGCGGCATGCCCGCTGCCAGCGCGCGCATCACACTGTCCTTGCCGACGCCCGACGGTCCGACAACTGCGATAAAACGCCCGCTCATGCGGCGGCTTGCGGCGTAAAGCCAGTCACGTCGATAACCCGGTCACAGACCCGGTCACGGACCGCCTCATCGTGAAAGATCCCGATGATCGCCGCGCCGCGGGCCTTGGCCTGTTCGATCATCACCATCACAACCTCACGGTTCTTGCCGTCCAAACTTGCGGTCGGCTCATCCAACAACAGCGCCGGGTAAGTATAGGCAAATCCACGGGCAATGTTGACCCGCTGCTGTTCGCCGCCCGAAAATGTCGTGGGGCTAAGCGTCCACAGCCTCTCTGGTATATTCAAAGTCGCCAATAACACCTCAGCCCGCGAAATAGCTGCCGCGCGCGCCATCCCGGTCGCCAGCAGTGGCTCGGCGACGACCTCGACCGTCGGGACCCGCGGGACAACCCGTAAAAACTGGCTAACGTAGCCCAGTGTATAGCGGCGAAGCTGCAAGATCTCGCGCGGTGCGGCGTTGGCTACATCGACATCGCCAATTTGAATACGTCCTGACGCCGTCAGGTAATTTCCATAAATCATCCGCATCAGGGTCGACTTCCCCGCCCCCGACTGCCCGACTAGCGCGACACACTCACCGGGCTGCACCCGCAAGCACGCACCTGCCATCACCGGAATCACCGCCGCCCCCTGATTATGCAGCGTAAATGACTTTGCCACATTCTCGATCTGGATCATCGTCCATCCCTCGCTTTGTTCGAAATACTCAAAACTCACACCTGCAAGACAGAAGACACCAGCAGTTGGGTATAACCATGCTGCGGATCATCCAAAACCTGATCGGTCAGGCCGCTTTCAACGACACAACCATCCTTCATGACCATCAAACGGTCGGCCAACAGGCGTACAACGGCAAGGTCGTGGGTCACAATTATCGCGCTCAGGTTCATTTCGCGCACCAACCCGCGCAACAGATCCAACAGCCGCGCCTGCACCGATACATCCAAACCGCCCGTCGGTTCATCCATGAACACCAACCGCGGCCCGGTCACCAGATTACGCGCAATCTGCAACCTTTGCTGCATGCCTCCCGAAAATGCGCTGGGGCGGTCGTCGATCCGGTCGGCGCTAATTTCAACGCGCCCCAACCAATCGGTGGCCTGATCGCGAATTTCACCGTAATGACGCGCCCCCACCGCCATCAATCGCTCGCCCACATTACCGCCCGCGCTGACATTCATCCGTAACCCGTCATGCGCATGCTGATGCACAAACGCCCAGTCGGTGCGCGACAGCATGCGCCGCTCCGGCTCGGACATCGTCACTGTATCGCGCATCCCGTCGGCGCGGGTGTCAAAGCGCACGGCCCCGGCATCCGGTACCAAATGCCCGGCAAGGCAGTTCAGCAGCGTGGATTTTCCCGACCCGCTTTCGCCGACAATCCCCATGACCTCACCGGGGTACAGGTCGAACGACACGGACTTGCAACCGATCCGCGCGCCATAAAACTTGGACACGTTATCCACTTGCAACAGGGGGGTCATGCCGCGTCCTCCACATAAGGCGCGCCTTGTGCGCCAACATGGCCGTCCTTGCGGCGCGCGCCACAGTAATCGGTGTCCGAACACATAAACATGCGCCCGCCGTGATCATCGACGATCAACTCGTCCAGATAACTATCCGCTGCGCCGCACAGATCACAGGCGTGATCGGCCTTGCTGGCCTCGAACGGGTAATCCTCGAAATCAAGACTGACAACTTGGGTATAGGGCGGCAGCGCGTAAATCCGCTGTTCGCGCCCCGCACCAAATAGTTGAATACCAGCCATATTCAACTTGGGGTTATCAAACTTCGGGATCGGAGAAGGGTCCATCACATAGCGGCCCTCGACCTTCACGGGATACGCATAGGCGGTCGCAATGGCGCCATGCTGGGAAATATCCTCGTATAATTTCACATGCATCAACCCGTATTCCTCAAGCGCGTGCATCTTGCGGGTCTCGACCTCGGACGGCTCTAAAAACCGCAAAGGCTCTGGAATCGGCACCTGATAAACAAGGATCTGCCCCTCCCGTAGATCCTGTTCGGGGATGCGATGACGGGTTTGAATCACACTAGCCGCAGCGGTGCTTTCGGTTACCGCCACACCCGCCGTTTTTTCAAAAAACCGACGGATCGACACAGCATTGGTGGTGTCATCCGCGCCTTGGTCGATCACCTTGAACGTATCGTCGGGGGTCAGCACCGCCGCACTGACCTGCACGCCGCCGGTGCCCCAGCCATATGGCATCGGCATTTCGCGGCTGGCAAAGGGCACCTGATAGCCGGGGATAGCCAAACCTTTCAGGATCGCGCGGCGGATCATCCGTTTGGTCTGTTCGTCCAAATAGGCAAAGTTGTAGTCAGACATGGAACACCCCGTTCATCATCTTGCCAAAAATACTCTCGCCAAAGGCGTTGGCGCCTGCGCCGAATGGCATGGTCATTCTGCCGCCTCTTGCACCGCTGATGCCTCGCGGCGGAGCTTGCGGATCAACTCCAGCTCGGATTGGAAATCGACGTAGTGCGGTAGCTTGATATGCTCTAAGAACCCCGTCGCCTGAATATTGTCGCTATGGTACAAAACGAATTCCTCGTCCTGCGCAGGCGCGCCAAGGTTATCTTCGCCCAACTCTTTCCAGCGCAGCGCCCGATCCACCAAAGCCATCGAAATCGCCTTGCGTTCCGTCATGCCAAAGACCAGCCCGTAGCCACGGGTAAATTGCGGCGGCTCGGTCTTTGATCCTTGAAACTGGTTGACGGTCTCGCACTCGGTCAGCACCACCTCGCCAATCTCAATCGCAAAGCCCAGTTCCGGAATTTCCATTTCGACTGCAACAGTGCCGATCCGCAGTTCCGCGACAAAGGCATGGTTGCGCGCATAGCCACGCTGCGTGGAATAGGCCATGCCAAGGATAAACCCTTCGTCTGCCCGCGTCAGCGATTGCAACCGCAACGCGCGGGTCGCCGGCAATTCCAGCGGCGCGCGGGTCAGATCGGGTGGCGTCTGCGGTCCCTTCGGTTCTGTTTGCACCAACCCTTCGCGATCCAGAAATGACATGATGTGCGGGGGCGCGGTCGCTGGCGCTGGCACTTGCGCCGCCGCCAAGACTTCGCCGTCCGCAGCAAGTTTGAAATCCAGCAGCCGGTGCGTATAATCGAACGTCGGGCCCAACACCTGCCCGCCGGGCGCATCCTTGAACGTCGCCGACACCCGGCGGTCACAGGCCATCTTGTCTGTATCCACGGGTTCAGATCCGCCAAAACGCGGCAGCGTGGTGCGGTAGGCGCGGATCAAAAAGACCGCCTCGATCAGATCCCCGCGCGCTTGTTTAATCGCGAGCGCCGCAAGATCCGGATCAAACAGAGACCCTTCGGCCATCACACGGTTCACCGCCAATGCAAGCTGTTCCCGAATTTGCGCCACCGACAGTTCGACCACCGTCGTATCGCCACGGCGTTCTTCAGCCAACCACGCATGGGCGTTATCAATCGCCTTTTCACCACCCTTTACCGCGACATACATCAGGACACCCGCGTCGTTCGCGGCAAAGCCGCAAGGCGGTTCTGACAGGTGAACATGAAATCAAGCCCTTGTGGAAATAGCCGCGCATTGCGTTGGAACGCCGACACATCTGGCACGGACAAACGCGCCGTATCCTTGATCCCCGGTCCGCGCAGCGTCGCGCCTGTTGCGGACAGGTCCGACAGTTCAACAATCAGTGTCGTCGATCGATCCGGGTAGTCCGCGGTGCCAACCGGAAAGACCGCCAAAGGCATCTCGTCCCAGATGCCAACAGCAAATGTGGCCTGCGCGGCCTGCGTAAACGGCGCGCCGGTATGAAACGTGATCCACGTCCGCACCGCCAGCGTATCGACGCTTGGCGCCAGAAACACGGGCGTTTCGGGATCACAAAGTGTCAAAATCACAACGCCCGCAGCCTGTGACAATGGCGCAGGTGGCTGTGCGCCCGTCACATCGCAAATCGTGCCCGGCTGCGCCATTGCGGTCATAATCTGGCGAAACGATTGCGCGGATTGGACCGGGACATCGGTAAACCCACCTTCGAGTGCGGCACCTTGCATCAGTCTTCTCCTCGAACCATCGTAAAGAAATCAACCTTTGTCGCGGCGGCTTTGGCGGCGCGACTGGCCTTGTGGGTCGTGGCCCCATCGCGCAGCGGCGCGATCACGCGCGCCGCAACATCCTCTGCCTGATCGGTCTGCATCAACGCGTCGACCAACGCGGCAACCCGCGCCTTTTCTTTGTCGCGGCCCTGAACGTAGGCGTGGCCCACCGTGCCGTCCGCCAATTTCAGCGAACAGCGGGTGACGGTCATTTCACCAAGGTTAAACGCCGCGCCAGTCGCACCGGCACGCCCCCGCACCATCACGCCACCAATTTCAGGCGCGCGCAACAGCGTATGGGCGGGCGCGATATTCATCGTGGCCCACACCTGTGCCACCGCAGCGGCATCGGCTTTGCTCAAGACGCCCATCCATGCTTTGCGGGCGGCATTCGGATCGTTCATTTCTGCCATCTAGACACCTTGTGTGTTTGTCTAAATTAATATACAACTAGACAAATACTAGGCTAGGTCGCTTGCGGCTGGCAATCCCTGATGATGTGAAACTTTCGTGACAACATGGCCCGTACAGCAATTTGGACTTCAATCAGCACCGCCCTTACCACCGACATCGTCGAAGGCCGCTATGCCCCCGGTGATAAACTGCCAACCGAGGCAGCGCTTGCCGCGCGGTTTGGCGTCAACCGGCACACTGTGCGCCGCGCATTGGCAGCCATGGCCGAAGCGGGATTGGTACATGCCCGCCGGGGCGCGGGGGTGTTTGTCGCGCAAACGCCAACGGACTACCCTATCGGGCGGCGCGTGAGGTTTCACCAAAACCTGACAGCGGCCGGGCGCGCGCCGGGCAAACACATCCTTGCCTTGGAAACCCGCACAGCCGACACGCGCGAGGCAGAGGCGCTCGCGTTGCCCCACGGGGCATCTGTGCATGTGTATGACGGGCTATCGCTCGCGGATCATCAACCGATCGCATTATTCCGCAGCGTATTTCCAGCCGATCGTTTTCCCAACCTTCTGACCGATGTCGATGAAACCAAGTCGGTGACAGCCGCATTGGCCCGCCACAAGATTGCCGATTATACCCGTGCGTCAACCCGACTGACGGCCAAACTGGCGAACGCGACCCAAGCCCTGCACCTGCGGATCAAAGAAGGCGCACCGATCCTGCGGTCCGTCGGGATCAACATTGATGCCGACGGAACCCCGATTGAATACGGGCATACATGGTTCGCGGGCGACCGCGTCACGCTAACGGTTAACAATTCCTAAACATAAATGTCACACGCGCGATACATCGCTGGATCATACAACCTGCAATCGAAAAGCAGCGGACGAGCCAATGACGCATCCAATCGCATATCTTTCGTTCCATGGCGCACAGGTTTTGCGAGAGGGCGAGATCACTCACGGCACGATCACCGTGCGCGAAGGTTTCTTGCGCGATGAGACGTCTCGCAGTGGGCCGTCAATCAATCTCGGGGGGTATTATCTGCTGCCCGGCATCATTGATCTGCATGGCGACGCGTTTGAACATCACCTTTCCCCCCGCCCGTCGGCACCGTTCCCGATTCCGATGGGTTTGGCGGGCACTGACCGCGACGCCGCAGCCAACGGGGTGACAACGGCATGGATGGCGCAAAGCTGGTCCTGGGAGGGCGGCGGACGCGGCCCCGATTTCGCGGAAACCTTTTTGAAAGAATACACCAACTTTCGCCCACATCTTCTGACTGATCTACGCGTGCAGATCCGCTGCGAAACCTACACTGTCGACACCCAATACCGACTGATCGACGCCGTTGAAACCTATGGCATCGACTACGTGATCTTTAATAATCACCTCGACGAAGCAATCGACATCGCGAAAACCGACCCGGCCCGCATCGCCATGTGGGCAGCGCGGGCGGGCCGCACGCCGGACGAACATATGGCCTTGGTACATGCGACACGCGACTTTGCGCCGCAGGTTCCGCGGTACTTGTGCAACCTTTCGGCGGCATTCGACCGACTTGCCGTGCGCTATGGCAGCCACGACGATCCAGACGGTCGCACCCGCGAATACTACGCGATGATCGGCGCGAAAATCTGCGAATTCCCCACACAACGTGGCGCTGCCGCCTTGGCCAAAGCGTGGGCCGACCCGGTGATCATGGGCGCGCCCAATGTGGTGCGTGGCGGGTCACAATCAGGCAATGTTGCCGCCGTCGCCCTGATCCGCGAAGGGCTGTGTGATGCGCTCGTCTCGGACTACCACTACCCCACATTGGCGCAGGCGGCGTTTCGCCTTGCCGACGCGGGGTTGATGGATTTCGCCAAGGCATGGGCGATGATTTCAACCCGACCCGCGCGGATCATGGGGTTGGGTGACAGGGGCGTCATCGCCGAAGGGAAACGCGCCGACCTGACCATCATCAACGCGACCACCCGCCAGATCGAAGGCACGATGGCCGGCGGACGCTGGTCATACCTTTCTGCCGGCCTCGCGCACCGCCTGACCCAAGCCGCCCCCAAACTACGGATCGCTGCAGAATAACGCGCATTGCGCGCAAGCTACACCGCGCCTGACAGGTCCAACCCCTGATCGGCGGTATGCAGCGGCCCGCACGAATGGCTGCCTGCGAGGTTGGGCAGGATAAACCGCCGCGGCACTCTTGATTTCATGCTTTTCCGGATCATTTGGTACCAGCGAAACACACGCGCCGGACATCACAACGGGCTTGACCAGACAAGCATCCGCACCAAGCCGATAGATTGGAACCGCACATGAAGTTGTGCCTGATACTGGGGGATCAATTAAGCCGGACCCTATCCAGCCTGACCGGTCTTGACCCAAAAAACGACATCGTTTTGATGTGCGAAGTTCGCAGTGAAGCGACATATGTGAAGCATCATAAGAAAAAGATCGCTTTTGTGTTTTCCGCGATGCGTCATTTTGCGCAGGAGCTTTCGGGCGATGGATATACCGTTCGCTACGTCAAATATGACGACCCAGACAACGCCGAATCTTTGATCGGCGAAGTGACCCGCACCATCGCAGAAAATCCCGTTACTGAAGTCGTTGTTACTGCACCCGGTGAGCACAGGTTAAAAGCAGAAATCGAAAGTTGGTCATCAACCCTGAAACTGCCGGTCACAATCAAGGAAGATGATCGTTTTCTTTGCGCACCTGATGAATTTGCCGCTTGGGCTGAAGGGCGGCGACAGTTGCGAATGGAATATTTTTACCGTGAAATGCGACGCAAATACGCGGTCTTGATGGATCAGGATGGCCCGATCGGGGGGCAGTGGAATTACGATACCGACAATCGCAACCCACCCAGTTCAGGATTGGATGTACCCGATACCTTTCGTGCGCAGCCTGACAAAATCACGCAAGATGTCCTTGCTGTTGTAGAAAAACACTTTCCGGATCATTTCGGCGATCTGCTGCCCTTTCACTTTGCCGTAACGCGCGATCAGGCGGTTGCCGCCTTGGAGCAGTTCATCGCCAAACGTTTACATCTGTTCGGCGACTATCAAGATGCAATGATCCAGAATGAACCGTGGATGTATCACAGCCATATCGGGTTCTATCTTAATTGCGGACTTCTCGGCCCGCTCGAGTGTATCGAACGCGCCGAAGCCGCATATCACCAAAGCAAAGCCCCCTTAAACGCGGTCGAAGGATTCATCAGGCAAATCTTAGGGTGGCGCGAATATGTCCGAGGCCTTTATTGGCTCAAAATGCCCGAATATAAGTCCGCGAACTTTTTTGAGGCAAAGCGGCCCCTGCCTGAATTTTATTGGACGGCCGATACCCAGATGAACTGTCTGCGGCAGTGCATCACAGAGACAAAACAAAATGCCTATGCCCATCACATCCAACGATTGATGGTTCTGGGCAACTTTGCATTGATTGCGGGTCTTGATCCTGACGAGGTCAACAACTGGTATCTGTTGGTGTACGCAGACGCCTATGAATGGGTGGAGCTGCCCAATGTCACAGGGATGGTTCTGTTTGCAGATGGCGGGCAGATGGCATCAAAGCCCTACGCAGCCAGTGGGGCCTACATCAATAAAATGTCCAACTACTGCGGTTCCTGCAAATACAAAGTATCCGTCAAAAACGGCCCAAATGCCTGTCCGTTCAATTACCTGTATTGGGATTTCATAAGCCGCAATGATGCCAAATTAAGGGGCAACCCGCGCATGGGGTTCATGTACAAAAGCCTTGATCGCATGGATGACGACAAGCGCAAAGCAATCCAAGACGATAGCCGTCGTTTTTTTAACGCGCTGGATGCCAATGAAAAAGTCTGAACTCCCCGTTAAGATATGTGCGACATGCGAGAGACCTTTTTCGTCACGTAAAAAATGGGCCAAGGTTTGGGACGAAGTCCGATATTGTTCCGAGCGTTGCCGAAGGTCGCGTCATTCGAAGCGACCAGACGCGAAAAAGGTCAGGTCTGTCTCATGACGCTGACCACATATTTCCCACGCAACATCAAAGAAGCCGCACAGAATGACACGGGCACCCCGGATAGTATGGTTTAAACGCGATCTACGGATAAATGATCACGCCCCGCTGTTCGCGGCGTCGCAATCAGGCGCGCCGATCATACCGCTTTACATCGTTGAGCCTGAATGTTGGAAACAGCCCTTTGCGTCACGCCGTCATTGGCATTTTATTCACGACAGCCTTTGTGATTTACAAAACGATTTGGCCGCATTGGGGCAACCCCTGATTATAAAGGTTGGCGATGCCTGCGACGTGATCAAAAAGCTGCATTTTGAACATCAGGTCAGCGACCTGTACGCACATGAGGAAACAGGAAACCAATGGACGTTCCAAAGGGATATCGCCGTTCGAAAGTTGTGTTTGGACAATAATGTCGCGCTGCACGAGTCGCCTTCAAACGGCGTTGTAAGACGGCTGGGCAGTCGTGATAACTGGTCCAAAATCCGAAATACGCGCATGGCCGAAAAGATAACGCCCAAGCCAAAGGCCCTTACTTCATTCCCCTTATGCAAGTCAGATACTCTTCCTGAAAAAACTGACCCGATGTTTGGCAATGCGCGGATTGGCAAGGTACAGAAAGGCGGGCGAAGGCAAGCCGTTACTGATCTGCGCAGCTTCTTAAATCATCGATCTCGGGCGTATCTTTACCATATTTCAGCACCAGATCTGTCAGAGTTTCATTGCTCGCGTCTGTCCGCCCACCTTGCATGGGGAACGCTGTCGGTGCGCGAGGTGGCGCAATCAATCACGAAACGCCGATCCCAATTATCCCCTGAAGAGAGCAAAATCTTTGGACGTCATTTGACAGCTTTTGGTTCTCGATTAGCTTGGCGCTGCCACTTTATCCAAAAGCTCGAAGACCAGCCGGAAATAGAAACCCATTGCATGCACCCCGCCTTTGAACGGTTGCGGGTTGGCGCGTACAATGACGCACATTTCCAAGCATGGGCGAACGGTCAGACAGGTTACCCGTTCATTGACGCTTGTATGCGCAATCTGACCGAAGCGGGCTGGATCACATTCCGCATGAGGGCGATGCTGGTTAGCTTTGCCAGCTATCAACTGTGGCTTGATTGGCGCGTTACCGGATCGCATCTCGCGGGTCTGTTCACAGACTATGAACCCGGAATTCACTATAGCCAGTTGCAAATGCAATCCGGTGTCACGGGTATCAACGCAATGCGCGTTTATAATCCGATAAAACAATCCATTGAACACGATCCCAAAGGCGTCTTCATCCGCAAATGGGTGCCCGAGCTAAAGAACGTTCCCGATGATTTCATTCACGAGCCGTGGAAGTATGAAAAGGCACCGATCCATGATCATGATTTTACCTTAGGACGGGATTACCCCGCGCCGATTGTCGATCAGGCCGCATCAGCAAAAGCTGCGAAACAGAAGGTCACAGACGTAAGAAACGGGCCGGATTTTCAGGTCGCCGCAAACGCCGTTTTTCTGAAACTGGGAAGCCGAAAATCGGCCCCTAAACGCAAGAAAAAACCTAAATCCAACGACGGTAGCCAGCTGTCGTTATTTTGAAATACGTCGCCGCATCCCGATAGTGACCATTGGCGCAAGCGCAGCAAAAACCCGTTCCATGCCACATAAAAGACCTTGGTAAAATGACGGCGAAGGCCATGTTGACGCGCGCAATGTAGATCATTCACGACAAGTTTACCACGTAAAACCCCAGAACACTCAGGGCATAAAAACCGGAATACGCCTTCGCAAACTATGCGTATTTTTCCAAAAAGGCCTCGGCTTTCAACATCCGAAAATCGTCCAGCGCAAGCCGCAACTTGTCGTGCTGCCAATCCCACCATGCCAGCGCCAGCATCCGGTCAGCAATATCACCCGGAAACCGCGCCCGCAGGGGCGCCGCAGGGATACCCGCGACGATCATATAAGGCGCGACATCTTTGGTCACGATCGCACCACCCGCCACAACGCAGCCATCGCCCAGCGTCACGTCCGGCCGGATCTGCGCGCCGTGGCCGATCCACGTATCATGGCCAATCACCGCCCGCCTTGTGCGGCGATGTGCAAACCAATCCGCATCGTCACCGGCGTCGTCAAAATAGTCCGCAGACCGATAGTGAAAATGATGCAGGCTTGCCTTGTCCATTGGATGATCCGTCGCACCAATCCGCACATAGCTTGCAATATTCGCAAACTTGGCAATCTGCGCATTGGCAATATCGGCGAACCGGTCGCAATACGAATAATCGCCCAGATGGCTATGGGCGATCCGGGTGCCGCGCCCGATTTCGGTATAGCGGCCAAACGTCGTGTCAGTCACATCGCAATCTGGATGTAGAAACGGGGCTTCTTGCGTCAGACGCGCCATCAATGACCTTCCTCGTTGCTGCCCTTGATCAGTTTGCGCCGCAACCATCCTGAAAAAGTGTCCATCATCATGACCATGATGATAATCAAGATGATGTAATAGGTCACCTCTTCCCAGTCTTTCTGGGTGATGATGGCTTGGGTCAGCAGCAGACCGATACCGCCGCCCGTAATCGCGCCAATAATCGTGGCCGACCGCGTATTGGATTCAAGGTAATACAAAACCTGACTTAACAGAACCGGTGTGATCTGCGGAAGCACCCCGAACCGATACCGCTGCAATGGTTTTGCCCCGGTTGATGCGATGCCCTCGATCTGTTTGCCGTCGACATTTTCCAGCGCTTCGGAAAACATTTTGCCAAAAGACCCGGTGTCGGTCAGCATAATCGCCAGTGATCCGGTCAACGGACCCGGCCCGAACGCACGTGACAGCACGATCGTCCAAATCAACCCATCCACACCGCGCAGAAAATCAAACACCCTGCGGGCCGCAAACCGCAAACTGCCCAGAGGTGTGAAATTCTTGGCGGCCAAAAACCCCAGCGGCAGCGCGATCATCGCGGCACCAAACGTGCCAAGGAACGCCATCAGGATCGTTTCAAACAGCGCCCAGACAACATCACCATGCCGCCACATTTTATTCGACCAGATGTCCGACCAAATCGCGCCCGCTTCGCCATGCAGGGCGCGATTGGCGATCTCGGTCAAACCCATGCCATGATAGGGACTGTCGAGCGTGAAGAAGAACAGCTCCCAGCCCATGGAATAGCGAAACACTTCGGACCGGTTGCGGGTCACGGTCAAACGCCCCGCATCCGTCGCAATCATCACGCGATTTTTTGATGCGCTAATCCACGCGGGCAGGTCACCCTCAGGAAACACAGCATTCACACCAGTGCTGCCTGGTTCCATTGTAATGCGCCCATATCCCGGCACATCAAAACTGACCGTTGCCGCACCAAAGGTGACAAGACTGCCCCCGCCCAAGTCGATCAGTGTCTCATCGCCAAGGGTGACCCAGTCCGGGCCTGTTCCATCCGGATAGCTGCCTTTGCGCTCACCTTCGATCGATATATCCACCGCGCCGTTGCGGTTATCGCGGGTGACGTGGGTTTTATAGCTGTACGCGTCGGACACCAACGTGCGGGCGTTTTCAACATTCACCCGCTCGGGCAGTCCAGCCATATCAAAGGCCACAAAAATATAAGCGAAATAGGCCAAAATCACCGCCGGTACGGCGAACGCAATCAGGCGTTTGCGGGCAAAACGGGACGTGGTCTGTGTGTGCAATGGCAGCGCGGTCATGCGTGGGCCTCTTGGTTGCGGGCCCCATGGGTCAGACGGTGGCGCAAAGTGCTGGATACCTGGTCGACGATCACAATCGTTCCAAACAACAGCAGAAATATTGCTGCGGCTTCGTCGAATTTGCCCTGCCCCCAGCTCATGGTGTTGCGCAGGTCATATCCAATGCCGCCTGCCCCCACGAACCCAAGGATCGCCGAAGCGCGAATGTTAATTTCAAACCGCAGCAACCCATAGCTCAGGTAATTCGGCGCGACCTGCGGGATCACACCCAACCACATGCGTTGGATCCATCCCGCCCCGACCGATGCCAATCCTTCGGTCGGCTTGAGCGATGCGTTTTCATTTACTTCCGAAAACAGCTTGCCCAACGCGCCGACAGTATGCAGCGCAATGGCGATCATCGCAGGCACCGGACCACCGCCCAGCAAAAAGATCAGCACCAGCGCAATCACAATTTCAGGCACGGCGCGCAGCACATCCAAAACGCGGCGCAGCGGGCCAACCAGCCATGGAAACGGGGCCAAACCGCGTGTCACCAGCAATGACATGGCCAACCCGACGATGCCACCCAGCAGCGTCGATGCCGCGGCGATATTGATTGTCTCGACCAGCGACGGAAAGTATTTCAGAAAATAGCCGGGCAGCAGGTGGGCGCGGGAATATGCCTCGGTGATCACGTCACCGGGAAAATCCAGCAGCATGGGCAGCCCGTTCACAAACCCGCCAGCGTTGCGGTCATTGGCCGTACCGAACCCCGCAACCATCAGCGCAATAAAGACAACCAAAATGATCGTATTCATGATCCGCTTCGTGCGGAGCTGCGCGAGATAAGACGTCTCTATATCGGCCGTCGTGACGTGTGTCATGGGGAACCTATGCTAAAAATACGCAGGCCCCAGTCAGAAACCGGGACCTGCGGGTCGTCATAAAATACGCTTAGTTCGACTGCGACAGGCGGGCTGCAACGATCGACGTGTAGGCGTCGTGGGTGATCGGATCAAAGCCAAGGCTGTCACCTGCGGCAACGCCATAAGCACATTCAGGATCAGCCTCGTAAAGACCATCAACCAGCGCGGTCATCTTCTCTTTGACGTCCTGTGGCAGCGCGGTGCGCAGCACAACCGGACCTTCCGGGATCGGATTGGAACGCCAGATTTCAACCAGATCGTTCATGTCGACCAGACCCGCATCAACCGCCTTGCGCAGCGCACCAGAGTTGAAACCGTCTTCCCAGTTGCCCTGACCATCTGCCCAAGTCACGCCACCATCAACGTCACCATTGTTCACAGCAACAATCGTCTGCTCGTGACCGCCGGTGAATTTCACTTCTCCAAAGTAATCGCCAGATTCCATCGAATGCCCGGTCGCCTGTGGGATTTCGATAGCAGGGATCAAATAGCCAGAGGTGGAGTTCGGATCACCAAAAGCGAATGTCTTACCCTGCATATCTTCCAGCGATGTGATGCCGCTATCGGCGCGGGCAAACCCGATCGAGTGATAGCCATATGACCCATCAAGGTTGATTTTGACCAGAACTGGCGCAACAGCGGTTTCGTCCTGGATATAGATGGCGGCGTAGGATGACGCACCCATCCATGCCATATCCAAAGTACCGCCCAACAGGCCCTGAATAACACCGTTATAATCCGCAGGCGCAAACAGTTTGGTTTCAACGCCCAGCTCTGCTTCGGTATAGGCGCGCAAGCATTCATAGGAATTCATCCGGTCCTGCGCGTTTTCGCCGCCCAGAATACCAATGCGGAATTCAGTGATCGCGTGACCTTCGGCAAAGGCAGCGCCAGTCAGCGATGTTGTCGCCAATGCGGCAGCAATCAATTTTTTCATCAGTCTTCTCTCTTGGTTATGCGCCCCGCAGCGGGGCCTTGGGTTTAAACAAAACGCTCAGACGCTTTCCGCAATTTTAGCGAGCTCGGCGACATGGGCATTGAGGGTTTCGATCTCGGTTGATGTCGCGGCCTCGGAAAAGGTCGCGTCGGCGCCGTAAATGTCGCGCGCCGTGCCGGTGGTCAGCTGCTCCGGGGTGCCATCAAACACGATCCGCCCGGCGCGCATCCCGATGACACGGTCACAATAGCGGCGCGCCGTATCCAGTGTGTGCAAATTGGCGATCACAGTACGACTGTCCTCTTCGTGGATACGGCGCAAAGACTGCATTACGACCTGCGCGTTCATCGGGTCCAGCGACGCAATCGGTTCATCCGCAAGAATGATCTTGGGGTCCTGCATCAAGGCACGCGCAATCGCGACCCGCTGCTGCTGCCCGCCCGACAGGGCCTCGGCGCGTTTGGGCGCATGTTCGGCAATGCCTAACCGGTCCAGAATTTCGATAGCACGGTGGATGTCTGCGTTCGGATACAGGTTGAACATCGTCGCAAAGGTTGATCGCTGGTTCAGCGTGCCATGCAGTACGTTCGATACCACATCCATCCGCGGCACCAGATTGAACTGCTGAAAGATCATCGCGCATTGCGATTGCCAATTGCGTTTTGCCGACCCGCGCAATTTGGTCACATCGTGACCTTCAAACATAATCGCGCCGGATGTGGAATCGGTCAACCTGTTCAGCATGCGTAGCAGTGTCGATTTGCCTGCGCCCGACCGCCCGATGATCCCGATCATCACGGGTTTATCCACGGTGATATTGGCCGCATCCACAGCCGTATTCGCCCCAAAGGACTTGGTCAGGTTTTCAATATGCAGCATCAAGGTTCTCCAAAGTCTTGTGCTGTTTGACCTACCCGGCTGTCAGTTTTGTTAAGGAAGCGTGAATGTTTTGTGACGGCGGTATCACCCGCCTTGTGTCGCGCAAAAAGGCCCCTGCAGTCGCAGGGGCCGCTGAAACTGTTATTGATCGCCCGACAGGCCGCCCGCGATATCAGGCGCGCCGTCGATATCGGTCGGCAGCAACAAATTCAGGATAATCGCGATAAATGCCGATGGCAGCAGCCCGGATGTCATCAACACCTTCAACCAGTCCGGCAAATACTGCACGGCTTGCGGTTCCAGTTGCAGGCCCAGACCAATCGACAATGAAATCGCAAATATCACCATGTTACGGCGGTTCCAGTCAACTTCGGACAACATCGACACGCCCGCCGCAACCACCATGCCGAACATGACGATAACACCACCGCCCAGCACCTCGATCGGGATGGTGTTGATCAATGCGCCAACCTTGGGGACCAGACCACAGATGATCAGGAACACGGCGCCAATCGTCACCACGTGGCGGCTCATCAACCGTGTCATCGCGATCAGGCCCACGTTCTGGCTGAACGACGTATTGGGCAACGCGCCAAAGACCCCAGCGACCGCCGTGCCAAGACCATCGGCGAATGTCGCCCCTTGGATTTCCACATCAGTGGCTTCGCGTCCGGCACCACCTTTGGTAATCCCCGACACATCGCCCACGGTTTCAATCGCGGACACAAATGCCATCAAACAAAAGCCGATCACAGCGGCAAGGCTGAAGTCAAACCCGTATTTAAACGGCATCGGCACCGAAAACGCCGCCGCGCGGCCAAAGCTGGTCGCGATACCGTCAAAGGTCACCATGCCAAACAGCAGCGCATAGATGTATCCAGCGCCCAAACCGATCACGACCGCCGAAATCGACAGCATCCCCTTGGCAAAGAACTTCAGGCCAAGCGTCACGATAATCACCGTCAACGCCGCACCCCAATTCAGCAGGCTGCCATATTCTGGCGTGCTGATCGCAGGCACACCCCCAGCTGCATATTGGATACCGACCTTGACCAAAGCCAGCCCGATCATCACGACCACAAGGCCCGTGACCAATGGCGGCAATGCAAAGCGGATTTTTCCGATCACAGTCCCCAAAAGCGCGTGGAACAGGCCGCCGATCATGACACCTGTAAACAACGCAGGCAGCGCATCAACGCCTTTGCCCGCCACCAGCGGGATCATGATGGGGATAAACGCAAATGATGTGCCCTGCACAATCGGCAGGCGCGCGCCAACCGGCCCCATGCCGATGGTTTGAAACAGTGTCGCGATGCCAGCGAACAGCATCGACATCTGGATCATATAGGTCATATCCGGGAAACCCTGCGCCCCGGCATCCGACCCGAAACCAAAACCGGCGGCCCCGGCAATAATAATCGCGGGCGTTATATTGGCGACAAACATCGCCAAAACGTGCTGGATGCCCAAGGGGATCGCTTTTGCGAACCCCGGAAAATAGTCAGGGTCGCGCATTTGCGCGGCTGTCCCGATGGATGAAGTATCTGTCATGAGTGCGTCCCTGTTTGTTTGCCGGTCTTCGCGCCGGTCAATCCATTAAAATTTAATCTGGTATGGCGTGTCGAAAACATGCTCCTCTAGGTTTGGGCCTGCGCCGATCCGGTCGATGACCGCAAACAGGCCCGGACCGGACAACGGGGTCAAAACCCCATGCCAAGTGCCGCGATGGAAATTGATCCCCTCTCCCGGGGCGGTCACAAAGGCGCGTGGTTGCAAATTTGCATCCGCAACCACCACCAGAAACGGGTCCATGCTCATCGGAATAAAAGCCTGCGACCCGTCCGGATGCCGCTCGATCAGATCAAGCTGATAGGGCAGTTGCCGCAATTGCGACCGAAACAGGCTGATCCCTGCCCGCCCGTCGCCGACGTCAACCTGCGCGCGGTCATGAAACCGCCCGCACAGACCGGCATTAATCAACCGATCAGGGGCGCCGTTGCAATTCAGCACATCCCCATATGGCGCAAACGCCTGCGCGGTCAGCGGGGATATGATGATGTCCCGGCTCACCTTGGTAACATATCCCGCAACCGGTGCAGGGCGATACGCTCTACCTGATGGCAGGCTTCGGTAAACTCGGCGGCACGGTCGTTATTCAACCGCGCGTGCATCGCCGCCTCGATCGACGCCTTATCATGGTCGCGCACGGCAATGATGAATGGGAACCCGAATTTTTCCGTATAGGCCGCATTGCCCGCGGCAAATGCGGCGCGTTCATGATCCGTCAGCGCATCCAAACCCGCGCTCGCCTGTTCTGACGTGCTTTCTGCCGTCAGTCGCTTGGCCGCCGCCAATTTCCCCGCCAGATCAGGGTGCGCGGTCAACACGCCAAGCCGCTCTGCATCGGTCGCTGACCGGAACATCCGCGCCAGTGCATTATGCAGCCCCACAGCCGTGTCATGCGCAGGCCCCAGTTCCAGATCAAAGGCGCGGTCTGCGATCCATGCCGAATGTTCGAACACCCCGCCATAGGTCTGCACAAATTGGTCACGTGCCATCTGCGATGGGCGGGAAAACCGCTGATGCGGATGCGTGGCCGACCAATGATCGGCAATCTGTGCACGGGTCGCAATCCAGACATCGCCATGGCTTTGCACATAGTCGATAAACTGGCGCAACGCCTCGACCCGACCGGGGCGACCGATCAGGCGGCAGTGCAACCCAATCGACAACATCCGTCCACCTTCGCGGTACAGCGCATCAAAGCTGGCTTTGAGATAGTCATAAAACTGCGTCCCCGCATTAAACCCCTGCGGCGTGGCAAAGCGCATGTCGTTGGCGTCCAGCGTATAAGGTACGATCAACTGATCGGTTTTTCCGAACTCTGCCCAATATGGAACATCATCGGCATAGGTATCCGCGACATAGGCAAATTGTCCGGTTTCGGCCGCCAGTCTGACGGTGTTCACCGAACAGCGGCCCGTGTACCACCCCCGCGGCGGGGTGCCGACGACTTCGGTATGAAGGCGTATCGCCTCGGCCATATCAGCGCTTTCGACGTCTTCGGGGGCGTCTTTATATTCGATCCATTTCAACCCGTGACTGGCGATTTCCCAGCCCGCGTCTTTCATTGCGGCAACCTGTTCAGGGCTGCGGGCAAGCGCGGTGGCCACGCCGTAGACAGTGACAGGCAGATCGCGCATCAACCTGTGCAGCCGCCAGAACCCGGCACGCGCGCCATATTCATAGATGCTTTCCATGTTCCAATGACGCTGGCCCGGCCAAGGCGCGGCACCGACGATTTCAGACAAAAACGCCTCTGACGCGGCATCACCGTGCAGCACGTTGTTTTCGCCCCCCTCTTCGTAGTTCAGCACGAATTGCACGGCGATACGGGCACCATTTGGCCAATGCGCCGCCGGTGGGGTCGCGCCATAGCCGATCATGTCACGTGGATATCTGTGCACCAAGGCTCTCCTGTTCATTATGATGGTAAACCGAAGTAATGCGGTATTTTTTCAAATTTTTCGCGAAGCACCTTCGGCAGTTCGAATAGCAAGCGCGATGCGGTCGATCATAAAGTCCATGAAAAGCCGGGTTTTCGGGTCTTGGTGGCGTTTATGCGTGTAAAGGCAGGCCATTTGCACGCGGGTCGGCGGCGTCTGCTGCGCGACCACAACCAAGGCACCCGACGCCAAATGCTCTGCCACCTCGAACCGTGGTTTCATTGCAACGCCTTGTCCCGTTAACGCCCAATCGGTCAGCACATCGCCATCATCGCTTTCAAGGCGTCCCGTTACGCGAAACCGCTCTGGTCCTGCTTTTGTTTCAAGAAGCCATTGGAATTCCTGCGCACCGGGAAACCGCAAGTTCAGACATTCGTGTTTGTCGCGGACCAGCGCCGCGCCATCCGCCGGACTGCCCCGGCGGGCGATATAAGCAGGCGATGCAACAAGCACGCGACTGACATCCGCGATCTTTCGGATGCGCAGGTTGCTATCGACGGGCTGGCCCAGATGAAACGCAAGATCGAGCCCCTCTGCCGTCATATCAACGTTGCGGTCGGTCATCCGCAGCCGCACATCAATCAACGGGTATTGCGCAGTGAACGCAGGCACATGAGGTGCGATCAGGCGCCGCCCGACACCCAAAGGCGCGGCCACATGCAGCAACCCTTTGGGGTTTTCGGTCAATTCCACCACCTGCGCCTCGGCATAGCTGACCGCATCCAACACACTACATGCGCCACCATAAAACGCTTTGCCTTGCGCCGTGGGGGTCAGGCTGCGGGTCGTGCGTTGAAACAGCCGGACAGACAAGTGATCCTCGAGCTGGGAAATGCGGGCCGAGGTCACAGCAGGCGAAATACGCAAATCCCGCCCGGCGGCCGACATCGACCCCAATTCATAGACACGCACAAAGGTCCGGATATTTTCGAGGTACGACATTATTCCGCTATTTTTGATAGAGCTTGATAGTATCAGCTAATACAAGAAAGCCAAGCCGCTGGATACACTGCATCAGAAAGGGGATCACCATGTATGACATCGCTATTCTTTGGGACTGGCTGGCCTTTGCCGTGCGGTGGCTGCATGTGATCACCGCCATCGCATGGATCGGATCCAGCTTTTATTTCATCGCGCTGGATTTATCGCTGAACCGCAACATCGCGGGACCGGCAGATGGCGAAGAATGGCAGGTCCATGGCGGCGGCTTCTATCATATCCAGAAATATCTGGTCGCGCCGGCAGAAATGCCCGAACACCTGACGTGGTTCAAATGGGAAAGCTACAGCACCTGGCTGTCGGGCTTTGCGATGCTGGCTGTGGTTTATTGGGCGGGGGCGGAACTGTTCCTGATCGACCCGGCCAAAGCAGATCTGGGAATATGGCAGGCCATCGTGATCTCGGCGGGGTCACTGGCGGTGGGCTGGGTCATCTATGACGCGCTGTGCAAATCCCCGCTTGGACAAACGCCGACCGTGCTGATGGTGCTGTTGTTTGCCCTGCTGGTCGCAATGTCGTGGGGGTATAACCAGATTTTCACCGGGCGGGCGGCGCTGCTGCATTTGGGGGCGTTTACGGCGACAATCATGACAGCCAACGTCTTTGTCATCATCATGCCCAACCAGCGGATCGTGGTGGCCGACCTTAAAGCCGGGCGAACACCTGACCCGAAATACGGCAAAATTGCCAAACTGCGGTCGACCCATAACAACTATCTGACGCTGCCGGTCATTTTTCTGATGCTGTCCAACCACTATCCACTGGCGTTCGGCACCCACTACGCATGGATCATTGCAGCATTGGTGTTCCTGATGGGCGTGACGATCCGGCATTACTTCAACTCCATGCATGCCCGCAAAGGTAAACCCAGCTGGACGTGGGCAGCCACGGTTCTGCTGTTCCTGATCATCGCGTGGTTATCGACGCAACCCGGCCACGACAGTTACGAAGACGCCGAAGCCCGCACGCTTAGCCCCTATGAACAACGGTTTGCCGATGCGGCGGGCTATGAAGCCGTGCAAGACATCGTCATCGGCCGCTGTTCCATGTGCCACGCCCGTGAACCCGTGTGGGGGAACATGCAATTTGCCCCCAAAGGCGTGTTCTTGGAAACCACCGCCGATATCACCCAACACGCTCGGCAAATCTATCTACAGGCCGGGGTCAGTCACGCGATGCCGCCCGCAAACATAACGATGCTGCCAAACGCCGACCGGGCCGCGTTGGTCGCATGGTATCAGGCGGGGTCGTAGGGGTCAGAACCTGATCTGGAACACGGCACCGGAACCGCTGAGCAGGTCAATTTCGGCGCCATGCGCATGCAGCAGACGCCGCACAATAGCAAGGCCCATCCCCGTGCCGCCCCCATCACGGTTGGTGGTAAAAAAGGGATCAAAAATACGGTCGCGATTTCCATCGGAAACACCCGGCCCGTTGTCCGCCAGGATCAGACATCCGTCACGTACGCTGACCTCAATTACCGTCGCGCCATGTTGTAGCGCATTGCCGATCAGGTGCGTCAGCACAACATCGGCCACCTGCGGTTTCAACGGGATTGACCCGTCTTGCAAAACATGGACGCACGCCCTGTTTTCAACGATATCGGACAGGCGGCAGACCCCGTCCCCTGTCGGTTCATGCGCGCGGGCAAACGCTTGCTGATCATCCAGCAAATCCTGAATGCGCCCCGCCGCCAGTGCGATATTTTCAACCAGCCTCGCACGGTCCGCAGGTGATATGTCATCCGACGCAAGCAGTTCAGCCGCACCACAGATTGCGCTTAACGGCGACTTCAATTCATGGGTTACATGATCGGCATAAGACCGCAGCACCGCCTCGCGTCCTTGCAAGGTTTCTGTCATCGCAATCACGGCTTGGCCCAGCTTTGAAAACTCTGGCGTGCCAAAATGCACCGGCACCTCTGCGGAGCCTTCCGCCTGTGCGTAGCCGGTGATCGCGTGGACGGGGCGCAACACCAAACGCCACAATAAATACCCCAACACGATCGTCGCCACAAACGCCATGCCGGCAATCATCCACGCTGTTTCGGCCCAACCCAAGACGCCGCCCGCCACGCGAAAATACCCGATCCCGATCACCGGCAGGAAAAACACTGCCGCCAGCGTGCCCCCCAGCACAAAGGCCAAAGGCGGGCGCCACTTGGCGATCACACGCCGCGGCATGCACCCATCCGAATGCCAACGCCATGCACCGTATCAATCGCATCAGCGCAACCCGCCGCCGTCAGTTTGGCACGCAAATTGCGCAAATGACTGTCCATCGTGCGGTCACTGACATGCACATTGGTGCCGTAAATCTGATCAACCAACTGCGGGCGCGAAAGAACATTATCGGGCCTGCGCATCAGATGCAGCGCCAGTTCCATTTCGCGGGCCGTCAACGTCACAGGCGCACCGTCGACATGGCAAAGGTGTCTCTCTGGATCAAGGCTCAGGATACCGCGCCGCAACACGGCGCCCTCGGCAACAACAGGGGCGCTGCGTTTCAAAATCGCCTTGACCCGCGCCACCAGTTCACGCGGCGAAAACGGTTTGGCCATATAGTCGTCCCCGCCAATCTCAAGGCCGACAACACGGTCGACCTCGTCCGCTTGGGCCGTGAGAAACAGCACCGGCACCTGCGACGTCATCCGCAAGGCGCGACATACCGCAAGCCCGTCCATTTCCGGCATACCAATGTCCAGCACCACCAGATCAGGGCGCAGCGTTTGCGCCGCCTCAAGCGCCACACGGCCATCCGCCGCCTCGGCCACCGCAAATCCCGCCTGCGTCAAGGCAATGCGTACCACATCGCGAATTTGCGCATCATCATCCGCAATCAAGATCATCGCCATCCCTCCGTCGCGGCCAAACTACGGCGCAAACGCGCCTTGCGGTAGCCCCATTTGCGCCCGCCGACCGGTGCAAGCCAATCACGTCGTCATCCATCCACCACGCATCTTCCGCCAACCTCTTTGGTACGCCGCGCACAACCATATACTGCCCCCTCTCTGCTGTTTTGCAGCGAAGCTAACGACCGGTTGTGCAAGACCACCCCGACAAATGTGCAGATTTAGTGCAGACCGCGCCTTAGGTCGGACAGGCCGCGCGGATCGCCCGGATATTGTCGCCATAAGGCGCAGGGTTGCTGACACTGCCCCCCCTGAACACGGCCGAACCAGCCACCAGAACATCAGCCCCCGCCGCCACAACCAAGGGGGCCGTCGTCGGGTCAACACCGCCGTCGATTTCGATGTGAACGGGGCGATCACCAATCATCTGGCGCAATTCGCGCACCTTATCGACCTGCGCGTGAAGAAATTTTTGCCCGCCAAAACCGGGGTTCACGGTCATAACACAAACCAAATCCACCATATCAAGCAGGGACGCGACCGCGCTGGCAGGGGTGCCGGGGTTGAGTGCGACACCCGCCTTTGCACCGGCTGCGCGAATCGCCTGCAACGTGCGGTGAATATGCGGCCCCGCCTCAACATGGGCCGTGATCACATCAGCCCCGGCTTGCGCAAAGGCATCGATATAGGGATCGACAGGGGCGATCATCAAATGCACATCCATCACGCCCTTGAAATGCGGGCGGATTGCCGCACAAGTGGCAGGACCAAAGGTGATATTGGGCACAAAATGCCCATCCATGACGTCGACATGCACCCAATCCGCACCTTGCGCCTCGATCGCGGCACATTCCGCACCGAAATTGGCGAAATCGGCGGATAAAATCGAAGGGGCAATTTTCAGGCTACGATCAAAGGTCATTGGTGGTCCTCGGCGTTTTGTTAAAAACCGACATACAAGGGGACACACCAAATGTCACGCATGGCAGACGCAGATAAATGCTGCAATGCAGCAAATCCTGTGCTAATTTAAGATATGAGCCAAACGCTGCACCACAAAGATATCCTGCTGAACGGCGCACAGATTCACCTGACGCGCGCGACGTTGACGTCTGCGCGACCAAAGGCATTACATAATCACGATTTCTTTGAACTTTTCTGGGTGCAAAACGGCCAGGTGAGGCATCATTTACCGAACGGCACCGAAACCCTGACCGAAGGCAGCATTTGCTTTTTGCGCCCCGGTCAAACCCACGCGCTGCAAGGCAAGGGCGAGCAGGCGCTTGTCGTTTCGCTTTGTATTCACCCCGACAGCATCGACGCCCTTGTCCACCGGCATCAACGCTTGCGCGGGCATCTGTTTTGGGCGCAAGGCCCGCACACACAGCATCAGCGTGACATCCGCCAGATGGCGACATTGAACCATTCTGCGGTCATTCTGGAACGCAGCCGCCGCGACGCGCTTGCCGCAGAAGCCTTTCTGCTGCCGCTTTGCGCCGAGCTGACCAACGACACCAGACCAGAGGGCGCGCCGATTTGGCTCGCAAACGCCTGCGCCGCCGCAGTCGACCCCGCAGTTTTCCGGCAAGGGGCGGCCGGGCTTGCCGCTGCCACCGGCAAGGCGCACGCCCATGTCAGCCGCAGCATGCGCAAATATTACGGCAAGACCCCATCTGACTATATCAACGACCTACGCATGACCCATGCAGCACGGGTGCTGATCACTGACAGTGATCCGATCAGCGCCATCGCCCAAGATTGCGGCATCCCCAACATGTCGCACTTTCACAAACTGTTCCGTCACACCCATGGCGTCACGCCGCTGCAATACCGGCAAAAATATCAGCAGCAGCTCGTTCAGCCATAACGCCCCCTCACTTTGTTCCAAATACTCGAAAATTCAACATTTGATCATTTGATCATTTGATCAAAACTTGCCAAGAACATCGCAAAATGGCAACGTGCTCTGGCAATGCAGGAGGTCCCCTTGCAAACAACGCTTTCCCCCACCGCGCAGCACTTGCCGCAGGTACATGAACCGCGCAACGACGGCATGCCGCTTGATCTTGATTGGGTCATGGCGGTGCAGGCAAACACGTCCGCAATTGAACGGCGCGCGGCCACCCTGCCCGGTCGGCGCAGTGTCAAAAAAGAGTATCAAGCCGCATGGCTGTGCAAGGCGATTTCCCTGATCGATCTTACCACGCTGGCCGGCGACGACAGTGAAGGACGCGTGCGCCGTCTGTGCGCGAAGGCCCGCCAGCCCGTGCGCGCCGATATCCTTGAAAAACTGGGCATGACCGGCCTAACCACCGGGGCTGTCTGCGTTTATCACGATATGGTCGCAACCGCCGTCGACGCGCTGCGCGGCACCAATATCCCCGTCGCCGCCGTTTCCACCGGCTTCCCGGCAGGCCTGTCACCGTTCCACCTGCGCATCGCCGAAATCGGTGAAAGCGTAAACGCCGGGGCCGCCGAAATCGACATCGTCATTAGCCGCCGCCATGTGCTTACGGGCAACTGGCAGGCGCTTTATGACGAAATGGTTGAAATGCGCGCGGCATGTGGGGATGCCCACGTCAAGGCGATCCTAGCCACCGGCGAACTTGGCACCCTGCGCAATGTCGCGCGCGCCAGCCTTGTGTGTATGATGGCAGGCGCCGACTTCATCAAAACATCCACAGGCAAGGAACCCGTCAATGCCACTTTGCCCGTCACGCTGACCATGATCCGTGCGATCCGCGACTATCAAGACCGCACCGGTATCAAAGTCGGCTACAAGCCCGCAGGCGGCATTTCCAAAGCCAAAGACGCGCTGGTGTACCTGTCGATGATCAAAGACGAATTGGGCGACCACTGGCTGCAACCCGACCTTTTCCGTTTCGGTGCATCATCCCTGCTTGGCGATATCGAGCGGCAACTCGAACATCACATCACAGGCGCCTATAGCGCCCAGTGGCGACACGCAATTGGGTAGGGCAGAATTTTGAGTATTTTTGGCAAGATGATGAGAAAGTCCGGGCAATGACCATCAAAGAAATCTTCGACTCTATGGATTACGGCCCGGCCCCCGAAAGCGCATCCGAGGCCCTGCAATGGCTGTCTGACCGCGGCGGCATCGCGGGCCATTACATTAATGGCAAATGGGGTGCGCTGCGCGACGACTTTGCGACCAATAACCCGGCCACTGGCGAAAAACTGGCAGGCGTCACCAAAGGCACCGACGCAGAGATCGCCGAAGCCGTCAAAGCTGCGCGCAAAGCCCAGCCCGCTTGGGCCAAATCCGGCCACAAACGTGCCCGCGTCCTGTATGCCATCGCCCGGCTGATGCAAAAACACAGTCGGCTGTTGGCGGTTATGGAAACTCTCGACAATGGCAAACCCATCCGCGAATCCCGCGACATCGACGTGCCGCTGGCTATTCGGCATTTTTATCACCACGCCGGCTTTGCCCAGTTGATGAAAGACGAACTGCCCGACCGCGACGCCTTGGGTGTCTGCGGCCAGATCATCCCGTGGAACTTTCCGCTGCTTATGTTGGCATGGAAAATCGCGCCCGCGCTGGCGATGGGCAACACCGTTGTTTTGAAACCCGCGGAATATACGCCCCTGACCGCGATGGTCTTTGCCGACATCTGCACCCAAGCCGGCGTGCCGCCCGGTGTCGTCAACATCGTGACTGGCGACGGCGAAACCGGCGCGGCACTGGTCAACGCCGACGTCGATAAAATCGCGTTCACCGGATCGACCGAAGTCGGGCGCAAAATTCGCGAGGCAACCGCCGGATCGGGCAAGGCTCTTTCGCTCGAACTGGGTGGTAAATCGCCCTATATCGTGTTCGAAGACGCCGATATTGATTCAGCCGTTGAAGGGCTTGTGGATGCGATCTGGTTTAATCAGGGTCAAGTCTGCTGTGCCGGGTCCCGCCTGCTGGTCCAGGAAGGCATCGCAGACCGTTTCTACACCAAACTCAAATCCCGCATGGACGGTCTGCGCATCGGCAACCCGCTTGATAAATGTATCGACGTTGGCGCGATCGTAGACCCGATCCAACTGGCCCAGATCACCCAAATGGTCAGCGCCAATACCGAGGGCGACATGTACCAAACAACCGCCCCCGATGGTTGTTTTTACCCGCCGACCCTGATCACCGGACTTTCGGCCGCGTCCACCCTGATGCAAGAGGAAATCTTTGGCCCAGTGTTGGTTGCGACAACCTTCCGCACCCCATCCGAGGCCGTGGAAATTGCCAACAACACCCGCTATGGCTTGGCCGCGTCGGTCTGGTCCGAAAACATCAACCTCGCGCTGGATATTGCGCCCAAACTGGTCGCGGGGATCGTCTGGATCAACGGCACCAACATGATGGACGCCGCAGCCGGGTTCGGTGGGGTCCGCGAAAGCGGGTTCGGGCGCGAAGGGGGCTGGGAGGGGTTGGCAGGGTACACTAAACCCAAAGCTACCTCGAAACCGGTCAAACCCGTCGCCCCCTTTACCGCAACCGATGGCACCCCTGCCGATCCGCTTGACCGAACGGCAAAGCTATATATTGGCGGCAAGCAGGCGCGCCCCGATGGCGGCTATTCCAACCCGGTCTTCAGCCCAAAGGGCAAATTACTGGGGCATACGTCCATCGCCAGCCGCAAAGACATCCGCAATGCGGTCGAAGCCTGCAACGCGGCCAAAGGCTGGTCCAAGACCACTGGCCACCTGCGCGCACAGATCCTTTATTACATCGCTGAAAACCTTTCGGCCCGGACGGACGAATTCGTCAACCGGATCAACACCATGACCGGTGGCAAAACCGGCGCGGACGAGGTCGAAACCAGTATCCACACCCTGTTCACCTACGCCGCATGGGCCGACAAATACGACGGTCAGGCGCATGGCGTGCCGATCAGGGGCGTCGCCTTGGCGATGAAAGAGCCCGTTGGCACCATCGGCATCCTGTGCGATGACACACCGCTGTCGGGCCTGATCAGCGCCATGGCCCCCGCCATTGCGATGGGCAACCGCACAATCTTGATCCCCAGCGCGGCGTTCCCCTTGGCGGCCACCGATTTCTATCAGGTACTGGAAACCTCTGACCTGCCCGGCGGCGTGGTGAACATTGTCACTGGCGACCATGGCGAACTGTCAGCGACGCTAGCCAGTCACATGGATGTGGATGCGGTCTGGTCTTTTTCGACCGCGGATGTTTCCGGCACCATCGAAAAGGCCAGCGCCAGTAACCTCAAACGCACGTGGGTGAACAACGCCAAAGCCATCACACCCACCGCGCGCGACTATCTTGCCGCCGCGACCGAAGTGAAAAACATCTGGATTCCCTACGGCGAATAATGTTTTGCCAAAAAATATCCCGTAGGGTCAAAACCCTACGGGATATGCGCCGTCATGCAGGGCGCCGTCGCACCCGTTCATTTCTTATTGCGCCACGTGTCCATCCAGCGGGTCATACGACCACGCCGTTCTGCAACGCCGGCCTGCACCTCGTCGACGCGGTGTCCCGCGCTGTCAATCAACGGATCCACCGTGCGTTCGCGGAACTGCTGCCACAAGGCGCGCACAAACACGATTGCCCCCATCAGCACGACAAAGAAAAAGATATTGAACCACGGGATAATTGTTACGTCAGGGCCAGCGACCGGACGGATCGCGATCGCGTTTGGAAACGCAGAAATATATTCGTTGCGCCAGCCGTAATGCGTGATCACCGCCCATTTGGGGGACTCTGGCGTTGACCGCAGGTCATCCGCTTCGGTCTGCAAGGACGCGGTATCAAACTTGAAGTAGAAGGGCCATGACCACCCTGTATCCTCGTTGCGGTAAACCATCACCTCGGTCACGTCGCGCTGAACAAAGCCCAGTAGAAATGTCTTTTTCTTCACGGTTTGGATAAACTGCACATCGCGGTTGATGATCGTTGCCGACTGGTCATCAGGGCGCGCCCAGAAAATTCTTGTCCAGTCGTTCAAATCCTGGCGTTCCTGATAGGTGTTCACCACGCGCACAATATCGTGCTGTGGCAGCGCGTAATGCAGGACAACCCACATGAACAGGAACACGATAACCCGAAAAGCGATTTTGATACGGTGCATTGGAATTCCTTCAGGTCTCGTTGATCATATAAATAATCGCGGCGATGACGATCGTTGGCACAACATAGACCAGCGCAATCAGCTTTCGCCTGATCGAACTGTTATAGGCGACGATCCCCTGTTCGACATAGGCGTCACGCGCGTCAGGATCAACATGACCCGGATGATCGGCGTCGAATTCTTTTTCCAGCTTTTCGCGGCGTAGTGATCGTGAATAGATCGAAATCACCAGATACAGGATACTTAGGCCGACAAAGCCGAATACGATCAGTCGCACAAAACCCATCAGTTCCTCCTGGTGACTGCGCCCCACGGGCCGACGCGGGTAATTAAATCTGGTTGCGCCCGCTTGGGCTGCGGCTCTTCCATCGTGGCCTCGTGGCCAAACAGCGCTTCTCGGGTACCAGCCTTATCGACTTGGTATTCACGATCAAGGAAATCAGCGACATAGGCGCGCTTTTCATCCGGCCATGTGGCATAGGCGCGATAAAACGCCTCCTTATGGCAAATGAACAGCTGCCGGATATCGAGCGGGGTCAATTCCGCCAACAGCATGTTTACCAAATCCGCATCTACATGCGGCTTGGCACGCAGTGTATAAAAATAGGCTGGATGCTCGGATGTGATCTCTGGCCAGGGGCCGTCTTCTTCGGCCCAGCGCAACAGTGCCGCCAATCCCTGCCACGCCAACGGCAGTTGCGCTGCATATTTGCGTCCCAAACGGCGCAGGTCACGGCGCGTCGCCCCAGAGAGGTCTTCGCCCATCGACGCGGCCACCTCCATGACCACAAAATCCATCTTTTGATGCAAGATCGCCGCCGCATCGACGCCACGCGCATGCATGATCGGTTCAACAAGGTCATTCAGGCTTAGAAATTTCGCAATTGCGGAACGATCCCGCAGGTCGAACACATGCGCAATCGGCATCGGCCCGATGTCGCCCTTGTCCGTCGCGACAATTGCCGCCGGATGATCGACACCACGGAAAATATAGATCCCGCCAAAATGATCAGTCCAGAAATTATCCTGTTCAAATGTCATCTGTCGCAGCGCAATCGGGTTGCGGACCACATCGCCTGTTTGCTTGGCCATTCCAATCATCTGCCCGATCAAGACATCATCAAACCATGCATCCTGTTCGGTTTTGAACCTGTCAATATATTCGCCCAGCTTGGCGGCGGTCGCGACTGTGCCGCTGGTTGTGTCAGCCTCGACCGTGATCTTGCGTAAATCGAACAATCGCGCAGGCGTATCGGCCAGATAGACCGAATTCACCAGTTCGCCCGCGACCGCGTCACGCGCGGTCAGGGCAAACAGTTCGGCCCGGTTTTCGTCGATGAACTGTCGCAAAATCCCGCGCGCGTTGGAAAATTTCGCATGCAGCAAAGGTGCGCGCGCTTGCTCTGTGGTCAGCAGAATGAACTGCCGGTTCACGCCTGCGTGGTTTAGGTACAGGTCATCACCAAACTCGTCCCCTACTTCAGGCGAGTAACCGGAAATATCAATATGGAACACATCTTGGGTGGTTTCCCGTCTAATTAGATGCTTTAGCGCACGATTATACCGCTCAACCAGAACCGGGCTATCCACACGGATCAGATTGCCAAACATCAGGCCTTTTTCAATCAATCGGTGCATCAGCGTCTTTCATTGCGTAGGGTGGGTTGATACCCATCATCCTCGTACCGGTTACAGCCTACCATCTTTTCGTCACCCATTTGCGCGGCAGGCTGGCCAGCGACAACAGCATAATCGGCGCCCAAAGAATGCTGGCCATCAGCCCCAATCGGCCAAAGTATAGGACGCTGCCGATGAGCCCCGGTTCTAAAATCTGCGCCACGCTCAGCCCCTGCACAAGATAGAGCACAAAGAAAAACCCGCCCGACACGACAAACAACACAAGCGTCGACATAAATGCATTCAACATCAACGGTGCCACGCCCTCGGGCAGCGTCCGCGCCAACAGTTGCGGGATCGCCAATGCCAACAGCGCCAAGACGAACGCAGGCACCAACAGACTGTCAGCAAAGAAATCACCCACCGGATCGTGCCCCCGTCATGCTCATGCTTTGGCGCCCAAATACCGTTTTTTCGCCTCTTCTTGACGGCCAAAGTCGCGGACCATGTTTTCAATCGCCACCTCATCCGACTTATCCGCATAGCGGAATTCACTGTCGGCATAGCGGTTGATTTCTTGGATCACCATATCAACCGTGATCGGCACCCGCAGGTCGGTGATCATCGCTTTTTTGGTGTCATAATCCTTGAACATAAACAGGTCAGGGTTTTCCATCCATTCATCAGGCAGCTCAAAGTCCATCGCGCGGACCTTTACCGCATCGGTGATGTTCTTAATCGCACGGCCGGTAAATCGCGGGTCGGCCTCTTGGATGGCCTTCAAGTAATGGCCCATCTTGGCGATCGTATCAAGACGACCAACCTCGGAGGACACCCGATCGTAAACGTTCAGCAACCCCACCTCATGCGGGCGGGCGTGGCCTTCGAAACTGGCGGCGACGGCCTTTTTGATCTCCTGCGCTGAAAACACCTCATGCGCGCCGACCGGGATGTCATGGTTCTTGCCCATCAACAGATACAGAATATCAATGTAATCCTCGCGGGTCTGCGGGCCATCCACCAGGAACCGTGCCCCCGCCCGCTGCCGCAATGCGTCATCGACGTTTTCGGGGTAATTCGAAAACATCCCAAAGGTGCAGTTGCCGCGCACAACCGTATTCGCGCCCGCAAAGCTCTCCATCAAAACGGCAGTGATTTCCAACTGCCCAGCGCTGGATTGCCGGTCGCCCCGCTTGCCCGCCAATTGGTCAATATCATCAATCGTGCCAAAGCCTATCACATGTGGGTCCAGCACATTGTTGATAAACGCCTTGGCGTTTTGGCCCGATTTCCCCTGATAGCTATCGATATTATCCGTGCTCAGGTTTTGATAGCGAAACGGATAACCCGCAACATGGCAATACTCATTGATCAATCCGGCCATCATCTGGATCAACGTGGTCTTGCCCGTACCCGGCTTGCCGTCCCCCATGAAGGTAAAGATAAACCCACCCAGTTCCGCAAACGGGTTCAGCTTGCGGTCAAAATCATATGCCATCACCATTTTGGCTAGCTTCATCGCCTGATATTTGGCGATGTGGTTGCCCACCACCTCGTTCGGCTTCTTGAACTGCATGGTCAGGGTGCTGCCCTTGGCCTTGCGGGCGGGGGTAAAGCCCTGCACGACAAAGTCGTCCGCCGCGACACGCCAAGATGACGCATGAAACGCGTCCAACCGGCCCGCCGACGCCGCACGCAACGCGACCTTGTCCATCAACTGTTCCGCATAGGCCAACATGGTCGCGATCAATGTCGGCTCATCCTTGGCAAACTGACCCAGCTTTTGGTCCAACTCCCAAATCGCACCGTGCAGCGCCAGCGGTGCGTTATCGGTCAACACTTCATCCACTGCGCCCACCTCGACGCTGGCTTCGGTGGCATGACTGGCCAACAGAAACGACGTGGCATTGGCAAAGGTATAGAGAGCAATCAGGCTTTCTGCGGCCAGATACTCTGTAAACTCCAATGACCGCTCAGACGGCATCCGTCCTTCCAGGTTGATGCGTTTCAATTCCGTCAAAGAGGTCTGGTCCGAATAGACATCCGCCATCGCGAACGCGATCGACAAGGCGCGGCGCAAAGCATGGGAAACGGACGCCTGCGCGGGTGACGTCAGCGGGTCATCGTCATCGGTCTCCGCAAGCCTGTCCAACAACCGCACCCCACCCGCAGGGGCCGTTGTGCGCGACAATAATCCGGGGGTGGTCGACCGAAACCGGCGGCGGGTCGCAACCACATCCGGCGATTTCTCGGGCGTCTCTAATGACAACCGCGCGCGTGCCAGTCGCGGACTATGATCCAGTTGCATCAGCATCTCGGCCGCAGGAATGTAATGTTTGCGGATATCATCCTCGCGCAATTCCATCTGGTCACTTGTCTGGCTCATCACCCACCCTCGCTTTGTTCAAAATACTCCCGCCGGAGGCGAAAAATCATCTTACCTATCGGTAACTCAAGACACGTCCGCCATCGCTGACCACAAACTTGCGGACATCGCGAAACCCCGGCGGGTTGCGTTCAGCCAATGCCTGATAAGGGCGTTCTGGCATAATCAACGACCGTTCCATCCTGGTCGCGCCCAACGTATCACCGCCCGGTTCGAAAATATCGCGGGCAAAAATCTGGCGTTCCACCGACCCAAACCAGCCGGATTTGACCTGTTCCACCCGCTCGGCAACCAAATCTTCCTCGGTCCAGACCAGCGCCCAATCTTCACCCACGGGCGCATTGGCCGCCTCAAGCACCTCGCGCAACGGGCCAGACTGACTGGTAAACGCATGGCTATACATCGGGCCAATGTGAAACCGGCGCAGCCGCGCCGGGTGCAGATCGTCGAAATCCTCGTCAAACCCCTTGGCGATCGTCAAAAGCTTTAGCCCCGCCACCGATTGCGCCATCAAATGCGCTTGGGCTTCGGGCCAGCGACGCTCGTCTTTGGGCAGGCCCGTGCGGCCCGTATCCTCGACATCCATGATATAGATGGTCGGCAGGTTGATCTGGCTATCATACACCGCCCAATGCAGTTGAAATACCCGGCGATCAGCCTTGTTCCCCACCCAAACGGCTTGCGGGTCATTGCGCGCCCAAAACTGATCACCGCGGACCAGTTCTTCGTAATAGAGCCGCTGTGACAGCGCATACTGCAATTTTGTCGGGATGACCTGCTCGGCCAAAATCACGCGAACCATCTGGTCTTTCAGGTCTTCACTGCTGGGCATCGTCGCTAAATGGCGGGCGGCCTGCTGCGCGTCATTGGCCATTTCAAGCAATTCTTGATAGACGGGAAATCCGCTTTCCACCCGGTCAAATGTCAGCTTGCCGGCATGGGCGAACCGACCTGAAAAATGATATTTATGCGCCAGCGCCGTGAAGGTCCAATTCAGCCCTGCCAGATACTGCGCCAAGGCCTCGATATCGCGCCGTGAAAACCGGCCTTCGGTCTCCATCGTCGCTGCCACCTTGGTCAGATAGCCGGTGATCTTGGAAAATTTGCCAAAATACCGCCGTGTGACACGGGTGTCTTCCAGCTTCATATGGTCGGCTTGGAGATCAGGCACGGTGCATCCTTTGAATAAGCCGCTTTCGGGCATCGCGCACCGTTTCCCAGAAAACCTGCAAAACCGTGAAGCTAAGCAAGCACATCCCTGCCAGCCCTATAAAGCCAATCGCCGTGAAATATCGTAAGCCATCGAACACAGAGACAACGCATGCGCCGGCCGTAAACGCCAAGCATATCGATCGTTGCTGACGGTTCACGCTTTACTCGGCCCCATACTGATTGCTGTCGTGCTTTTCCACGATCTTGGCGAACCGGCGCATAAACCGCTCGTCGGCTTTCGCCTTTTGCTCCAGCACCTCGCGCGCGAAGACCATGTGGTCTTCGTGGGCTTCCAGCATGTCGGCCATGCGGGCGTTGGTGGCGGCGCCAATGGCGGCCATCGCGGTCTGCGCCTCTTGATCAGTTTTTACGCCGATTTCGTTGATCTTATGCGCCACGTCCTGCTGCTGCGCGGTTTTCAGCGACTTTGACAGGGCATCATACAGCACGACACGCTGCTTGGTGTCTGTTTGCAGCTTATTGATCAGCACCATCTGCGTCGCAGCTTGGTTTTGCAAACTATCGACCCAGGTTTTACCCTTTTCGATATAACGCTCCAGCGTCTGCGACTTGGCCAATTTGACCTGCTCTTGCTGAACCATCTCGTTATAGCCAGCATTCAACCCGGCCAATTCTGTTTCCAGCTTGGTACGGGCGGCGGCATCTTGTTCGACGGAAATCTTGCCTTCCAGCATAATGATCTTGGGGTCCACGGCCAGAATATCGGCGCGCACGGCCTCTAGCTCTCCGACGACCTCCTCGCGCTCCTGCAAGGTCGCGCCAAGGTTCTTCTCTACGCTGGCTTTCTGCTCGTTCAACACCGCCAGCTGGCCTTCGAGCAGCTTCATGATGATGTCCGACTTTGAAATCAAATCCTGCAATTTGTCATCGATCGACGCGGTACGCATCCGTTCCTGCCGCATGCTCTCGGATTTGCCTTTGCTGAAAATCCCAATAAAGGATTCCATGCCCGTCTTACCGCGCATCTCGTCGAAATCTTTCGAGAACGCCGATGTGACATCATCCAGACCCATGATCAGCTCTGCGATATTGGCGTTCATCAGGTCCGTATGTGCGTGCACATCTTCGAGACTGGCGTTTTCAATGTCCACCGCCACATCCGTGCCTGCGGCCATTTTTGACCGCGCCACTTCGATCCGGCTGGTCAGCTCTGCAATCTTGCCTTGTGCTTCTGCAACCTGAGCTTTTGAATTCTCAATCTGTGTTTCAAAATTCGCCATCGCACTATCCCTCATCTAAAGCATCTTAACATTCAGTTAAGCACTGACTTTGTTGTTTTAAATACACGTCGCGCCGAATTGCGCCGCATTTGGCGCAATTCTTACAAGACCAGAGAACAAAAGAAAGGCTTATGCGTCGTCGAATTGCGGCGGGTGGTCCAATGCTTCGGCTTCGGGACTCAGTAACTCGTCCGCATCAATGATTTTGGGGGGTAATTCGATACCGCGTTCATAGTTCTCGGGATCCACACGCAGCGATTCCTCCGGGGACCGGATATGCACCTTCATCGGCACATCCACCTGATCGAACAGATGGATGACATCTTGGTTAAACATCCGGATACAGCCCGCAGACCCCGAATTCCCGATCGATTCAAGGTCGTTGGTGCCGTGAATGCGGTAATACGTGTCGCGCGATCCGCGGTACAGATACAGCGCACGTGCGCCCAGCGGGCTGCGTAACCCCCCCGGCAATCCGGCGGCCAAATCGCCGTAAACTTCAGGTTCGGTGCGCAGCATATTCTGCGTGGGCGTCCAGCCCGGCCACATCCGTTTAAGCCGGATGGTCGCGTTACCCCGGATCGACTTGCCTGCGCGGCCAACGCCGACAGGATAGCGCGTCGTCGTGCCGTCGCGGCGGACGTGGTACAAAAACTTGGCGTAGGGATCGACATCCAAGGTGTTGGGCCCCTGTTCACCGTTATAGATGCCCGACATCCGGCGATTAACGCCGCCGAGGTAACGTGTTGGAATGCCTGGCAGATTGTACCCGGCATCTGCGATAGGCCCGTAGCCGTCCAAAAATTCTTCGATCGGTGGCGCAATAACCTCTTCTTCGACGCGCGGCGTGCAAGCAGCAGCAGTGGTGGCAAGCATCATCGCCCCAAAGGAACGACGGCTTAAAAGAGTGAGAGGGCGCATAGAGATAACCTTTTTCTGATCGATTCTCTTCCTACACGCTGCGCACGGGCAACAAAACACTACACACCGTTTTTTGAGAATTTGCGCGACATAACGTGACAATCACGCACTGAAATAAAGACTTCAGTGCAATCAGGCGGCTGATTGCGGGGTTTTAGGCAGCCCGCAATAACTGCGCCTCGTGTTGCTTCAGTTGGCGCCGCGCAGATTTACCATAACGCTCGGGTGACATCGCAAGTTCTGGGAACAGCAAAAGAATTTCTTCGGCGGTCGCTTCATCTTGGGCGCGGACAGTGTCGACTGACACAAGGAAACTTTCGCTTGGGCAACCTTCAGCAAAGATAATCTCATGGCGGTCGAAAATTAGGTGAAAATAGGTCACTTCATCCCCCGGCTTGGCGAAAATCGTATCGCCATTCACCAAATGCTGGGCGGCGACCAAAACCTGCGGTTCGCCAAAAAGCACCTCGGAACGCCAATCCGATACCAACATGCGGTGCTGTGGCGATACCAATAAATCGCGCGCGTTCCCCAGCGCTCCCGCCTTGAATACAATCGGGGCCAGCCGTCCAACGGCAGGCACGGTACGCGAGACCACTTTAAGCACAGGCCGCAGCCCGTTATCCATCGTCTGCACCAGCGCGCCGGGTTGCAGATCCTCGACAGCGACTTCACCGCCCGGTGTTGCGATCCGTGTGCCGCGCACAAAGCAGGTCAGATTGACGTTATCAAATGTCAGCGCAGTTCCCGACACGCCCGTCAACGTGATCGAGCCGCCCGCCAATAACGTGTTGTCGGAAAAATCGCCGACCGATTGGTCCAAGATCCCGTTGTCGGCAAGGTCAGCGCGCGCTTCGGCCAAATTGGTATAGAATGGCGCGAGGTTCAGAAAGTCGTTGTTGGCTTGGTTGTCATCATCAATGTTCTGACCAGCACCGGTGTTGAAATCAGTAATGACGTCAATGCCATCACCCGCATTATAGGTGAAAGTATCAAAGCCATCGCCGCCCGTCAGTGTGTCGTTGTCGGCCCCGCCTGCGATCGTGTCGTTCCCGGTGCCACCAGAAATCGTGTCGTTGCCAGACCCGCCCAGCAGACTGTCATTACCGGCACCGCCAGTGATTATGTCCGCGTCGGCATCGCCGCTGATTGTGTCGTTGCCGTCGCCACCCGACAGGGTATCTGTGCCCGTGCCGCCGAAAATCGTGTCGTCGCCCACGTCACCGGAGATGTTGTCAGAACCATCACCGCCGGACAAAATATCGTTGCCGATACCGCCCGTGATGGTGTCATTCCCGCCCTCGCCGGAAATGTTGTCAGCACCATCACCGCCAGACAAAATATCATTGCCGATACCGCCGGTGATCGTGTCGTCACCCGCCTCGCCGTAGATCGTGTCGATCCCGTCACCACCCGACAAATTGTCGTTTCCTGTGCCGCCATAGATCGTATCGTCGCCTGTACCACCTGTGACCGTGTCATTGCCACCGTCACCATAGATCGTATCGTTCCCCGCACCGCCATTCAAAATGTCGTTGCCTTCGACACCCGCTGGAACACCCGTGGTGGAATATGTCGGCGCGGGTGCGCCGCTCAGCAGGGTTGATGTCAAAAGGTTTTGGGTCACGCCGCCTGTGCTTGGGCCGCTCACGGTCGCGCTGAAAAGGTTATCCCCGACGTTTTCCCAATAGCGAATTTGAACCGTATAGGTTTGACCCGCCGTCAGCGTAACGGTCCCGGTCCGCGTGGTAGCGGGCTGGTGGAAATCGTTGTTCAGATAGGTGTTGTTCGTGCCGGGTGATGTCTGGGTGTTCCACGTGACCGCATTTCCGGCGGCGTCAAAAATCTGTATCGTCGAACCATCATCGGATCTGGTCGAAAACGTGTATGTGCCACCCGCACCGACGGTCATTGTATTCGTGTACACAATGCCGAAATCGCTCGGGTCGCCGGTTGTAGCACGGACTGTGTTCGTGACGGTCGCGACGTTAAAATCGGTCACATAACCAGAGGCCACACGCTCTGAAGCGTTGCTGCCGAATGTGAAAGCCTGATTGTTGCTGGTCCCAAAGTCATGGTTGAACAGCTCATAATGCCAAGCACCCGGAACAGCCGCATCCCCGCGGATAATGTCGTTTCCGTCGCCACCATTGATGGTGTCGCTACCCAGCCCCCCGGTCAGCTGATCAGCAACGGTGGTTCCGTTGATCGTCTGATCCGCTTGCGTTGCAGGGGTACTACTGCTGTTCGTCGCCATAACTTAACCTGTGACCATATAACCAACGATTAAATATAGATCACAGGAATTGTTTTCCACCTTTCTTTTTTTACCCCGAACAAGAACGGCGAATAATAAAGCTAGGCATTGAAACGCTTGCAAGGGCCGCAACCCCAGATAGATTTTTCTGCAAATAAGGTTCGAACATCGGCGAATTTCAGCCGATGATGTTAAAATCCGGCCCGTACGGATACCGCGTCACGTCTTCGTTCCCCGATTCTGTAACAAACAAAATATCATGCTCGCGGTAACCGCCCGCCCCCGGATCACCCTTGGCGATCGTCAGCATCGGCTCCATCGAAATCACCATGCCCGGTTCCAGCACTGTGTCGATGTCTTCGCGCAGCTCTAGCCCCGCCTCGCGGCCATAATAATGCGACAGTACGCCAAACGAATGGCCATAGCCAAACGTGCGGTATTGCAACAGATCACGCTCTTCGAAGAACGCGTTGATCTTGGCGGTCACGTCCGCACAGCTTGCCCCCGGCACCAGCAACGACATGCCATATGCGTGGGCTGCGATGTTTGCCTCCCAAATTTTCAAGCTTGCCGCGTCCACTTCGCCCAAAAACAACGTCCGCTCAAGCGCGGTGTAATACCCGCTGATCATCGGAAACGTATTCAACGACAAAATATCGCCATGTTTTAATACACGACCCGTCACGGGGTTATGGGCGCCATCAGTGTTGATCCCGGACTGAAACCAGACCCATGTATCGCGGTATTCCGCATCTGGATAGCGTTTCGCGATTTCCAGCTCCATCGCGTCACGGCCCGCCATGGCGACGTCAATCTCGCGGACACCGGGTTTAATCGCATCGCGAATGGCATAGCCACCCACATCCGCCACAGCGGCACCCGCGCGGATCAGATCCAGTTCAGCCGGGGATTTATGCATCCGCTGGCGCATGGTCTGGGGCGCAATGTCTGTCGTCTGTGCAGGCGACAGGAATGATTTCAACTTCTCATATTGCACTAGCGTTAGATGGTCCGCCTCATAACCAAGGTGTTTGGCTGTCCCCGTGACCGACAGAATTGCGCGCCAGTAATTGTCCCGCTCCCAGTCGGTATAGGTGATGTTATCGCCATGACACCTGCGCCACGGCTGCCCGGCATCAATCCCCGCACTGATCGTCACGCTATCAGTCTGCGTGACAACCAACCCGTATGGGCGACCAAAGCTGCAATACAAAAACCCCGAATAATACGCGATATTGTGCATCGACGTGAAAACGGCGGCGTGGATACCGCGCTGCGCCATAATCAGGCGCAATCCGGCAAGGCGCGCCTCATACTCTGACGGCGCGAAGGGAAGTATTTCAGCCCCCTGATGAAAACGGTAAAATTGCGGACGTGCAGTCATGATAGACCCTCGTGAAAAGGTCCCGGCGTTCAGGACAAATGATGGGAATCACAACGACGCCATCGTTGCCTAGAAAATGCTAGGGCCAGCCGCAGCACAAATCAATCACCAGTCGTCGACCATCCTTCCTGTGTGAGATAACGAAAAGTTTTTAAACTGATTGAATTTTAATCACCGTTCCGTCACGTTTTAGTCTAAATTGGCCCCTAAATCCTTTAATTTAAGTAGGGATGGAGTATTGTCGTTTATTTCGAAACATTCGCCCACCTCGGGCGCGAAAAAACGGCAAAAAATTATAGGTAGTTTGATGGGTATACCAACCAAGACATTTAAACGTTTTCTGACATGCGCGATCCTTTCGGGTTCAACGCTGTTAACGCCAACGCTAGCAAACGCGCAGGAAATTACCCTGCGATCGACTGACGGAGCGGTCGACATTACCGGCAAGCTGATCGCGTTTGAAAACAACAGCTATGTGATCGAATCAGTTTTTGGTCCGCTTCGCGTCACCGCCGATCAGGTTGAATGCATCGGCGATGGCTGTCCCAGCTTGGAAACAGGCCCGGTCGCATGGGATGTTTCGCTTTGGGGAAACCGCCGTGCATTCACCGAACACGTCGAAAAGCTCGCAGAGCTGGTTTCTGAGAAGACGGACGGTGATTTCACCCTGAACCTGTCTTACGGCGGGCTGTCGGACAGCAACGAAAACCTCGACGGACTGCAGGCCGGCAGTTTTGAAATGGCGCAGTTCTGCGCGGGCTATCACCCCGAAAAAAACCCGTCACTGACGGTGCTTGAACTGCCGTTCCTGGGTGTCGGTTCTCTCGAACAAGAAGTTGCCGTTTCCATGGCGGTCTATCAGCATCCTGCGGTGCAAGGTGACATGGCGCGGTGGAATGCGACATTGTTGATGCCTTCCCCTTTGCCCCAGTACAATCTGATCGGGACAGGTTTTCCGCCGACATCCTTGGCGGATTTCCAAGGGATGAATGTGCGTGCAACCGGCGGGATCGGTGACGCGATCGCGTCTTTGGGTGGCGTCATTTCCAACGTTGGCGCGACCGACGTACGGCGCGCGATGGAAACCGGATTCGTCGATGCGGTCAGCTTTGCACCGCATGCGCATATGTCTTTCGGCACCATCGAAGGCGGGACATGGTGGACAACAAACCTGAACCCCGGCACGGTAAACTGTCCAGTGGCGGTCAATACTGATGCGCTTGACTCCCTAAGCCCTGAAAACCGCGAGGCCCTGCTTTCCTCTGTCGACGAGGCGCTTGATTATTACATCGCCTTTTACAACGGCGAAACAATGGACGCATGGCTTCCCGCGCTTCGTGACAAGGGGATCATGGAATTGACAATCAACCAGCAAATCATCGACTCGATCAAAGAAACCGTTGCTGGCCCCGCCGTTGCGAAATGGGTGGAAGAAAACAACGCGCTCGGGCTTCCCGCACAAGAACTGTATGATCTGGTCGAAGACACAGTCGCCCAGACGCGATAAAACCGACGGCACGGCATACGGAAACGCCCGGCATGGTACACTACGCCGGGCGTCGCCCAATCGACACGCGGTGCCGACGGGTTACTTTTGATCAAACTTATCCGTCAACGACGTTTCGGACGGCCACAAATAGCGGACAATGCAATGATGCCTTGTCCGCCAATTTCTATAATTTGCGCGGTTATCCTGTCGAACCTACTGTTCGATCAGCGCTGCCGGGGTGAACTCCGGCTCTGCGTAATCCGCCGCCGGACGGTCGGTGACAGGGCGCAGCCATTTGAATTCAAATACCCGTTCATTATCTTCAACCACCGACGACACGACCAGACATTGATACAAATGCTTTGGTCCATCATAGATGTTCACGTGTCCGCGCAGCCGATCCGATCCCTCTAAATCAAGGGCGAAACCACCATCCCAAAACCGGCGGATCCGGTGGGTGTCATCGCCGTCATGCACCGACAGACGGTCCTTGCGCTTGAGCGCAGATTTACGCGCCTCCTCAAGCCCAAGTCGCACAGCTTCTGGCAAAAATTCGTACATATCGACCCCTCCAGTCATACACCTAGCATGACGGATGATTGGTAAACATCAAGTAACGAATTCAGCGATTAGCTTTCAGATTTCACACGAGGCCGCAAAACATGGGGTTTGGTGGCGTCATAAAGTGCGGAATCGGGAAACCCATGCGAATCGGACAAGGCAGGACCGACCAAAATCAAAGCCGTCCGCGTAATCTTTGCCGCCCGCACTTTTTCGCGCACATCCATCAACGTCCCACGAATGATCATCTGGTCCGGCCAGCCAACGCGGTACACAACCGCGACAGGGCAATCCTCGCCATAATAGGGGGCAAGTTGCCGTTCGATCTCGCGTAGGGCGCGAATACCCAGATGAATCGCCAGTGTCGCGCCTGTTCGGGCAAAATTCTCTAGCGTCTCACCTGCGGGCATTCCGGTAGATTTCATCGACATGCGCGTCAGGATGATCGATTGCGCCACCTCGGGCACCGTGAGTTCGGTACCCAATGCGGCGGCAGCGGCGGCGTAGGCAGGGACACCCGGAATGATCTGGTAATCAATTCCATCTGCCTTCAGCCGCCTGATTTGTTCGGCAATCGCGCCATAAAGTGAGGGATCACCAGAATGCACCCTTGCAACGTCTTGGCCAGCGCGATGCGCCGCCAGAATAATCGCGTGGGTTTCATCAAGGTTCATCGGCGCGGTATCCATCACCTGCGCGCCTGCGGGCGCACAGGCAACAACCGCCTCGGGCACCAGCGAACCTGCGTATAAACACACCGGACACGCCCCAATGAGGCGCGCCGCTTTCAGCGTCAACAACTCGGGGTCGCCGGGGCCTGCCCCAATAAAGTAAACTGTCATTTCCGATGTCCCCAATTTGTCCTGCTTGCGGCGCAAAAATCAACCACCTGCCAAGTCTCCGTCAATCTTGCGCGCATAGCCGCGCGGCGTATACATCCGTGGGCCGGTGCCCAACTGCGCCAAACGCGAATGCGAAGACCCGATTAAAACCACGGTCAGCATGTCGACTTCATCCACCTGCAATTCGTCAAGCCGGCGATAACGCACATATTCTTCCGGCCGACCAAGCGAGGATGCCAACATCACAGGCGTATCGGCAGGACGGTGCTGCAACAGGATCTCGCGCGCCTCGGCCAACAGCGTGCGCCGGCGCATCGAGACGGGATTATAGAAAGCAATCACAAAGTCGCCTTCTGCGGCGGCTTTAAGCCGCTTGATGATATCGTCGCGAGGCGTCAACAAATCTGACAAAGATATCGCACAAAAGTCATGGCCAAGCGGTGCGCCGGCACGTGCGGCGGCCCCTTGCAGCGCACTGACCCCCGGCGAACAAACCACGTCGATCCGACGGGCAGCGTCAGACACGCCCATCGCGTCAGGGCCGCGATCCAACAGTTCGAACACCAGCGCCCCCATGGCGTAGATACCGGCATCGCCCGAACAGACCAGCGCGACGTTCTTGCCCTTGCCCGCCTGTTCCAGTGCATAGCGACAGCGGTCTTCTTCGCCGCCCAACGGGAAATCAGACCGGTCCTTGCCGATGGCCAATGGACCCAGCAAATCGATATACAGCCCGTAACCGACAAGTTCTTCAGCCTCGGACACCAGCCGCGACACCTCTGGTGTGCGCCACGCCGCCTGTCCCGGCCCGATCCCGACAATCGACAGCCGACCACGGGAACGGCCACCCAAAACCGTGATCGGTGCGTCCGCAAGCGCCAAGGCACATGTCGCATTCGCCGACTTTCGCTTGGGCAAACGCAATTGCGCTGCACCCGCCTGCGCCAAAGCAGCTGCCTCGCAAACACCGTGGGTGCCAACCTCGGCAAAAACGATATCGGACGGATTCATCAAGCGCGGCGTCTCTGCCTCCAGCGCCGATGCTTCGAAGACACGCAAAGGCACACCAAAATTTTCAGCCAAGGCGATGATCGCGGGTTCGTCGGCTTTCAAGGTCAGTGTGTTTACCGAATGTAACGCCTCTGCAATGATGCCGGCCTCGGCCAAACCGTCAGCCACAAGCGCTGCCATTTCATCGGTCGGACAGTTGCGCGCGCACCCAACCCCCAACGTGTAACGCTGTGGCGCAAACTGGATATGATCCGGGCCCAGATTCCCCACGCGGCCAACGGAACATGTAATGCGTAAACCATCGCCGTGCGGCAGCGTATGAAGCCATGCAGCGTCGCCCGCCATCGGACCTTCCAGCCGCGCACCGGCACCCGACAACATGATCGCCATTGCCTCTTTCGCATGCCACGGATTTACCAGACGCCAGCCTGCAGGCGGGGCATCCAGCGCCACGCCCAACGCCACATCGCCTGCGGTCGTCACGGCAGCAACTGCGCCCAATGCATCCGCAATTTGGGCGGCCAAACGGTTTGCCCCCCGATGCCCCCCCAACAAAGGCACAACAACCGCGCCATCGTCCGACACCGATATCACAGGCGGTTCGGTCGTTTTATCTGCCAGCAATGGCGCCACTGCACGGATCAATATCCCCGAGGCGCAGACTCCGATCACCGGGATACCCGCCGCAAATAAATCCCGCGCATGATCCAAGGCGTTTGGAAAAAATGCATCAGCTCGGTCGACACGCCCTTCGCGACCATGCACCTGCGCACCAATTACGCCGGCAACGCGGTGCGCGGTCGCTTCGCCTGACCGTGACAGGGCCATTACAACGGGGTTCAAAGCCATGGATCGGCCCCTTTCGTTAACAAAATCATCGAAAAATACGGCGCCTTCTCGGGGGCCTGCGCAAGCGGCAACACGACCTCGTCTGGCAAGGTCGCGCGCTCCACATAGACCGCGTTGGCCGTCAGGCCCAGCGCGTCAATCACCGCGCGAATTTTGGGAAGGTGGCGCCCCACTTTCATGATTGCCACGCTCTCGGCGCCCGCAATCCGTTCACGCAGTGCAGCTTCGGACAACGGCCCGGGAAGCACTGTCAGCCGCTCATTGCGCGCGGCCAGCGGCATACCCGCCCGCGCAGCACAGGCCGTGATCGACGTCACGCCGGGGACAACCTCGACCTGATATCGTCCCGACAAGCGGGCAAACAAATACATGAACGACCCATAGAAAAACGGGTCGCCTTCGCACAAGCAAACAACATCATGCCCTGCATCCAAGGCGGCCCCAATCTGGGCAGCCCCCGCATCATAGGCCGCTTGCGCCGGGGCACGCTCCACCGACATCGGAACGTCCATGACGATCTCTTGCGCACCGGGCGCAATCAAATCGGCGGCAATCGACCGGGCAAAGCTCGCGGCACCTGCCAGTGTCGGATAGGCCACGACCTGCGCGCCTTCAATCAAACGGGCTGCCCGCAGCGTGATCAGATCCGGCGCACCTGGGCCAAGGCCCACACCGTATAAAACACCAGTCAAAACCGACCCTCGCTTTGGTCAAAATACTCCCGCCGGAGGCAAAAAATCATCTTTTCACAAGGCTCCACTGGGTCACCGGCATCGACGGACGCCAAGCGGTCAGGCGACCCACAGGTTCGGCACGATGCACCGATAGCTTCACCAGATCCCCGCCATACACCTGATGAAGGGCAATCAGCTCTGCTTCGCTTTCCAGCGTCACCGCATTTGCCACCAAACGGCCAAGCGGGCGCAAAGCGGCCCATGCCGCCTCGAACGTCGCGCGGCTCAGGCCACCGCCAATAAAGATCGCATCGGGCGCGTCCAGACCGTCCAGCGCAGCTGGCACTGTCCCATCAATCAATTCCAGCTTCGGCGCACCAAGCGCCAGGGCATTTGCCGCGGCCATCGCGCGACGATCCGCGCGCGGCTCAATCCCGACGGCGCGCGCATAACGGGCGGCGCGCATCCATTCGATGGCAACAGAGCCGGACCCGCACCCGATATCCCACAGCAGCGCGCCACGCATCGGCATCAGTTTGGCCAACGTCGCAGCGCGGACTTCTTGCTTGGTCATTGTTCCGTCCGACTGGAACAGGTGATCCGCCAGCCCTGGCACACGCGGTAACAGCGCGGCATCGGGCGCGGCAATACAATCAACTGCCAGCGTATTGAATGCAGGCACAACATGATCCCAGGTCTCGGCAGTGCCATCAAAGCGCGCCTCGTCCTTCCCACCCATCGCGGCAAGCACCGTCATCTTGGATTGACCAAAACCGCGGTCTGCTAGGAAACGCGCAATCTGTGCCGGCGTGTCAGCACCCGTCGTCAATACCAATAACCGCGCGTCGGGCTGGATAAACGCGATCATCTGTTCCACCGGGCGGCCATGCACCGTGAGCGTTTCAACATCGGGCAGCGACCAACCCATCCGGGCGGCAGCCAATTGAAACGCCGACAGTTGCGGGTGATAGACAATCTCTGCGGGGTCAATCGCCCGTCCGATCCGCGCACCGACCGAAAACCACAGCGGGTCGCCCGTGACCAGTACAACGGCCCGTCGCCCGCGCAAACCGCGGATGGTTGTGATCATCGCGTCAAACGGTGATGGCCACGCGATCCGCTCTGCCTCTGGGTTAGACGCCAGCGCATGGTGGCGGTCACCGCCCAAAATCACCTCTGCCGCTTCGACCACGGCGCGGGTCGCCGGCACCAAGCCGTCCAGCCCGTCTTCGCCGATACCAACAATATGGAGCCAAGGATCAGACATCTTCAGGCAACCCCGCTGCCAATGCATTTACCGCAGCCGACGCCATCGCCGACCCGCCACGTCGCCCACGCAGGGCCACAAAATCACATCCGCGCGGATTGCTGGCAAGCTCGGCCTTGCTTTCAGCCGCGCCAACAAATCCAACAGGAAACCCAAGGATCACCGCAGGCTTGGGTGCGCCCGCATCCAGCAGTTCCAAAAGATGGAACAGCGCTGTTGGCGCATTGCCGATGGCAACCACGGCACCATCTAATCTGTCTTGCCACAGGTCTACCGCCGCGGCCGACCGCGTGTTCGCGATCTTGTGCGCCAAGTCCGGCACCGCAGGGTCATTCAAGGTCACGATCACCTCGTTCCCGGCAGGAAGATAGCGGCGGATTATTCCGGCCCCCACCATTTCGCAATCACACAACACAGGAGCCCCCGCGCGCAAAGCCGCACGGCCCGCTGCAAAAGCGTCCGCCGAATACGCCAGGCGATCCGCAACTTCGACCATGCCGCAAGCGTGGATCAGCCGCGTGATCAGCGGCCTCATATCCGCAGCGAAACGGTCTAATCGCGCTTCTGCCCGCACGGTGGCAAAGCTTTGCGCATAGATCGCTTTTGGGTCTTTTTCGTAGGGACGCAACGGCGGGCCTTTCGGATGGGATGCATAGGTCGGAGCCTCCGGCGGGAGTATTTCGACCAAAGCGAGCGTTAGGGTTTGGCGGACTTACGTGCACTTTCCGGCCCATGCGGGTGTTTTGCATGAGGATAGACTGCGTGATGGTGATCATGGTCGTGGGTATGATCATCATGGTGGTGATGATGCACTTGGTGGTCATGGTCGTGGTGGTGATGATGGTGGTGCGCATGATCAACCGCCTTCAAGCGGCAAAGCCCGGTGCAAAAGGTATCACAAAGCGCACAGTCCGCCACGTTTGACCCCGGCGCATTCGCGCCTTGGCCTTCAACGTGGTGGTGGTGGCTTTCCTGGATCGCGCCAACTTCGCCTTCGAACCCGATCACTTGGACGCGGTATTTACACAGCACACACGTGGGTGGTGGCACGGCCCCAAAGGCCGGATGATTGCGATCGTCGGCGCTGATCTGACGGGTTTCGCCATGATCAAGTGCCAGCACCTGACTGCGATAGCCGCAAACGCCACAGTTTGGCGGTGGTGTTGCGCTGTCTTGTTCCATGATCCGTTCGGCAAAGGTTTCAAGCACCTTTGGGTGATCGCCAAGATAGCCAGCTTTGACGAATTGGATGCTTGGGTGTTGCGCCGCGACCTGATCGGTAAAGCCGTAGATCCGGTCAATCAGGATTCCCGAGAACAGAAAATACGGAAACACAATGACACGGTTGTACGGCAAAAGCGCCACGTGCTGCAGGCATGGTTCAACCAGTGGGAAGGTAACGCCGGAATAGCCGACCTCGCACCAGCCAAACCCCATCCCCTCTTGGAGCATGCGGGCGACTTTGGACACGTTGCCGTTCGCATCCGGGTCAGACGCGCCGCGCCCGATAACAACCAGACATGTTTCGGTCAACGGCAGGTGGCCCAGCTCTGCGTTCGCTTTATCGACGGCTTCTTGCACACGACCGGCAGCGGCAGCGATCATTTTCGGGTCAACGCCCAGTTCACGACCATAATTCACAGAAATCCCATGCCGTGCCGCGTAGGTGTTCAGAACAGTCGGAATGTCATTTTTGGCGTGCATCGCTGCAAACAGCATACCCGGCACGGCAAAAATGCGGTCGCAACCTGCGTCCCGTAAACGGTCCAACCCGTCCCGGATCACCGGGTTGGCGAATTCCAGATAGCCGTAATCAGTCATCCAATCCGCGGGCAGATATGCGGGTAATTTTTCAGCCAAGGTCGCAAACTCGTCCACTGCGGATTGGCTGCGCGACCCGTGGCCACAGATCATGACGCCGGTTTTCATGCGGGCTCTTCTTCCAGGTCTTCGTCGGCGGCCACGTCTTCTTCGGCCTTCTTGCCTTTTAGCGCGCCCCAGATTGCCGCAAGCCCGGCCAAACCAATCGCCACCCCGGCGATCCAATGATCGTGTCCGGCAGCGTCGGCCCAATGGCCGGGGTGTGCAGCGGCAACTGATCCCGTGAGCATCAAAATGAGGGTAAGAAGGTAGCGCATCTTTCATCTCCGTTTCGGTTCACGACCAGAGACCCCACAGCTGCGGGATGCGACGACGCGGTGCTTTGGTCCCCTTTTTGGGTCAACCGCAGCGCCTCCAACCGTTCTGGCCCTGAATGGGCTTCGTCTGCCGAGTCGTATAAGGGCCTGTGCGCCGGGGAGCAAACAGTTATCCGACACCACCGCCAAAGGTCGTATTGGCCACAGCGACATTGGCATCCCCCAAAATGATGCACACGGATCAAAATTAACAAAATTCGCGTGTTGGACTGCCCAGTGCTGCCAACCGCTGTATCCACCCCGAATCTAGCCCAAAAGCCGGCCACCTTTGACCGTTTGACATGGAAAATGACCGCGTCGCGGTCCGGCGTCCGTCGCAGCCGCAGCGGCATATTTGCGCTATGTGCGTAATCGCACGCTGACTGCGCCCGCAAGCCGGTTTGTTCGCAAGCAATCATGCGCTACCTACAACATAAGCAAACAAAAGGAGGCTATCATGGGCCAACTAATCGATGGTGTCTGGGATGACGCATGGTACGACACGAAAAAATCTGGCGGTAAATTTGTCCGGACAACGACAGCCTTTCGCAACTGGGTCACTCCTGACGGCAGTGCCGGGCCATCTGGAACAGACGGCTTTGCCGCCGAAAGCGGGCGTTACCACCTATATGTTTCGTATGCATGTCCGTGGGCACACCGGACGCTGATCTTTCGGGCAATTAAAGGTCTTACCGACCATATCAGTGTATCTGTCGTGCACCCTGATATGCTGTCTGACGGTTGGACGTTTGATACGGACTTTGAAGGGACAACCGGCGACACGCTGTTTGGGCTACCTTTCGCGCGCGATATCTATCTGAAAGCAGACTCAAAAATTTCGGGCCGTGTGACCGTCCCTATCTTGTGGGACAAACAGCGCGGGACCATCGTGTCGAATGAATCGGCTGAGATTATCCGCATGCTGAACAGTGCGTTCAACGATATCACCGGCAATACAGATGATTATTGGCCGGAAAACCTGCACGACGAGATCGCGCAGGTCAATCAGCGGGTCTACGACACTGTCAACAACGGCGTCTACAAAGCGGGCTTTGCAACATCGCAAGACGCCTATAACGATGCGATATATCCGCTTTTCGACAGCCTTGACTGGCTTGAAGATCTGTTGGGTAAAAATCGCTACCTCACAGGCGACACAATCACCGAGGCCGACTGGCGCCTGTGGACTACCCTGATACGGTTCGACAACGTCTACCACCTGCACTTCAAATGTAACCGCAAGCGGATCCTGGATTATCCAAACCTGATGGGGTTCACCCGTGAACTATATCAGTGGCCGGGCGTGTCAGAGACTGTGAATTTGGACCATATCGTGCGGCATTATCACTATAGCCACGATATGATTAACCCGAATCGCATCCTGCCAATCAATCCGCAGATCGATTTTAACGCCCCACACGGCCGGAGCTAGGCTGCCCGTAATGTTCGACGATTGCGGCAAGGTCTGATGGCGGGGTCGCAGTCTCGATAAATGCACGGGCGTTGGGGCTGTGGCTGAAAATGGACCCGTCGGAAAAAAATGTCGTGTCGGTGACAAACACGACATTCGCTTCGGGCTGGCGGTACTGCGCCACGTCAGCCACGGCCAAGGCACTGCCTTCACGTAAAACCAGATCAAGAACGATAACGTCAAAAGACGCAGTTTCGAGTTGCAGCACAGCTTCGTCGCCGGTCTGAACGACTGTGACCTGCGCGTTCAACCGTTCAAGGTGACGCTTCCACAGGTCCCCCAAGTAACTATTGCTCTGTGCGATCAAGACGTGCATGTCGGCTCCGGCGTTTCAAATATGTGCAGTTTGGTTCGGTATGTTTGGTTAAGGTTAACCGCGCTTCAACACAACTCTGCCCAAAATCCTAACGAAACGTTAACACGGGATCACACCTATCCCAAAAGATAGTTAACGGTGCTAAACCTTGTGTAACCGGCAAGAATCCGCTTGAAAGGCGGTCGGAAACACGGGGCAAAAACATGACAACTTGGATTACCATCTGCGACACCTGTAAACGCGACGGCTGGGAGGCCGGCGATATGGCGCAAACTGATGGTGAGTCGCTTGCCACATTGATCGAGGCCGCGGCCACAGGATTGTCGCATGTCAAAACGCGTCGGGTGTCGTGCCTGATGGGGTGCAAACAGGGGTGCAACATTGCAATTCAGGGCAAAGGTAAATTGAACTATACGCTGGGTGCGTTCGAGCCGTCGATGGATGCGGCGGCTGGGATCGTCACATATGCGCTGGCCCATAGCGAAAGCCCGTCTGGCCAAGTGCCCTATCGTGACTGGCCAGCGGCCATCAAAGGGCATTTTGTGACGCGTCATCCCCCATTACCGGAAACAGAATGACACAGAAACGCGATCATGGCGGCGGCATTGATGCCGCAATCGGAACATATGGCGGCACGCGCGCTGACTGGCTTGATCTGTCCACCGGTATCAACCCGCTACCTTATCCAATGCCACGCCTTGCAGATGACGCATGGGCGGCGCTGCCTGATCACGCTGCATTTTCGCGCCTTTATGATCTGGCACGCAGTTTCTGGAACGTCCCGCAAGGTGCCGCCATCATTGGCGCAGCGGGCGCATCTGCAATTATCGCGGCGCTGCCACACACGCAGTACCGGGGCACTGTGCATATCCCCGGCCCCACTTACAACGAACATGGCGCAGCATTTCAGGCCGCAGGCTGGACCCGCGACGACAGCACGCCGGATGCGATGGTCGCTGTGCATCCCAATAACCCGGACGGGTTGCTGTGGGATGCGTCCGACCTGACTGCGCCGTTGACAATCATCGACGAAAGCTTTGGCGATGTCGCGCCGGATCAATCGCTGATCCATCTTGCGAGCCGCCCCGGCACTGTGATTCTCAAAAGCTTTGGGAAATTCTGGGGCCTCGCCGGGCTGCGGCTTGGTTTTGCCATCGGGGATCCCGCGATCATAAACAAACTCGCCGATTTGCTGGGACCATGGCAAATCTCTGGCCCCGCTTTGGCGATCGGGGCAGAGGCACTTTCAGACCCGCTGTGGGCAGATCAGACACGCGCGAGGCTGCAAAAAGATGCAGCAAGACTTGATGCATTGCTGACCGCGCAAGGCGCCGAGGTGATCGGAGGCACTACTCTCTTTCGACTATATAAAGTCAAAGACGCGGCCGCTGCCCAAGCCCATCTGGCGCAAAGCCACGTTTGGTCCCGCACCTTTCCGTATGCGCCCGACTGGCTCCGCCTTGGCCTGCCCGCCCCTGCCCGCTGGGCACAGTTAGAAGCCGCATTTTGACGCTTGTGTTGGGCATGCTTTTAGACGCGGTGTTCGGCGAACCGCGCTGGCTCTGGTCGCGTCTGCCGCACCCGGCGGTGCTGATGGGGCGGTTGATCGGGTGGTGTGACGCAACATTCAACACCGGCGATCATCTGGGGCGCAATGGCATTGCCGTCCTGCTCGTTCTTGTGATCTGGGCGGGGGTGCTGGGCCTTGCTTTGCAGTCGCTTCCCACAACGATCGTTGACACAGTGGTTCTTGCCGTCCTTTTGGCGCAAAAATCCTTGGTGCAACATGTTCAGGCCGTGGGTGACGGGCTGCGGCTGTCGCTGGGCGATGGCAAACGCGCGGTGCGGATGATCGTCAGCCGCGACACCAAAGACATGGACGCCAGCGCCGTCGCAAGGTCAGCAATCGAAAGCGCGGCCGAGAACCTGTCGGACGGCGTCATAGCACCGATCTTTTGGTTTGCGATCGGGGGGCTTCCGGGTCTGCTGATCTATAAAATCACCAATACGGCGGATAGCATGATCGGCTACCTCACGCCAAAGCACGCACAATTCGGGTGGGCGGCCGCACGGTTTGACGATCTGCTCAACCTGATCCCGGCCCGGCTGACGGCGTTGCTGATTTGGGCGGTCAGCAGTTGCCCCAACCCGCAGCCGATCTTGCGCGATGCCCCCCTGCACAGATCCCCGAACGCCGGCTGGCCCGAGGCGGCAATGGCTTATGGCTGCGATATCGCCCTGAGCGGGCCGCGCAGCTATGACGGGGTCATGCGCGACTTTCCTTATGTCAACGCGCAGGGCATGCACGACCTGACACCCGACCACATCGATCAGGCCATCACAACATTGTGGAAAACATGGGCCGCTGCGCTGGGCCTTGCGACGATCCTACTGATCCTGCGCGCGCTTTAAACGCGGTTTCAAATTGCTCATGGATCCGCTTGTTGGTGGCTTTCAACCCGCGCCCCCCTTAAGGTTCCCGCAGGCACCAAGGAGGTCGCGCTATGCCCAAACACCGCCACGCGTTATCCGCAAGTCAGATCCGCACCCTGCGCCGCATCTTGATAGCGGTCGTGGCAATCGCGCTGCTCGGTGCGGCGATTTTCGGAATGCGGCTGGCCCACGCGTCGCGCAATTGGCAGGATCACCCGCCCGAGCCAATCGCCGGATGGATGTCGCCCCGCTATGTCAGCATGTCGCAGCATGTTCCGCCAGAAATTATCGGCCAACTTCTTCATCTTGACCCCAACGCACCCCACCGCAAAGTCAGTATTGCCGATCTGGCTGCAGAACAAAACATTACCACTCAGGCGCTCATCACCGACCTTGAAACCGCAATCGCCGACTTTAAGGACCACCAAAGTGACTGAGATTTTCTTTGGGCTTGTGGCCACGTGGGGGCTGTTGGTCATTGGCGCATCTGCCTATTTTTCCTGCCTCGCCATCCCGATCCCGACGTTTGCTGTCATGCTTGCAGGCGGGGCCTTTGCGGCGGCGGGCGATCTGGTGCTTTGGCAGGTGCTCAGCGTGGCCTACCTTGCGGCAATCGCGGGTGATCAAACGGGGTTTCAGCTGGGGCGTTTGGGCGGAAGGTGGCTGGATCGCGCACTGGCAAGCCGGCCCAACCGCGCCGCGCTATTCGCACGCGCGCAACATGTTGTGGACCGCTGGGGAAGCATCGGTGTTTTCTTTAGCACATGGGCCGCCGCCCCGCTGGGGCCATGGGTCAATTTTGCAGCAGGCGCTGCCCGGCTGAACGTCTGGCGGTTCTTGCTCTGGGACGCGCTCGGCGAAGCAATCTGGGTGATAGGCTACGTGATGCTTGGTTACATTTTCGCCACCCGTCTTGACGCGCTCACACTCTGGGTCAGCGACTGGGGCTGGCTGTTGACGACAACCTGTCTGGCCATCGCAGCCGGGTATTTTTTGATCCGACACCCAAAACACTAACAAGCCTTGCGCCACGCGCCACCGCTGTTAACCTGCGCGCAACCCATAGGAGATCACGATGCGCGCAGCCCTTGCCCTGATGTTTTTTGCCAGCACCGCCACCGCCCAAACCTGTGGTGGCCCCGTCAACAGCTTTATCGACGGCGTCAAAGCCGAAGCGCGGGCAAATGGCATTTCTGCCACCAACGCCGATCGTTTCTTTCAAGGCGCACAAATTGAACAATCGGTGTTGAACGCCGACAGATCCCAAGGTGTCTTTCAGAAAGATTTCCTTGAATTTTCGCGCGCTTTAATCAGCCAAAACCGCGTCAGCAACGGCGCCACCTACAGTCAACGCTACGACAGCACCTTCCGCACGATCGAATCCCGCTTTGGCATTCCGCGCGGCGTGCTGCTTGCGTTTTGGGCCTTCGAGACCGATTTCGGACAGGTCCAAGGCAACTTTAATACCCGGAACGCGCTGTTGACGCTGGCGCATGATTGCCGCCGCCCCGACCTTTTCCGCCCGCAACTGCTGGCCGCGATGGAATTGTTTCAACGCGGCGATATGGACCCGGTGAATACGACCGGCGCATGGGCCGGTGAAATCGGGCAAGTTCAGATGCTGCCGCGCGACATCATCGAACGCGGGATGGACGGTGACGGCGACGGTCACGTGACACTGAAAACCTCAGCGCCTGATGCACTGATGTCCGGGGCAAATGTGCTCTCCTCACTTGGCTGGCGCCCGAATGAACCATGGCTGCAAGAGGTCATTTTGCCCGCCAATCTGGACTGGGCGCAAACAGGTTTGAACCACAAGGCAAGCGTGCGCGACTGGGCAAATGCAGGTGTCACCCCGCGCTCTGGCGCGCTTGGCCCAGCAAACCTGAAGGCATCGGTCCTGTTACCGATGGGACGTAACGGGCCAGCCTTCCTCGCCTACCCCAACTTCGACGTCTATTTCGAATGGAACAAAAGCTTTGTTTACGTGACAACCGCCGCCTATTTCGCCACCCGGCTCGACGGGGCGCCTGCTTATAACGCCGGCAACCCCAGTCCGTCACTGTCAGGTCAGCAAATGCAGCAACTGCAACAGAAACTCACTGCGCGCGGTTATGACGTTGGCGGCATCGACGGCATTTTGGGGGCAAAAACCCGCGAGGCCGTACAGGCAGAACAGCAGCGTTTGGGTCTGCCAGCCGATGCATGGCCGACCGTCGATCTGCTGAACCAGATTTAGGAACGCGTTATGCGGCGCTTTGTTAAAATCCTTCTCGGCGTTGCGGTCCTGGCCGTCGTCGCAATTTTGACCGTCGGCCCCGGCTATGTCGAAAAAGGACGCAATGCCGTGGCCGACCATGCGCCCTACACCATCAGCCCGCAAGCACAGGCGCTGCACAACCGGCTGATTATCGGCGACTGGCATGCCGACAGCCTGCTTTGGAACCGCAATCTGCTGGATCGCGGGACACGCGGGCAGGTTGACGTACCACGCCTTCTGTCCGGTAATGTCACCGTTCAGGTTTTCACTGCTGTCACCAAAAGCCCGGCTGGGCAAAACTATGATGAAAACAGCGATGACGCTTTTGATAATATCACACCCCTTGTGATCGGGCAGTTATGGCCACCGCGGACATGGTCCAGCCTGCGCGAACGCGCCCTTTATCAGGCGGAACGCCTACACGCGTTTGCCGCTAAATCTGACGGACAGTTACGTGTTATCCTGTCTCGCGCCGATCTTGACCAACTTCTGACAGACAAGGCGAACGGGCAGCAGGTTGTCGGCGGCATCCTCGGCATCGAAGGCGCGCACCCCCTTGAAGGCGACCTCGCCAACCTCGACACAATCGAGGCCGCAGGGTATCGGCTGATCGCGCTGCAACACTTTTTTGACAATGAACTGGGCGGATCACTGCACGGCACTGGCAACCACGGGCTGACCGATTTCGGGCGCAGCGTCGTAACTGCAGTCGCGCAGCGGTCGCTGGTTCTCGACCTTGCGCACTCTTCAGAGCAGGTCGTGCGCGATGTAATCGCCATGACAGACATGCCCCTTGTCGTTAGCCACACCGGCATCCACGGCGTCTGCCCGGTCAAACGCAACTTTCCGGATGACCTGATGCAGGCCATTGCCGCCACGGGCGGCGTCATCGGTATCGGCTACTGGGCGGATGTGACCTGCGACGACAGCCCCGCCGGGATTGCCGCAACGATCAAAGGCGCGATTGCGCTGGTCGGGGAAGACCACGTTTCACTGGGATCAGATTTTGACGGATCGGTGGTCACAACGTTTGACACATCAGAACTGGCGGCGGTGACGCAAGCCCTGCTTGATACCGGACTATCGGACGACCAAATCGGTAAAATCATGGGCGGCAACATGGTGCGGGTGCTGCGCGCGCGTTTGCCTTAAGCCCTCGGTTCATTATCGCCCAAATATCCCGGCATCGCTGCCTTCGGGATGGCGGGCGGGGCGCATTGCGTAGCAACAGCGCCGCACGACATCACGCCACCATCGCCGCCGCTTTTTTCAAATCGACCGACACCAACTGCGACACCCCTTGCTCTCCCATCGTCACGCCAAATAGACGATCCATCCGGCTCATCGTCACAGCATGGTGGGTGATGATCAGAAAACGGGTGTCCGTACGGCGGCACATCTCGTCCAGCAGGTCACAAAACCGGGTGACGTTGGCATCATCCAGCGGCGCATCAACCTCGTCCAACACACAAATCGGGGCAGGGTTCGCAAGGAACACCGCGAAAATCAACGCCAGCGCGGTCAGGGTCTGCTCACCACCCGATAACAACGACAGCGTACTCAACTTCTTGCCGGGTGGCTGACACATGATCTCTAGCCCGGCCTCCAGCGGGTCATCTGATTCAACCAGCACCAGCTTGGCTTCGCCACCGCCAAATAGATGGGTAAACAGCAGACCAAAGTTTTCGTTCACCTGCTCAAAGGCCGTAAGCAATCGCTCGCGACCTTCCTTGTTCAGGCTGGCAATACCAGACCGCAATGCCGCAATCGCCGCCTCAAGATCGGTTTTTTCAGACACCAGATTATCATGCTCAACTTGCACCTCTTTGGCGTCCTCTTCCGCGCGCAAATTGACGGCACCCAAGGCGTCACGCTGCCGTTTCAGCGCATTAACATCCGCCTCAACGGTGTCCGAAGGCGGCATATCCTCGACCGACATCTCTAGCGTTTCCAACAGCTTTGCGGGCGTGACCTCCTGTGCCTCCATTATTCGCGCAGCGGCGTAGGCGACGGTTTCACGCGCCGCATCTGCGCGCGCTTCGGATCTTGCGCGGGCTTCACGGGCTTCGGATGCCAATCGTTCAGCTTCGCGTTCGTGATGACCGACCTCGCGCAGCGCCGCGTCCCCTTCCGCCAATTTATCCGACGCCGCATTGCGTCGCTCCTCGGCCTCGGCAATCGCATCGGCCAGCTCGGCCCGTTTTGCGGCAATCTCTTCTGGGGCCTCGCTCGCCTCGCGCAGCGCGTCCTCGGACTGTACCTTGCGCTCCGCAAGTTCGGCCGTGCGCTTGTTCGCCGTTTCCAACCGGTGCTTCCAGCCGCTCACTTCTTTGGTGATCTGCTGCGACCGTTTCAGGCGGGCCTCGCCTTCACGGCGGACCTCGTCACTTGCGGACCTGTGCGACATCATCGTAATCCGCGCCGCCTCTACGGTCATTTTCACGTCTTCAACAGCGGCCCGCGCATCCCCAAGATCACCCAGCTCGCGGGCTGCTGCCTCGGCTGCGGCCAACGCGTTACGGGCGTGCATTGCTTCTTCTTCATGACGGCGCAACGCAAGCCCCTGGCTTTCCAACTTGCCCTCCGACAGGTTGCGCTCTGCTTCGGCGCGGCTGGCCGCACGGTTCGCCTCGGCGACCATACGGTCAGCATCACGGCGGGTCGCCCGCGCCGCTTGGTCGGCATCGGTTTGCCGCTGCAACAAAAGGGTCAGCGTTTCATGCGCCTCGACAGCCGTTTCTGCGACGGCGTTCGCATCTTCGAGTTCGCTCTTTAACGCCGTCAGACGGTTCAACTGTTGCAAACGCAAGGCTGCTGCGGATGGCGTGTCCTCTCCCCCTGCGCGAAAACCGTCCCAACGCCACAGATCACCTTCGGCTGATACCAACCGTTGGCCCGGCTTCAGGTCGGTCTGCAACCGCGGTCCATCAACCACAGCAACCAACCCAACCTGGCTCATCCGGCGGGCCAACACATCCGGCACGGTCACAAACTGCGTCAAAGGGTCAGCACCCGCGGGCAGCGGCTGCGCGGCAGAATACGCAGGCAACATCGCCCAGCCAGATTTTCCCGCGTCATCCACTTGCGGCGCCCGCAGGTCATCCGCCAATGCAGCGCCCAATGCCTTTTCATACCCCGCCTGCACCCGCAGAAGGTCAAGCACCTGACCACCGGCTGCGGTATCGCGTTCCACCATTTTGGCAAGCGCACCAACTTCGGCACGCAAGGCATTCGCCTCTCCCTCGGCAGCGGACCGCAAGGCGCGCGCATCGCTTTCGCGGGATTGGGTATCGGCACGGGCGGCTTCGGCTTCGGCCAATGCCGTGTCTGCGGCCTCTGCCGCAGCAACCGCCGCCTGTTCTGCTGCGCCCGCCGCCGTAAAATCAGCCTCGGCCCGCGCAAGCGCACTTGCGGCCTCTTGCATCGCGGCCTTCGCGCGCAGGGCCTCGCCCTCGCTTTTTTCCATCGTCGTACGGTTGTCCGCAACAAGACGCTGCGCCGATTGGTGACGGGCCGCCAACCTTGCCACGTCCTCTGTCAACGCGGTCAAATCCGCCTCTCGGTGCTCCAGCACATGCGCCGCTTCACGCGCCGCCTCTTGGGCCTCTTCAAGGCGGGCATCGTGGCCCTCTCCGGCCTTGGCGATCTCGCGGGCCTCCCATTCAAGACGCGCGATGGTTTCATCGGCATCTTTGTTCAAACCGGCTTCGCGCTCCATGTCGCGCGACAATTGATCGATGCGACTGCGCAGCGTTCCGATCATCTCGATGGCGCGGTCCTCTTGGTCTTGCAACGTGTCGCGCTGCACCTGCAACCGTTGAACCACCGCCGATGCAATTGCTTCTTCCTCGCGTAGCGGCGGCAGGGCATCCTCGGCGACGACACGGGCCTTGGCTGCATCGCGCGCCGCACGTTCTGCTTGGGACGCCGCGGTGGTCAGTTCGCGCAACTGCGCACCCGCAGCCGCCAGCGCCTCATCTGCTTCCTTCCAGCGGCGAAACAGCAACATACCCTCGGCACGGCGCAGCTTTTCGCCAATTTCACGGTAACGGGCCGCCTGACGGGCTTGGCGGGCCAATTGACCCAGTTGCGCCGCCAATTGTTCGATCACGTCATCCACGCGGGTCAGATTGGTTTCCGCACCTTTTAGTTTCAGTTCGGCCTCGTGACGGCGCTGATACAGCCCCGAAATGCCCGCCGCTTCTTCCAGAATGCGGCGGCGCGATTTGGGTTTGGCATTGATCAGTTCAGAAATCATGCCCTGTCGCACCAGCGCCGGAGAATGCGCACCGGTCGAGGCATCGGCGAACAACATCTGCACGTCACGGGCACGCACGTCTTTCGCGCCGACCTTATAGGCCGATCCGGCATCACGGGTAATCCGGCGGATCACCTCAAGCTGGTCATTGTTGTTAAACGCCGCGGGTGCCAGCCGGTCACCATTGTCGATGATCAACGATACCTCGGCAAAGTTGCGGGCCGGGCGTGTGGACGCCCCCGCAAAAATCACATCTTCCATACCGCCGCCACGCATTGCCTTGGCGCGATTCTCGCCCATGACCCAGCGCAGCGCCTCGAGCAAATTGGATTTCCCACAGCCATTTGGCCCCACAACGCCGGTCAGACCATCCGCAATGATCAAATCGGTGGGGTCCACGAAGCTCTTAAAGCCATTCAGACGCAATTTGCTAAAGCGCAAGGCGGCAGGTCCTCATGATTCCTTTTGGACTCGAACCATGTCCTGCGATCCGGCAACCTGTCAACGGCGCCCCCCCTGCATCTGCCATGTTCCGCGCAGTTATCCCCAAGATATTGCGCTAACCCGTCTTCCAAGGCGCCCAGATACACGCGCCACAGACATCAAATTTTTCAGAATCTGATCAAACAGCACGATCCACACCGCTGCAAACACCTTAGTTGTCGTATTCGCGCTTGACGCAGCCCCGCGCAACAGCGCACAACGGCTGGGCACGGTTCCCCCGTTGACGCCAAGCGTCGGGGGATGAAATGGGAATGTGGACGGGCAGATCCGAATAGGAGGCCCCCACCACAGCCGCCCCCGCGACTGTAAGCGGAGAGTGCCTTGTTCACGACGCCACTGGGGAAACCTGGGAAGGCAAGCAAGGTGCATCGACCCGCAAGCCAGGAGACCAGCCTTGCAACCGGAAATCAAACCCGTCGGGTGTGACGGGACTAGGAGCAAGATATGACGACTTTGGTAAAATCACGCGTTTCCACAAACGTTCTTTCGATCATCGCGACTGCGTTCATTGGCATCGGGATCGTCACGTTGGCTGGTCACGTACAGGCAGCGACCCTGCATGACGCGGCACATGACGTGCGTCACACAACCGGCTTTCCCTGCCACTAAGCCATGTTTCAGAAAATTGTGACCAGCGCGTTGATCGCTGGCTTTGGTGCGGGGCTGATTGCCGCCCTGCTTCAATTTGCATTTGTGCAGCCTATTTTGCTGCACGCAGAACTTTTTGAATCCGGTGTTTTAACACACTTTGACGGCACAGTGACTGCGGCGCGGGCCCCGGCGTCCGCGGGCATGGACCTGACCCGTGATGGGCTTAGCGTGATTTTTTCGGCGCTCACCTACTGTGGGTACGCACTGATCTTGCTGTCATTTATTGCGCTCGCCGAAGAACGCGGGCATCCGATCAGCCCGCGCGTCGGGTTGCTCTGGGGCATCGCAGGTTTCATCGCCGCCCAATTGGCGCCAGCCTTCGGGCTCCCGCCGGAATTGCCGGGTATGAACGCAGGTGATTTGGGTGAACGCCAGCTTTGGTGGTATGCCACTGTTGCGGCCACCGCAGGCGGGCTTTGGCTGGTCGCGTTCGGGCGCAACTGGACCATGTGGGGCATCGCGATTGTCCTGCTGGCCGCGCCGCATATCATCGGCGCGCCGTCCCCTGATACTCTAACAGGCCCGGCCCCGCCTGAATTGGGTGCAGAATTTGCGTCCCGCGCCCTTGGTGTCGGTCTGGTCGCCTGGACCGTGCTGGGTCTGCTTCTGGGTGCCCTCTGGACACCCCAACAAGGCGAGGGCGTATAACATGCGCCCCCTTCTTCTTTTCGTCATCGGATTGGTCTTTGGGGTCGGTGGGGGCTTTTTAGCCGCAGGCGGCGTGACACCGGCACCACATGACCACGCAAACCACACAAACGGTGAACACAACCACAGCGCCTTGCAGGCTTGGGAGGGGGCGTCGCCTGATCTTCGCCTTGCCTTTACCCGTGCCCCTGATGATGCGGGTGTGAACCTGCAAATTCTCACCACGGGCTTTGTATGGGCGCCTGATCGTGTCGACACACCATCAATGCCCGGAACCGGACACGCGCATATCTATGTGAACGGCGAAAAAATCATGCGTGCCTATGGCCCTTGGACACATGTACCAATAGTCCCGCACGGTGCGGTGATTCAGGTTATCCTTAGCACAAATGACCATGAAACATGGGCGATCAACGACGCAGCCATCACAGCAGATGTCGTGATACCATGACCTATTATGCTGGCACCCGACCTTTCAGGCAGAACCTGACACGGCCCGCCGGGCGTGCATCATCAATCCAGCCATCGGGTGCCGCATCATACAAGGCCGCAAATGCAACCAGATCATCCACATCCGCGCGCGTCAGGCCTGCAAACAAATACGTCGCCTTGCCATCGGCCTGCACTGACAGACCCAAGGGCTGCGAACACACGGAAAAACACGCGTGCATTTTCACATCCCAGTCGGGTAGGACTGCACGCAAATCATTCGCCAAGGCCTTTCCCGGCCCTTCACATGTCGCGCAAATTGTCAGCCGCTTGTTCATCTTGAATGCTTAGCAAGCGCCAATAGAAACGGAAACACCCCATGCCCGCAAAAATCCCCGCCACTGTTGTCACCGGCTTTCTTGGTGCCGGAAAAACCACACTGATCCGTCACATGCTGCAAACCGCCCAAGGCAAGCGGATCGCCCTGATCATCAATGAATTTGGCGACCTTGGGGTCGATGGCGATATCCTCAAGGGTTGCGGCGATGAGGTCTGTTCGAAAGATGATATCGTCGAACTGTCGAACGGTTGCATCTGCTGTACCGTCGCCGACGATTTCATCCCCACGATGGAGGCCTTGCTGGCCCGAGACGTCAAACCCGATCACATCGTGATCGAAACCTCAGGATTGGCGCTGCCGCAGCCGTTGGTCCGGGCGTTCAACTGGCCCGGAATCTCGACAAAAGTCACCGTTGATGGGGTTGTCACCGTTGTTGACGGGCGCGCCGTCACCGACGGGCAATTCGCGCATAACGTGGCTGCTGTCGATGCCCAACGCGCGCTGGACGAAAATCTTGACCACGAAACGCCGCTGTCGGAACTGTTCGAAGACCAGATTGCCTGCGCCGATATGATCGTGGTCAACAAATCCGACCTTCTGACAGCCGCCGAAACCGACAGGCTGATCGCGCGCCTGAAATCCGAAAGCCGCGCAGGCGTGCAAGTCGTGCGCGCCGCGATGGGCGCCCTGCCCGTCGATATTTTGCTCGGCCAAGGGATCGGCGCTGAATCCGATCTGTCTGCGCGGCACGAAATCCACCACCATCACCACCACGATGATGAAGACGACCATGATCATGATCACGCGCATGACCATGGCCACGATGAATTCGAATCCTTCATCGTCAGCCGGGGCGAAGTGACCGATGCCAAAGCCTTTGCCGATCAAGTCGCGCAAACCATCCGGGCCAACAACATTCTGCGGCTCAAGGGGTTTGTCGCCGTGGCAGACAAACCGATGCGCATGACGCTGCAAGCCGTCGGTCCGCGTGTCGATACGTATTTTGATCAACCTTTCGGCGACGCACCACGCGAAACCCGTTTGGTCGTCATCGGCGAAACAGGCCTTGATCAGGCCGCAATTATCACCGCCCTGCAAGCATGATCATTATCGCGCGCACAGACCCACACGACCCACAGGCCAGCGCCTTGCTCCGGCAAAGTCATGCGCTCATGCAATCGCTGTTCCCACCAGAGGAAAACTATTTCCTGTCAATCGACGAACTGGTCGCCCCGCATATCCATTTCTTCACGGCACGCGTCGGTGACCCGATCGTCGGAACTGGCGCGCTTGCGATCAAAAATGGCTATGGGGAAGTAAAGTCGATGTTCGTCGACGAATCGGCGCGCGGTACCGGTGTTGCCGACGCGTTGATGCGGCAAATCGAAGATCAGGCGCGCGATGAAAATCTGGCACAGCTAAAGCTCGAAACCGGCAATCTGCTTTATGCCGCGCATAAACTTTATGCGCGACACGGGTTCAGCATCTGCGGACCATTCGGTGACTACCCCGAGGCTCAAAGCTCCATTTTCATGGAGAAAAACCTGTGAGCTTACTTGGCTTTCTTCGCCTCAGCCGCGGCCTTCATCCGGGCCAGCAGCTCTTCTTTGCTGGGGCGCTGGCCGAACGGCTTCTTTGCAGAACCGGGCGCGTTATGCTCGTTATGTTTCGGTGCGTTCTTGCCCATTTTTGGTGCTCCTGCAGCGTTATAGTCCATCGTCTCTACCTTTTGTTTGGGCTGCCATTAACACGGAGCAAAACCTAATGCACCTGCTTGCTGCAACCCCCGGCGCAATCTCTGACGGGACAGAACCCGTCGATCTTGGGCAAACCCCCGCCGATGTGGTGATCATTTCCGCCGCCGATACCGAACTGGCTGCCCTGTCCGAGGCGCGCAGCGAAATGGCCGACCCGCCAACCCTGCGGTTGGCCAACATGATGCACCTGCAACACCCGATGTCGGTAGACCTGCATCTGGACGACTGCGCCACAAAATCGCGGCTGGTGATCGCGCGTATCCTTGGTGGCGCGGGGTATTGGAAATACGGGTTGGTGCAATACGCGGCCCGCCTTCACGAGGCCGGCGTGCCCTTCGTCGCCCTCCCCGGCGACGATAAACCAGACCCCGAACTGCGCGCCCTCTCGACCGTCAGCGGTCAGGATTACGACGCGCTGTGGTCCTATTTTGTGGAAGGCGGGCCGCATAACTCCATCAATCTGCTAACCTATGCCAAGGCGATGCGCGACGGCAGTGAAAAACCTACCGCCGCAAGCCCGCTGTTGCGCTGCGGGGTCTATTGGCCGGGGGCTGGTATTGCTGATCTCGAAACAGCCCGCTCCCAATGGACCGCAGATGCACCCATTATTCCGATCGTCTTTTACCGCGCACTGGTGCAAGGCGGTGGTCTGAACCCGATAAACCGGCTGACCCGCAGCCTGTCGCGCGCGGGCCTGAACCCGCTGCCAATCTTTGTCGCATCGCTCAAAGATCCGGTCAGCAGGGCGACGCTTGACCAACTGTTCGCGGCAGCGCCCCCTGCGGTGATCCTTAATTGCACGGCCTTCGCCGTCGGCAGCCCGCACGACGGCGACGACAGCCCCACAAATCCGCTGCTGGCCAATGACGCGCCGATCTTTCAGGTCATTCTGTCGGGCGCGTCCGAGACGTCCTGGCGCGACGGCAAACACGGGCTCACGGCCCGCGACATCGCCATGAACGTGGCCCTGCCAGAGGTCGACGGCCGCATCCTTTCGCGTGCCATCTCGTTCAAAGGCGAAGCCTTCTTTGATGACGCCACCGAATGTCCCATCGCAACCTATCAGGCCGTAGGCGACCGGATCGACTGGGTGACGCAACTGACCAAAAACTGGGCCAACCTGCGTCAGACCCCACCCGCCGCCAAAAAAGTCGCACTGATCCTCGCCAACTACCCTAACAAAGACGGGCGGCTCGCAAATGGGGTCGGCCTTGATACCCCCGCAGCGACAGTTCACACACTCAACCTACTCAAATCCGAAGGCTACGCCGTCACGCCACCTGCCGACAGCGCAGCACTGATGTCGCAAATCATGTCCGGCCCCACGAACTGGCTCACCGACCGCGCCGACAAAGAGGGCGGTGAATTCCTTCCCCTCGGCATCTACAAACACCATTTCGACGCCCTGCCGTGGGAGGTCAAAGAGCAAATCAACAACCTCTGGGGCCCCCCCGAAAGCGACCCGTTCATCGCTTTGTCCGAAATACTCCCGCCGGAGGCGAACAAGGGCTTCGCCCTGTCAATCCACAGCTTCGGTAACGCGGTGGTCGGGCTGCAACCGGCACGCGGCTATAACATCGACCCGACAGAGACCTACCATTCGCCCGACCTCGTGCCGCCGCATAACTACCTCGCTTTCTATTTCTGGCTGCGGCACCATTGGGGCGCACATGCGATCGTACACATGGGCAAACATGGCAATCTCGAATGGCTGCCGGGCAAGGCCGTGGCCCTGTCCGAAACATGTTGGCCCGAAGCAGTTTTCGGCCCCACACCCCACATCTATCCGTTCATCGTTAACGACCCCGGCGAAGGCACCCAAGCCAAACGGCGGACCAGCGCCGTGATCATCGACCACCTGACCCCGCCGCTGACCCGCGCCGAAAGCTATGGCCCACTGCGCGACCTTGAAGCACTGGTAGACGAATACTACGAGGCCGCCGGCGTCGATCCACGCCGCATCGACCACCTGCGCCGCGAAATTCTGTCATTATCAGAGGTCACAGGCCTCTCTCTGGACGCAGGATTCACCGGTGACAGTGACGGCGATCTAGGAAAACTCGATGCCTATCTATGCGAGTTGAAAGAGGCGCAGATCCGTGACGGGCTGCATGTCTTTGGGCAATCCCCAACCGGCCAACAAGAACGCGACCTTGCTATCGCGCTCGCCCGCGTCCCGCGCGGGGACGGCAAAGGAAAAAACGCCTCGCTTTTGCGGGCCGTCGCCAAAGACCTCGCGATCAGCATCGATCCACTTGATTGCGACATGGGTGCACTTGCCCCGGAACAACCGGGTCACCTCAAAAACGACACGCCGTGGCGCACAAACGGCGATACGATTGAACGGCTTGAACACCTTTGCCAAACGCTCCTGCGGGATGGGGGGTGGGGCGTCGTGGGTGATAACCCACGCGCGTCACAACCCGTCCTTGACGAGATCACGCACACAATCCTGCCCACTATCCAAGCCTGCGGCGCAGCCGAAGGGGCGGGCCTCCTCACCGCCCTCAAGGGGCACTTCGTCAGCCCGGGCCCGTCCGGTGCGCCCACACGCGGGCGGATGGATGTGTTGCCAACAGGGCGCAATTTCTACTCTGTCGATAGCCGGGCCGTTCCCACCCCGACGGCGTGGAAGCTAGGCTGGAAATCCGCGAACCTGCTGATCGAAAAACACTTGCAAGACCAAGGCGACTGGCCGCGCACCATGCTGATCACAGCCTGGGGCACCGCCAATATGCGTACCGGTGGCGATGACATCGCGCAAGCGCTCGCGCTGATGGGCGTCAAGCCTACATGGGACAGCGCGAACCGCCGGGTAACTGGCTTTGAAGTCATGCCACAATCTATCCTCGGTCGCCCCCGCGTCGACGTCACCCTGCGCATCTCCGGCTTCTTTCGCGACGCCTTCCCGCAATTGATCGCGCTGGTCGATTCCGCAGCGCGCGCCGTACAGGCCTTGGACGAACCCGCCGACCTTAACCCGGCAGCCGCGCGCGCCAAATCAGGCGAAGACCAAGCCCGCGTGTTTGGCGCCAAACCCGGGGCTTATGGGGCGGGCTTGCAAGCGTTGATCGACGAACGCATTTGGAATGATAAATCGGACTTTGCCGAAGCCTATCTTGAATGGGGCAGTTACGCCTATGGCTCTGGCGCCGAAGGCACCCGCGCCCGCAGCGCATTCGAGGCGCGGCTGTCACAAACCGAAGCGATTGTGCAGAATCAGGACAATCGTGAACATGATATCTTGGACAGCGACGATTACTACCAGTTCGAAGGCGGCGCCGCAGCCGCAATCAGCACATTGCAAGGCCGTGACCGGCCGATCTACCACAACGACCATTCCCGCCCCGAACGCCCATTGATCCGGACGCTCGAGGATGAAATCGGCCGGGTTGTGCGGTCGCGCGTGGTGAACCCCAAATGGATCGACGGGGTGAAACGGCACGGTTACAAAGGTGCGTTTGAGATTGCAGCGACTGTCGATTACCTATTCGCATTCGCCGCGACGACTGGTGCGGTGCGCAATCACCACTTTGATCTGGTCGAAGAGGCTTTTATCAAAGACGATGCCACCCGTGACTTTATCGCGGATGCGAATGCTCCGGCACTGCGCGAAATCGCGGAACGCCTGCAAGAGGCGATTGACCGCAACCTGTGGCAACCCAAATCGAACTCGGCGCGCGCCCGCATTGCTGGACTGCTGGCGTAGGGTGGGTTTAAATCCACGTGACAGGTCGACACTTTGGGGGTGCATGTGGATCATCTGCATTATGCCGGGCAATCGGCAGACCAACAACGCGCAGCATTGATCACCATCGTGGCAGGCTGCGCGCCGCTGCTTTCGATCCTGCGCAAACGTGCAATTTGGCGTGAAGCGACGGAGCGACCATGATCCGGCTAACACCGCACCGCATTACCGCCATCGACCCCGATCTGCCCGCCGTGCACGCGTTGATCCGCCGCGCCTTTGCATACATGGATGGCGTGGTCGATCCGCCGTCATCCATGCATTTGCTGACCCTTCAAAGCCTGAAACACCAAACCAAAACCAGCGAGATTTGGGCCCTGGGGAAGCCACCGCGCGCCTGTGTTATCCTGACGCCCCAGTCAGATACGCTCTATCTTGGAAAACTTGCTTGCGACGCCCGCGCCCAAGGCCGCGGATATGCCCGGTGTCTAGTGGATTTCGCCTGCGAAAGGGCGCGCGCGCTGCATCTGCCCAGCGTCACCTTACAAACGCGCATCGAGCTGACAACAAACCACGCCATCTTCAGAACGCTCGGTTTTTCGGAAATAGCGCGCACCCGCCACGCAGGCTATGATCGCGATACCTCCATCACGTTTCGGCGCGATGTCACGGCAGCGCCCACATAGCGACAAAATTAGCACTTTTAGCGCACAGTGGCGTGCGGCAGGGACTTTTCCCGGATTTCAACTTTCCGTGATATCCGCTGCTGGTATACCCGGAGTGCGATCACACAGCCTGTGATGGATATTAACTGAATGAGTGAGATTTATGAAAAAATTCGTTTCTATGGTTTGCGTCGCCGCGTTGGCGGCTGGGTGTACGGTGATGGATATCACGCAGCCTCCTATTCCAGTCACCGCGAAAGATACGCGCGGGGCGGTTGGGCTTGATGTTTACGGGCGCGCACGTGCTGCTGGCAATCCGGTTCCCCGGTTCCGTGGTCAAGAAATCCTGACTGTACGCACCTCGGGCCCCCGCGAAGGCCAAGGGCACGGTGAAATTCCGGGATCAACCTGTAATTTGGATGCCGGGCTGTATACTGCGTCGTTCCAAACACCCGCAAACATCATCGTTCCGGATTACGGGCCGGATTCGCCCGCAATCTACATCGCCTGTGCCGCCCCCGATGGTCGCACCAAGTCCGCCACGATCAATGCAGTTAATCTGACCAACCAGCAACGCAGTGCCACGGCTGCCGGTACCGGGCTGTTGGGTGCGCTTGTGATCGGCGCCGTGAACGAAGCCCGTCGCAACAACGAAACAGATGATTTTGGCTACAACCCCATCACTCTGATGTTCCAGTAGGCCCACCACAGGTCAGACGGGCGGTCACAACTGACGCATCGCCCGTCATGCTGCCCGGCACGATATCACAGCCGCTGACCTGCATCATCGCCTGACCAGCACGCGGGGCTACCGCCGCAAGATTGGGCGCAAATTCACGGTTCAACCGGATCGCGTTGGCGCGATCATCCTTGATCCGCACGTCAAATGTGCTTTGTTCGACCGTGACCCGCGTCGCTGCGACACCTGTAAACCCCAACGGTGGCGTGTTGCATCCAGCCAACATCAACAGCGCCGCGGCACAACTAAAATATCGCATCATATTTCCCCCTCGTTTTCCGCTAGGGTGACGGGTCTTTGGTTAAATTTTTCTTAAGATGCATTGCAACATGCGGCCACAAACGTCACCTTGTCCGCAACGAGAAGGCATCAAAATGACAGACAGCACCGAAGACACCGACCGCCACGCGATGAAAATGGCCAAGAAAAAGGCCGCCCGCGATAAAATCATGGCCACCAAGACCGATAAAAAGGGTCTGATCATCGTGCATACCGGCAAAGGCAAAGGGAAATCCTCTGCCGCGTTTGGCATGATCTTTCGTTGCATTGCCCATGACATGAAATGTGCCGTCGTGCAGTTCATCAAAGGCGGCATGTCGACAGGTGAACGTGATCTGATCCTTGCCAAATTCACCGACACCTGTGCGTTCCACACGATGGGTGAAGGGTTCACCTGGGAAACCCAAGACAAATCGCGCGACATCGAAATGGCACAGGCCGCATGGGCCAAAGCCAAAGAGCTGATCCTTGATGAAACCAACACAATGGTGCTTTTGGACGAAATCAACATCGCGATCCGGTACGACTATGTCGATATCAACGAAGTCGTCGAATTCCTTGCCACCCAAAAACCCGACATGACACATGTGGTTCTGACGGGCCGCAACGCCCACGCAGACCTGATCGAGATTGCAGACCTCGTGACGGAAATGGAGCTGGTCAAACACCCGTTCCGGTCAGGGATCAAGGCGCAAATCGGCGTGGAATTTTAGGAAATAGCGCGGGACGCCTTACAATTTGACCAGTCACACGGCAAATTGATTTGAACTCATTCGTTTAGTTCTTATGTAACTGAATTATGACAACTGCGCTGCATATCCTTCCCATCCACCTCGTCGCGAGCGGCGTGCAGCGTGCTGTCTACTTGCACCCGAATGACAAAACCAAACTGATCAAGGTGATGAAGCGTGCGGCAGATATGCCGTTGCGGCGCAATTTTAATGGCGTCATCGACCGCTGGTTTCCCAGCACGCGCCTGCGGCAAATCCGCAAGGAATACAGCGAATACCTGCGCATTATGTTGCAGCACCCCGAACCTGATTTTCACGCCCCCATGTCGCATATGTATGGGTTTGTCTCGACGGACCTTGGGCTGGGGTGTTTGACGGAACGGGTGATGAACCCTGATGGGTCGCTTGGTCCAACGCTTGACGCGCTGGTGAAGGGCGACAAACTGAACGACACGCACATCGCGTTGCTGAATGACACGATGACGCGTCTCTATAAAAATAATATCCGGGCCAGCGACATGAATCCAAAAAACTTTGTGTTCGGCCATCGCGACAGCGGCAGCGGATTAGAGCCATTGGAATGCGTGTTGGTCGACGGATTTGGCGACATCCATGCCATTCCTGTCAGGTCGATGGCCAGCTGGTCGAACCGGCTGGGGCTGGATGACAGCTGCAAGCGGTTGGCAAATAACACCGGGCTAACGTGGGATCCAAAAACACGACAGTTCTCGCGCTAGACGTCGTCATGGACTAGGGTAGGGTACGAACCACCTTTAGGGCCTGATCCAATGGCGATCCAACGCGTTTTGACCGATTTTGGCATGGGCACCCGCCTGCGCCGCCAAGATGACACCCAAGCCGCTCTGCGCGCGAAGCAGCGTGCGCCTTTGCAGCATTCAATGCATACCGCCGAATTCTTTGGGTTTCAGAAAGAGGCCATGCTGATCCTTGAAACCGGCGAAACTGCCGTGGTCGCCACCGCAGGGGTCGCGGCATTTTGTCCAATCCAGCAAGGCAAAAGGACACGCTGCTGAATGCATCTGACCGCTGACCACAGAAACGCGCTTTATGATGTTATGCGCTGGCGCCGCGATGTGCGGCACTTTTTGCCCGATCCGATCGCCGATACCACCATGGCGCGCCTACGCAAGGCGATGGACCTTGCCCCTTCCGTTGGTAACGCGCGGCCCTGGCGCGTGCTACAGGTCAAAACACCCGCACTGCGCACTGCCATTATCGCCAATTTTGAAGCGGCCAATCAAGCCGCAGGCGCGATCTATGATGCTGATACGCGCACCCAATACGCCAACCTCAAACTCGCCGGGCTGTACGAAGCCCCGGTGCATTTGGCGGTCTTCACCGAAGGAAACCCCAGCGCGGGGCGCGGATTGGGGCGCCAAACAATGCCCGAAATGCTGTGCTATTCCACCGTGACCGCGATCTATACGCTGTGGCTTGCGGCACGGGCGGAAAACATCGGGCTTGGTTGGGTTTCCATCCTTGACCCGAACGCTGTCGCGCAGACGCTTGGCGTGCCGGATCACTGGCAGCTCACGGGGTATCTTTGCCTTGGCAAAGCGGCGTTTGATGACGATACGCCGCTGCTGCACCAGAAGAAGTGGCAAGAGAATGCGCCGACACACTGGCAAGAGGTGTAGTCTGGCCTAGCTTTGTGTCAAACATGAAAGGACACGCCATGACCACACTTCTTGGACTATCAGGTTCGCTGCGCAAGGCATCGACAAACACCAAGCTGATGCGCTGCGCTGCCGACATCTTTGCGCCCGACACATTTATCGAAGGCGACTTGCGGCTGCCGCTTTATGACGGTGATCTCGAAGCCGCGGAAGGTATCCCCGCCAGCGTGCAAAAGCTGGCCGACCAGATCGCAGCGGCGGATGCGGTGATCATCTCCACCACGGAATATAACAAAGCCCTGTCCGGCGTGCTGAAAAATGCGCTTGATTGGGTCAGCCGCACGAAAGGCGGGCCATGGAAAGACAAACCCGTCGCGATCATGTCCGCCGCCGATGGGCGAGCCGGCGGCGATCGGGCGCAGTTTTCATTGCGCCTTGCCATGGTCATGTTCCAACCCCGCATTTTGCAGGGACCAGAGGTGATGATTGCCGACAGCAGTAATCAGTTCGACGCCAACGACAAACTGACTGACGAACGCTCGGTCAAGATGCTGACCGCACTGATGGATAACTTGCGGGCATCGACCAGACCCTAGCATTACCCCCCGTGCTACCTTAAACACTGATCAACACGAGTAAGGACAAGCACGATGACACAACGCGGCGCGGGCGGAACAGACGGCGGAACGGGCAGTTTTCTGATCGGGGTGATCATGATGATCGGCGGTGGCTATCTGCTGCTGGATGGGATCGTGGTACGGCCCAATTTCGGGATCGGATCGCGGGTCTTTGGAATCGGCGGCGTTTCGATTACGTCCGGCATGGTGCTGATCCCGTTTATGTTCGGGGTTGGCATGATTTTTTATAATTCCCGCAACTGGCTAGGCTGGGGTATCGCAGGCGCGGCGATGGTCGCGCTGGTCTTCGGGGTCATCGCCAACATGACCCTGCAACTGGAACGCATGAGCGCCTTTGACCTGATCGTCATCCTCGTGCTGCTCGTCGGCGGCGTCGGATTGTTTTTGCGGTCGCTGCGGGCGGCGTAGCACCCGCGCGCCGATCAATACCCGATCGCACAGCCGTCCTTGCGCGGGTCGCTGCCACCTTCCAGTACACCGTCTGCATGGATCATAATTGCTTGTGATCCACCAATAGCCGTATCAGGCGTTTGCGCATTATGGCCCATCTCGCGCAGGGTGGCTTTGACGGCATCGCTATAGCCGTTTTCAACGTTCAGCTTGTCCCCATCCGCAAAACAGCGGGGCGCGTCCATCGCGTCCTGGGGGGACAGGCCAAAGTCGGTGATATTGCTGACAAACCGGGCATGGCCCGTCGATTGATACGCACCGCCCATCACGCCAAACGGCATATAAGGTTTGCCATCTTTCTTGAGCAACCCGGGAATGATCGTGTGCATCGGGCGCTTGTTGCCGCCTGCCTCGTTCGGGTGACCATGGTCTAACGTAAACCCGGCGCCACGGTTCTGGAACAGCACGCCATATTTGTCCGATGCAATTCCCGATCCAAACGAATGGAACACCGAATAAATCAGCGACACGCACATCCGGTCCTTGTCGACGACGGTGATATAGATCGTGTCCTTGTGCACAGATTCAGTCAGCGGGGCCGCCGCAGGCATTGCCTTGGTTGGATCAATCAGCGCGGCAAGTTGGGCTGCGGTTTCAGGCGCCATCATATGGTCAACCCGCGTGGTATGATCCGGGTCCGCGATGAAACGGTTGCGGGCGTCATACGCCAGCTTGGTCGCTTCGGCCTCGATATGGGCGCGTTCGGCACCCCACGGGTCCATCCCCGCGATGTCGAAATGTTTCAGTATATTCAGCAGCAAAATCGCCGTGGCGCCCTGCCCGTTTGGCGGATGTTCATACAGATCAAGGCCGCCATAACCGCCGGAAATCGGATCGGTGTAATCGCAGGCTGTCGCGGCAAAATCATCCAGCGTATGGGTACCACCAAGCGCGTTCAGGCTGATCACCATGTCTTCTGCGACGTCGCCCTCGTAAAACCCGGCGCGGCCGTCCATCGCGATTGCGCGTAACACCCTGGCCTGTCCGGGTGCGCGGAACATCTGGCCCGGCTGCGGCACCTGTCCGTTCAGCAAAAACAGATCACGCGCACGACCTGACAGGTTGGCGGCGCCAAGCACCCAATCCGACGCCACGCGCGGCGCGACGGGTACCCCGGCTTCGGCGTAATGGATCGCAGGGGCAAGCGCAGCCTTCAGGCCCAATTTTCCCCAGTCTTTTGACAGGCGGCAAAAGGCATCAACCGCTCCGGGGACGGTCACCGCGTCGACACTGTAGGGGGCGACCACGGCACCCTTGGCCCGCAGCGCATCCGGATCCAAACCCGCAGGCGCACGGCCCGATCCATTCAGCGCAACAACGCGGTCTTCGCCCGGCGGGGTCAACAAGACAAAACAGTCACCGCCAATACCGGTCATCTGTGGTTCGCAAATACCTAACAAAACTGCACCGGCCAACGCCGCATCAACGGCATTCCCGCCTGCTTCCAACATCTGCACAGCAACCTTTGCGGCCAGCGGATGCGACGTGGCACACATGCCGTTGCTTGCGTAAACGGCCGATCGACCGGGCTTGTGAAAATCGCGCATACTGTCCCCCCAATGTTTTGCGCTACGGTAAGAGATTATTCCGCAAGCGCAATGGGGCCGCGTTGGTTATTGGTCCCAACGCCCCGACAGATAATCCGCCGAAACATAGCCCGTGACACCGGGCGCATCCGCAAGCGAGACCCGGCACCACAACTGGCCCAGTTCTGTCACACAGTCGCGGCGGTTCAGCGCGGTGCCATCCGGCAAGCCTAGCACAACACGGTAACCAAGCCCGGGACCTGCCCTCAGCTTCAGCAGTTCATCCGGCCCCGTGTTTTGAACAACGGTACGATCCCCCGCCAATTCACCACAACTGGCGGCAAATAAGACTGCAAAAATAACCCCAAAAGCACGACTGCCCATGATCCGACCTCATTCGTTTTCTTTTTCAATAGCCCGCTCGCCATACAAATCCTAGCCCGCAGTTCACCCCTGCGCTGTAATCCGCACGGATGGGCGCAGTTGGCAATATTCATTCCTGAATAGCGACGGCTACCGTTCCCGGTATCTGCTGATGTCCGACTCTGGCGTTCATGCGCTGGTATCATATCTTGTTGCGAGCATGGCACCGATCGGGATAGGTAGTGGTTGTTGATAGCAAAAAAGCGATATCTCGATGAAAATGCGCGACACATTCTTAAAGCCTATGCACCCCGAGGGGCGTAAGTTTGTCGCTATCTTCGCCGCCATCACGGTCATTCTCTTTCTCATAGCCTCCTTTTTAGGGTGGATTGGCGTGGGCTTGACGATCTGGTGTTATTACTTTTTCCGCGACCCTGTGCGCGTCACCCCGACACGCGCCGGCCTTATCGTAAGCCCGGCTGATGGCATCGTTTCGCTGATTGAAAAGGCGGTTCCACCTGCCGAACTTGGCATGCCCGATATGGCCCTGACCCGTGTCAGCGTGTTCATGAGCGTCTTTAATTGCCACGTAAACCGTGCCCCTATCGCCGGTAAAATCGCGGCGATCGCCTATCGGCCCGGGAAATTTTTCAATGCGTCGCTGGACAAAGCCAGCGCCGATAACGAACGCAACAGCGTGTGCATTGACATGGCCGATGGCCGGCAGATTGCCGTGGTGCAGATTGCAGGCCTCGTCGCGCGCCGGATTGTGTGTTTTTCAGATCAGGGCGACACATTGCGCACAGGCGAGCGGTTTGGCCTGATCCGCTTTGGCTCGCGTTTAGATGTTTATTTGCCCGATGGCGTGGAACCGATGGTTAATCTTGGTCAGACCATGGTTGCAGGCGAAACCGTCCTTGCCGACCTGACCGCGACCGAAGCCGCACGCCTGACCCGGGCGGACTAACCGATGCCTGAGCCATCAGACACCACCAAACAACACAACATTCGTCTTATCCACCTGCTGCCCAACCTGCTGACAATTTCAGCAATCTGCGCAGGACTGACCGCAATCAGATTTGGTTACGAACACAACTTTGAAATGGCGGTTCGTCTTGTGCTGGCGGCCTGTGTGCTTGATGGTCTGGACGGACGGCTTGCACGTTTAATGAACAGTTCCACCCCTGTCGGTGCCGAACTCGATTCATTGGCTGACTTTGTAAATTTCGGTGTGGCGCCGGTGCTGATTTTGCACAGTTGGGCACTGCAAGATTTACGCAGCACGGGTTGGATCGCAGTCCTGTTTTATGCCATTTGCTGCGTGTTACGCCTTGCACGTTTTAACGTCAGCAGTCGTGCAGACAATGACAAGGCGTCCGGCGAATTTTTTGTCGGCGTTCCGTCACCCGCAGGCGCGATCCTGGTCATGTTGCCGATGGTTTTTTCGTTTGCGGTTGCGGATTTTCCGTTGATGCCACCGATAGTTGTTGCATGTCATATCTGCCTGATCGGTTTACTGATGATCAGTCGAATCCCGACGTATTCATTCAAAAATATGGTAATCGACCGCGCCGACGCCAAGTATTTCCTGCTGGGTGCGTCCGTTTTGGCAGCCGCTTTGCTGACCTATATCTGGGCGACGCTCACCTTGCTGACGCTAGCATATATCAGTTGCCTTGCATGGGCATACCGCACATCCCGCAACGCAAAGAACACCAAAGGATAGTACAGTGGAAATTGATGCCGTCAAAACGTCGTACGCACGGTGGGCGCCTGTCTATGATAAAACATTTGGGGCAATCACAAATGTGGGGCGCCGCGCTGCGGTCGAATTCATCAACGGGCAAAACACCACAAATGTACTAGAGGTCGGTGTTGGCACTGGGCTGGCCTTGCCAATGTACCGCCACGATCTGGCTGTCACGGGCATTGATTTTAGCGACAACATGTTAGCCAAGGCACAATCCAAAGTGCAACAACTTCGCTTAAATCACGTACAAAGTCTGCGGCAGATGGATGCACGCCAGCTTGATTTTTCGGATGCATCATTTTATATCATCGCGGCGATGCACATCATATCGGTTGTGCCCGAACCCGAACGCGTCATGGCCGAAATGGCGCGGGTCTGCAAACCGGGCGGCCTGATCGTCATCACCAATCATTTCGCAAGAGAAACAGGTTTTCTGGCCCGGATCGAACGATTGACTGCACCGTTTGCCAATCTTCTGGGCTGGCATTCGGACTTTGAAATCGGCACCGTTCTCAAGCAGCCCGACCTGACTGTTATTGAACAAAAGTCGCTTCCTCCACTGGGCATGATGACTTTTCTCGTGTTGCAGAAAAAAGAAGCCTGATACCGCCAAAAGGATCCCTGACCAATGCGCGTCGACTACGATACCCTTGCCCAAACTATCGCCGCCCTTACCCACGGCGAAACCGACACCGTTGCGCTGATGGCGACCGTCGCATGCGAAGTTCATCACAGCGACGACCGTTTTGACTGGACTGGATTTTACCGGGTCACGGAACCAGACTTATTAAAAATCGGCCCCTACCAAGGCGGGCATGGCTGCCTGACAATCCCGTTTACACGTGGTGTTTGCGGGGCGGCCGCACGGACCGGTCAGGTCCAGCTTGTTCCCGACGTCGACGCGTTCCCGGGCCATATCGCCTGCGCCACCAGCACCCGGTCCGAATTGGTGTTACCCGTATTTGATCGATCTGGCGCCGTGATAGGTGTGTTCGACATCGACAGCGACCTGCCCGACGCCTTTACGCAAAAGGACGCGGACATGCTAAGCGCGATTCTAAGGGCGACCTTCGGCACCTGAAGCCGCAGATTGATTTGCCCGGCAATTTGCAAGACAGTCGCCCGCGATGCATTCCTTCAATAACCGTAATCTGATGGGGCGACTTTATGCCTGATACCCAAAAAACACTTAAGACGTTGGGCGCCGATATTCGGGCGCTGCGTAAATCGCGTGGCATGACGCTGGCGGACCTCGCGGACCGGATGGGGCGTTCGGTTGGCTGGCTCAGCCAGGTGGAACGGGACATTTCCAGCGCGACAATGTCAGATCTTGCGCTCATGGCTGACCTAATGGATGTCGCGATATCAAGCCTGCTGCAATCCACGACGAACCCGGCCGAAGAAGGCGTGGTTGTGCGCGCCAATGCACGCCGTCCGATCGGCAGCCGCGCTCATGGTCTGACCGAAGGCCTGCTGTCACCAGACCTGACTGACGACTTTGAAGTCATTCACAGTCGGTTCGAACCCCGCTCTGAAATCACAACGCCGATAGCCCGTCCTACCCAAGAAATCGGTTACATCATCACCGGAACCTTCGATATCTGGATCGCGGACCAGCATTTCCGCCTGACCACCGGTGACAGTTTTCGGCTGCGCGGCGACCCCTTTCGCTGGCGCAACCCCGGCGATATACCCTGCGAAATTATCTGGGTCATTTCGCCGCCCGTCTACTGAATCCCGCACCTCATCTAAGGACACGCTCATGACAGATATCACCTTGCTGGATGGCGGTATGGGCCAAGAGCTGGTCCGCCGCTCGGGCGACCGCGCGACGCCGCTTTGGGCGACCCAAGTCATGTTGGACCACCCCGGCATGGTCGCCGACGTCCACCGCGCCTATCGTGACGCGGGCGCGACTGTTGCGACAACCAACACATACGCGATTCATCGGGATCGGTTGGCCGGGACACCATATGCCGACCAATTCCAATCGCTTTATGATCGCGCTCTGACAGAAGCAGAAACAGGCTGCGATGGTGTCGGGCGTATCGCTGGTGCGATTGGTCCGCTTATCGCGTCTTACCGCCCCGATATTCACCCTACGCCCGATGTGGCAATCCCGCTTTATGCCGAAGCCGCAGCACTGATGGCCCCCCGCGTTGATCTGATCCTTTGCGAAACCGTGGCATCCGTGGACCACGCCCGCGCTGTTCTTGCGGGGGCGCTTACAGCGGGCAAACCTGTCTGGCTGGCAGTGACCGTGGACGACACCGATGGCACGCGCCTGCGATCCGGCGAACCTGTCGCCAAGGTGCTTGATGTGGTGCAAGGCGCTGCCGCCTTGCTGGTCAACTGCACCGCCCCCGAAGCCATCCGCGCCACGCTTGATCTATTCGCGCAAGGCGACCTGCCGTTCGGCGCCTACGCCAACGGGTTCACGCAAATCACGAACGACTTTCTGAAGGACAAGCCAACCGTCGACAGCTTGTCCGCACGACAAGACCTGACACCTGCGGCCTATGCCGAACACGCCATGGGGTGGATCGCGCAAGGGGCAACAATTGTCGGCGGGTGTTGCGAAGTGGGTCCATCCCATATCGCCGCATTGGCGGCCGCCATCACCGATGCAGGCCACCGCATCGTTTAAGGCAAATGACGCATTCAGATTTTGGCGACCCGAATTTCACCAATGATGCCCGTCCGCGCAGCCCGCGTGCAGCGTCATCACTGGTGGCATCAGAGGCGGCTTTGTGACGTATCGCCTGGCGAAAAGACGCTGCTATTGCGGACCGCTGGTGTGATTGCGCAGGTGCGGCTAGGCGCGCAGCAACACACCTAACCGTCTGATGCCTTCTTCGATCGTCGCCTCATTCGGCAGCGAATAGTTCAGCCGGATGGTGTTCGCCCCTGACCCGTCCGCATGAAACGCCCGGCCCGGCACAAAGGCCACGCGCTGCGTCTCTAGCGATTTCGCCAGTAATGCCGCGCCGTCCATTCCGTCGGGCAAGGTCAACCAAACAAACATCCCGCCTTCAGGCTTTGTCCATCTGACAGTGCTTGGCATATGGCGCGCAAGCGCGTCCAACATATAATCGCGGCGCTTTTGATAGGTGTCGCGCAATTTTTCCACATGTTCATCAAAAATCGTGGTCGCGACTTTGGCAATCGCGATCTGATTGATTGACGATGAATGCAGATCTGCTGCCTGTTTCATCAACACCAACCGCGATATCACAGGCTTTGCCGCGCAGACCCAACCGACCCGTAAACCGGGGGCCAATGTCTTGGAAAAACTTCCGCAATAGACGGTGCGGCAATCTTCGATGCTGCCCTTGCGGGCGATTTCTAGCGCCAAGATCGGCGGCACCGCCTCTCCGTCAAATCTCAACGACTGATAGGCCGCGTCTTCGATCACGGCGATGTTCAGGTCATCGGCAAGCGCCAAGATGTCTTCGCGCCCGGCGCGATCAATTGTTTCACCCGTCGGGTTCGCAAAATCGACTGAAGCATAGGCGAATTTGACCCGCCCACCATTTTCACCCGCCACCTGCGCATAATCGTCCGGCGCGCGGTTCCCATGCGGTGTAAGACGGTCATAGCGCGGTTCATAGGCGTTAAATGCGCCCAGCGCGCCCATATATGTGGGCCACGTCACCAGCGCGGTATCACCCGGCGATAAAAACAATTTACCAAGATAGTCCAACGCCTGCTGCGACCCGGACGTGATCAGGATGTTGTCACGGGTACAGGGGATACCCAGCTTGGCCATTTGCGCCGCGATCCAGTCACGCAGTGGCGGATACCCTTCGCTCGCGGAATATTGCAGCGCCTCGTTTTGGGTCACCGGGCCAAGCGTTTCGGCAAACGCGTCCTGAAACGCAGCGACCGGAAACAGTTTCGGGTCGGGAATACCACCCGCAAACGAAATGATATCCGGCTGGTCCAGCAGCTTTAAAAGTTCGCGGATTTCAGAAGCCGTCATCCGCGACATCCGCGACGAAAATATTTGATCCCACATGCGCTGATTCTCCACCCGCAACCATGTCGTGGATCATGACAGCGGCGCGAGCTAAGTCAATCTTGCTGACCTAAAATAAAGCCCACCCCAGATGTTCAGGGGTGGGCCAAATACTTAGTTCCCGGACGCCAATGTCGGGCCAAAGGCGTTCAACCCCTTGAGAATATCAATCGCATAAGCAAGCTGATAATCGTCTTCGCGCAGGGCGGCGGCGGCTTCGGCGCGGGCGCGATCCTCTTCGATCTGCTTGACCTCGTCTTCGGTCAGGCTGTCATTGTCCAACGCACCCCGCAACGATGCCTCTGTGCGCGGGTTCATCGCACTTGCCGCGTCTTCGTCTTCCGCGTCAGGTGCACGGCGTGGCTGTTCGACAATGATATCGGGGGAAATGCCGAGCGACTGAATAGAGCGGCCAGACGGCGTATAATACCGCGCTGTCGTCAACCGCATCGCGCCATCCCCGCTGAGCGGAATGATCGTCTGCACAGAGCCTTTGCCAAATGAATTGGTGCCAACGACAATCGCACGACGGTGATCTTGCAATGCCCCCGCGACAATTTCAGACGCTGACGCAGAACCACCGTTAATCAGCAACACAATCGGCTTGCCCTGCGCCAAATCACCGGGGGTGGCGTTAAAACGGTCACCATCGGCGGCCTCGCGACCACGGGTCGACACGATTTCACCGGCATCCAGAAACGCGTCGGATACAAACACTGCTTGGTTCAACAAACCACCGGGGTTGTTGCGCAGATCCAGCACAAAACCGTCGATGTTGTCGATCCCACCTGCCTCGGCGACCTGTTCGTCGATCCCGGCTTGCAGGTTCGGAAATGTTTGTTCGTTAAATGTCGTGATGCGCAACACCACGGCCTTGCCCTCGGTCCGGCTGCGCACGGCGGTCAGTTTGATGGTGTCGCGGATAATCGACACATCAAATGGTTCAACTTCGCCTTCGCGCACGATCGTGATAATGATTTCCGACCCGACAGGGCCGCGCATCAGGTCGACGGCCTCGTCCAAATTCAGGCCCATCACGCTTTCGCCGTCGACGCCGGTGATATAATCACCCGCCAGAATGCCGGCTGCATCCGCAGGCGTGCCGTCCATCGGCGACACGACTTTCACCCAACCTTCTTCTTGGGTGACTTCAATCCCAAGACCGCCAAATTCGCCTGATGTGCTCACACGCATCGCGTTGGCATCGTCGGCAGACAGATAGCTGGAATGTGGGTCAAGCGATGTCAGCATCCCGTTGATCGCGGCTTCGATCAGGTCTTTGTCGTTGACGTCCTGCACGTAATCCGTGCGGATGCGTTCAAAAATATCTCCGAAAAGATCAAGCTGCTCGTAAACGCTGCTTTCAGTCAGCGCCTCTTGCGCAAACAGTGGACCCGCGATTTGGCTGGTCACCAAAAGCCCGAGCGTCGCGCCGCCAACAGCGGCTGTCATCAACTTTTTCATTCCACGTCCTATGTCTATTCCAGCGCAAACCACGCGTCCGGGCTGACCGAACTCTGCCCGTCTCTGACCTCAAGATAAAGGGTCTGCATCGCCACTTCATCAGGATTGGCGCCGATTTCAGTCAAAATACCGTTAACGGTTGTCGCATCTCCACCCATTAACCCCAACGGCGTGCCCGCAGGCACGATTTGCCCCACCTGCCCGAAACTGGTCTCCATGCCGGACAGAATAAACAGTACATCGGCTGTCGGCTCAAGGATCACAACGTTGCCGTCTTCGCGATATGGTCCGGCATAAAGGATCGTGGCCGCGACCGGGGCGGTGACCAAAGCATGCGGTTGCGCCGCAATAAAAAACCCATCGCGCCCCGTTTGGGTCGGCTGAACGATCCCCGCGACCGGCAACGGCAAATTGCCGCTGGGCGTCAGGGTCGCGTCCGCCGCTGGCAAGTTTTCCGACAATCCATCTGCAAACCGCGCCAAGGTTTCGGTGCTGGCCAGCAACAGCGCCGTTTGGGTCGGGTCATCCGCGAATGGCTGCGGCAGATCGCTGCGCGTTGATACCGCCTGCCCCAAAGCGGCGCGCGCATCTTGGACGCCGGTCAACCCGTCCATCAACGACTGCTCTGCCTCGTCACGCAGCGCGCGCAAACCCTGTACCTGCGCCAACTGAAGCCGCAACGCCTCTGCCTGCGCATGAAGCCCCGTACTGACATCCGCCACCAACATTCCAGCCCGCGCAGCATCAATCTGACCGCGCGGTTGACCGTGCAGCGCAGGCTGCGGCGTGGTCGAAATGGTTGAAAGCACGCCCAACAACTGACCCAGCTCGGCGCGGCGCGCCGTCAAATCCCCTGTCAAATCCTGCTCTTCGGCTGTCAGCTGACGCAGCCCCTCACGCAGCGCGCCTAGCCCTGCCTCGTAGGCTTGGACAGTTTCGGTCAGCGCCGCAATCTGGTCACGCGATGCATCCGCCGATCGCAACGCAACCTGTGCGTTCTGCAACTGCGTAATCGCCGCACGCGCCGCCTGATCGGGCGACTGCGCCCAAACAGGCAACGCAAGGCACATGAAAACGACAGTAAGCTTCATTTTTGGATCAGACTGCGCCCGGTCATTTCAGGCGGCAAATCCAAGCCCATCAAATCAAGAACAGTGGGCGCTAAATCCGCCAATCGCCCATCGCGCAACGTGACACCAGCGGGACCACCAACCAACGCCACAGGCACCGGATTCAACGTGTGCGCCGTATGTGGCCCGCCGGTTTCAGGGTCAATCATCGTTTCACAATTGCCGTGGTCCGCCGTGACAATCATCGCACCACCCGCGTCTTTCAGCGCCGCGATAACTTGCCCCAGCCCACGGTCCACTGCTTCACAGGCTTTGATGCCTGCGGCCAGATCGCCGGTGTGGCCGACCATATCAGGGTTGGCATAGTTGGTGACAATCAGATCATACCCCGCACCAATGGCCGCGACAAAAGCATCGGTGACTTCGCCTGACGACATTTCCGGCTGCAAATCATACGTCGCAACCTTGGGGGATTTGGGCATAAAGCGGTCTTCGCCCGGCGCGGGATCCTCGATACCGCCATTCAAAAAGAACGTGACGTGCGGGTATTTCTCGGTCTCGGCAAGCCGGAACTGACGCAAGCCATGCTTGGCCACCCAAGCCCCCAACGTATTCTGAATATCGCGCTTGGGGAACACTGCGTCAAACCACGCGTCATGGCGGTCGGAATAACTGACCATGCCCAAAAGCGCAGCCAACGCAGGCTGCGGACGGACGAAACCATCAAACTCCGGGTCAGCAATCGCCGCCAGAATCTCGCGGGCGCGGTCGGACCTGAAATTCAAACAGAAATACCCGTCATCGTTCCTAAATCCGGTATAATCGCCAATGACAGTCGCCGGAATAAATTCGTCGGTTTTGCCGTCCGCATAGGCTGCATCAATAGCGGCCTGCGGCGTGTCGGCCTTGGCGCCTTGCCCATCGGCCATCGCGTCATAGGCAGTTTTCACGCGATCCCAGCGATTGTCGCGGTCCATCGCGTAATAGCGGCCAATGACCGTGACAATCTGCGCACCGTCGGGCAGACCATCTTGCAAGACCTGCATAAAGTCCTTCGCCGACGAAGGTGCAACATCGCGGCCGTCGGTGATCGCATGGATCACCACGGGGATGCCGGCATCCGCCAATACCTGCGCTGCGGTGACGATATGGTGCACATGGCCATGCACACCACCATCAGAAACCACCCCCATCAAATGGGCGCGGCCACCGCTGGCTTTCATCTTTGCGATAAATGTTTGCAGGTGTTCGGCATCAGGGAATGTGCCATCCTCGATCGCCAGTTCGATCTGTCCCAGATCCATCGCCACCACGCGGCCAGCACCGATATTCGTATGGCCCACCTCGGAATTACCCATCTGCCCACCCGGCAACCCGGCATCGCGCCCATGGGTCAGCAACTGGGCATGGGGCCCTCGCATCACAGCATCAAAATTGGGGGTATTGGCGAGCTTGGGCGCATTGCCCGTCGGATCGTCGCGCAACCCCCAACCATCAAGAATACACAGGACAACAGGTTTTGGGACAGACATCAGATCATCTCCATTTCGGGTGTTGCGCATGGTCTAGCGCAGACGCGCGACAAACAAAACACACTGCACCCTCGCTTTGTATAAAATACTCCCGCCGGAGGCGGCGCTACGCCCGATGATAAGGACCACCCGACAAAATGGACGCGGCACGGTACAATTGCTCGGCCAGCATGACGCGGACCAACATATGCGGCCAGACCATCTTGCCAAAACTCAACGACGCATCGGCCTGGGCGCGCAGATCAGGGTCGATGCCGTCAGCGCCCCCGATGACAAACGCCACATCTTGGCGGCCCTGATCACGCCAGCCACCCAGCATCCGGGCGAAGTCCGGCGATGTCATCAGCTTGCCGCGCTCGTCCATTGTGCAAATCAATGATCCGGGCGGAATGGCGCGCTGCAACAGCGTCGCCTCGGCGGGCATCCCGCCGCCTTTCTTATCCTCTACCTCGATCAATTGCGCCGGACCCAGCGCAAGCGCCCGGCCCGTGCGGTCAAACCGGGTCAGATAATCGTCGTAAAGATCGCGCTCGGGGCCTTGCCGTAACCGGCCCACTGCGCAAATATGGACACGCATCAGACCCCTATACGGTTCCGGGCTGCCACATCTTTTCAAGCTGATAGAATTCACGCACTTCCGGACGGAAGAGATGCACGATAATATCGCCTGTGTCGATCAGAACCCAATCGCCGACATCCTTGCCTTCGATCTTTGACATAACGCCAAACTCTTGCTTCAGACGCTCGGTCAGCTTTTCCGCCATAGCGCTTACCTGACGGGTCGACCGACCTGACGCGATGACCATATAGTCACCCATCTGCGATTTGCCGCGCAGATTGATCTGCACGATATCTTCGCCTTTGTCGTCATCAAGGGATTTCAGAACAGCCGCCAAAAGCGTGTCACTGTTCGCAGATTTAAGAGCACTCATCGCGTGGGCTCCGGCGTGGACCGCATCAGCGGTCGAAGGTGTAAGAGACAGTTCATTGTCCTCCTGAAATGTGCGCCGACATACCCTCGGCGCGAGGGCTACCCTAAAGGTAGCAACACCCCGCACGTTTTTCAACAAATCAGACAAGGCAAGCCGCTCATGTCGCGGATTTACGCAACAGTTGCAAGCGTTGAAAGCGTTCTTGGGCTGATGGGCCGCACGAAATACCCGCGATCAACGATGGTGCATGGGTCTAAATGTCAAATGTCGCAAATACCGGCGCGTGGTCGCTGGGTTGCTCCCATCCTCGCGCAACACGTAACACGCGGCTGCTGTGGCCGGCGTTTTTGATGTCATCGGTGGCCCATATATGGTCCAGGCGGCGACCCTTATCGGCCCCGTCCCAATCTTTGGCGCGGTACGACCACCAGCTATACAATTTTCCTTCGGGGACATCATTGCGGGTCACATCTGCCCACCCGCCCGACGCCATCACATCGGCAAAGTGTTCCACCTCGATCGGTGTGTGGCTAACGACCTTCAGTAGTTTCTTGTGATCCCAGACATCATCTTCTCGCGGCGCGATATTCAAATCACCCACAAGGATCGACTTTTGCGGTCTATCCGCGTGAAATGCATCGCGCATTTCAGTCAGGTAATCCAATTTCTGACCAAACTTCTCATTGACCGTGCGATCAGCCACATCCCCGCCAGCGGGCACATAAAAGTTGTGGATGATCACGCCATTGTCCAACTGCCCCGCAATATGGCGGGCATGACCCAGGCTGGCATAATCATATGCGCCCACCTCTTTGATCGGCAGCTTTGACAAAATCGCGACGCCATTATACCCCTTTTGGCCGCGGGCGACCATGTGGGTGTAGCCAAGGGCCTGAAACTGTTCCAACGGGATATTTTCGACCGGGCTTTTGCATTCCTGCAAGCATAACACATCCGGCGCTTCTTCGCGCATCAGCTTGGCAACGATGCCTTCGCGCAATCGCACCGAATTGATATTCCAAGTCGCAAGGGTAAAGGACATGGCCGCTCCATTTTCGTCTGTCAGTTCCAAAAAGACGCCACACAGGTGCCCACTGCCCCATGTGTGACGCGCAACGCCGACGTGTTCAAGCGCGCGGATCGGTTTCTGCGAAAAAGGCGACCGATGCCTCCGTCAGACCCAGACGAAGGGCATGTCAGACCGGTGTGACCGTATACGCCGTTATCGCAGCGCCGCCGCAGGCCGGATAAACCCGGTCTGCGTACCGCGCCAGTTTTTCTGAATAGGGGTCATCCGCTTGATCGCATCCGGGTGATTTGGGTCCAGCACGCCCAATTTCACCAAAATAGCAGTAATTGCACATTCGCTGGCGCGGGTGGCACCGTCGCGCACCTTTAACGCAATCCCCAACCGTTTTTCCGGCAGGATCGCGACAAACACACCTTCTGCTCCGGTTTTGATCGCAACTTTGCCGCCCATCGCACGCATCAATTCGGTACAGGCACGGGTTTCCCCAGCCACCAGTTCTGGAAAGGCCATCATCGCCTCGCGCAGTTTTACGGCGGCCGTGCTGCGCAAATCAGACCGATCATGGGCGCTGGCGAAAAACGCCATCGACCGGGCCAAACCGTGCAACGTGGAGGCGTGGTTTGGGGCCGAACAGCCATCGATACCATAGCCAGGGCTGGTTTCTTGGGTGGTTTCCTCGAAGGCCGCCTTACCCGCCAATTGCACCGGATGATCCGGCTTTTCGTAATCCGGTCCGCCGCGCAGGTGTTTGTTCAGCGTCAAAAAACCAGCATGCTTGCCCGAACAGTTGTTATGAATCTGGCAAGGTGTTTCATGGGCGCGGATCAATGCATCGCGGGCATCCGTATCACCGGGCACCTGTGACCCACAGCGCAGATCATCATCTGTCAAATCCAGATCACGCAGCCATGCGGCCACCCGGTCGGTATGAATGGCGGCACCATTATGGGACGCACACGACAGCGCCAACTGTTCCTGGGTCAGATGCGCACCCGCACCCGATTCCAAAAGCGGCAGGGCTTGGATCATTTTACACGACGACCGTGGGAAAATGACGGCCTCTGGATTGCCCCAAGCTTTCACAATCTCGCCAGATCCATCACAGATCACCGCATGGCCCTGATGCACACATTCCAGCAGATCGCCCCGCCAAACTTCAACCAAATCAACCGGGTTCGTCATTCTTTTGCCTTTTTGGATCGTTTATGTGATTGCATTAGCGCGCCGAACAGCGTTTTGGGGGCTTTCCCCGCACTGTGCTTTTTTGTTAGACATAAGGGTATCGGGTTAATACAGGTCATGCCACCACAAAAACGCGCAATAAGTCGCGGGAATATGGCACGGATCGCACGAGGCAAAGACAGCTTGGAGGCTGCGACATGATTTTTAAAATGGCACGCACATTTGGCGGGATAGCGCTCGCGCTGATGGCAACCGGCGCAACATCACAAAGCGCGAGCGACAACCGTGTCGCGGCAAACACTGATTGGGCCGTCTACGTCGAAAGTGACCCCAAAGAATGCTGGGCAGTTTCAGCCCCCGTCGAAACCGTGAACAGCCGTGACGGCAACGTCGTCACCGTGCGGCGCGGTGAAATCCAACTGATCATCTTCTACCGCCCGTCTGAAAGCGTGGCAGGTCAGGTGATGTTTGCAGGCGGCTACCCGTTCGCCAGCGGATCAACCGTCAACGTGAAAATCGGCGACACCAACTATGACATGTTCACCGAAGGTGAATTTGCTTGGCCCGCGAGCGCCGAAGACGACGCAAAATTTGTCGCAGCAATGAAACGCGGGGCCGATGCGGTTGTCACGGCGCGCTCTGGCCGGGGCACCCAGACCCAAGACACCTTCAGCCTGCTCGGCTTTACCGCCGCAGTAGATGAAGCCGCCGCGCAATGCGCTGGCTGATACGAACGATCAAACCCCAGAATTTCAACGGATCGCTGGAGACAGCGGTCCGTTTTTTTGCATAGCGGACCCATCGCCGTGTAAATCTGCGGGGGTTAGCTGAATTGTGCATCATCTGACCACAATTCTTTCGGCTGACAAAGTGTGTTTCACCCCCTGCCTGCCCCCTTGTCCGACACTTTTTCGACGTCACGCCGACTGTGCAGTTATCCGGAAAATACGGGTTGAATCCGCGATTCACCGACGGGCGCCACGCCGTCGCGCGACCTGACGTCTGACCGCAATCGCTTTTCTTGTGAAACTGCCGCGTTTCTCTTATATGCGGTGTCTAACCCTGATCTGGAGCACCCAATGGATTCCAAGGCCCCCATCACACAGGACGTCCTGACGATCCCGCGCAAACTGCCCGACGGGCCGGTGAACCTTGTCGGGTTGACCCGTCCTGCCCTGCGCGACGCGCTGATCGCAGCTGGCACCACGGAAAAGCAGGCCAAAATGCGCGCTGGCCAGATCTGGCAATGGTTGTATCATTGGGGCGTGCGCGACTTTGAACAAATGACCAATTTGTCCAAAGAATACCGTGCGCTACTGGCCGATAACTTTGTGATATCCCTGCCCGAAGTCGTGACGCGGCAGGTTTCCGAAGACGGCACCCGCAAATATCTGGTCCGCATCGCCGGCGGTCACGAGGTCGAGGTGGTTTATATCCCCGAAACCGACCGCGGCACCCTGTGCATTTCCAGTCAGGTCGGCTGTACGCTGACCTGTTCGTTCTGCCACACGGGCACTCAGAAACTGGTCCGCAACCTGACGTCTGGCGAAATCATCGGCCAAGTCATGGTCGCCCGCGACGATCTGGGCGAATGGCCCGTGCAAGGCGTGCGCAACACCGCCGCACCGCGCCTGCTGTCAAACATCGTGCTGATGGGCATGGGCGAACCGCTTTATAACTTTGAAAACGTGCGCGACGCGATGAAAATTGCGCTCGACCCCGAAGGCATCGCCCTCTCGCGCCGCCGCATCACGCTGTCCACATCCGGTGTCGTCCCCGAGATCGCCCGCACCGCGGATGAGATCGGTTGCCAGCTTGCCGTATCCTTCCATGCGACCACCGACGCCGTGCGCGATACGCTGGTCCCGATCAATAAACGTTGGCCGATCGCCGATCTTCTTGACGCTTTGCGCGCATACCCAAAGGCATCGAATTCCGAACGCATTACCTTTGAATACGTGATGTTGGACGGCGTGAACGACAGCGACGATGATGCCCGCCGTCTGGTGAAACTGATCGAAGGCATCCCCGCCAAGATCAACCTGATCCCGTTCAACGAATGGCCCGGCGCGCCCTACAAACGGTCGTCGAATAACCGCATTCGCGCGTTTTCCGATATCGTTTACAAGGCGGGATATTCGTCGCCTGTGCGCAAACCACGTGGCGAAGACATCATGGCCGCCTGCGGTCAGCTGAAATCCGCGACCGAACGTGAACGCAAAAGCCGTGCGCAAATCGCGCAGGAGACAGGTCTTTAACCATAAATTTATCATGCCTCGGTAGCACTGGGGCATGAAACATATTTTGATCAATTTACCCCCCGAACTTCACGACGCCCTAGAACATTTGGCAGGGCGCAACGAAATTCTTATTGGCGAAATTGTGCGCGATGCCGTGCGCAATGACTTGCGACGTCGGGCAACCGCTCTGTCCAGTCGGATGCCACGCGCATCTGCTGCAAAAGGCCAAACAACATTGGAACAGACAGCCTGAAAAATAATGCACCGCAATCCTTCAGACTGCGGTGCATAAAACACGCAACGTTACGCTAACAGGGCGCGTGCCTCGTCGGGTGACAATGCGGCGGGGCGTTCGCACGTGGTTGTCATGTCAACAAAACGACGCTCGGAACCCGCTTTCAAAATGCTCGTCATCACATCGACAGCGTGCAACGCGACGTCGATGTTGCAGCGATGTGGTCGTCCTTCGGCAATCGCAGTGGCCATATCGGCCAGACCTGCGCAGCGATAATTCGCTTTTTCCTCTTGGTTGGCGATGCTGAACGGGTGATCCCACGGTGCGACGGTCGTAATCTCTTTGTTTTCGCCACTGATTTCGACATCACCACCAAAAAAGTTAGGATCTGGCAAAAAGATCGATCCGTTTTCACCATACAATTCCATATGCCCATGGCGATGCGCCCAAACATCCCAGCTTGCGCCCAATGTCACCGTCGCGCCATTTTCAAACTCAAGCAACGCTTGAATGTTGGTGGGCGTTTCGACTGGAACGGTTTCACCAATGCGGTCACCATTCCCGATGGTCCGCGTCGCAAAAGTGGCGGTTGTCAGTGCCGTGACTGATTTCACTGGACCCATCAGTTGGATCAAGTTGGTGATATAGTACGGGCCCATATCCAAAACCGGGCCGCCTCCGGGTTGGAAAAAGAAATCAGGGTTGGGGTGCCATGCTTCCATGCCATGCCCCATCACGTGACAGGTCCCACCGATGATCTTGCCGACTTTGCCTGCGTCAATCTGGGCGCGCGCCAACTGATGTGACCCGCCCAGGAATGTGTCGGGTGCTGACCCGATGCGCAGCCCCTTGGACGCAGCCAGATCACGTAGTTCTTTGCCTTCTTCAAGGCTCAGAACCAGTGGCTTTTCCGAATAGGCGTGTTTGCCCGCCTCAAGGATCTGTTTGGTCACGGCAAAGTGTACACCCGGGATCGTCAGGTTGACGATCACATCAATGTCGTCTGCGGTCAGCAGGTCAGCGACCGTTTCAGCACGGACGCCGAATTCAGCCGCGCGCGCGCGTGCCGTGTCCATATTAATATCGGCCACTGCCTTTACATCCAGCGACTTGAACAGCGGTGCCAGCTTCAGGTACGAGGTCGAAATATTGCCGCATCCAATGATGCCGACGCCAAGTTGTGTCATGGTAAACCTCTTAGAATTGTTGGATGGCGGCCAAGCTACGGCGTGCAAACCGTGCATGGTCTTTGGGGTTATCGTGTTCGATGACATAGTGGTTCACGCCTGTCGCTTGCAAAGCCGCGTGAATAGCCGGCCAATCTTGGACACCGTGACCGACGTCGGCCCAACCGTCTTCGTCAGCGTTTTCACCGGCGGGCGCGATATCTTTGATGTGCGCGGCGGTGATCCGGCCTGCATATTTCTGAATCCAGTCAACCGGGCTTAGTCCCGCGCGCAGCACCCACCCCAGATCAAGCTCTAGCATCAGATCGTCGGACGCGGCCGCAATCAAATCCAACGGCAGCTCGCCAGTCTCTGTTGCGACAAATTCGAAATCGTGGTTGTGCCAGCCAAAGACCAATCCGGCGTCCTGGAACGGCTTTGCAGCCTCTGACAGCCGTGTGCCAAACGCCGCCCAGCCAGCCGCATCCTTTGGCCGTGCATCGGGCATCACAAATGGGACGATCATTTTTTGCGTGCCCAGATCTTTGGCCATCGCAATCATGTTGGCGGCATCATCTTCGGCCATATCAAGCCCGATATGCGAACTGGTCATTTTCAGACCAGTCGCGTCAAGGCCAGCCTTGAGCGCGTCAAGATCGCCAAAAAGCCCGCCGTAGCCTTCGACCTCCTTGAAGCCTGTGTCGGCCAGCATCTTTAGCGTGGCACCCAAAGGCGGAAAGTTCCGCGAGCAGTAAAGTTGGTAAGAAATCTGAGGCATCGTGCCCTCCTTTAAGCATAAGTCGCGCTGTGCAGGTCGCGCAGCGTAAATGTGGGGGTATCGTCAGGGTTGGTGGGCGTGAACCGCACCGTTTTGGTTTCGCCTGGCAAAATCGTGAACGCATTGTCATCGTATCGACCAGGCACGTCAGCTTCCACCGCGACGAACAGCGCAAGCGCATCCGAGGTGATGGAAATGTCATTCCCGTTCACACGGTATAGCAGGTTCGCGGCAGGCAGGTCGTAATCCTTGTAGGGTTTGGGCGCAAACGTATCACTGCCCGTTTCACCACTGGACGTTGCCCACGTGTAATGCAGCATTTCGTCCGCTTGCAGTGCAGCCGCAGGAATAGACAGAAAATAGACGGCAGTGGTCGTCACTGTTTCTTCGCCGTGGCTTATCTCTCGCATGGATCCCGCCATATTCACCGCAAAGACGGTCACCGTCACATCACACCCTTCCGGGGTGTCATTCACGGCGCGCAGCACGAAATCGCCGTCCATCGGCACTGCCGTTACGATCACAGGCGCATAGAAATCCCGTGCCATATGGTGCATCAATTTCCAGTCCCCGCCGTGATCCAGCGATGACCAAGAACAAACAGGCCACGTGTCGTTCAACTGCCAGATCAACGTGCCCATGCACCGCGGCTTTAGGCTGCGCCAATGTGTGACCGCTGTCTTGATCGCAAGCCCCTGCTGGACTTGTGACAAATAGACAAAATCGTCAAAGTGCTTTGGCCAGCGAAAGTAGCGAAACATGGTTTCCGCAATCCGCGCATTTCCACCGGTATTCTTTTGGTGGCTTTCCAGAACGGGCGCCGCGATATTCTGATCCGCCGCGTCTGCAAATTTGCGTACCGCATTCATCGAAGGATAGCTTTGGAACCCGAATTCCGAACAAAAGCGAGGGCTGACATCCCGATAGTGATCAAAGTCGCGGCCTTCGTGCCACACTGACCAGAAATGCATGTCGCCCGATCCGTCGTCATGCCAAGCATCGCCAAAGTTCATTGGTCCCGGCGATGGTGACGACGGCCACCAGATGGCGGCGGGATCGGTTTCCAGCAACTGTGTTTCAATCGTACGATTTAGCCGGTCGTAATTCACCAGATACCGGTCACGGTCGTTGATGCTGCAGTCATACCAGCCCAGCGCCCCGATCAGTTCATTGTCGCCGCACCAGATTGCAATACAGGCATGATGATGCATCCGCGAAACATTATCCGCGACCTCGGCGCGGACCTCGGCCAAAAAGGCGTTGTCAGACGGGTACAGATTGCAGGCAAACATGAAGTCCTGCCAGATCAACAGCCCCAGTTCATCGCATGCATCATAGAACGATGTTGGCTCATAGCGGCCACCGCCCCAGACACGGATCATGTTCATATTGGCATCGACAGCCGATTGCAGCAGGTCACGCGTTTTGGCCTGCGTAATTTTCCCCGGCAAGGCGTCGGCGGGAATCCAGTTCGCCCCTTTGCAAAAGACGTCACGCCCATTGATCCGAAACTTGAAACCAAGCCCGGCCTCGTCGGTGTCAGTCACCAATTCCATGTGGCGCAGACCAATGCGGCGCACGCTTGTCGCTGTTCCCGCAGTCACTGACAGGTCATAAAGCGGCTGTTCGCCTTGACCAACAGGCCACCACAGATCCGGGTTGTCGATCTGAACATCGAGCGTGCAGATCCCGTTCTTTGCTGTCCCGGTCACCGTCTGCCCGGCGATTGACGCACAGACCTCGCCGGTATGGTTGGCTGTGAATGCAGTGATACCCAGCAGCACAGTGCCTTTGTTATGGGTTTGCGTCACCGCCAACCGATCTATGCGCGCCGCTGCCGACGGTTCAACCGCCATTGTGCCATATACGCCAAACGGCGCGAGCGCGATATTCCAGTCCCAGCCAAAATCACAAGCCGGTTTGCGCAACATATTCCCGTCCGGGATTGGACAATTCTTGCTGATCGGCAAGGGGAACGGATGCGCCGCCTGCTTTTTCCCACCGGCAACAACGGGCGAATGGAAGGTGATGCTGACTGTATTCGTGCCAACCTTTGCCACAGCAGACAGATTGACGCGGAATGACCGAAACGCGTTTTCAGCGGTCAGTACAATCTGATCGTTGACCCGTACAGTGACCACGGTATCAACCTCGGACAGCACCAGATCAACGTCGATGTCCGTCAGGTCAAAATCGCGTGTCGCTGTCCAGTCGCGTTCGCAAATCCAGCGCAGGTCATATTCGTTGCGCCCCCAGTAAGGGTCAGGGATCAGGCCCGCATCATGCAGGGCCGTAATCCCATCAGTAGGCATCATCATCGGGCAAGCATAGGCGCCGCTGTCATCGACCAGCGCCCAAGCCCCCGACAAATTCACATGACTCACAGGCGGTCCTCTGTTGTTTTATCAAACAATGAAGCACGCGATGGGTCGATACCAATTTGCAATATTTCACCGGCCCGCACGCGGGCCTGACCATCCATTCGGACACGGAAAATGTGTTGGCCCAGTTTAGCATAAACCAACGTGTCAGACCCCATTGGCTCAACCAGATCGATGGTCACATCGTACCGCAATGGCGCGTTTTTCACCAATTCACCAGTGACGATATGTTCTGGACGGATACCGATGACGGCAGGACGGTCTGCAGTCTGCGGTGCCGCAAATTCATAGCCTGTCATTGGCATCACCATATCATCGACTTTGAACTGACCAGCCGTCAGGTGGCCTTGCAAAAAGTTCATTGACGGGCTGCCGATAAAGTCAGCGACATAGAGGTTACGAGGTTGGTTATAAATCTCGTCCGGGCTGCCAAGCTGCATGATCTTGCCGCCCTTCATCACGGCGATGCGATCCGCCAAAGTCATGGCTTCGACCTGATCGTGGGTCACATAAACCATCGTGTTCCGCAACTGGTTGTGCAGCCGCTTCAGTTCGACACGCAGATCGACACGCAGCTTTGCATCAAGGTTGGACAAAGGTTCATCAAACAAGAACACGTCCACATCACGCACCAGCGCACGGCCAATCGCGACCCGCTGACGCTGACCGCCAGACAAGGCGCCCGGTTTGCGATCAAGAAGCGGCGCGATCTGCAAAATTTCTGCCGCACGCGCGACGCGCTTTTCGATTTCGTCTTTGGGCACTTTGGCGTTTTTCAAACCGAACGACAGATTCCCTTTGACCGTCATCTGCGGATAAAGCGCGTAAGACTGGAATACCATCCCGATGCCGCGCTCTGATGGTTCGGCCCATGTTACGTTCTTGCCCTTGATGTGGATCTGGCCATCTGTCACCTCAAGCAGGCCGGCGATGCAGTTCAACAACGTGGACTTGCCGCAACCGGACGATCCCAGCAGCACAAGGAATTCGCCCTCACCGATGTTCAGGTTCAGGTCTTTCAACACTTTCACAGCGCCAAACGACAGGTCGAGGTTTTTGATTTCGATAGAGTAAGTCATATGTATCAGCCTTTGACAGCGCCGGCAGCAATGCCGCGTACGAAGAGTTTGCCAGAGGCAAAATAAATCACGAGAGGAACCAGACCGGTCAGCAACGTGGCGGCCATGTTGACGTTGTATTCCTTAACGCCCTGGACCGAATTCACGATGTTATTAAGCTGGACGGTCATCGGATACCGATCAGGCGACGAAATGTAGGTCACACCAAACAAGAAGTCGTTCCAGATGCCGGTCACCTGAATGATCAAGGACACAACAAAAATCGGAAGCGACATCGGCAGCATGATCCGAAAGAAGATTGCCCAGAACCCTGCGCCATCAACGCGGGCGGCTTTGAACAGTTCTTCGGGTATCGACGCAAAGTAGTTGCGGAACAGCAATGTGTTGATCGGCATACCAAAGGCAACGTGCACCAGCACCAGACCTGTCAAAGATCCATAAAGCCCGGCCTCACGTAACAGGATCACGATCGGGTAAAGCATGATCTGATAGGGAATAAACGCCCCGATCATCAGAATGCCAAAGAATACTTCCGATCCTTTGAATTTCCACATCGACAGTGCATAGCCGTTCACACTGGCCACAATGACCGAGATGACGACCGATGGGATCAGAATACGCACAGAATTCCAGAACCCGCGCGACAACCCGTCACAGTTAATTCCGGTGCAGGCATGTGCCCAGGCTTTGACCCACGGTTCAAAGGTGATTTCCATCGGCGGCGCAAAGATGTTGCCCATCCGAATTTCAGGCAGCCCCTTAAGCGAGGTCACGATCATCACGTAAAGTGGCAGCGCATAGTACAGCGCCATAACGATTAGCGTACCGTAGACCATGATATTGCCACGGGTGAAGCGGCGTTTCGGTTTTGGCCCACGCGGACCGGCGGCAAGGGCGGCAGGTGCTGCCATAGTTTGAGAATCAGACACGCTTCTTCCCTCCGAATTCAAGAATAGCCCAAGGGACAAGAATGATCACAACACTGACAAGCATCATGGTCGATGCAGCAAAACCTTGGCCCAAGTTTTGGCCGCCAAACATCGAGGTCATCACGTACATCGCTGGCACCTGCGAACTCAGCCCCGGTCCGCCAGATGTTTGGGCGACAACAAGGTCATACAGCTTAACGATACCCGACCCGATCAGCACCAGAGAGGTCACAAAAACAGGGCGCATCATCGGGATAATCACGCGGATGTAGGTCTTGACCGTTCCGATCCCGTCCACACGTGCAGCTTTCCAGATGTCTTCGTCGATGCCACGCAAACCAGCCAGCATAATGCACATGATCAAACCAGTGCCCTGCCACAGCCCGGCAATCAGCAAACCGAACATCACGAGTGACGAATTATGCAGCGGGTCAAACGTGAACGATTCCCACCCCATGTCCCGCACAACGTTTTGCAAGCCCAGTTCGGGGTTCAGTATCCACTGCCAAATAAGGCCTGTTACAATGAACGACAGCGCAAAGGGATAAAGGAAAATGGTGCGCAAAACGCCTTCGCCACGCACTTTGCGATCTAGCAAGGCAGCGAGCGTAAATCCGATCACAAGCGTCAGGATCAAAGAGCAGATGCCATAGATGGCAAGGTTTTCAATCGACACCAGCCATTTACGGCTATTCCATAGACGCTCGTATTGATCCAAGCCGACCCATTTAAGGCGCGGCAAAAGCCCGGAGCTGGTAAAAGAATAAACGATGGTCCACACCGTGCCACCGACGAAGATGACCAGTGCGGTAAACATCATCGGCAAAGACGCAATCTTTGATGACATGTTCTTGAAAATGCGTGTCGGTTTTCGGGCTGGGGTGCCCTGCTGTGCATGTGCAGCAGCATCTGTGGCATCGGAAAGCGCCATTTATTCCTCCCTAGGTAGTAAAGCTATTCCGTGACACAGGCCCCCCAAGAAGGAGGGCCCGTGCACGTTAGCGGGTGACGCGATTAGTCTGCGTCAGCGATGATGGCAGCGTACTGCTCCTGCACTTCTGCAGGTGTCATGGACGGTGTGTTCCAGAACTCGGTCATCAGGTCGTTCAGCTGTGTGGTTGTGTCAGGCGACAGCAACGCAGCCCCATCAGGAACGATGTCGCCAGCGGCAAGAAGGTCGAGACCTTTTTGCGTACACTCGTTCACCGTTGTCAGGTCAACATCGCCGCGAATAGGGAGTGAACCTTTGGCAGAGTTGAAAGACACCTGAACAGGTGGTGAAAGCAACAGGGCAGCCAGTTCTTTTTGACCAGCTGTGATTTCTGCATCATCCACAACAGGGAAGTAGAATGCGTCGCCACCCGTAGACAACAGCGCAACTTCACCCAAGCCAGGCAAACAGGAATAGTCTGTGCCGGCAACTTCGCCTGCGACAGCGAATTCGCCTTGCGCCCAGTCACCCATGATCTGCGCACCAGCGGTGTCGTTGATTACCGCAGCAGTTGCTTGGTTCCAGTCTTGAACGTTCAGGCCAGCAGACAATTCACGCGCAGCACCGAATGCTTCGAAGACGCGTTGGTATTCTGGACCGCGCGCCACATCGGCGTTCTTGTCTGCGTTTACGGCTGTCCAGGCTTCTTGGCCTGCAAGCGCAAGCGCCATCACGCCAAACGCGCCGTTTTGCTGCCAGGACTGACCGCCCATCGCAAGTGGTGTGATGCCAGCGGCTTCTAGGGCAGACGCCGTCTCGGTAAATTCGCTCCAGTTGGTTGGAACAGGCACACCTGCTTTTTCGTAGGCCCCGTTCGACAACCACATCCACTGCCAAGAGTGAATGTTGACAGGTGCGCAATAAATGCGGCCATCCACTGTACACGCATCAAGCAATGTTGGCGGGTTTACGATATCGGCCCAGCCTTCGGCTTCGGCAACATCAGTCAGGTCAAGCAGCAGGCCAGCTTCGATCAGTTCTTCAGCCTGACGACCGTGGTTGAACTGGAACGCTGCGGGTGGATCGCCACCGATGATGCGGCTCACCATGATGGGGCGCGCTGTGTCGCCACCGCCAGCAATGGCACCGTCAACCCAAGTATTTCCTGAGGCATCCCAAGCTTCGGCAAATTTAGCAACAGCCGCTGCTTCCCCGCCTGAAGTCCACCAATGCATCACCTCTAGTTCGACTGCCGAAGCCGACGACGCACTGACAATAGCGGTAAACGCCATCAGTTTTGTTGTGAGTTTCACGATTCTCTCCTCCCTGGTTCTAAATCGTTGTAGGAAGGCTATATCGATTTAGATTGACCTAGCAAGTAAAATTAAGCCAGAGTTGAGATAGGGCGTCTATACAGGTTATAAGCGATTGATACTTATATAGATTTAGAATTATGACTGCGACTTCGAGGAGGGAGTCATGGTGGCATTCTGTCCTGATTTGGGAGGAAAACCGCAATGTCGGAAAAAAATAAACGCCCTGATAGCACAACAGCTGTCAGCGCAAGAGAAGCCAAGCCAACGCTCAAAACGATTGCACGGATAAGTGGTCTTGCGGTGCCCACAGTGTCGCGCGCACTGAATGACGCACCGGACATTGGCAGCGAAACGAAAAAGCTGATTCGGAAAATCGCCAAAGAGGTCGGCTATGTCCCGAACCGCGCGGGCGTACGTCTGCGGACAGGCCGCACCAACGTCATCAGCCTTGTGATGTCCACTGAACATGATTTGATGAGCCACACCGCGCGGCTGATTTCTTCGGTGGCGAGCGGCCTGCGGGATACGCCATTTCATTTGAACGTCACCCCGTTTTTTCCGGATCAGGATCCGCTTGAACCCGTCAGGTATATCGTCGAAACACGGTCTGCTGATGCGGTGATCATCAATCAGGTGCGCCCACAAGATCCGCGCGTTGCCTACCTGATGGAACGCAATTTTCCATTTGCGACACATGGCCGATCGGACTGGTCAGACCGTCACCCCTATTACGATTTTGATAATAGTGCATTCGGCAACATAGCTGTGCACAAACTTGCCGGGCGTGGGCGCAAAAATGTGCTTGTCATCGCCCCACCTGCCGCGCAAAGCTATGCCCAACATATGATTTCGGGCGCCCGTCAGGCGGCTGTCGATTTGGGCATCACAGTGTCCATCGCAGACCCGATCACCAGCGATAGCCGAAGCGCCGATATCGTTGAATTTGTAAAATCCATCCTCGTTGCACAGCCAGAGATTGACGCGGTCATTACGGGGTCTACCTCGTCTGCGATGGCCGCGGTTGCCGCAATTGAACAAAGCGAGCTTCAGGTCGGCAACCAAATCGACGTCTTTAGCAAAGAAGCGCTGCCCTTTCTGAAACTCTTCCGGGCTGATATCTTGACGATCTCAGAGCAGGTCGGCGTCGCAGGTAATTTCCTCGCGCAGGCAGCGATGCAGGCGATCCGACACCCCGAAGTTCCGCCCATGCAGTTCTTGGAGATTCCGTCAGACGATCTGGGCTAAAGCCGCAATAATGTCCTCGATCGGTTGCGCGATGGACACAACTGCCTCGGCTGACGCTGGCACCTCAAGCGCGGCGTACTGACTGTCAAGTAGACTGGACGGCATATAGTGATTTTTGCGTTGCGCTAGTCGCGCGGCCACAACTGCTTGTGGTGCATCGAGATAGGCAATCTGAAGCCCGGGGACCGCCGCCCGTAAATAATTCCGATAGCGCGACTTCAGCGCCGAACACGCGAAAACAGTTATGTGGTTCTGGCGCTCTGCGTTAACAGCGGATGCCAACACATCCAGCCAAGGCCAGCGCATCTCGTCGGTCAGTGGATGCCCCGCAGCCATGTGGTCGACGTTCGATTGGGGATGGTAATCATCGCCGTCCAAAAACACGCCACCCAGCGCATTTGCCAATCCAGCTGCAATTGTCGATTTTCCCGCGCCTGAAACGCCCATCACCATGATTGCTTTTTGCATGTTTAGCGCCCCGGAATCGCACCGCGTTTCTCGCCTTTGCCTTCCCAGGACTCCATTGCGGCAATGGCTTCTTCGGCGGTATCGACAAAGCGGAATAGCTTTAGGTCATCTTCGGAAATCGTACCCGCATCTGCCAAAGCATCCCAATTGATAATCTTTTCCCAAAACGACTTGCCGAACAGCAAAAACGGTACCCGCGCCATGCGGCCCGTCTGGATCAGTGTCAGCGCCTCGAACATTTCATCCAGCGTCCCAAACCCGCCCGGAAACACGCAGACGGCAGAAGCCCGCATCAGGAAATGCATTTTGCGGATCGCGAAATAGTGGAAGTTAAAGCAAAGCTCGGGGGTCACGTATTCGTTCGGGGCCTGCTCGTGCGGCAGCACGATATTCAGCCCGATTGATTTCCCCCCCGCATCAGCGGCGCCGCGGCTGCCCGCCTCCATCACTCCGGGCCCGCCGCCTGTGACGATGACATTATCGGTGCCACCAGCCTTGACCGATTGCTCTGTCACTAAGCGCGCAAATGTACGCGCCTCGGTGTAATAGTCCGAAAGATCGGCCAAAGTCTGTGTGCGCGCCGTTGATTTATTTTCGGGCGCAGGTATGCGCGCACCGCCGAACAGAACGACGGTGGTATTGATCCCGGCCTCGTTCATCAACATCTCTGGTTTCAGAAGCTCCAACTGCAAACGCACAGGACGCAATTCTTCACGCAACAAGAAGTCATTGTCTGCAAACGCCAGCGCATATGACGGTGCACGGGTCTGCGGCGTGTCAGGTATATGGCGCGCGGCTTCGCGGTCTTGCGTACTGTCGCGAAGCGGATGGCGGCGATCGTCTTGCATATGTGTTTTCCTCGGATTGCGCTTTTGGGCTTTTCCGGTCTATAGCCCATAGCAACAAGTGACCAGAACAAACCGGAGATCCCGATGTCTAACGCCGCCCTTGAGACCGCCATCGAAGCCGCGTGGGAAGCCCGCGACACAATCACCCCCGCCACATCGGGCGAGACCCGCGAAGCAATCGAAGACACGCTGGACGCGCTCGATAGCGGCACATTGCGCGTCGCCGAAAAGCAGGACGACGGGTCGTGGCACGTCAACCAGTGGGCCAAAAAGGCCGTGCTGCTGGGGTTCCGCATCAAGGACATGGATTTTCAATCCGGCGGCCCGCAGGGGTCGGGCTGGTGGGATAAGGTCGACAGCAAATTCGCAGGCTGGGGCGACGAAGAATTCGGCGCCGCCGGTTTCCGCGCTGTGCCGAACGCCATTGTGCGCAAATCGGCCTTTATCGCGCCCGGCGTTGTTTTGATGCCGTCTTTCGTCAACCTTGGCGCCTATGTCGGCGAAGGCACGATGGTTGACACATGGGCAACCGTCGGATCCTGCGCCCAAATCGGTAAAAACGTGCACCTGTCGGGTGGCGTTGGTATCGGCGGCGTCTTGGAACCCATGCAGGCTGGCCCGACCATCATCGAAGACAACTGCTTTATTGGCGCACGCTCCGAAGTCGTCGAGGGCTGCATCGTCCGCGAAGGGTCTGTCTTGGGCATGGGTGTATTCATCGGCCAATCGACCAAGATCGTCGATCGCGAAACCGGCAACGTCACCTACGGTGAAGTACCGCCCTATTCGGTCGTCGTCGCAGGATCATTGCCATCGAAAAATGGCGTGAACCTTTATTGCGCAGTCATCGTTAAGCGCGTGGACGAACGCACCCGGTCAAAAACCGGGATCAACGAACTGCTGCGTGACTAAATGCTGTTCAGCAGAACACTAGCACGCAAACGTATCGCGGCGGGGGAACGCCCCTCGCGGCGGGCGGCATGGCTGCTTGTGTTGGCTGACGCGGTCATCGTTGGGCTATTTTTGGCGGCAATCTGGATGCCCGCTGTGACCATGACCTATGTCATGCAAATGTCGCTGATATGGACCATTTTATTTCTGATGCTGGTGATCTATCTGCCCGCGCAGATTGTGATTATCATCTCTTCTCTTTGGGCGGCGAAATCGCGCTGGGAAGAAAAGGATTCTGAATGACTAAAAAAGAAAGCCGCCAAAAGGTTTTCACCTTATTGGTCGAAGTGGGGCGCAACGCAAACGACGGCCTGCCCAAAGGTGCGACCGGCGCCGCGCTGATGTGCTATGCCAGCGGCGTCGACGAAGCCGAAGCCGTGCGCGAAACCGTCGCAATCCTTAAGCAGGCAGACCTATCACCGCTTGATGTTTCCGGGTATGGCACGCTCGAAGAAAGGCTCGAAGAGGGCCACGATATTTCCGACGAAGAAAAAGAACTGATGCAGCGCGCACTGGAGGAAAACAGTGTCATCGTCGCACAGATGACGCCGTTTTTTGAAGGCGACGACGGAACTCGCCACTAGTTGGTGCCAAACCACTTGGTATAGATCGCATCGTAGGTGCCATCTTCGCGTAACCTCAGAAGGCTTTGACTGATTGGCTCGGTCAGCGCAGAGCCGGACTGAAGCGCGATGCCATAGTTTTCCGGGTCAAATATGCTCCCTACCATGCGCGCGACACCCCGCCCTTCGTGCGCGACATAATAGTTCAGGATCGGGGCATCAAAAACGACGGCATCGACTTGCCGTTCCTCAAACGCGGCAATCATGTCTTGTGGGCTTGTGTAGCTGACATAGGCAAGTTCACGGCGATCAAGAAATGCAGCCGCGGTGGACGATTCCACCGTGCCGACTGTCTTGCCATACAGGTCGTTGATTCCGGACACATTCGATTGAATGGCATCAACTGTTAAAACAGCGGTGATCCGGGCGACAAACAAAGACACCGCAAACAAAGAAAAAATAACAAGAAAAACGCCAAAAACGCGGCCCAGAGGCGATCGTGGCTGTCGTTCTTCAAATCCGCCGTTGACCACGAGGTTCAACGCCCACCAGAACGCCGGAAACATCGCTTTGGTCGCGGGAAGGTCAAAGTAGTCCTGATGCTGTCGCTCTAGTCGCCACATCAGCATTCCCCCGCAAAACAGGATCGCAAACGCCAGCATAATCGCAATCAACAAGTCCCAAGACAAAAGTAATTGCCAAATGGAAACCGTGCCACCATCAGCAGAGGTCATAATCTGCAACCCCGCATCAAAGATGGGCTGCGTGAAATCCATCTCGGCTTCGCGACTGGCTGTGATCGAAATATTGGCGATGGCTGCATCGGCCTGCCCGTCTTTGACCGACGCCAACATATCGGCGAAACGGTCAAACCGGGTGATCTGATAACTCCAGCCCAGATCTTGGGAAATTGCCGACCAAAGGTCTAACGAAAATCCGGTTTCCACACCATCCTGCGCGAACGAGAACGGCGGCCTCGTCACTGTTGATATGCGCATATCCTGCCCCCATGCCAACACAGGCAAGGTTAGCAGAAATACGATGGCAATGGCGCGTACAGTCCCGATCATGTGTCCCCCCGAGGTCGTTTGCGTATGGCACACCACACACCAAAGTTTCAATCGTACGGCCCGGCGGCGCATCATTTTTTTTCGGCGGAATCGTCGCACAAAAAATGAGCTTTGCGCGACGAAAGAACCAGAGGTGATAATCTCCTAAAGACCCTTTGCATATGCCTCGAGCTGGCTAACAACCGTGCCCCATCCATCAAAGAAACCCATGTCTTCGTGGTTTTTGCAGGCCTCGGCAGATCGATGGCGCGCGATCGCAGTGTACGCCGTGCCCCCGTTCGCCGCATCCTCCAACAAGATGATCGCCGTCATGAATGGGTCCGGCGCGGGCTTCCAGCCTTCACTATATGTATCGGTAAACACCAGCTTACGTCCCTCTTGAATTTCAAGGTAGACGCCGTTGTTTACCATCTCGTTGCCCTCAACGTTGAACGTGGTGTTAAATCTGCCGCCAACCTGCAAATCAATGTCGCTGGATGTGACGCTATGGGGCTTTGGCACGAAGAAATGTTTGATATGCGCCGGCGTGGTCCAGCATTCCCACAACAGCATCCGGGGCGCATCAATCGTACGTTTCAGGCAAAGATCGGTTGTCGGGTCAAGGTCCACTGTTTTTCTCCTTCATGAGCGTGGCAATATAATCGTCAAGGCGGTCAAGGCGGCCGTTCCAAGCCGCCTTTTGTGTGGTCAGCCAGTCTTGGGCAGGGCTAAAAGCATCCGCAGACAGGGTGCAGACCCGCACCCGTCCCGTTTTGGTCGACACCATCAGACCCGCATCCTCAAGCTTTTTCAAATGTCCCAGAAAGGACGAAAGCGCCATGTCGTGCGGCGCGGCAAGTTCGCTGACGCTGGCCGGGCCGCGCGCAAGGCGGGCCAGTACCATCCGCCGTGTCGGGTCCCCCAATGCGGTAAAATGCAGATCAAGTTGCGCGTCATACTTAGCCATGCGCCTATCTTTTCGATACCCGTGTCTTCCGTCAATAAAAAGATAGGTAATGCCCTACCTTTTTTTTTGCTGGCGCCGTTTGCATCCCCACGCAACAGCCGCTAGCCATAGCGCAAAGGAGTTTCATATGCCTATCGATCCGATTGCTCTGACCGCCGACCTGATCCGCTGTCCGTCCGTCACCCCAGCCGAAGGTGGCGCGTTGGTGCTGCTGGAAAAGCTTTTGACCGACGGCGGTTTTGTTTGCACCCGCGTGGACCGCGGTGGCATTGCCAACCTCTATGCCCGCTGGGGGCGTCAGGGTGCGAACCGCACGTTTGGTTTTAACGGCCACACCGATGTGGTGCCGGTTGGCAACCGGGATGATTGGACGGTCGACCCTTTTGGCGCCGAAATCAAAGACGGGTTTATGTATGGGCGCGGCGCGACTGACATGAAGTCAGGCGTCGCCGCCTTTGCAGCCGCTGCGATTGATTTTGTCGCAACCACGCCACCCGACGGGGCGATTGTGCTCGCCATTACCGGCGATGAAGAGGCGGATGCCCTGGACGGGACCACCGCCCTTCTTGACTGGATGCAGGCCAATAACGAGGCGATGTCGGTCTGCCTTGTCGGCGAACCCACATGCCCCAACGAAATGGGCGAGGCGATGAAGATCGGGCGGCGCGGGTCGCTTACCGCGTGGTTCACTGTGCGCGGCACGCAAGGGCACTCGGCCTATCCGCACCGCGCCAACAACCCGCTGCCGGCGATGGCGCGACTGGTCGACCGGCTGTCATCCTATCAGCTAGACGCAGGGACCGACCACTTTGATCCGTCAACACTGGCCGTTGTGACGATCGATACCGGCAACCCTGCAACCAACGTGATCCCCGCCAGCTGTACAGCAGCCGTCAACGTGCGTTTCAACGACGCGCACTCCAGTCAATCCATCCTTGATTGGTTCGCCGAAGAAACCGCGCAGATCACCACCACCTTCGGTGTCACCGTGGATACCAAGGTCAAAGTTTCGGGCGAAAGCTTTGTCACCCCGCCGGGCGATCTGTCCGATCTCGTGTCCAAGGCGGTCTTGGCAGAAACCGGGCGCGCACCCGAACTGTCCACATCGGGCGGTACTTCAGACGCACGTTTTGTCAAAGACCACTGCCCTGTCGTCGAATTTGGTCTGGTCGGGAAAACCATGCACCAAGTCGACGAACGGGTCGAGGTCGTGCAGATCAGCCAGCTCAAGGCGATCTACACCCGCATCCTCAGGGACTACTTCGCATGATTTCCGTCGTCACCGATTACGCCCCCTGCATCGCGCTGCGCCGCGTGGTGTTTATGGATGAACAGGGCATTTCGGAAGCGGACGAAATGGACGATTTGGATGATGTTGCGGTTCACCTGCTTGCGACGATAGGCGCGCAACCTGTCGGAACCGCGCGGATATTAATCCACGACGACACCGGCAAAATCGGACGGATTTGTGTGCTGAAAGATCAGCGCGGCACCGGGCTTGGCGCCCGGATTGTGACCGCAGCGATGGACCATCTGCGCACACTGCCAGGCATCACCCGCGCGAAACTTAGCGCCCAGGACCACGCCATCGGGTTCTACGAAAAGCTGGGGTTTGTGGCCCAAGGGCCGTTTTATGATGATGCAGGCATTCCGCATCAGGACATGGTTTGCCCGCTTTAGTATCGGGGGGTCAGGCGTTCGCCACTATCTGACTGCCCTCTTAAAATTCGACACTCTCGCCGGGGGTCAATTTGCACTGTACCTCATATTTGCTCAACTCGAACCCTGATGTCGTCACACGGACGTCCTTGGGGCGTGGCCTTAGGAAATACATATCACTGTCATGAATTTGCATCGCATGGGTTTCGCCCATCGGAATGACGTACCCGTCCAAATTCGGACGACGGCGTGCTGGCGCACCCTCATGCGTATAAATCGCCTCGGTGATGATCAAATAACGGTCCGATTGATTTGAGATGGCCGTCAATCCTGCATAATACCCGATGGTTCGTGCTGAACGATCAATCTCATTGTCAAACTTCACCTGAATGCCATCGCCAAACGGCAAGTGATAGCGCACGTCGCTTTCGCCACAGGTTTTTGCCGTATACACGGTCAACGCCTCATGCTTTACGGTCAAATCGAACCAAAAATAATATATGCTGGCTGCGACGAAGCCTGCGATAATCAGCACCCCTTTTGCCTTTTTGTGCGACAGCCTGACCGCAATCATCGTGCCGATCAGCACGATCAGCACAGGGACGCCCCAATACAACGCATAAAATCCGATGTATGATACCTGCATTCACAATTCCCTCATGCAAAAGTGTGCGATTTACACTTTGTTCTGAGCGCCGAATTTACAGACTATTTTTACCGCTGCATGCGCCGATCTCGACGCCGGCACTTTCCCGCTTACATTTTGGCAATAGCGCAGGCGCAGGCCCGATATACCATTTATAATGACGCCCCTTGCAACGCATGCTAGGGCTGGCGCATGACACGTATTCCTTCAAAATCCGAGATCCTTGAATGGATCGCCCAAAATCCCACCAAAGCCGCCAAACGCGATATCGCGAAGGCCTTTGGTATCAAAGGGGCCGCCCGTATCGACCTCAAGCGTCTGCTCAAGGAACTTGAGGAAGCGGGCAAACTGACCAAGCGGCGGTCATCTTACCGCGATGCCGAAGATTTGCCGCCGGTATCAGTTCTGGAAATCACTGGCCCTGGCGCCGATGGCGACCTGTTTGCGCGGCCATTGGAATGGAAGGGCGAAGGCCCCGAACCCGTCATCCTGATGTTGCAGCGTGACAGCGACCCAGCGCTTGGCAAAGGCGACCGCATTCTGGGCCGCCTGACGGTCGACAAAACCGAACACCATTCGCACACCGCCCGGATGATCCGCCGGATCGGAACCAACCCTTTGCGCATCCTCGGGGTGTTCCGCGCAGGCTCTGAAGGTGGTCGGGTGCTGCCCATCGACAAAGGGTCCGACAAAGAATGGAACGTGGCCGCGGGCGCAACAGGTGGTGCGAAAGACGGTGAATTGGTCGAGGCAGAACAAGCCGGACCAAAAGGCCGGATGGGCCTGCCGAACGCACGCATTGTCGCCCGGCTGGGTGATCCCAGCGCACCCCGCGCAGTATCGCTGATCGCGATCCATCAGCACGGCATACCCGACCACTTTCCGGACGCGGTTGTGGCTGAAGCCGACGCCGCCAAACCTGCAGACCTGAACGGTCGCAAAGATTTGCGCGACCTGCCGCTGATCACAATCGACCCGTGGGACGCCCGCGACCATGATGATGCCTGCTATGTCGAACCGGACACAGACCCCGCCAATGCGGGCGGATTCATCATCTGGGTCGCCATTGCCGATGTCGCGCATTACGTCACGCCGAATTCAGACCTTGACCGCGAAGCCCGCAAACGCGGCAATTCCACCTACTTCCCCGACCGCGTCGTGCCGATGTTACCCGACCGCCTGTCCGGCGATCTGTGTTCGCTGCACGAAGGCGTAGAGCGCGCCTGTCTGGCGGTCGCAATGCGCATTGACGCCGCAGGCAAAAAGATCGGCCACACATTCCACCGCGGGCTGATGAAATCAGTTGCATCCTTGAACTATGAAGAAGTTCAGGATGCGATCGACGGCAGCGCAAACGACAAAGTCGCCCCGCTGCTTGATGACATCATCCGCCCGCTTTATGCGGCCTACAGCGCGCTAACGATGGCCCGCGCGGATCGCCAACCGCTAGAGCTGGACCTGCCCGAACGCCAAATCGTGCTGACCGATGACGGCAAGGTCAGTTCGGTGAACTTCAAAGAGCGTTTGGACGCCCACCGTTTAATCGAAGAATTCATGGTGCTGGCGAACGTCGCAGCCGCCGAAACCCTTGTTGCCAAGAAGTCCCCATTGTTGTTCCGCGTCCACGAAGAGCCGAGCGCCGATAAAATGGACGCACTCCGCGAGGTCGCAAATGCGTCCGGGCTGGTGCTTGCCAAGGGGCAGGTTTTGAAAACTGCACACCTCAACAGTCTGTTGGCGCAAGCCAAAGGTACCGACAACGCCGAACTGGTCAATATGGCGACGCTGCGGTCGATGACGCAGGCCTATTATAACCCGGAAAACTTTGGCCACTTTGGCTTGGCATTGATCGCCTATGCGCATTTTACGTCGCCTATTCGCCGCTATTCCGACCTGATCGTGCATCGCGCGCTGATTGCCTGTCACGGCTGGGGTGACGATGGCCTTTCGGCATGGGATGTGGAACATTTGCCTGACACCGCAAAGTTGATCAGCGACACCGAACGCCGGTCTATGATGGCCGAACGCGACACGACAGACCGGTATTTGGCAGCGTTCCTATCGGACCGTATCGGGCTCGAAATGCCTGGCCGGATCAGCGGGATCGCTAAATTTGGTGTGTTCGTCAAACTGGATGAAACAGGCGCTGACGGCATGATCCCGATCCGCACACTGGGCCGCGAGTATTTCCATTATGACGCCGACAGCCAAACGCTGATGGGTGCGGACACAGGGCTGATCATCGCGCTCGGGCAGCGGGTCACCGTCAAGCTGGTCGAAGCCGCACCCGTGACGGGTGGGCTGATCGTTGAACTTTTAACCATCGACGACCGGAACGTGCCGCGCGGCCCGGTCCGTGGGCGCGGAAAACCGGCGCGCCGCAAGGTCGGATCTGCCAAGAAAAAATCGGCCAAAGTGGCCCGCAAGGTCAAACGCAGCCGCAGCTAGCGACGATACGACAGCGCGTGCCGGATCAGCAAAGACAGCCGATCCGGCACAATGCCCGTAAATCGCACACCCGCCACCCATATGCGACGTGAAACCTGCGTTACATACGCCGTTTGACCCCGTTTCAGCCTTGCTGCCAGTCGCCCACCAGCAGGCGTATATCCAGCAACCTTGAAGATAACCCCGCGTATCACTGATGATACCAGCGGAAATATGCGGTCCGACGCAGAGTTGATTTCAAAAACAGTTAAATTTGCGCTAGACATACACAAAATAAAAATCAGAGGCAAAGATGGATCGCAGACAGTTTATCGCAACAACAGTTTCCGCAGTGGCACTGGGCAGCGCAGCCCATGCCGATGCGCGCGGCTTAGGTACATGGATCGCAAACTTTCGGTCACGCGCCAATGCAGCAGGCATTTCGGACCGCACATTCGATGCGGCTTTTGCCGGGGCGCAATACCTTCAGGACAGCATTGACCGGGACCGCAACCAATCCGAGTTCGTGAAACCGCTGGCCGATTACATGGCCACAGCCGCCTCTGACGACCGGGTACGCAATGGGCGCGCAATGCTGCGCGAGCATGCCAACCTGATGGCCCGTATTGACGCCACCTATGGCGTCGAACCGCATGTGGTGCTGGCGGTCTGGGGCATGGAAAGCAACTATGGCCAAAGGCGTGGAAGCACGCCGTTGATCTCGACACTCGCTACACTTGCCTACGAGGGGCGGCGCGGCCAGTTCTTTGAATCCCAGCTTATCGCCGCGCTGAAAATCCTGCAGCATGGGGACGTTGCCCCGCGCAACATGACCGGGTCATGGGCCGGCGCAATGGGCCACACCCAATTCATCCCCACATCATACGAAGCCTATGCCGTGGATTTCACCGGCGATGGCCGCCGCGACATTTGGGCTGACGATCCCAGTGACGCACTTGCCTCCACCGCCGCCTATCTCGGGCGGTTCGGCTGGCAGCCGGGACAACCATGGGGGGTCGAGGTGATATTGCCGCGCGGATTCGACTATCGCCAAACTGGCCGAACAGTCACACGCAGCCCGGCAGATTGGGCGCAACAGGGCGTGGGTGACGTGAACGGCCGGGCTGTGGCGAATTATGGTAATGCCTCGCTGATCACACCCACGGGGGCTGGTGGGCCTGCCTTTCTCGTCTTTCGCAACTTTGATGTGATTTCGCGATATAACAATGCCGAAGCCTACATCATCGGCGTCGGCCACTTGGCCGACCGCATCCGCGGAATGGACGGTCTGCGCGCACAGTGGCCAGCGGGTGAACGTCAGTTGCGCCGCGCAGAACGCAGCGAATTACAGCAGCGATTGACAAATGCCGGGTATTCCACCGGCGGCGTAGATGGGCAAATCGGCCCCAACACCCGCGCCGCCATTCAGGCCTATCAAGGGCGCCAGGGTTTAATTCCCGACGGGCATGCGTCCGTCGCGTTACTCGAACGTCTGCGCTGAGCAATCAGCGCCCTGCATGCAGGCGGTCAACTGATCCAAGACCGCCTGCGACGGTTCCTCAAAAATGCGCCCGCCGCACGGGCTGGCTTGCATGTGCACTGGCGTATTGTCTGCACGGACAAAATAAAGTGCGGGCGCGCCGCTGCTTGCCGCGCCACAGTAATTCGCAACGCAGCCCACCTGCAAAACTGCGGGACTAATGTAGTCCGACGTAAACCCGTTGCGGGTCAAACCCTTGCCGGTAAATTGCGCAGGAATGGGGTCAGGGTCTGCGCCGGGTGCGTCCCGAAAACCCGGCGGGAGCGCTTTTTCGTCAAAGGTCAGCGTGCCATACAGGACAAAGTAATCTTCCTCTGCCGCAGCAAGTTCGGAAAACGTCCGAAACGGGTCGGGGCGCATGCAGCTTAACGCATGTGCCTGACCGGCGATCACGGTACAAAGGGCAGCTATAACGATCGATTTCATCTGCGTCTCCTGTCGGGCTAAAGCAGCCGTCGCTATATGACGGATCTGCACGTCGGTTTCCTGGTGGCCAAAATTCTTTACAGCTTGTCGCGAAACTCTTCCAAGACCCGCGCATAAACTGCACGTTTGAACGGGACAATTGCGTCCACCAACGTCTCTGCCGGGGTCCATTTCCATGCGGAAAACTCGGGGTGTGCGGTGACAATATTGATCTGGTTATCCGCCCCATGAAACCGGAACAAATACCACTTCTGCTCTTGCCCGCGAAAACGTCCCTTCCAGATGCGGGGGACCATCTCATGCGGTAAATCATAGGGGATTAATCCGGCGCTCTCGGCCTCAAGGCTAACCAGATTCGCGGTGACACCGGTTTCCTCCTCCAACTCACGCAAGGCCGCGTCATAGGTTTTCTCGCCCGCATCAACCCCGCCTTGGGGCATTTGCCAAGCCTCTCCGTCGTTATCGATCCGCTGGCCCACAAAAATATGGCCGCGGGTGTTGGCCAACATCACCCCTACACAGGGACGATAAGGAAGTTGCGCGATCTCTTCGGGTGTCATGACGGTGTCTTTCATTGAATCTTGGGCCTGTTTGACCCTGATCATGGTCCAAGGTCCAGCCGTTATGCGATAACAAGCCGCGATTGCACTGTGATCCGTGCAGCAATCCAGCGCAGATGGTCCCGGCGAAACGCAAGACACCCCGCCGTCGGGCGGCCCGGCCCCCGCCACTGATGGATGAAAATCGCGGACCCGCGCCCTTTGACAGGATAAGGCCAGTTCCAATCGGTGATGATGATCAAATCATACATCGGATCAGCGCGGCGCAAACGCTCGTGACTGTGCGGATAGGGCGCACGCACCATCATGTTATAATCCGCATCACCCTGATCATCCGACCACAGGTCCGACGGTCCAATCGGCAGCGCCCAATCCGCAGGCTTTGCCATCCGGTCCGCCCGGTACAACATCCCGACAATGCAATGCACTCCGCGCGGCGTCGCACCGTCACCTTCGGTCTTGCGGCGCGTCAGCCCGCCGCGACCAATAGTGCAAGGAAATCGGCGGCCCATAAACCGGACATGGGTGGGGGTTACGACAAGGTCGGCAGGCTTCATCAGATCCTCATACGTGGGTGGCAACAGGTTACCAACCTGCACCTCGCTTTGTTTCAAATACTCCGGGGTGCGGGGCAGCGCCCCGCGGATCAGCGCGCGCCAGCGCGGCGATCAAACTCTATAACAAGTGCCCCGATTTGGCGGCCTTTGTCGCGAGGTAGGCGTGGTTATGCACATTTCCGCCCACCTTCAGGGGTACACGCTCGGTCACACGAATACCGCAGCTTTCCATACGGGCAACTTTTGCCGGGTTATTGGTCAACAGACGCGTGGCGCTGAACCCCATCCGCTTCAAAATCTCTGCCCCGATGCGAAAATCACGTTCATCGTCCTCGAAACCCAACCGATGGTTGGCTTCGACCGTATCAAACCCCTGATCCTGCAGCGAATACGCGCGCATTTTATTGGCAAGCCCAATGCCGCGCCCCTCCTGGTTCAGGTACAGCAAGACCCCTGCCCCCTCGGTCCCCATTTGCGCCAAGGCTCCGCGCAATTGCGGACCACAGTCACATTTCAACGATCCCAGCAGATCACCGGTAAAACAGGCCGAATGCAAGCGCGACAGCACCGGCTTGCTACGGTCCGGCTTGCCGATCTCCACGGCGTAATGCTCCTCTGCACCATCGTCGGGGCGGAAAATATGTAACCGACCGGCCTCTGACACCGTCAATGGCAAACGGGCACTGATGATCGGGTGAAGCGGGCTCAATCCGGTATCAAGCGCGGCATCGACCGGGACAACCGTCAGGTTATGCGCTGCCGCAAACCCCAGCGGATCCGCAAGCGGCAGCACGATCGCAGCAGGCAGCAGGCGTGCAGCTTTGGTCAGGGCAATCGCCGCGCGGTGCAGATCGACAGATCCTTCGCGCAGTGTCTGCAGCGGGCCCTTCATCGGGGACCGCAAATCATCCGCCGGATCGGCAATGGCACGCACCCACGATAGCGCCACATCGTCGGGCACCACAATGCGCGCTAAATCGCCATCATACGCGCGCGCTTTCAGTGTCTCAGCACGCCAACTTGTCACCGCAAGCACAGGCGCGCCCCCCAAGCTGCGCAAATCGGCAAGACGCGCGGCATCCAACGTCTCTGCCGCGCATATCAACGCACCACCGTCCAGCACCACAGGCACCCCCATGCGCAGGTCGGCCCGCGCGCGCGCCAGCCGTTCTGTAGTATCTGGACCAAACCCCATGCCGAAGACCCCCAATGTGTTACAACGAGATACCCCGTTCTGACGCAAAGTGAAACATTTGCGCCATTCATCACACGAGCGTGTGAATTTGTGACGGGAAACCTTGTCTGCGCCGTATCAAAGACACATTTCATAAGCGTAACCAAGGAGGCTGTCATGGGACAACTCAAGAAAATTCTGCTGGTCGACGACGACGACGATCTGCGCGAAGCGCTGGGCGAGCAACTGTTGATGACCGAGGACTTTGATGTCTTTGAAGCTGACGATGGTGCCAGTGCAATGGTCAAAGCCAAAGAAGGTCTTTACGATCTGATGATCCTTGACGTGGGCCTGCCCGACACAGACGGGCGCGAACTGTGCCGTTTGATGCGCAAGCAAGGTGTCAAATGCCCGATTATCATGCTGACAGCACAAGATAGCGATGCTGACACCATCTACGGGCTGGACGCCGGTGCCAATGATTACGTCAGCAAACCTTTCAAATTTCCTGTCCTTTTGGCGCGTATTCGCAGCCAATTGCGGGCGCATGAACAGTCCGAAGATGCCGTTTTCCAGCTTGGGCCATACACGTTCAAGCCGGCCCAAAAGATGCTGATCACCGAAGACGACAAGAAGGTTCGCCTGACGGAAAAGGAAACAAACATCCTCAAATACCTCTATCGTTCGACCGATGGTGTGGTCGCCCGCGATGTGCTTTTGCACGAGGTTTGGGGCTATAATGCCGGTGTCACGACACACACGCTCGAGACACATATTTATCGGCTTCGCCAAAAAATTGAACCAGATCCGTCCAATGCGCGCCTTCTTGTGACCGAATCTGGGGGCTATCGATTAGTGGCGTAGGGTACTCCACCCGACGATTTGGTGCCCTCCCTTGCCAGATCGTCGGGACCCAAGTTCCCGCCGGTGATCGGGTTATATCACCACCTCCCTGTTGAACTTGCCGGGCCACGTGCCCGGCAATTTTTTGGGGGCGTTATGGCGCGTGCTTATCCACACGCCTTATCCGCCAAACCCCAAGGGATGTTTATGCGCAGCGGCCTGTTCACCTAGCCAGTTGTATTCAGGACAGGTTCATCCCAGCTGGAATTATGCGTACAACGCAGTTGCGATGTGACAGGTGACCCGCAGTGCGACCCTGATTTTAGCCGCGATCATTACCCACGCTTCACCCGTCGGGTCGTTCTTTGCCGCATAGGATCGTCAATCCGGTTAACTGCCGACCCCAAGTACAATTCCGTCGATGCGCCGCTTTATCCCAAGGCTTGATCCCAATCGGCGATCAAATCCCCGATGTCTTCGATCCCCACCGATACTCGGATCAGGTTTTCGGGGATGCCTGTATGCGGCTCGATTGTGTGGCGGTGCTCGACAAGGCTTTCGACTCCGCCCAGTGACGTAGCCCGCAAAAACAGCTCTAGCTTCCCAACGACACGCAATGCATCTTCGCGGCCGCCCTTGACCAGAACTGACAACAACCCGCCGTATCCGCCGGTCATTTGCCGTTTGGCGATCGCATGGCCGGGGTGGTGCGGCAGGCCGGGGTAGAAGACATCCGCCACGTTCGGGTGCTGTAACAGATGTTCTGCCAGAACTTGGGCGTTCTGCGTCATCCGTTCCACCCGCAGCGGCAGTGTGCGCATCGCACGGGTCAGCAACCATGCCTCGAACGGGCCAAGGATCGCGCCCGCACCTTTGCGGTCCGCACGGATATCGCCCCAGATCCGTGTGTGCGCGTCATTGGTCGACAAAACCCCCGCCAGCACATCGGAATGCCCGTTGATCCCCTTGGTCGCCGAATGCATCACAATGTCCGCGCCATGTGCCAAAGGCTGCATCAGCACCGGTGTGGCCGCAGTGGCATCAACCACAAGGGTGGCGTTGGTCGCGTCAGCCAATGCACGCACATCAACGGTTTTCAGCCACGGGTTCGAAGGTGTTTCGATAAACACCAACGCGGGTTCATGGGTGGCACAGGTTTCGGCCAGATCAGGCACATCAGCTTCGATCAGGTGAATATCCCGCCGCGTGCAGAAATCCCTGATCCACGCCGTGGTCCCCCAATATATGCCGGATTGAACGACCGCCGTTGCGCCATTCGGCAATGTGCGAAACACAGCCGCAATCGCCGCCATCCCTGACGGAAACAGCAGTGTTTCCGCCGCACCTTCGAGGCGCTGCAACACGGCTTCGGCCTGTCGCAAATTATCCGAATTATCACGCGAATAAATGTTGTCAGGGCGAATCAGATCGTAATTCTCGTCGCGCAGAAACGTCGTCGACGGCTGCAACGCAGGGACAACGCCCCCGGACTGTGGGTCAAGCGCGCCCGCGGCATGGGCGGCAATAGTGGCGGGTTTGAGATTGTTTTTCATCCCCACATCTGGCGTAGATTCTGTGGGAATTGCAAGGGACTACCCTGTGCAATTCCACCCACAATGACAGAACCTATTTCCGATGTTTGTTCGCTTGCGCTATGGCGCTTATCCTTGCGATCGCTCACGTGACCGGTGCCGGCACAGCGGATCAGGTCACGAACTGATCGCGTGAATACCCTTGGATAAACAGCAAAGCGGTCAGGTCACCGTGGTTCACACGCACATCGCATTCTGCTTGCACCGACGGTTTCGCGTGTAATGCAACGCCTGTGCCCGCGCGGGTCAACATGCCCAAATCATTTGCGCCGTCCCCCACCGCCAAAACATCAGTCTCGCCGATTCCCAACCGGGCAGTAATCTCTTCCAGCGCCGTCACTTTGGCGGCTTTGCCCAAGATCGGTAGGCCGGGCGCCCCGGTCAGTTTGCCATCCGCCACCAACAACGTGTTCGCGCGGTGTTCGTCGAACCCCAAAATCGCTGCGATTCGCGTGGTGAAGGCGGTAAAACCACCTGAAACAAGTGCGGCATATCCGCCGTTCGCTTTCATTGTACTGACCAATTCATAGCCGCCAGGCATCAGCGTAATGCGTTCATCCAGCACCTTTTCGATCACCGATTCCGGCAGGCCGCGCAACAGCCCGACCCGCTCTGTCAGGGCTTCGTTAAAATCCAGTTCGCCGTTCATTGCGCGGGCCGTAATATCCGCGACACGTGGACCTACGCCCGCCTCTGCTGCCAGTTCATCAATGCATTCCTGTTGGATCATGGTGCTGTCCATGTCGGCTAACAGCATTTTTTTACGCCTGTTTTCCGTAACTTGCGCGACCAGATCGACACCGCTGCGCTGCAAATCCCCCCAGATGTCCCAAAAATTACTTGGCATCACAGGGACCGTAAATTCGGCGGCTTCCCCCACCGACAACCAAACCGCATTGCCACCGCCCCAAGCGTTGCGCAAATTTTCAACAAGCGCCTGATCAAGAGGCTGCACAGCAGGGTTCGTCAAAAGCGTTACAGTGAACATGGGTTTCCTATCGGCGTCAAAGGGTGTCGCAAAAAGTATCTCAAGCGGCGGTCTAGCGTCATTTTACCGCTTGTGAAAGGTCACCGGGACCTCTATCTGCGGCATCGGGACACCCTTCCCCAACGAAGGGCGATTATCTGTGAGGATACCAGCAATGGTTATGACTAAACCGACCGCGCGGCCAATGAATCCGCGTTTTTCTTCCGGCCCATGTGCCAAACCCCCCGTCTGGAAATTAGAATCGCTGCGTGACGCCCCATTGGGTCGGTCACACCGTGCGGGTGTTGGCAAAGCCAAGCTTGCCGAAGCCATCGACCTGACCCGCGACATTTTGGGCATCCCGGCGGATTACCGCATCGGCATCGTGCCCGCGTCCGACACCGGCGCATTTGAAATGGCGATGTGGTCTCTTTTGGGTGAACGTCCGGCAGAAATGGTCGCATGGGAATCCTTCGGCGCGGGCTGGGTCACAGATGTGGTCAAGCAGCTAAAAATCGACGCCACAGTCCACGAGGCCGCCTATGGCGAAATCGTCGATATGGCTGCACTGAATTACGACAACGACGTTTGCTTTACATGGAACGGCACGACATCTGGCGTCCGCGTCCCCACTGGCGACGTGATCCCCGGTGACCGCGCGGGTCTGACACTGTGTGATGCGACATCGGCCGCCTTTGCCCAGGACCTGCCCTGGGACAAACTTGATGTGACAACCTTTAGCTGGCAAAAAGTAATGGGTGGCGAAGCAGCCCATGGGATGCTGGTACTGTCGCCACGCGCCGTGGAGCGGCTGGAAAGCTATACACCCGCATGGCCGCTGCCGAAAATCTTCCGCCTGACGTCCAAGGGGAAACTGATCGAAGGCATCTTTAAGGGTGAAACCATCAACACCCCGTCGATGCTCGCAGTCGAAGATTACCTTGTCGCACTGAAATGGGGCCGCTCTATCGGTGGTTTGGATGCGCTGATGCACCGGGCCAACGCCAACGCCCAAGCGATCTGGAGCTTCTGCGCCGCCAACAACTGGATCGCCAACCTCGCGGTTGATCCTGCGACGCGGTCGAACACATCAGTCTGCCTGAAGTTCACCGATGACCGGATCAAGGACGGTGCCGCATTTGCAAAAGCAGTGGCCAAACGTCTTGAAGCGGAAAACATCGCGCTTGATATCGGTGCCTATCGTGACGCCCCTGCCGGTCTGCGGATCTGGTGTGGTGCCACAGTCGAAACATCCGATATCGAAGCTATGTTGCCTTGGCTGACATGGGCGTTCGAGACCGAAATCGAAGCGCAATAATTTTGCGTCCCGGGCCTGTCCCGGGACCGTTGACCAAAGGTCTCGGCTGATACCCGAGACGCGGATCATCCATTTTCAAAGGAGCGCCTGACATGGCACCTAAAGTACTCATCTCTGACAGCCTTTCCGACGCCGCCGTCCAGATTTTCAAGGACCGTGGCATTGACGTGGACTTCATGCCTGACCTTGGCAAAGACAAGGACAAGTTGCTGGAAGTTATCGGCAAATACGATGGTCTGGCTATCCGTTCGGCCACCAAGGCCACCGAAAAACTGATCGCCGCCGCGACCAACCTTAAGGTGATTGGCCGCGCCGGGATCGGTGTGGACAACGTCGACCGCGAGGCCGCATCCCGCAAAGGGATCATCGTCATGAACACGCCTTTCGGCAACATGATCACGACCGCCGAACACGCGATTGCGATGATGTTCGCCGTGGCACGCCAGATCCCCGAGGCAAGCGCATCGACCCACGCAGGCAAATGGGAAAAGTCGAAATTCATGGGTGTCGAGCTAACAGGCAAGACCCTTGGCGTGATCGGCGCAGGCAACATCGGGTCGATCGTTTGCGACCGCGCACGCGGCCTGAAGATGAAGGTGATCGCGATGGACCCGTTCCTGTCCGAGGAACGCGCCACCGAAATCGGCGTGGAAAAGGTAGAACTGGACGAACTGCTGAAACGCGCTGACTTCATCACGCTGCACGTGCCTTTGACCGCTGACACCAAAAACATTCTGAGCGCGGAGAACCTTGCCAAAACCAAAAAAGGCGTGCGGATCATCAACTGCGCCCGTGGTGGTCTGGTGGACGAAGCCGCACTGGCAGAGCTGATCAAATCGGGCCATGTTGCTGGCGCCGCTTTTGACGTGTTCGCAGAAGAACCCGCGACCGAGAACCCATTGTTCAACCTGCCTAATGTTGTCTGCACACCGCATTTGGGCGCCGCAACATCCGAAGCCCAGGAAAACGTGGCACTGCAAGTGGCCGAACAAATGTCCGACTATCTGCTGACAGGTGCGGTTCAAAACGCGCTGAACATGCCATCGGTCACCGCCGAAGAAGCCAAGATCATGGGCCCGTGGATCAAACTGTCCGGTCACCTTGGCAACTACATCGGTCAGATGACCGACGAACCGATCAAAGCTGTGAACATTCTGTTCGACGGCGAGGTCAGCAGCATGAACCTGAAGGCACTGACCGCGGCCACCATCGCCGGGATCATGAAAACCGCCAACCCTGACGTGAACATGGTTTCGGCGCCTGTCATTGCCAAAGAACGCGGGATCAAGATCTCGACCACAAAGCAGGACCAGTCCGGCGCGTTTGAAGGTTACGTCAAGGTCACCATCGTCACCGACACGCGCGAACGGTCGATCGCAGGTACCGTATTCAACGACGGCAAGCCACGTTTCATCCAGATCAAAGGGATCAACCTTGACGCGGAAGTCGGCGAGCACATGCTTTACACCACTAACAAAGACGTGCCGGGGATTATCGGGACGTTGGGGACAATCTTGGGCAAGAATGACGTGAACATCGCGAACTTCACCTTGGGCCGCTCTGAATCCAAAGGCGAGGCAATCGCGATGCTGTACCTTGACGCGCCACTGCCACAAAAGGCGGCCGATGATTTGAATGCCACCGGGTTGTTCCGGCAAGTCAAACCGCTGCATTTCGACGTCTAAATCACCAAAGGCGCGGGTCACCCCCCGCGCCTTTTTCTTTAAGGTCATGCACATGCAACCCATCTACGCCATCGGCGATATTCACGGGCAAAAAGACATGCTTGATTCCGCGCTGTCGCTGATCGCTGCAGATGGCGGGGTGGACGCGCATATCGTGTTTTTGGGTGACTACGTGGACCGCGGGCCGGACAGCCGCGGCGTTATCGACACGCTGATCGCGGGGAAAGACGCCGGGCGGCCGTGGACATTTCTGGTGGGCAACCATGACCGCATGTTCACCCGCTTTATTCGCGATGGCCGGCAGCACGACCCGCGTGTCAAATCCGGGCTGAACTGGTTGAACCCCCGGCTTGGCGGGGCGCAAACGTTGCAGTCCTATGGCATTCGTGGCGACATGCATTTTGCCGACCACACAGAGGGCGATTTGGAAAAACTGGTGCATTGCGAGGCAGAGGCAGGCTGGATCACCCCCGCCGCGCTGATTGCCGCCGCACAGTCGAGTATTCCCGAATCCCACCTTACCTTTCTTGAAAATCTCCCTTTGTGGCATAGCGTCGAAGACCTGCTTTGTGTGCATGCCGGACTGCGCCCGGGCATCCCGTTGCAAGCCCAAGACCCCGAGGATCTTATTTGGATTCGCGAAGGGTTTCTTGACGCCGATCATGACTTTGGCCCGCTGGTTGTGCATGGGCATACCGCGCTTGACCATCCGCTACATTTTGGCACCCGCGTTGATCTGGACGGCGGGGCTGGTTATGGGCGTCCCCTCGTGCCCGCCGTGTTCGAAGGCCGCGACTGCTGGACGCTGACAGACGCAGGCCGCGTGCCACTGCGTGCGTGATACGGCCTGCGTGGCGTGCGTCACCAGAAATAAGGCGCGCGATGCATGCGCCGGCTTTTGCTTGCAGGTTGCCTAGGCTACACGCATTACATGTCAATTGAATTTGCGTCCCTTTCTGCTCTGCTCGCGCACGGATTTGACACCGTGATTGACGTGCGTTCGCCTGCAGAATTTGCCGAAGACCACGTGCCGGGCGCGATAAATCTGCCAGCGCTGTCCAATGACCAGCGCGCAGAAATCGGCACACTTTACAAACAGGTAAGCCCCTTTGACGCCCGCAAAAAAGGCGCCGCAATGGTCGCCCGCAACGTGGCCGATCATATCAATGGGCCGCTCGCTGACAAAGACGGCAGCTGGCGTCCGCTGGTTTATTGTTGGCGCGGCGGCCAAAGGTCTGGGTCGGTCGCGTCGATCCTGACACAGATCGGCTGGCGGGCGGATACCGTCCAGGGCGGCTATCAAAGCTTTCGTCGTTTGGTGAACCGTGCGGTTTACGATGACGTACTGCCGCACCGTTTCGTGTTACTCGATGGGAATACCGGCACCGCAAAGACCGCGCTGTTGGGCCACCTGTCCGATCGTGGCGTGCAGGTGCTGGATCTTGAGGGGCTTGCGTCACATCGTGGGTCGTTGCTGGGTGCAATACCGGGAGGGCAGCCCGCGCAAAAAGCATTTGAAACAGCCATTGCTTTGGCCTTGCACCACCTAGACCCGTCGCGCCCCGTCGTGGTCGAGGCCGAAAGCAGTAAGATCGGGCGGCTGATCGTTCCACCTTCGGTATGGGCCGCCATGCTGTCGGCACCACGCATTGTCATTGATGCCCCGCTTGCGGCGCGTGCCGCGTTCCTGACGCATGCCTATGCGGATGTGATTTCTGACCCCGACAGCGTTGCAGAACGCCTTGCACATCTGCGTCGCGTGCGCGGCCATGCGGTGGTGGATCGCTGGATCACCTTGCTGCGTGCCGAAGATTTTTCAGGGTTGGCGACCGCATTGATGGTGGATCACTATGATCCGGCCTATTCTAAATCCCGCCGGATGGATGACCCGACCGTTTTAGGTGTGATCGAAGCAGCCGCGCTTGACGCAGCCGGTCAAGCGACAGCAGCAGACACGATCGCACGTATACTTAAAGCGTTTTAATGGCCGTTCCATCGGTGATTTCCCCGATGATTGCGGCAGAATACCCCGCATTTTTCAATGCTGCCAGCAGCCCAGGGGCAGATCGCACATCAACCGCTGCAAGCAAGCCACCCGCAGTCTGCGGATCAAACAACAGGCTTGGGACGGGTCCATCAATTGTCCCTGCCCCAGCAACGTTATCGTCAAATAATGTCGACTGAATGCCGGCATCAGACAGCGCCTGCGCGCCATCCATCAGCGGAATTTCATCCAACCTTAATACCGCGCCTGCCGCTGAGGCGTCGCACATTCCCCGTAAATGACCGGCCAGTCCAAACCCCGTGACATCGGTCATCGCGTGGGCGCTGGCAAGAATATCTGCGGCGCGGGCCTGCCCCTGCATCATCTGGTCCAAACACGCGATCACATCTGCCCCACGCGCACGTCCCGCCATTTCGGCAGCCATAATCGTCCCGCTGCCAATGGGTTTCGTCAGGATCAACGCATCACCCGGTTTGGCGCCCGCCAGTCTGATTGGTGCGTCGGTCAACCCGGTCAGCGTAAAGCCAATTGTCAATTCATCGCCAAGCGACGAATGCCCGCCAGCAACCGTGGCGCCAGCGCCGGCCAAGACCTCGGTTGCTGTCGTCATGATTTCAACCATGGTGCGCTGTTGCAACGTCGCGGACATGCGCGGCAGAATTAGACTGATCGTCGCAGCCTGGGGGGTTGCCCCCATCGCCCAAATATCGCCCAGCGCGTGGGTCGCCGCGATCCGCGTCATCACCACCGGATCAAGCGTCAGGGCACGCAAATGATCGGTTGAAATCACCTGCCCTTTTTGGATCTCTGCCGCGTCATCGCCAAACTCCGCACCTAAGACAGTTTGCAGTGCGGCCCGCCCGACCTTGGCCCCGCAACCACCACACATCGGTTTGTCGCCCAATGCGTCGCGCATACCATTTGCCACAACGCGCGGTACGTCGGGCGCGGGCATCACTGGTAACTGCGCGAACTGACGCATGAATTTTCGGTCGATATAATCCTTTAGCCACCATAATGCGGGCCCGGACCAAACGCGGCCATACCGCTCTGCCAGCGCAGACTGGCGCCCAAGCGAAATAAGCTTCAGATAATCCTTTTGCGGTTTATAGGCCCGCATCTTTCCGCCGGATAATACCGCACGCAGATTATCAAACAGAACGGGGGCTTCGCGCACCGCATAAACGCCCGCCTTTGGACGCGGATCAAAGCCCAGATGCGCACAATCACCAACAGCGAAAATATGCGGATCGCTGGACTGCAATTGCGCATCGACCGTGATAAATCCTGTGTGCAAGGACACATCAGTTTGCGCAATCCAGTCATGCGGTTTTGCCCCGGCGGCCCCGGTGGTAAAGTCGCTCGCGATCTGGCGGCCATCTGACAACACCACACTGTGCTGGGTGATTTCTACAATTTCTGCGTTTTCGATGACATCAACACCGCAATCATCCAAAGCCACGCGCATTTTATCCTGCGCTTTGTGTCCCAGCGCTGACAGCGCCCGCCCTCTGTCGATCAAGCTTACATCGGGTGTTCGTGCGCGCAACGCGTGCGCCATTGCCATTGCCAGTTCGGCCCCTGCAACGCCCCCACCGATCACAACAACCTTGGGCAAGGTTGCGTCCTTGCTGTATCTCTCCCAGTGGCTCGCAAAGGCGCCAAGCGGTTTCGCCGGGATCGCATGTTCGGCGAAACCCGGTAGGGCCGGCATTTCAGACGTGATCCCCACATCCACCGACAGCACATCGTATGCTATTGGCGCGCGTCCGGGGACGGTCACGGTTTTTGCAGCCACGTCGATCCCATCTACCGCCCCGTTGATCAGCCGCGCCCCCGCGAACCGGGCCAGTTTGACCAGATCAATATCAAGCGCATCGCGCCCGTAATGCCCGGCAACAAAGCCCGGCAGCATCCCGGAATAGGGCGCCGTTGGACCGGGGTTGATCACGGTCACCCGCACACCGGGCAGCGGGTTCATCCCCCACATCCGCAGGACAAGCGCGTGCGTATGCCCGCCACCAATCAACACAAGGTCACGGGTGAACGGGAACTGCATCATGGCGACAACCACTGCCCTGCCCAATGACTGGACCGTGCAAAACACGCACGCCGATGATCCAGGCCCAAATGCACCACATCAATCGTCATGATCCGGCAGGTCAAAACTGCAAATGTCGCCGGGTCCGGCTGTTTGACGTAATCCAGCGCGCGATCAATCTGGGTGCCGGGCGACGGCGTGACGCCATAGGCCTGCTGCGCGTGGTCGGGGATGTTGTCCCATAGCCCCTGAGTATCCGAGCCAGAAGAAATCGAAACCTCGGCCTGCAACCGCAGTTGCAACGCCTGTGCCGCATCCCAGATATGGAGCGCAGCGCGCGGGTTGGCGCGCAGGCTGCGGATTTTGTCCGAATAAAGATCGGTATGTACTGTCACCTGCGCATCTTGCCGGTCCGCTGACCGCAGAACCACCGTACGCACTTGGGGCCACCCCTGTGGCGACACGGTCGCAAAACTGGGCAAACGGGCGGGGTGATCGGCCCGCGCAACGCCCTTGTCCAGCGTCGCCCAAACGTGGTCTTGCAGACCTGCCAGCGTCTCGAACCATTCACTCATAACCTGTCATCTCCAGATAGCCGCGGCCTTGATGACTGCCGGTGACGATCACCGGACCTTCCCAGTAGGGTACGCTGGTTGTCATCCATGCGTTGTCGTTGATCGCAGAAACCGTGACATCGACCCCCTTCGCAGGCAATGCAACCTGCCAGCGGACCGGGACGTCATCGTCATTCATCGCCAGCGGGATCGCGTCAAACGCACCCTCCGGATACGGTGTGGTTGTCCCATCGCGTTCTATCCACGTGGCCGATGTGTAGTGCGCGCCATCCGTTTGCTGCAACCGAAACCCCATCAATTTATCGCCGCTGTCAAAAGACAATGAAAACCAATCCCAGCCGGTTTGCGTGGCACCCAAAGGCTGGCTTGACCATTCGCGATCCAGCCACGCCGTCCCAGTGACCGCAACCGGGCCATCCGGCAGGTTCAGCCAACCCGATATGTCAAAAAACGGTTGCGAATAATAATAGGACGCCTGCCCCTGCGCCGATTTGACCGAATACCCGTCCTGCCCGTGCAGAACGATCGGTCCCTTGGCAGTCAGGTCCATATCATAGCTGAAATCAGGGCCGCTTGCAGACATCTGCAACTGATCCCAATTGCCTGTCATCTGCCAATCATCAATCCACGCACTGAACGGATCAGCGGTCACACCTGCCTGGCCGATCCCACCGCGCCCCAACCGTTCGCTCACGTAGTGCTGGGTCGGTGTCGTCACGGCCGCATGGCCCATCCACAATTGCGGCGTGTTCCAACCGGTACCATTGCCCGGTGCAAGAGCCGAGCGAAACAGCGTCCATTGCAGGCCGTAATCTGTCCCGTCCGCAGCCTTCAAGTTTGCGGTCACATACCACCATTCAATCCGGTAATCGTTGTGCGCGCCATGGTCTGTGGGGAAATCGAACACCGGGTTTGGTTGCGGCACCGCAAACCCATCGACCGCGGTACCAAGTCCGGCAAAACCTTGGGCGCTGCCCATGACCGGCCACAGGCACAATATCAGCGCTTTAACGTTCATTGGAAAACACCTTTAGCAAATCCGCAGGCGGTGTGCGGGCCAGCCTGCGCGCGGGCCAAAGCGCGGCAAGCGCCGCAGCCAGCAATGCGAAGATTCCCAACCGCGCATACTCGAGCGGGAAAAAATACATTGGCAGTTTCCACCCGAAGGCCGCGACATTGACAACAGCCAACAACGCCCACGCCAGCGCAAGCCCCAGCGGCAGCGCGATCACCGCCGTCAGCATCGCCAGCAAAACCGCGCGCAGCAATTCAAGACGCCCCAATTGTGCGCGCGTCATTCCCATCGCCCATGCGGGCGCCAGTTGCGGCACACGCATCGCCGCCAGCGTGAGCAGGCTCATTAAAATCGCAAAACCGGCGATAGCGAGGGTAAGAATATTAAGGGCGGTGGTGACGGTGAATGTGCGCTCAAAAATTTCAAGCGAAACAGCCTTGATCCCTGCTTGATTGATCACTTGAGACGGCGAAATCCCCGTGGAATCGACAAGACCGGTGACAAAATCCGGCGCGGATGCCGGTGCAATCCGTATGCCAAACCGCTGTGGCGTGACATCGGGGAACAAGGCGGAAAAAAGCGGTTCCGATATCACCGCCTGACCAATCGGGTTGCCATAATCACCGTAAATCCCTGCAACCGGCAGGGTCTGACCCTGCACAGTCACGTGATCCCCGACATCCAGCCCGCCGCGCCGCGCCAACTGTTCGTTCACCAAAATCGATCGTCCGGCAAACGTCGTGTCCCATAGACCAACAGCCCCCTCAAGCATCTGCCAGTTGTCGCGATAGGTGGCATGGTCACGCGTGCCGTATACTTCGGTCGGCTGACCGGCGATGCTGATTTGTACGAACTGGATTGGTAAAACCGCATCGACCCGTGTGGTCGCATAGGCCGCGATCGCGCCAGCTTCGGCCGGGCTTTCAGCACTAATATAGAGTTCGGACGCCAGTCGCTGCTCTAGAAAGCCGGTAAAGGTCATTCGAAAGCTCGACACCATCGTCGATACCCCCACATTCGCTGCCATCGCCAACAAAAGCGCCATCAATGCCAGTGACAACCCCGGCAATTGCTGGCGGGTGTCGGCCCAGAACCATTGTGCTGTGATCGATTTGGCACCCGTGCTTGCCACCGCTAGAACCCGGTCCAACAGGAACGGCAAAGCCAGCGCCGCACCAATCAAAAGACACCCCAGCAAGGCAAACCCCGCCACCAACCCGTCTGCGGTCAGCACAAGCACCACGGCACCGATCAGCAGCATGCCAGCCACGATCGCTTGCTGTTGTGCCGCGCGCGTGGCGGCCATCGACAGCGCACGCCGCTGCGCCCCTGCTAACAACGGCATCCGCGATATTTTCCACAGGGCACCGCTTGCTGCAATTGCCGTGCCGCCCAGCGCAATGCCCATCCCCGACAGCCACCAGACAGGACGCAGTTGCAGCGTGCCTGACACGTCAGCCCCGTAAAGCCCGCGAAGTGTTGCCGCCACGTCCGGCAGCAAAAACGCTGCAATACCATAGCCCAACGCCACACCGATGGTGCCAGCGACCAGCGCAAAGATCATCAACTCGGCCGCCATCAGGACAATCAGCTTACGCAACGGAACGCCCAGCGCGCGCAAAGTGCGCACCACAGGCCGCCGCTGTTCAAACGCCAATCCAATAGCACCATTCACGATAAAAATGCCAACGGCAAAGGACAGCAAGCCAAAGGCGGTCAGGTTCAGGTGAAAGCTGTCAGTAAGTTGACCGACATCGGTGCCGCCCTGCGCGCGTTGCCAGATCAGATCAGGCGCGACGCCCGCCAGGTCGCCTTGACGTGCAGGTTGCCGGGGAACGACCACCAGACTGTCGATCTGCCCGGGCCTGTTCAACAGCCGTTGCGCCACAGAAATATCCGTGATCGCAGTATTCGGAGCAGTGTCCGGCACGACGATCACGTCTTGATCCGGCAGCAAGGCCGCAACATCTGCATTTGCGAACAGCAGTCCCTTGGTGCCAAAAAACCGGTCGATATCAACGTCGCTGATCACATCTACCGGAACAATCGCCCCCGGCGCGGTCAGTGGATCGATCCCCACAATCCGTATTCCGTTCATCCGGCCTGTGATGACCGGGCTGACCAACCAACCGGCACGGCGCAGCGCGACATATGTGGTCTGGTCAATCGGTTGCCCGTCGCGGCGCAACAGCCTGTCATAGCTGCCTTCGCCCAACGTCGCCGACGCGGCAGCATAGCTGGCGCGCGCTTCGGCGTTCACCGCCTGCACCCCCGACCACAGCGCGGTGGCCAGCGCGAGCCCCGCAAGCAAGGTGAATAGTTGCATCGGGCTGCGCCACCAATGTGACAGCAGCGCTTGCAGCGTGACGCGCGTCATGCGACCTGACCCGCCCGCAAATGCAAACGGCGCTGCATCCGTCCGGCCAACGCATCCGAATGGGTCACCATAAGCAATCCAGCGCCCGTTTGCGAAACCAATTCAAGCATCAGGTCCATGACCGTGGCCGCTGTTGTCTCGTCCAAATTGCCTGTAGGTTCGTCCGCCAACACCAAATGCGGTTTTGGCGCCAGGGTACGCGCAATCGCAACGCGCTGTTGTTGCCCACCCGACAATTGCTCGGGGTATTTGGTTAGTTGTGGCGTCAACCCCATACGATCCGCTAATGCCTTCGCCCAATCGGGGTCGTATTTATTGGCAAGCCGCGCCTGAAACGCGATATTGTCGCGCACGTTCAGGCTGGGGATCAGATTGAACTGTTGAAACACCACCCCGACAGTGCCACGGCGCAAAGCCGCACGTCCGTTATCGTCCAGCCCCGCCATCTCTTGACCGTCAAGAACGATGCGCCCCTGATCAGGGGTATCAAGCCCGCCAATCAGGTGCAAAAGCGTACTTTTTCCGCTGCCTGACTCGCCCGTCAGCGCAAGCGTCTGCCCGTGATCAAGCTGCAAGGCGACACCGCGCAAGACAGCAAAAGGGCCATCCGCAGTTTGATAGATCTTATGAATATTCTCAACGTTAAGTAACATGATCCCTCGCGGCTCTGATTTGACATAGCACAAGCCACTGCAAAGGAAACGGCGCTAGCGTGTTTGGGCCGCGATCAATTCGACGCGGTTGCCGACGGGATCAGATGTGAAAAACCGCCTGATGCCCGGCAGCCCGGTGGCCCAGCGCACGTCGTGCTGTGCATCGTTCAATCGGGTCGCCAACACGTCTAAATCGCAAACCGAAAATGCCGGATGTGCCTTCGTAGCCGGAGCAAACTGCGGATCGACGCCAAAATGCACGTCAATTGTCCCGGACCGCGCCCAGAACCCACCGCGCCCTTGCAACGCAATCGGCTTTGGGACCTCTACCATGCCCAGCAGGTCGAGGTAAAAGGCCCTCATGCGGGGTTCGGCACCTTTAGGCAGCGCAAGCTGAATATGCTCGAGTGATAGGATCATAAGACACTGACTGTATACATATGCATACCAAATACAGGCCATGTCCGCAGTTTTCAGTCAGTTTGTGACCTGACGTCTTGCTAGCCGCAGGGATCTGGCGGGGTAAACTACGTTCAAATCATTCTGGGAGGTATCTATGACCGACATCGTAATCTTGGGTGGCGCACGCACCGCCATTGGCACATTTGGCGGGTCGCTCGCGGGCACCTCGCCCATAGATCTGGGCGCGCTGGTTACCAAAGCGGCGCTTGACCGTGCGGGCGTTACAGGCGACCAGATCGGCCATGTTGCATTTGGCCACGTGATCAACACCGAACCACGTGACATGTATGTCAGCCGGGTCGCTGCAATGAACGCGGGCATCCCCGAAACAACACCCGCGATGAACGTCAACCGTCTGTGCGGGTCCGGGGCGCAAGCCATCGTATCCATTGTGCAGTCGCTGATCCTTGGCGATGCGGAATTTGGCGTGGCGGGCGGCACCGAGAACATGAGCCGCGCGCCATACATCCTGACGGACGCTCGCTGGGGCGCAAAAATGGGCGACATCAAATCGCAAGATATGATGTTGGGCGCGCTCAACTGTCCGTTCGGGACAGGGCACATGGGCGTGACGGCAGAAAACGTCGCGGCACAATATGGCATCAGCCGCGCTGACCAAGACGCCTTTGCGCTGCAAAGTCAGGACCGCGCAGCGGTAGCGATTGCAGCGGGGCATTTTGACAGCCAAATCGTGCCGGTCCAGGTGCGCGTCAAACGCGAAATGGTCGATTTCGCCCGCGACGAACACCCCAAAGCCAGCACGATGGACACCTTGGGCACACTGCGCCCAGCCTTCCAAAAAGACGGCACCGTCACCGCAGGCAATGCATCCGGCCTGAACGACGGGGCGGCAGCCATTGTTTTGGCAACAGCCGACGCAGCCGCCAAAGCAGGGCTAACCCCCAAATTCCGCGTGCTCGGGTATGCGCATGCGGGCGTGCGCCCTGACATCATGGGAATCGGGCCAGTACCGGCCGTACAGAGCCTGTTTGCAAAAACTGGACTGACCGCCCGCGACTTTGACGTGATCGAATCAAACGAAGCTTTCGCGTCGCAGGCTTTGGCCGTGAGCCAAGAGCTTGGCTTTGATCCCGCCCGCGTCAATCCGAATGGCGGTGCCATCGCGCTTGGGCATCCGGTCGGGGCGACGGGGGCAATCATTACCGTCAAAGCAATGTACGAACTGGAACGGACCGGCGGCAAACGCGGATTGATCACCATGTGCATCGGCGGCGGCCAAGGGATTGCGCTGGCCATTGAACGGCTCTGACCCATCTTGCGGCAACGGCAGTCGGGGCGCCCTATTTCTTGGGGTAGTCCCGCACAAAAACCCATTTGTCACCTTCTGACAGCCCGGAATCAAAGGCATAGCCGTCCGCGGAAAACCCCTTGATATCCTCTGGATCGGTCAGGCGGTTTTCCACGACATAGCGGGCCATTGCGCCGCGTGCGCGTTTGGCGAAAAAGCTGACGATGCGGGGTTTGCTGTCTTTGACTTCCATAAACTGTGGCGTGACGACCCGGAGTTTTAGCGCTTTGCGGTCGGCCGCGCCAAAATATTCCTGACTGGCGCAATTGATCAACGTATCAGCCCCGACAGCCTGCGCATGATCGTTCAGCGTCGTCGCAATCTTATCGCCCCAATAGTCATAAAGCGACGTTCCACGGCGGGTTTTCAAACGGCTGCCCATTTCCAAGCGGTATGGCTGGATTGCGTCTTTGGGGCGCAGCAGGCCATACAGCCCGGATAAAATGCGCAAATGATCCTGCGCCCAATCCATATCTGCATCACGCAGCGCTGCTGCCTCAAGGCCCTGATAGGTGTCGCCATTAAATGCCCATGCTGCAGGTTTTACCGCCTCTGCGCCGGGCGCATCCGAAAACGCCGCGAAACGATCACGGTTTAGTCGCGCCAAATCATCAGAGAGATTCATCAGCGCCTTTAACTTGCCCAAGGTCAAGTTTCGCGCCGTCTTGGCCAAACGCACAGCGTCTTCTTGGAACAGTGGCGCAGTTGGCGCGATCTGCACCGGATCCATGTTCAAGGCCTTGGCGGGGGAAATAACAACAAGCATAGCAACCTTCCTGTGACGTTCCACAGGATGTAACACGCAGACCGGTCAAAACCAGACCTAGTTCAGCTGAACCTGCAACGGATAGTGGCCATTTTCAAACGGCCCAAAGAAATCATCCACATCTGGGTGATCGACGGGTTCGCCGGAATAGTCCGCAACCAGATTTTGTTCTGACACATATGCCACGTAAAAACTTTGGTCGTTCTCAGCCAGAAGGTGGTAGAACGGCTGGTCCTTTTTCGGGCGGCTATCTTCGGGAATCGCATTGTACCATGCGTCGGTATTCGAAAACGTGGCATCCACATCAAATACAACACCCCTGAAAGGATGTTTACGGTGCCGAACAATCTGGCCCAAATGATATTTCGCGCGTGTTTTGAACATCTATACTTTACCCCCTTGCAATATATGCCGCCGAGGGCTTCAAAGTCTACGGGTCCCGACAAAAATTAAGGAAACAATCTGTGACAATGGTTTTAACAGTGCTGAATATTACAGCACCGGTTTTCTTGCTAGCGGCCATCGGTTTTGCGTGGGTTAAACTTGGATTTGAATATCGGGTGGAATTCGTGACCAGACTGACGATGACCCTGTCAGTCCCCTGTCTGATCTTTGTCGCCTTGATGAAAACGCAAATTGCCCCAGAGGCCCTTGCCGCCCTGTCGCTCGCGGCGTTTGTGGCTTACCTTATCGTGATGCTGGCGTGCTACGCTGTTGTAAAGTTTGCGAAACTTAATGTCCGCACGTATTTGGCACCGCTTGTATTCGGGAACACGGGCAACCTTGGATTACCTTTGGCTTTGTTCGCATTTGGCGATGTCGGATTTGACTATGCAGTTGTTGTTTTTGCCGTCATGGCGATCTTGTCGTTCACCATCGGGGTTTGGGTTGTGTCGGGCGGCGGGTCTTTGAAACGGGTCATTCAAGAGCCGCTTGTTGGTGCCACTCTTTTAGGCGCTTTGTTTCTTTGGCACGGCTGGCAAACGCCACCGGTTATCACCAACACACTGCAACTGATTGGACAGATGGCGATTCCCATCATGCTGATCACCCTTGGCGTGGCCGTTGCGCGGCTTGAAACAAAGGCGATGACCCAAGCGATCTGGCTGTCAGTGGTCAAGGTGGTGATTTGTGTCGCGGCTGCATGGGCTGCCGCCACGTGGTTCGGCCTTGATCCGGTCGCTGCGGCAGTGCTGATCGTGCAGGTCGCGACCCCTGTCGCAGTCACATCCTATCTCTTGGCTGAAAAATACGGGGCTGATGCACAACCGGTCGCGGGATTAGTCGTCGCATCAACCGTGCTGTCGGTGGCCTATTTACCGCTCATCTTGGCTTTTGTGATCTGATCCATGCCCGTTAGGGATTTTCAGATCGGCCGCGACACGCTATCGTGTAAAAAAGCAAAGAAAAGCGAGAGGCAAATGAGCAGTTTCCTTCGCGCGATGACATTGATGCTGGTTTTAGGCAGCTGCGGTGGACCGAGCCATACCACGGCCCCCCGCAACCTTGATGACGCCTGTAGCATCGTGTCCGAGCGCCCAGAGTATTTACGTGCGTTCCGCGCCGTTGAACGCAAATACGGTGTCCCCGTGCCGTCGCTGATGGCAATTATCTATCAAGAAAGCAAATTCATCAGCAACAACCGCCCACCGCATCAATATGCCTTGGGTGTGATTCCCGTGGGGCGTCAGTCGTCAGCAGTCGGGTACAGTCAGGCGCTGGACGGGACGTGGCGCGAATATCAAAACAGTGTCGGCGGGGCGCGCGCGCGCCGCGAAGACATTGGTGACGCCACCGACTTTATGGGGTGGTACATGGTGCAAACGGTCGACGAGACCGGCGTTGCGATCCACGACACCCGCAACCAATATCTGGCCTACCATGATGGGCGCAGCGGCTATCTACGCGGTACGTGGCGTTCCAAAAGCTGGCTCGTGCGCATCGCCGGAGAGGTCGAAGCACGCGCAGCCATGTACGACGCGCAACTGCGATCCTGCCGGAAACGATAAAAAAAGGCGGCCCAAAAGGCCGCCTTTTTCAATTCTATCTGTGGGATCAATTCCCGCGATTAGCCGTCTCTGCCTGAATGTTGAACAAAATGTCACGCACCTGTCCGCCCAAGGCAAGATCGTTCAAGACGACCGTGGTTTGGGTGCCGGTCTCGTCTGTGACAATCCATTGACGCAGTTCAACCGGGTTCGCTGTAAACACCAGTTGGATATTGCCGTACTGCGGGTTTTGCGGGTCTTGCGCTGTCACCGTGGTTGCGGTGCCGTCCGACGTCACACCCGTCACCATGTCCGCCTGATCCAAATTCACGTTTTGCTGCAAAATGATCCCCAGCGGCGTCTGGTTCAGCGGATACCGTTCCGGTCCCGCGTTTGACCGTGGGTCAAAGATCGCGAGCGATCCACCGCCACCGATAACCAATGTGTCGTCCGGCGCGTTATATTCGAACCGGATCCGCCCGGGCCGTTTGATATAGATGGTACCCGTCGACAGCGTCCCGTCTTGGTTGATCTGGGTAAAGCCACCCTGCGCGGTTTGAAGCTGGTTCAGATATTGCGATATCTGCGCCAGACTGAGCTGCTGCGCCGTCGCCGCGCCTGCAGACAGGGCGACGCCAATGGCCAGAGCGAATGTGAGTATGCGTTTTTTCATGTGCCTTACCTATGTGATTGGGCGTAAATTTCTAGTCCTGACATAGGTCCACACAACCATTTTCCCAGCTGTTAGGCGATATCATGCGCGTTGACTTCGGATAACGGCCTTAAAAACGCAATGATGCCGCAAGCGGCTTGCGGCATCACGGCGTGTGTGAGGAGTGGACGATTTACTGCACCCAAATTTCCACGCGGGTATGATCGGCACCGTCCACTTGCCCTTCAGCGCAGGTCGCGGGGGAAATGCCGCCGTATCCATGCGACGAAAGCGTAAGATTAGCGGCCGTTGCGACCGACGGGGCATATCGCGAGAATGCGTCCATCATATCCGCCGCTGCTGCTGCTGAAACTGCCGTTGGATCGCTGGGAGGGTTTGCAGTATCGCTAAAACCGACAAACATCACTTCGCGCCCAGACATGGCCGGATCAGCCAGTGCTGCGGCAAGGGTCGCAAACATGGCGCGGTTCCACGCCCCTTCATTCGCGCTGACCGCGCCACCAATCATCGTCGGTGACAGGCGTTCAGCTGCGAACAGGTGCTGGAACATTTGCGCGGCATCCACCCGTTGGGCTTCATCGAAGTCCCCGGACAGCAATTGATTCAAGCGACCGTTTTTTGCGGATTCATCAAGCGCAATGGCGGTCAGGTCGCTAAACCCCTCTGCAGCGATCGATGCTTGCACGATATCGTTGGTGGCGTAGTCAAACACACGCGTCAAAAGTGATGTTTGCGGCGTTTGATCAAATCGGACGATCAGCGGACGCACCAAAGGGTAATCGCCCGAATTCATATTAAAATCCGTTGGTAACACGGCCACACCACACGTCCCCGAAACAGCAAGCACGGTATTGTCAGCCGCATCTTCGGTGCCGATGATGCTGATGCTTCCTGGGAACTGCGGAATCGACTGCGCGATGCTAATTTCATCGCTCATTGTCAGGACGTTAGCTGCCATTGTCTTGCCGACAGGCGCCATCACAAGATCGACGATTTCCGCATTGATCGGCGATGACGGTGGCAGCTTAAGTGGCAAAATCTTCAAGTCCGCGCCACCCAAAGCCGACCAATTCGTCACTTCACCCGCGTAAATATCCGCAAGTTGCTGCATGGAAATGGCATCCAAACCCACGTCTGCGGCGACAACGACCGCAAAGCCGCGCAAGCCCAGCATCTGCGCCGGCATTGCCGTGGCCGTCGCCCATTGCGTCGCATTTGCGTAGGATTCAGCTGCCGTTCCCCGCAATGAAGCTGTCCCCAGAACCGCGTCCGATGCGTTGCCTGCATCGGCTACGCGCAACTTTGCAACTTCGGACGTTGCCGCATTTGCGAGGCCGATTTCGCCTGTGGCCCCGACACTGATGGTCGCATCTGCCGTCGCGGTCATCATATAGGCACCCACGATGCTGCGGTAAATTGTATCAAACACTGGCGCGCCAAAGCTGATAAAAAAGTCGTCAGATCCGCCTGTCTCTTGTGCGATCACCGGCTCTGGCGCTGCGATTGGGGTATCAGTCGATTCGAATGCGCTGGCGGTCAGGCCAAAGTCATTTGATGTCAGCAACGACACACAACCAGCGCCAAAGCACACAACCGCGGCTGCGGGTACGCTCACGCGCCCGACCGATGTATCGACCGATATCATCGTTCCGTTGAAACCAACGACTTCGCCTTCGACGCTAATAAACCCATCCGTTGATCGAAGCTCTACAGGCTCTGCGAATAACGCGACTGGCGCAGCGGTGCAAAGCAACGCGGCAGCAAGTTTTCTAAGCATAATGTTTTGGTGCTCCACTGATCAGTTTATAAGAGCGAGGAAATGCTCGCGCCTTGATGTTTCCAGCCACCTATAATGGCGGCACATGCGTGTTAATCTTGTCTGTACTTGAACGCCCGGCACTCGTTTAAAAATCACACCCGCTATCATTACGATATTGATAGCGATGCATATCCTTTGACACAACCGCGCGTCGCACAGAGTTTGTGCATGCGCTCGCAAATGAGCTAAAGACACCACATGTTTTTCCGGTCTGCGCAGACCGCGAAGAGCATTTTTTGTGCAAACTTCAAACGTTTAGCACTGTTCAAAGCAGAATACGAAAAGGCGGTTCGCACCAGAAGGCGATCCGGAACCGGCTTTACTTCGCGTCGGTTGTACCGCGAGTCAGCGCAGCAAAATCGAACAGCTTTGGGTCCAGCAAATGCGATGGGCGCGCGTTCATCAATGACCGGAACATGACCTGCCGCCGACCCGGGCTATTGCTTTCCCAGCCATCAAGAATTTGCTTCACCTGCTGGCGCTGTAGCCCGTCTTGCGATCCACATAGATCGCAAGGAATAATCGGATAGTTCATCGCCTGTGCGAATTTTTCGCAGTCGTCTTCGGCCACATGAGCAAGCGGACGGTAGAGAAACAAATCACCTTCTTCGTTCACCAGTTTGGGCGGCATCGTCGCCAACCGCCCACCGTGGAAAAGGTTCATAAAGAATGTTTCCAGAATATCATCGCGGTGATGACCCAACACGACAGCGGAACAGCCTTCTTCGCGGGCGACACGATACAGGTTCCCGCGCCGCAAACGCGAACATAGCGCGCAGAAAGTGCGTCCTGCAGGCACCTTATCCATGACGATAGAATAGGTATCTTGATATTCGATCCGGTGCGGCACACCCATCTTTTCCAAAAACTCTGGCAAAACAGTGGCCGGAAACCCGGGCTGTCCCTGATCCAAATTGCACGCCAGCAATTCGACAGGCAGCAGACCGCGCCATTTCAGCTCGTACAGGACGGCCAACAGCGTATAACTATCCTTGCCACCTGACAGACACACCAGCCATTTTGCGTCGCGTTCGATCATGCCATATTGATCAATCGCCTCGCGCACATTTTGCACGATGCGTTTGCGCAGCTTTTTGAACGCCGTGGTTTTCGGCGCACCAAAAAAGAGCGGGTGAATATCGTCTGCGTCATCTAACATAAACGTCCTATGCCAGAACCCGTGCGCCCTTCCAATATGGTTGTTTCACAAATACTGCCGAAAGTGGTGTTGCCCCGGCAGTTTTGAGCAGCGCCGGACGTAAAATTGAACCCTGCAAAGCTGCCCTAGGGAATAAGGGCCGCGATCGCACCGATATAGGTCACAACAATTGCGGCCATGCCAGCCGCCCAAAATGCAGACCGTAAACGGTTGATTCTCGCCCAATAGGCCAACAGGAACCCAGCGCGCGCAACAATGTAAACGCTTGCAGCCATAGCCGTCAGCAACGTTTGTCCGGCGACCAGAACCAAAACGACAACGGCAGGTCCATACATCGCGGCGGATTCAACAGTATTTCGCAGGGCGCGCGCCGATCGGCCTGCGAAGCCATCGTCGGGTAACGGTTGTGACCGATCCGTCATCACAAAGCGCACGCCTTTGCTCCGAACGGTATAAAGATGTTGCACCGCGGCCGCTGCAAATACGAACGCACCAATTGCCAAAAGAGCGACAAGTTCCATGTCTTTATCCCTATAGTAACTTTCGAATCGATAGTTACTATAAGTCGACTGACTTTCAAATCAAAAGTTTGAAATCCTGCGGCCCTTTTGCTAGTCTCGCACCATGACAACACAACACCGAAGCCCCTGCCCCATCTCGAGTTTTCTTGACCTTCTTGGGGACAAGTGGACACTGCTGGTCGTGCGTGATCTGCTAGTCGGAAAAACACGGTTCGGGGAAATAGAGGCGGGACACGAACATATCCCCACCAGCATATTGGCGAATCGCATGAAAGCATTGGTCGCACATGGGATCGTGACGCGCGTGCAGTATTCGGAACGGCCACCGCGCTTTGAATATCACCTAACCGAAAAAGGCGCGGCTTTGCGTCCTGTTCTGATCGCAATGAGCAATTGGTCAGAGCAAAATTTAGCAGACCGCTGGCACACACCCGATTGGTTTCACCAAGGGCGGCCGGCACCGGGGCGCGTTTAGTCGGGAACGTTGTCGATCCCTGACCCACCCCATGGATGACAGCGCCCAATGCGCCGAATCGTCAGCAAGCTGCCTTTGATCGCGCCATGCTTTTCCAGCGCCTCAAGCGAATAGGCCGAACACGTCGGATGAAACCGGCATCCCAGCCCGATCCATGGGCTTAATACCAAACGGTAGGCCCGAACGGGCAGCGATACGATATAGGCGGCTGGGGTCATGTGTGCACCTTGATCACCGCCCGCTGCATATCTGAAATCAACTGATCAAACGCCAAATCGGCGGTGACGTCCTTGCGTCCAACCAGCACGTAATCCCACCCATCACGGCCCATTTCGGGCAGCACAATGCGGGCAACCTCGCGCAACCGACGCTTGGCACGGTTACGAGCAACGGCATTGCCAACTTTTTTAGAGCAGGTAAATCCAACGCGAATCCCCTCTGCTTCGCCGTCAGCGCGCTTACGGGCTTGCAGGTGAATACCAGGGGTGCCTTGTCTGCGGGCATGCGACGCGCGCAGGAAATCAGCGCGCTTCGTCAATACCGTCAAACAAACGGAAACCGCCGGAGTACCATTTTCTGGCGCAACCGGCGGTTCTAATCCGTTCAAAACGTACTTCGCGCCTACGCGCTAAGCTTCGCACGGCCTTTGGCACGGCGATTGTTCAAAATACGACGACCGGCCTTTGTGGCCATCCGTGCGCGGAATCCGTGGCGGTTCTTACGAACCCGGTTAGATGGTTGGAACGTGCGCTTCATCGCGTTCTCTCCGGTTCTAGGCCAAATCCAAAAAGGATTCTAAGCCGATCAACATTTCAGACCCGTCCTTTAGAGCGGGTAGCCCAGCATGTCAACGCGGTTGCCGCCGACAATCTGCAACATTTCCAAGAAAGTCACAGGTGCGTATGTTTCAATGCCAACCAACAAACGGGTTAAATCTGAAACAAGCAGGGCATTCACATCAATGCAGCGTGATATGGCTATCGCAGGGGCGATGTTATGTCCATCTATGGGTCAAATCGCTGTTCACGAAAGATAATTATGACTGCTCCTTCAACCCGATCATTTGTTCGCAAATTGCCGCTGATCACAATTATTATGGTCGCCGTGATCGGCACGTATCTGCTGCGCGATCACCTGACCTTTGACGCGTTGTCACAGAATCGCGAATCCCTGCTCGCATTCCGCGACAACAATTACCTTCTTACCGTTTTGCTGTTTCTGGGGGCCTACGTGGCAATCGTAGCATTTTCGCTTCCTGGTGCCACAATCGCGTCGCTCACCGGGGGCTTTCTGTTCGGGATCTTCCCCGGTACGCTGTTCAACATGGTCGCGGCAACGCTGGGCGCGACCGGAATTTTTTTAGCAGCGCGTTGGGGCTTTGGCGAAAGCCTGGGCCAACGCATTGACGCATCGCAAGGCGTTGTCAAAAAAATCAAAGCAGGGATCAATGAAAACGAATGGTCGATGCTGTTTTTAATGCGGCTCCTGCCGATCGTTCCATTCTTCATGGCAAACCTGATCCCCTCTTTCTTGGGCGTACCCCTGTATCGGTTTGTGGTTTCGACTTTCTTGGGAATTATCCCCGGCGCCTTTATCTACACCTCTGTCGGCGCAGGTCTGGGCGAAGTGTTTGCATCAGGCAAAATGCCAAACCTTGGAATCATCTTCGAACCCGCTATCCTTTTTCCCATTTTGGGGCTGGCGGCATTGGCCGCGCTGCCAATCCTCATCAACATGTTGCGTAGCAAGAAAGGTCGGTAACCCATGAACCGGATCAAAACAGATATCTGTATCATTGGCGGCGGGTCGGCCGGGCTGTCTATCGCAGCAGGCGCAGTTCAAATGGGCGCAAAGGTTGTCCTGCTTGAAGGTCACAAGATGGGTGGCGACTGCCTGAACTATGGTTGCGTACCCTCAAAGGCCCTGATCGCATCCGCAAAGCAGGCCTATGCCATGTCGCACGGCGCGAAATACGGCGTGGCCGACGTGGGCGCGACCGTCGACTACGCCGCCGCAAAGGACCACGTTCAAGACGTCATCGCCACCATCGCCCCCGTTGACAGTGTCGAACGCTTCACCGGGCTTGGGGTGCAGGTAATCCAAGAATTCGGGCGCTTTATTTCCGGAACCGAGGTACAGGCCGGTGATACCGTCATCACAGCCCGCCGGTTCGTCATCGCAACGGGGTCTGGCCCGCTGGTGCCCCCGATTCCGGGGTTGGACACAACCACCTTCTACACCAACGAAAACATCTTTGACCTGCGCGAAAAGCCCAAGCACCTGATCATCATCGGCGGCGGCCCCATCGGCATCGAAATGGCACAAGCCCACCGCAGACTGGGCTGCAATGTCACCGTAATCGAAGGCGCCAAGGCCATGGGCAAAGACGACCCCGAACTGGCCGCCATCGTATTGGACAGCCTGCGCGAAGAAGGGGTAAATATCGTCGAACACGCAACCGCCGAAAAGATTTCCAGCATTGACGACACGATCACCGTTCATACGGCCAAAGGTGACTTTACCGGGTCTCATCTGCTTGTTGCGGTTGGACGCAAGGTCAACATCGAAAAACTGGACCTCGACAAGGCTGGCGTCAAACATGACCGGCGCGGCGTGACCGTGGGCGATGACCTACGTTCCGTCAGCAACAAAAAAGTCTACGCTGCAGGCGACGTTGCGGGCGGGCTGCAATTCACTCATGTCGCCGGATATCATGGCGGCATTCTGGTGCGGACACTCCTGTTCGGCTGGCCATTCAAGACCCGCACAGACCACATCCCATGGGCAACATACACCGACCCCGAATTGGCACAGGTCGGCCTGACCGAAGCCCAAGCCACTGAAAAATACGGCGACAAAGTCGAAGTCGTGCGGGCCGAAATGCACCACAACGATCGTCTGATCGCGGAACGGAAAACCAAGGGATTGATCAAGGTGATGGTGGTCAAAGGCCGCCCTGTCGGTACGTCAATTGTCGGGCATCAAGCGGGTGAACTCATCGGGATGTGGTCGATGGCCATTGCGAACAACCTGAAGATGTCCGCCATCTCGAACACCGTTTTGCCATATCCCACCGTGAACGAGGTTAACAAACGGGCTGCGGGTGCCTATTTTACACCAAGACTTTTTGACAACCCAATGGTAAAGCGCATCGTAGGCCTTGTGCAGCGTTGGTTGCCATAGCGAGGAACGATGATCAACACACTCTCTGGCCGTTTCCTGATCCTGACGGTCATCTTTGTGATGCTGGCCGAGGTGTTTATTTTCGTGCCCTCTATCGCACGGTTTCGTCAAGATTACCTGCTCGCCCGGCTTGAACGTGCGCAAATCGCCTCGCTCGCGCTTGAGGCGGACAATATGATCACGCCCGAGCTCGAGGCGGAGCTTTTGAAAAACGCCGAGGTCTACAACGTCGTCCTGCGCCGCAACGAGATGCGGCAGCTTGTGCTATCGTCACCCATTCCCACGCCCATCACAGCGACATACGACATGCGCGCACCCACAAGCATTACGCTGATACGTGATGCACTCGGCACGCTGATGGACACAAATGAACGGGTGATCCGCGTGATCGGCAACCCGGTGCGCGACGGCGGCTTGCTGATCGAGATTACTGTCGATGACATGCCACTGCGGACGGCGATGCTGCAATACGGCTGGAATATTTTCCTGCTGTCCGCCTTTATTTCCGTTGTGGTCGCAGGGCTGCTGTTCTTCGCGGTCCGCATCTTGCTGGTCAAACCAATCAAGGGCGTCGTGGACCATATGCAGGCCTATGCGAAATCCCCCGAAGACGCGCGCCAGATCATTACACCATCATCCGGGATCAAAGAATTGCGGGACGCTGAAAACGCCCTGCAAATGATGCAGACCCAGCTTACGACAGCGCTCAAGCAAAAAGAACGGCTCGCGCAGCTTGGCAGCGGTGTCGCCAAAGTAAGCCACGATTTGCGCAACATCCTGACATCCGCACAACTTTTTACCGACCGCATCGAAGGATCGGTCGATCCACTGGTGCAACGGATGGCCCCCAAACTGGTGGGGTCAATCACACGCGCCGTGAATCTTTGCGAAACGACGCTGGCATTTGGACGTGTTGAAGAACCGGCGCCCGCGCTGACCCGCGTGAACCTCGCGCAAATCGTCGGCGATGTGATTGACGCCGAACGACTTGCCGCAGGGGACTATCCGCTTTCCTTTGCCGAAGACGTCGCGGCGTCACTGACCCTGCGCGCAGACGGCGAACAGCTTTACCGCGTCATCCAAAACCTTGTGCGCAACGCCCGTCAAGCGATCATGGCCACAGGAAAACCGGGTGAAATCGGCATCCACGCGCATGAGGACGACGAGCGATGGCACCTGACGGTGTCGGACACCGGACCCGGCCTGCCCGTCAAGGCGCGCGACCATCTTTTTCAACCGTTCCAAGGTGGGGTGCGTAAAGGTGGCTCTGGCTTGGGGCTGGTTATTGCGGGTGACCTGGTCCGCGGCCATGGCGGCAGGCTTGACCTCGCCCGCACCGATGAAACCGGCACCACATTCGTGATTCAACTGCCCAAGGCCGACCTCGCGCTGGCCGAAGAAGATGAGTGAAAAGAATCGAAATAGGGCCTTGCGTCCCACCGCAACCCCGTCTAAATCCCCCCATACGCGGATTGGTAGCTCAGTTGGATAGAGCACTTGACTACGAATCAAGGGGTCGGGGGTTCGAATCCTCCCCAGTCCGCCATTTAATGCTCATAAGTGTTTATTTTATACGAAAAATGTAAATTGCGCATTTTTAGTTCCGACATACGTTCCCACACATGGCGTTTGTTTGAAATGGGCGTTCAGACCAAATCAGTCGTATTTCCGGTAATCAGCTTGCTTGTTCGTTGCGGCTGATTTGCGCGTAGGCGCCGACAGTCTGCGGGGCCAAGCCCAATTTGCTGCGATTGCGCCTAGGTGTGTTGCGTCACATCGGTTGGCCCAGGTTACGGTTCTGGTCGATGACAGATCATCTTTAAGTGGAACTTTTTGGCGTGTCGTCACGTTTGGTAACATTGAAGCTCCTGAAAGCCAGCACGGAAAGTCAGATCATGACCAGCAAGAAAGCCACACCGCCAACGACCAATGATGCCGGTATACGTGTTCAAAGCGATGAGCACTCACTTACTGTGGGGCCGGACGGCCCAATCGTATTGAACGACCATTATCTTCTTGAACAAATGGCCAATTTCAACCGTGAACGCATCCCTGAACGTCAGCCACATGCGAAAGGGTCCGGCGCCTTTGGTACATTTGAGACCACGCAAGATGTCTCGCGCTATACCAAAGCCAAGATTTTCCAGCCCGGCGCGAAGTGTGACGTTGTGATGCGGTTTTCGACCGTTGCCGGCGAACGCGGCAGCCCTGATACTTGGCGCGATCCGCGCGGTTTCTCGGTCAAAATGTATACCGAAGACGGTAACTTTGACATGGTTGGGAACAATACGCCAATATTCTTCATTCGTGACCCATTGAAATTCCAACATTTTATCCGCAGTCAGAAACGTCGTGCAGACAACGATTTGCGCGATCATGACATGCAGTGGGATTTCTGGACTTTGTCCCCCGAAAGCGCACATCAGGTGACCTATCTTATGGGTGACCGTGGTATTCCAAAGACATGGCGCGAGATGAATGGATATTCGAGCCACACATATTCCCTGATCAATGCCGAGGGAGAGAAATTCTGGGTCAAGTTCCACTTTCATAGCAATCAAGGTGACGGGAACGCTTACCTGAGCCAAGATGAAGCGGACAAACTTGCCGGGACTGACGGTGACTTTCACCGTCGTGATTTATTTGACTCAATCGCCAAAGGTGACCACCCAAGCTGGACCTTAAAATGGCAGGTGATGCCATTTGAGGATGCCAAGACCTATCGCATAAACCCGTTTGACCTCACTAAAGTATGGCCGCATGCGGATTATCCGTTAATCGAAGTCGGCACGCTGACATTGAACCGCAACCCAACTGACTTTCATACCGAGATCGAACAGGCAGCATTTGAGCCGAACAACATGGTGCCCGGAATTGGCTTGTCGCCGGACAAGATGCTTTTGGCGCGCGGTTTTTCATATGCTGACGCCCACCGGGCACGGCTGGGTGTGAACTATAAACACATACCGGTGAACAGTGCCAAGTCGCCGGTCCACAGCTATTCAAAGGATGGTCAGGGGCGCACCGTGAATGTCGCAGATCCTGTCTATGCACCGAATTCCTACGGCGGCCCATCTGCCCAACCCGAACCGGGTGAAGAAGCGGGTTTATGGTATTCTGACGGCGAAATGGTGCGTCAGGCTTATACCCTTCGTGAAGATGATGATGACTGGACCCAAGCTGGAACACTTGTGCGAAAAGTCATGGACGACGACGCGCGCAAACGTCTGGTCGACAATGTTGTTGGACATTTGACCGCGGGCGTGAGTGAAAAGGTGCTTCAGCGTGCGTTTGAATACTGGCGCAACATCGACCGCGACACTGGTGACAAAATCGAATCCGGCGTTCGCGAAAAACTGGGCGGCGCATCGGATGCTCCCGGCCTTGCGTCTGCCAAGAGCATTGGCGGTTAATCCGCATCGCCGATGCGTTATTTCGTTGCGTAACACCCCACGGTTAAGCCCTTTAACTGAACGCTACCACTGTACTTGCTGAAAAAATGGCTTGGTGTTTTCCGTCGCAAAAATAGGCGGCGGAAAACAATTTAGCCCAGACCGTGCAAGGGTTGGGAACCTCCCGACTTGTCGTACAACAACGAGATAGGACGCCGACTATGATACATCCCAATAATATCGTCGCCATGTGGTCGCTTGGGTTGGCGACCTGCAAAATGACGGCAGAAGCCCAAGCTGTCATCGGGTTCAGGGTCCTTGGCATGGCCGGAATCTGGTCAGTATCGCCAAACGAAAACGCGCGAATGATCACGGAAAAGACGAAGGCCCTGCGCCAAAGCGCATCTGCTGCGTCGCGATCTGCAATGCAGGGAAATCCCCTTGAAAAAGTGTTTTCAAGCGCGCTTATTCCAATCGGGAACAAAACTTCGGCGAACTATAAGCGACTGAGCAAACGTGGTTTCGCAAAACGCTGATCACAAAGTAGCCGCGTATTGGCCACAAATGCGAGGCCGCAGTAAAAGGACGGCATCAATGCCAACAGATAATCAACGCCCAAGCATTGCCATCGTCGGCATGGGACCACGCGGTTTGGGTGCGCTTGAAGCGCTAGCAACACAGCTTGGCAACACAGATTTAGTCTTTGACGTTGATATCTTCGACCCGATTAAACACCTTGGGGCGGGCCCTAACTTTTCCCCGGACGAAACCGAACTGTGTCTTCTGAACATTCCAATCCGTGAGATTTCCGTTGAGCCGCCAGCGTTCCCCGGCGCGCAAGTCGGTCAGTTCTCGGATTGGCCGTCGCTGTCAGGCGACCCCGATACATTTCCACCGCGCGCAATACTTGGCGAATATTTCGAGGCGCGGTATCGTGACCTGGACCGGAATGCCAAGGCGCTGTGTTTGTCGCAGCGCCCCGAAAAGGTAACTGACATTCAAAACGAAAACGACGGGTGGTGGATCGAAACGGGCAACCAGCGCTTTGGCCCCTACCACGAAGTACTTTTGACCCAAGGACAACCCGCCACGAAACCGGACGAACAGCTTGGCCGATGGACGGACCATGTTCAAAACAATGCTGGTGAACTGTCTGCGGCCTATCCGGGAACGACCTTATTGAAGTCCGCGAAAAACTGGGCAGGAAAGAATGTGGCCATCCGTGGACTAGGACTGTCGACGCTGGATGTTCTGCGTATTCTGACCTGCGGATTGGGTGGCCGGTTTGAAAACGAACGCTACATCCGTTCAGGCAATGAACCTACGCGAATTCTACCTTTCTCACTGGACGGTCATGCCCCGGTTCCGAAACCTGCGAACGCAAAACTTGACGCAATGTTTGACCCAACCAAGGACGAGACGAAAGCGTTTGGTGCGGCATTGAAGAATGCGACAACCCAAACTCAGGAAACCGCAATCATAACCGTGTCTGAAGCTTTGGTTGCCCCAGCAGCGCGTATTCTGAAAGAGATGGGAAACCCGCTTAAGGAAGACGACGTGCGCAATTGGCTTACAATGGAACGCGATGCGCCGGGTTCGCAAGAAACGCAATCGCCCACCGAGGCACTGCGCACCGGCATTGGCATGGCGGACGGCGACCTTTCCCCATCAATTGGGTTCGTCATTGGGCAACTTTGGCGAAAATGGCAAAATGCCCTAAGATCAGGTTTCAACTCTGCGCAGATCAGCCCTGAAACAGCGAAGGCGTTGATCACCTTTGATGAAGGGTTGAAGCGTTATTCATACGGCCCGCCCGTGCGATCAGCAAAAGAACTGCTCATGCTCATTGACGCCGAATTCGTTGACCTACGTGCGGCAGATGACCCGAATATCAGGTTAATCGCGGAAGGTTGGCAGCTTGTCGACGAAAATAAAGAAATCGCGGTATCGGTGATGATTGATGCGGTAATGCCTTCGCCTGCGCTTGACACGACTGCAGACCCGCTAATCGAAAAATTGATGGCGAAGGGGTATATTAGTGCAGTTTCCGACGGACTGGGCGCGAGCGCCAAAGCAGACGGTCAGCTAATCGGACAGAACGACACCACACCCTTATGTATGCTGGGGCGTATGTCACTCGGCAGCGTCATCGCCGTGGATTCAATTCATGATTGCTTTGGAGCAGCCACCAAACGTTGGGCCGACGGGGTTATTTCCCGGCTTGATAGAACGCAGCGGCAAAGTTGCGATATTTTGGATGAAACAGCACTGTAGACCAAAAGTCTCGTTCACCTCTCGCAAGAGCGTTTCAGCATTCAAAAGCTTTTTGACAATAGGCGCTGGCGGATACGACCTAACGATTGCATCCGTATTGCCGTAACCCGCGGCCAGCACAAAGGGATGCTTTTCTCTGCGATTGGGACCGACGTTTGCGGCCCTAGATTTACGTCAAGAATAGCAAAGGTAATGCTGTTTTTCCGATATGGGCTAGGGCATCGTCGACAGAACCCGCCATATGCGTTTCTGATGCGCCATGGTCGTTTAGGATGTCACATGCATCAATAACCGATCACGGGACATGCCACGGATGGGTCAGCTGAACCGGCCCAAACATCAGCGCCAGCGCGTCGCCCGCCGTTCCAGCAATTTTATCACCGTTCCTTCCAATATCAGTATCACACCCACAAAGCTCAGCGCATACGCCAAAACATAGCCAATTTCGAACAGCTGGAAATAAAGGTGAATCTGGAAACCGACGCCATCGCTGCGCCCTAGAAACTCTACGACCAGCACGATCTTCCAAATAATTGCCAGACCGTTGCGGATGCTGGACGCAATGAATGGCCAAAGCTGTGGTAGCACGACGTGCTGAAACCTTTGGACGACGCCCATACGAAATGAACGTGCCATCTCGTCAAGTTTGGGATCAAGCGCACGCGTGCCTTCGCGGATGGTCACGGCGACCATTGCGGTTTTGTTCAGCGCGACCGCGGTAATCGCGGCAACCTCATTCAAACCAATCCACAGATAACAAAGCACGATGACGACCAGCGCCGGAATATTCAAAAATACGACCAGCCATGCCCCAAACCATCGGTCAAGGGTCTGGCTGGCCCCCATAGACACCCCGATGATCATGCCAAGCACCATCGCCAGCCCGAATGCCGCTGCCACCCGCCAAAGCGTTGCGGATATGTGCATCAAAAGCTTTCCCGATGCGGCTTCGGTCTGCACGATCTGCCACACGGCCAACGGGCTGGGCAAAACAGTCGGGTCCGCCTTGAACCAGGCCAGAACCCACCACAACAGCACCAGACCTATCAGCGACACGACCGCGATCAGACCGTTCATATGGGGAGGGACTGTTTTCATAACGGCAGCTTGCCATGAATCGAAAGCGCATCCCAATGGCAAATACCCTTTCGATACCTAAGTCGTATTTGAGCGTTCCCACTGGTCGCCTATCCTTTGCCACATGCACTGCGCCCGCCGATTATTTTCAGCATTCTGGTTGTTCGCGGTTGTCATCGTGAGTGCAGGATCATCTGTTGCCGCCCCGTTGCAACGCGAAGCCATCGAACCGCTGATCGTCCCGCCAATGTCACTGGGCGAAAAGATGAACGATGAAGGTGTCTGGGAGCTACTCAATTCCGGAGGCGCCGCCGCCGGATATGTGTTCGAGACGGAGCCGATGGCGCCTTTGCCGGGCTTTTCAGGTGCGCCAATCAACATGCTTGTCATTCTGGATCTTGATGGTCGGTTCCTTGACGTCAAGCTGATCTCGCACAACGAACCAATTTTCGTCTCGGGGCTGGGTCAGGCAGCATTTCACAAGTTCTTTGAACAATATCGGGGCCATTCCATTTCCGACACGCTTGTCGTCGGCACCCCGTATGGCAATGGTGGTGACGGATCGGCACTGGTGTATCTGGACGGGGTGACCAAGGCCACTGCATCGGTCCGGATCGCGCATGAAAGTATCCTTGCCGCGACCCTGAAGGTCGCCCGCGAGAAGATGAATGGGATCGCCACCGGCCCGCCCGCTTATCCCGATCCGTCCTACAGCGAAGATCTGCAATGGGCCGATCTGGTGGCACAGGGTCTGGTAACCCACACAACCTTTAGCAATGCGCAGATTGATGCAGAATACAGTGGCACGATCTGGGCGTATGACGATCCTGCCGCCCGCGCGGAGCCGGATGGCGCCTATCTGGACCTGTGGGTCGTTGATCTGGGTCCACCGGCGATTGCGCGCGCCGTGCTGTCAGACTCCAGTTATGCGGAATTGCAGCGGTTCATGGCCATCGCGACGACAGATGAACCTGTGCTTGTGATTGAAACCGCGCGCCACGGGCTGGTGACCGATGATTTCGTGCGCAACACGTCGCCCGATCTGATCAGCGCAGAACAGGGCGGCTTTCCCATCGCATTCCGCGACGCCGATATCTATGTCCAACTGCATCCCGATCTGCCCGATGCACTGCATGATGGGGCGAAGCTGCTCTTGCGCACTGATCGCAGACTGGGTTTCGACCCGACGGCGGAATGGACACTCAAGGTACAGGCATTGCGCGCCCATGGTATGTTCAAGCCAGAGATCGGATCAGTCACCATCGACACGAATTTGTCCACCGACGCGCGGTTCTTTCTGCGCCCTGACGTTGTGCGGCCCAGCCCGCCATGGCTGGACGCGTTGCGTAACCGCGCGTGGGATTTGATCGGGCTAGGGGTATTTTTGGTCGGGCTCTTCGCTGTACTGGGTCTGCGGTTAAGCCGACTGGCGGCGCATCGGCATTATATGCCGATCCGGCTGGTGATCCTTGGGTTTATGACTGTCTTTGTCGGTTGGTGGGGACAGGGCCAGCTGTCCATTGCCACACCGCTTGCCGTGATCCGCACAGTGGCAGAGGGCGGTAGTTTTGCATTTCTGCTTTATGATCCGTTCTCGCTCATGATTTGGGGCGTGTCGATCGTTGGTTTTGTGGCTTGGGGCCGGGGTCTATTTTGCGGCTGGCTGTGTCCGTTTGGCGCAATGCAGGAATTCGCCCATCACATCGGACGCGTCCTACACGTGCCGCAGATCGTACCGAACCCCGCGTGGGATGACCGCCTGAAATGGATAAAATATGCAGTCCTTGGGGGGCTGGTGCTGCTGATCTTTACGGCGCCGGCGCGTCTGGATAAAGCGATCGAGGTTGAACCCTTCAAGACCGCGATCACCACGTTTTTTATGCGCGAATGGTATTACGTCGCGTATGCTGCGGCGCTTTTGCTATTGTCGATGGTGCTGTTCAAAGGGTTCTGCCGCTATATCTGCCCGCTGGGCGCGGTTATGGCCATCGGCGGACTGATCCGCGGGCGCGACTGGATTGCACGCCGGCCTGAATGCGGATCACCTTGCCAGTTATGCCGCGTAAAATGCAACTATGGCGCGATAAAAGCGACTGGCGAAATCCAGTACTCAGAATGCTTCCAGTGTTTGGACTGTGTGACGATCCACGAAAGATCTGATCTTTGCGTTCCATTGATCCTTGCGGCAAAACGGGGCCGAAGCCTGCAAAAGGTGGCCGCCGAATGACCCTGACCCGTCGCCGCTTCCTGACAATTACTGCCGCCCTTGCAGCGAACCCTGCCAGCGCGGGAACCGAACATTGGCGGGGTCAGGCGCTGGGCGCGGACGTCAGCGTGACGGTCCGTGGCCCCCGCGAAGCTGCCCGCCACGCAATCGCCGAAACCCGTACGCTTCTGGCACAGATCGACGCTTTGTTCAGCCTGTACGACCCGTCATCCACCCTGTCACAGCTAAACCGTACGGGCGTATTGAACGCGCCAGACCCCCGTTTCGTAACACTGATGCAGGCGGCGGATTGGGGCTTTCGCGTGACCGGCGGGTTGTTCGACCCCACGGTGCAACCGTTATGGCTGGCCAGTGCAGCAGGGCATGACCCAGCGGCAGGGTGCGCCGCCGTGGGCTGGAATAGGGTACGTTTCAATGCGGGCTTGGTGCAGCTGGATACCGGTCAGGCGCTGACCTTTAACGGGATCGCACAAGGGTTTGCGACCGATCTGGTCAGTGACCGGCTTACTGCTCTGGGCCTGCGCGATGTGCTGGTCAATATTGGTGAATACCGCGCGCTTGGCGGGCCATGGCGGTTGGCAATCAGCGATCCTATGCATGGGATGCTGGGGATGCGTACCTTGACGGACAGCGCAATCGCGACATCAAGCCCTACGGCGATGCAACTTGGCGCGCAAACGCATATCTTGCATCCAACCGCCCGACCAAATTGGTCAACCGTATCGGTCGAGGCGACCACCGCGACACTGGCAGATTGTTTGTCGACCGCACTTTGCCTTGCGCCACGCGATCAGATCGCTGCGCTTCGGGATGTCCCAGAGGTGATGCGGATCACGCTGGTGGATTTCGACGGGAACCTGTTCACGGTTTGAAACCCACAAAAGCTCACCGCCAGATGGCTGGGGTTTCGCAACCAGCGCGTGGTATCGCCCAACAGCGCACCTGACAGTAATTCAGAAACTTAGTTTGATGCGTTCATCGTTTCCGCAAGCACTTTGGCCAAGACAGAAACCGCGAGTGTTCCAGCGTCGCGGGTGGACGGGACCAGCCCCAGTCGAAATACTGGTTGGTGCCGATTTTATCATGCTGATGATGTGATCCCAAAACGTCTACTGGATCACGTTCAGCACGCCATCCGTTTTGCACGACCGTAGCTTCGAACCCATCGTCAGAAGGTCCGGACATTTCGGTGCAGCGCGGCACACAAACCTGAAGGACTGCGGGATCAAGAAGTCAGGCCCAGACGATTGCACCGTCGGCATTGATCGCGGGGCTCTCTGATCGTTTCAGGGCAAATTGCAATTCTTGGCGGTGAGGCTTTGGCAATGGTGCACCATGGAACTCGAGACACAGGACCAATGCACCCCTTATCGGACGGGGGGTTGAAAGCTCAGGCCATAGCTGGCGTGGATCGCGGCGATACGCCCGTCCTGCAATGCCGCGCTAATGGCATCGTCAACGGCATAAGATAGCGGTCGGTAGCGAAAATTCACAGCCACACCCAGCGTCCATTTGCTAACAGCAAAGCCCGCCAGTGGCGGCTGATGCACGTCGGAGCTGTCGGACAATCCATATTCCAACTGGCCCAGCGGACCCATCGCGGCCATCACCTCGCCAGCATTCAGCGCGGCCATTGCGTCGGCCATGCGGGGATAATGCTGCATTTTCCCCGCCAGTTGCCCGCCCGCAAAGGATGCCAGATAGAAATCCGCAATCGAATCGTTTTCAACCGCGACACTGTCGAACCGGAAATAGGCCGGAATTGGTTTTTCATCCGGATAGCTGGCCTTGTCATAGGCGATGGCGATGGATTCGGCGGCGTATTGACCGGTAAAAACCACCTGCTCCACCCGGCAGGTAAATGCGCTGTCGTAGGGCACCCGCATCATCACGTTGGATACCGTCCCACCGATCACGGGGCCGATCCAGATGTTATTGCGCAAATCGGCCTCAAGGTTTTCGCCGGCAGATACGAAGTTGAACCGCGCTGCCACGCCCAAATCTTCGGCAATCAGTCGGGCGATATCGACATCAACGCCGCGCGGTGTGCTGCCATCCTGCCAGCTATAGGGCGCAAAGGCGTCGTAGACGGCGAAGGTCATGAACCCTTGATCAATAATCTGGTCCAACTCTTGACCAACGATATCGCGGCTGGCGTTTTGTGGCCGCTGCTGCGGGACGTAGTCGGCACACGGATCTGATGCATGGGCCTGCCCCCCGAGGGACAGGCCGATTACGAGATATGCGGACCGCAGGAACATCGCCCTTTGATCCTATTGTGCCGCCGACAGACCGATGGTCAGCGTTTCGGCTGCGGCTCTATAGGCGTCGGGAGTACCGTCGATTTGCTTGGCGGCGCGGTAGGCCACGCTATCGGCGACAGGGGCGCCAGAAATCGTGGGGATTTCGTCCGCAATGTTGTTCAGGCGGGCAATAATCACGTCCGGTTCGGCGCCGGATGCATCATCCGCAAACGCTAACAACTGGTCACGCATTTCTTTAAGTTCATCCGTAAAGTCGGCCATGACAAGATCGTCGGGACGCGTTTCGACATAGGTGCGGATCGCCCATGCGGCGTCCTGTCCCAGCAATTCGCCAAAGGCGGGCATCTTGGTCGTTCCGTTCTGGCTGGCGCCGGTGCGGAACCGTTCAACATACCATTCATCGCCGTATTCTTCGGCTTCCAGCAGGCGCAGATCAGGGGCCAGTCCGCCCGAAATCACCTCGAGGCCGTGGCAACGTGCGCAGTTCTGGTTGTAACCGGACGCGCCAACTTCGATGGCGCGCAACCAGACCTCTTCACCCGCCGCATCGGCGCGATAGGGGTTTTCGGTCAACCATTCTTCGCCGTTCTCAGGCAGGCCGGACGTATCGACAGTAGAAATACCCAGCGGCAATCCGGCGGCAAATGCAGCACTGAACAGGCTCGCGTATAGTACGCCCCCCAATGTAAATTTGGCTTTGATAGGTTTCATTTGTCGCTCCTGGTTCATGCTTTAGAAATTCGTCTAGAGCTAACATGCTATTCTGGCCGAGGCATATTGGACCTTCGTTACAGGTCAACTGCCACCCAGACCAAGGTCGTATTCTGGGGGCACCGTAAGGCTGATAGATTCTTCAGTATGAGATGGAATATCCTAACCACCGTTATGGCCGGATTTGTTTTGTGCACTGCGGCCCAGGCCGAGGTGGTGTTGCAGGTCGGGTATCTTTCCGTTTTCGAAACATTACCGCCGACGCTGTCGAACCTTGACCCCGAACCTGCCGATATCGGCCTTGCGGGCGCCCAAACCGGATTGGACGACAACGCCACCACCGGCAGTTTTCTAGGGCACAGTTATGACATGACAGTGCGCCAGCTAAAAGAAGGCGAAGACCCGCTTTCTGCGGCAACCGATCTGTTGGCGCAGAGCCCGTTTCTGATTGTCGACGCCACTGCCGATGTTCTGCTGACCATCGCAGACCTGCCACAAGCGCAAGGCGCAATCATTTTCAACGCCGCTGCGGGTGATGTGACCCTGCGCAGCGCCGACTGCCGCGTCAATCTGCTGCACAGCGTTCCGTCGGATGCGATGCGCACCGATGCCCTGGCGCAATTTTTTGTGTCCCGACGATGGGACGATCTGGTGATGATCAGCGGCACACATGCGCAGGATTTGACCTATGCCGATGCGATGCGCCGCAGCCTTACCAAATTCGGCCTGCGCCTTTCGGGTGAAAAGACGTGGGCCTTTGACGCAGACATGCGCCGCGCCGCGTCGCAAGAGGTGCCGCTGTTTACCCAAGACCTTGGGGATTACGATGTCTTGATCCTGGCCGATGAAGGACATGATTTCGGTCGTTACGTTCTTTACAACACGTGGTATCCACGACCGGTTGCCGGCTCCGAAGGCCTGTCCGCCCTGACTTGGTCGCCGGTGATCGAACAATGGGGCGCGGCGCAGCTGCAAAGCCGGTTTACCGCAGCCCACGGGCGCAACATGACCGGCCAAGATTACGCCGCATGGGCCGCGATCCGCACATTAGGCGAAGCCGTAACGCGTACCAACAGTGCCGATGCTGAGACACTGCGCGCCTACATCTTGTCGGATGATTTCGCGCTGGCAGGTTTCAAGGGGCGGCCGCTGACCTACCGCGCATGGAACGGACAATTGCGCCAGCCAATCGCACTGGTACATCCGCGTGCGCTGGTCGCAGATGCCCCTCTCGAAGGATTTTTACACCAGACCAATGAACTTGATACTCTCGGGCTCGATCGGCCGGAAAGTAAATGCGAGGCTTTTGAATGATACGTACCATCGTGTTTGCTGCGACATGTCTGGCGTCTCCGGCGCTTGGCGGCGAAATCTGGGTCACCAACGAAAAGGACAATACGGTGTCCGTGATATCGACCGAAACGCTTGAGGTGATCCATACCTACGCCACCGGCGAACGCCCGCGCGGCATCACCTTTTCGCGCGATTACAGCCGTGTTTATATCTGCGCGTCCGACAGTGACGCGGTGCAGGTAATGGACCCCGCCACCGGTGAAATCCTGCACGATCTTCCGTCGGGCGAAGACCCAGAGCAATTCGTCCTGCACCCCGACGATCGACACCTATATATCGCCAACGAAGACGACGCGGTTACGACCGTGGTCGATGTCGAAAGCCGCAAGGTGGTGGCACAGATTGACGTGGGCGTCGAACCCGAAGGTATGGCCGTATCCCCAGATGGCCGGATCGTGATCACCACGTCGGAAACGACCAATATGGCCCATTGGATCGACGCTGAAACACAGAGAATTTTCGCCAATACTCTGGTGGACAGTCGCCCGCGACATGCTGAATTCATTCATGACGGCGCACAGCTTTGGGTCAGTTCCGAAATCGGCGGATCGATCACGGTTTTCAATGTGGCAGACCAGACGGAAATGGCCAAGTTCAGCTTTGAAATTCCAGGCGTTCATCCTGACCGGGTGCAGCCTGTCGGCTTTGAATTCACTGCCGACGAAAAGACAGCATTCGTGGCGTTGGGCCCGTCTAACCATGTGGCTGTGGTCAACGCCGAAACCTTCGAGGTCGAAGAATATATTCTCGTGGGTCGCCGTGTCTGGCATATGGCGTTCAACGACGACAAAAGCCTGCTGTTCACAACCAACGGCGTATCAGGTGACGTCACGGTCATTGACGTGGCATCGCGGCGTGCCGTCAAATCCATCAAGGTGGGGCGCTACCCATGGGGGGCGGCTTACCGCCCATAACAAGGACAACAGGATGAAACACCTTGCGATGATCCTCGCTTTTCTTGCCGTGACCGGTCCCGCTTTCGCGCATGAATTGGGCATGGCCGGCGTCCTGTCAGCAAGCAACAAGGTCGACCTGCCACCGATTACCCTGTCAGCGGGTGCGCCAATCGCAACCGAACCTTGGGTGCTGCAATCAGGCATGTACTATGAATTTGAAATTCAGGGTGACGGCAGTCAGGAACTGGGGCTTGTTGGCCCTGAATTCTTTCGCGCGATCTGGATAGACGAGATTGTGGTCGCCGGGCTTGAAATCCGCCCTCTCGGCCTTGATAGCATCGAATTCGACCAAGCGGGCGAGATGGAGATCGGCTTTGTCGCGATCAAACCCGGCCGCTACTTTATGAAGCTCCCCGGTACCACCGGCGAGACGCAGCGCATCGAGATCACGATCCAATGAACGGGATCCGTGTCGCAGGTCTGTCGTATTCATATGGCACGAAAGTTGCGCTGGATGATGTCAGTTTTTTCGTTGAACAGGGTAAATTCTGCGCCTTGCTTGGCCCGAACGGGGCGGGCAAATCAACCTTGTTCAATCTGCTGACCCGACTGTTTGTCGCCCCGCAGGGCACGATCGAAATCGCTACCCATGACCTTGGTCGGAACCCGCGCGCGGCGCTTGCGTGTCTGGGGATTGTGTTTCAGCAAACGACACTGGACCTTGATCTGACGGTGCGTCAAAACCTGCGCTATTTCGCGGCATTGCACGGGTTGTCAGGGCGCGACCGGGCGCGCCGCATCGACATCGTGCTGGACCGGCTCGATATTGCGGACCGGGCAGATGACAAGGTCCGGTCGCTGAATGGCGGACACCGGCGGCGCACGGAAATTGCCCGCGCGCTGCTGCACGATCCGGCTGTTCTGCTGCTGGACGAACCCACAGCGGGGCTGGACGCGGCGGCGCGTGTGGCCATCACCGATCATGCGCACAGGCTGGCAGATGCTGGGACGACAGTCCTGTGGGCCACCCATCTGGCGGATGAGGTCAGGCTGGACGACAGGCTGGTCCTGCTGCACCGCGCCCGGATTTTGGCCGACGGACTTGCAGGCGACATCAGCGCGGGCCAGCCGTTGCAACAGGCGTTTTTGGACCTGACGGCGGACAAGGCATGAACGCCTATTTGACCTCCATGACCGCCATTGTGGCGCGCGAGGCACTGCGCTTTGTCCATCAGCGTGAACGGTTTGTTGCCGCGCTGGTGCGCCCGCTGGTGTGGCTTTTGGTCTTTGCGGCCGGATTTCGTGCGGCGCTGGGTCTGTCGATCATCCCGCCCTACCAAACCTATATCACCTATGAAACCTACATCATTCCCGGCCTGTGCGGCATGATTTTGCTGTTCAACGGGATGCAATCGTCGCTTTCGCTGATCTATGACCGCGAAATGGGGTCGATGAAGCTGCTCCTGACCAGCCCGCTGCCGCGTTGGTGGCTGCTGCTTTGTAAATTGCTGGGTGCGACCACGATTTCGGTCTTGCAGGTATATGCGTTTCTGGCGATCGCTGCCGCCTTCGGTATAACCATGCCTATGCTTGGCTACGTGGCCGTGCTGCCTGCCCTGATCGTAGCCGGCGTGATGCTGGGTGCGCTGGGGCTGCTTTTGTCAAGCTTCATCAAACAGTTAGAGAATTTCGCGGGCGTGATGAACTTTGTCATCTTTCCCATGTTCTTCTTGTCCTCGGCGCTTTATCCATTATGGAAAATGGCGGAATCGTCGGCGTTGCTGTATAAAATCTGTGCTGTGAACCCGTTTACCCATGCAGTCGAATTGGTCCGGTTCGCGCTTTACCTCAACTTCAACGGGCCCGCATTGGGCTGGACCCTGTTGGCGGCGGCGGTGTTCACGACTGCCGCTCTTTGGGGTTACAGCCCCGAAGGGACAGGAATACGGCGCAGGGGCTGACCTTTTCTACGACCATAGCGCGGCTGATTTGTTGGGCGATCCGTGGTAGTATGATAATTATGAAACATATATCCCTTCTGATTGCCCTGATCGCAACACCAGTCCATGCCGAAGAAGCTGCCGAATTCGGCACGCTCAACCCGGACGAATTGTCATGGCAATCAGTCATTGCGCGCGCCGAACAAGGCGAGACGAGCATGACAGTCTGCGCCAGTGGCTATATGCTGACAAAGTCGGGCGATCATAAAGCCGCCCGCGCGATATTCGAGGCCTGCGCCGCTGATGGCTACACCGGTGCCATGACGTGGATGAGCCAGCTCGACAACAACGGGTTAGGCGCGCCATACGATCCGGACGCCGCAGCGCACTGGGACCAACGTGCTGCCGAACTGGGTGATCCGGTTGGAAAATTCAACTATGGGATCAATCTGATGCGCGGCCACGGTGTGGCGCAAAACGAAGATCTAGGGCGGCAGTTGGTGGCCGAAGCCGCAGACGCGGGTCTGCCGATCGCGCAGCGGCTGGCGGCTGGCGATTACGATCTGGACGAAGTCACGCCAGACGCCGACAACTGGAAATACGCGCCGCTGTTCTAAATTGCGCCCGCGACATCACTGGAGATTCGCGCAGGGCTGCCTGCCAGCGTCACAACCCGGTCGGCCAGCCTGCGGGCCTCCTCCTCAACATGGGTGACAAGCACCGTCGTGACCTGATGGGTCGCACGCAAGGTGGTGAACAATGTCATCATTTCCTCGACCAGCGCCGGATCCAGCGATACAAAGGGTTCGTCCAGCAACAAAATCGCTGGCTTGACGGCCAAGGCGCGCGCCAGTGACAGTCGCCTTTGCTGGCCCAGTGACAGTCGGTTGGGGTATTCTTCAGCGCGGTGGGCAAGTCCGACATCGGCAAGGACCGCGTCAGCTTCGGCCGGTGATGCGCCAGACGCGATGGTGATGTTGTCGCGCAAGTTCCGCCAGGGCAACAGCGTGGGTTCCTGAAATACCATCGCCGTTTTGCCCGTCACGCTGCAGTTGCCGGTAAACCGGCGCTCCAACCCTGCAAAAATCCGCAGCAGTGATGATTTGCCAATCCCCGATGGTCCGACCAGCGCCAGCGTCTGCCCCCGCGTGACGGTCAGCGCGATGTCTTTCAGGATGGTTTGACCGTTATAGGACAGATCATCCAGTCGCAAATCAAGGACGGGCTCGCCCGTCCTTGATCCTGGCGTAGCGATGTCTGCCAACATACGTTTAGGTTCCGTCCTGCATGAACGTACCCTCGGGCAAGGCGCTTGCGCTTCCCAGCAATTCGGCGCCGCCAAGTTGGTACATCAGCGCCAGCATCCGGCCTGCTGCGCCTTCGTCGATCGGTCCCGGCGCGGGGATACCGGCGCGAAAACCCGCGACAAGGGCGCTGAATTGCGCGTCGGTCTTGGCATTCATGTCAGGGCGCAACCGGTCCCATTCGGCATCATCGCTGGCCAGAATTTCCTTGGCACCACGTGATGCGGCGGCCAGACCGTTGACCAGATCGGGGTTGTCGCGCAGCAATTCGCCCTTGACGACATAGCCCAGCAGCGGCGTTTCGGGATCCAGACCCAGATCGGCAGAGGCTGTGGCCACATCGATCAATGTGCGCATCCCGTCTGCTTCCATCATGGCCATAAAGTGCCAGAAATTAATCCCGGCGTCGATTTCACCTGACATGGCAGCGCCAAAAATCAGAGGCGGCGCACCAAATACCTGCTCTGTCTCGGCAACGAGGTCCATGCCGTAATTTTTCTCCGCATAGGCGCGCAGAATCAGCCAGCTTTTGTCAAGCGGCCCACCCGCGATGCCAATCTTTTGACCCGCCAGATCGGACAGGTCGCGCGAAGGGCTGTCTGCAGGGACCATCACGCCACCCACCGCTTTGGAATAAGGGATAAAGACAAAATCATTTCCCGCGGCCCGCTGTCGCGCAACCCACAGCCAATCCGATACGATCACATCCGCCTCGCCACCTTGAAACGCGACCTGCGCGGCTGATCCGCCAGCGACCCCCTGCACCTCTAGGGTGAAACCGTTTGCGGCGTCCAGCCCGTGATGCTTGATCGTATTCAATTCCCAATTGACCGTGCCAAACTGCAATACGGCGATCCGCAAAACCGGATTTTCGGCTAACGCGGCGGTTGCCATGCAGATGGCCAGCGCCGCTCCGCCAAGCGATTTCATGAATGTCATAGTTGCCTCCCCTGTTGGCGACAGATTACCAGCATTGGCAATCCGCGAAATACGACCAAAGGGGGGGGTGTGCGGGTTTGGCGATATCAAAACAACGCGGCAGTCAAGCTGCCTAGGGTCATATGACCAAGGTTCAATAGCCCTAGAGCGCGGTTTTCGCGAATACTGCGACCGGGTCGGTCCATCAATGTGTGTGGGCTGCATTCAGTTTTGAATGACATAGGGAGGAGCCGAAAAATGAAAAGGTTCATGTTAACCGTAGTCGCCGCGATGACCGCCGCGACACTTGCGCATGCGCAGGTCACCGAAGAAATGCTGTTGAACGACACCGAGTCCACGGGCGATGTCTTGACCAACGGAATGGGGCGGCATTTGCAGCGGCATTCCCCGCTAACAACCCTTAACCGCGACAACGTTGAAAATCTGGTTCCAGCTTGGGCGTTTTCCTTGGGAGGCGAAAAGCAGCGCGGTCAGGAAACCCAGCCGATCGTTCATGACGGTGTGATGTATATCACCGGATCCTACAGCCGGCTTTACGCCATCGACATCAAAACCGGCCGTGAAATCTGGCAATATGATGCACGTCTGCCAGAAGGAATCCTGCCTTGCTGTGACGTCGTTAACCGTGGCGCCGCAATCTATGGTGACAATGTCTATTTCGGGACGCTCGATGCACGTATCGTCGCGCTGAACGCCAAGACCGGCGACGTGGTCTGGAACAAGAAGATCGCCGATTATAAGGCGGGCTACAGCTACACTGCCGCGCCTTTGATTGTGAACGGTCTTGTGATCACCGGCAATTCCGGTGGCGAGTTCGGGATTGTCGGCGAAGTGCAGGCCCGCGACGCTGAAACGGGTGACTTGGTCTGGACACGTCCCGTCATTGAAGGTCACGTCGGCACGCTGAACGGTGAGCCAAGCACGATGACCGGAACACTGAACGCCACATGGCCGGGCGACATGTGGAAGACGGGTGGCGGGGCGACTTGGATGGGCGGTTCTTATGATGCCGACACCGACACCTTGATCTTTGGTACAGGCAACCCTGCGCCATGGAACAGCCACCTGCGCAACGCGGGTACACCTGTCGAAGGCAATGTCGGTGACAACCTTTATGCTGCGTCGCGTCTGGGGATCGATCCGGCGACTGGCGAAATCAAGTGGCACTTCCAGACCACCCCGCGCGAAGGCTGGGACTATGATGGTGTAAACGAAGTGGTCTCTTATACCGACCGCGCCGGGAACGATCGTTTCGCGACCGCTGACCGAAACGGGTATTTCTACGTTCTGAACCGCGAAGATGGCGCATTCATATCTGCCGCGCCATTCGTCAAGGATATCACTTGGGCCGAGGGGATCGACGAAAACGGGCGTCCGATCTTTAACGAGGCGAACCGTCCGGGCGATCCCGCCGCCGCCGCAGATGGCGACCGGAGCGAAGTCGTGTTTGCATCGCCATCCTTCCTGGGTGGCAAGAACTGGATGCCAATGGCGCATTCGCCAACCACCGGCCTGTTCTACGTGCCATCAAACGAATGGGGCATGGATATCTGGAACGAACCGATTACCTACAAACAGGGTGCGGCCTATCTGGGTTCAGGATTTACCATCAAACCGAACTACGCCGATCACATCGGCAGTCTCAAGGCGATCGACCCCGATACCGGTGAAATCGTCTGGGAATTCCAGAACCCTGCACCGCTTTGGGGTGGCGTGATGACAACCGCTGGCGGTCTGGTGTTCACCGGCACCCCAGAAGGCGACTTCATCGCGTTCGATGACACGACCGGGGAAATCCTGTGGAGCTTCCAGACCGGGTCTGGCATCGTCGGCCAGCCGATCACATGGGAACAAGACGGTGAACAGTATGTCACCGTAATCTCTGGCTGGGGCGGGGCTGTGCCGCTTTGGGGTGGTGAAGTCGCAAGTGCGGTGAACTACCTTAATCAGGGCGGCACGCTTTGGACATTCCGCCTGCCAAAGCAATTGGCCTCCAACTAATTTCTTTCTCCCTGACCGAAGAGCGCATCCCCTAACGGGGGTGCGTTTTATTGTCCGTCTAAGACCTTTGGCGAATTGGCAGCACGTCGGCAGGTCTTTATGATGGAGGAATGATAGCATCAAATTTCAATTCACCCGTACACACACAGCCGCGCGGCTGGGCGTTGGTTATCGACGACCATCCGCTTTTTGCAGACGCGCTGGAACTGACTTTGCGGGCCATGAATGAATTCAGCGAAGTTATTACCGCAGATTCGGTAGAGGCCGGGTTGCGCATTCTGCGTGAAACGCGCAGTGCGCCATCGCTGATCCTGCTCGACCTGAATCTTCCCGATGTAAGCGGGCTGGACGGGCTCATCCGGATCAAGCGCTGCGTGGACAAATGCCCTGTGCTGATTGTGTCGTCCATGACAGAGGATGCGATCGTGAACGGCGCGATTGCGGCTGGGGCATCGGGCTTTGTGCCCAAACATTCCGGCCGCGCAGTGTTCAAGGAAGCCTTGGCCGAAGTTGCCCGCAGCCGGGTCTACAGACCTGCAGGGGTCATCGAATCCGCAGGTGGCAACCAACACAACGAAATTCTGTCGCGGCTGTCGTCGCTTACCTACCAGCAGGGCCGTATTCTGGAGCTGATCTGCGAGGGGAAGCTGAACAAACAGATCGCATATGATCTTTCCATAGCCGAAGGGACCGTTAAGGCCCATGTGACCGCCATCATGCGCAAGCTTGGTGTACAGCGGCGCACGCAGGCAGTTCTGGTCGCGCAGGAGGCGCGCACCTTTACGACCTTGCCAAGCTCAAATTGATCATCATATCCTTCAGTTCTGGGAGGAACATTTTCGATGATGACGGTAGCCGCGTCGCACCAAAGCCTGCTGTGCAGGGCTCAGGTGCGCCATACAACCATTTCGCCGGTTAAGACGCTGCAGCAGCAACTAGGCGATGTCCCCATGTCTCTGCTTGCGCTTTTCGTATCGCCTGAAAGCGATTTTGAAGCTGTCGTCGCCGAGGCGGAACTGCTTTATCCGGACACAGATGTGGTCGCCTGCACAACTGCGGGCGAAATCGGGCATGACGGCTATGACGAGGGCCTGTTGGTTGCGGTTGGCTTCCCCAAGGCCGATTTCGCATCAACCTCGCTGGCGATCGGCTCTCTCGACACGTTCGACACGAAGGCCGAAATGGATCGGATCGCACAGCAGCGCGTCGTGCTGGAAAAACGCAGTCCCAGCATGGAGTCAGGCTTTGCCTTTCTGATCATCGACGGGCTTTCCCTGCGCGAGGACACGCTGACTGCCACGATTTCCCCCGCGCTGCGCGACATGCCGCTTTTTGGCGCCTCTGCAGGTGACGGCACCAATTTTCGTAACACGTATGTCGCGCTGAATGGCCGAATTCTGCTGAACGGGGCGGTGCTGAACCTGATCCGCAGCCATCATACGACACAGGTGTTCAGTCTTGACCACCTTGTGCCAACCAGCACCAAAATGGTCGTAACCAGCGCTGACCCGGAACGGCGGATTGTGCGATCCATCAACGCCGAGCCTGCCGCACGGGAATATGCACGCATCGTCGGCAAAGACCCAGAGCAGCTTGACCGGTTCACCTTTGCGTCGCACCCGGTGGTGGTGCGCCTTGGTGACGATCACCACGTCCGTGCCATCCAGCAGGTCAACGACGAAGGCGAACTGGTGTTCTTTTCCGCCATCGACGAAGGCATGGTTTTAACGGTCGCCGAACCGCAGAATATGGCCGCCCATCTGCGCACCCAACTTGCCGCTCTGGCGGAAAAAACCCCGTTCAGCGATATAATCGGCTGCGACTGCATCCTGCGCCGGATCGAGGCGGAACAGACCCAGATGACCCGCGAAGTTTCAGACGTGCTGTCAGATTATCACGTCACAGGGTTTTCCACCTATGGCGAACAGATTGGGCCGCTGCATGTGAACCATACGATGACTGGCGTTGCGTTCTATCGAAAGGAGGAAGCACCCTGATGTCGATCATCGACCCAAACGATCCGCTTGACCGACAGAACGAAAAATTGCTTCAGATCGCTCATTCTCTTATGCGCCGGGTTGAACAGAAAAACGATCAATCCGGGCTTGCGTATCAGCAGTTCGAACGGGCAGCACTACTAGAAACAAAAGTCCGACAACGTACCAACGAACTTGAACAAACTTTGGCGCTGCTCAAAGAGTCAAACGCCCAGCTAGAGCGCGCCAACGTCGAAACAGAGGCCGCGCAATCAAACATGACCGAAGCGATCGAAACGATCAACGAAGGTTTTGCGCTGTTTGATGCCGACGACAAGCTCGCGCTGTTCAACAGCCGTTTTTGTCGCGACATTGCCGATATCACGGGCGATCTGACCGAAGGGATGCATTTCAACGACTACGTGGCGCTGGTGTCTCGCAGCAAGCATCTGGCGATCCCCGACGGTGAAACGCCCGAGGATTGGGCCGCCCAACGTCTTTCGCGTCACAGCACTGACCATGTGGTGTTCAACGTCCGCCTGCGATGGAACCGCTGGCTGCAAATCAGCGAACATCGGACAGCGCGCCGTGGCACCGTGATTTTGCAGACAGACGTCACCGAGATGATGCGCTCGGAACGCCAGCAACGAGATAGAATGCTCAACCAACAGGCCACGATTTTGCAAGCCACATTGGACCACCTTAATCAGGGCGTCTGCATTTTCGATAATAACAAGCGGCTGGTTGGCTGGAATAAAAAGATGGACGAGATCCTTGAGATGCCGGCGAAAAAAGACCCCCAAGGTCTTTCGTTCGCGGCCATCCTGCATGGACTTCGCAAGGAAGTCGCCTTTCATGGCGATTTTGACGAGCAAAAATTTGAAAACTGGACCAATCAACGCGCACGCCGCAAGCCGGTCATCTTTGAAATATTGCGCAACAAAGTGCAGATTCTGAATGTTTTCGCCCAAGAGATGCCTGACTGTGGATTTGTGATCAGCTTCAGCGACGTCACTGCGGAACGCGAGGCGGCACAGGCGCTATCGGACATGAACGAGCGCCTTGAACTGGGTGTTATCAAACGAACAGAAGAACTCGGCGAGGCATTGGCCGAGGCGGAAAGGGCCAATGCCTCTAAATCACGTTTCGTGGCAGCGGCAAGCCATGACCTGTTGCAGCCGCTTTCCGCGGCAAAGTTATTTATTTCGTCCATATCTGATCAGGTCGACGACGCTGACCTGCGAAAAGTCGTTGTTAAGGCTGAAACAGCCTTGTTGGGTGTTCAAAAGATCATCGAAGCCCTTCTTGATATTTCGAAACTAGATGCGGGCAAGGCGGTATTTGATGTGCAGCCGGTCGCTTTGTCCGCGATCTTGCGGCCCTTGCGCGACGAGCTGACGCCGATGGCGCTTGCAAAAGGTCTGGACCTGACCATCATCGACAGCAGCTTATATGTCGTGAGTGATCCCAGCTATCTGCGCCGTATTTTACAGAATCTTATCACCAACGCTATCAAGTATACGCCGAAGGGGCGCGTGATCGCTGGCGCACGCCGCAAGGGAACATCTGTACGCATCGAGGTCTGGGATACAGGCCCCGGGATTGCTGAACAGGACAGCCGAACCATCTTTCAGGAATTCGAGAGGCTCGACGGTCCGGCGAGCGATGATAGTCTCGGGCTTGGCCTTGCTATCGTTGAACGCGCGGCAAAGGGTTTAGGGCACGACCTGAACCTTTGGTCGGAAATCGGACGCGGCAGCTGTTTTTCGGTTACAGCCAAGACGTCGTCATTCACATCGTCGGCGTTTCAGGGTCTGCCGCAGTTAAAGGCCGTGCGGGCCGATAGCCTGAATGGCATGATCGTCATGGTCGTGGAAAATGACGTACAGATTGCCAATGCAATGAGTCTTTTGATCGAAAACCATGGTGCAGAGGTAATTTTGGCCCATAGCGCACAAGATGCAAAAGCATTGCTATCGGAAATCGACCTCGTGCCTGATGCTTTACTTCTGGACTACCAGCTTGAAACTGGCGTGAACGGGATCTCTCTTTTCGAAGATATCCGCGCAACATATGGTCCGATTTCTGCGGCTATGATTACGGCTGACAGAAGCAATGAGCTTCAGAAAAGATGCGCGGCATTATCGCTCACACTTGTTCCCAAGCCGATAAACAAAGCAAAGCTGCTGAGCCTCTTGGCCGGGATGAAATCAATTGAACGGCCACGTGTGGATGCACGAGAACAGTAAATAAGGGCGCCAATTGTGATCGCAATGCCATGCCGCCGGCGTTTCGCGGGGTGCGATGGAATGCCAATCAATATGCGTCTCGCGAACCCGTGTGCGAATTGCATGAAAGCGAACACGGTCCCGCGTGAAACACCCGAACCTTGTTTTTGGATCACCGCGTCTTAAACTTTTCCTGCGGCGGCACTTCGGTCTGACTTGCCAAATATTGCGACAGTTGTCCGATCGCCATATGCAAAAGCACCGTCATGATCGCCAGCGTGATCAGGCTTGCAAACATGAGATCCGTTTTCGCGCGCCCGTTGGCCAATAGCATCAGATAGCCCAGACCGCGCGACGCCCCGACCCACTCGCCAATAATTGCCCCAATCGGCGCATAGACCGCCGCCAATTTTAGCCCTGTCGCCAATGACGGCAGCGCATGAGGGATGCGAATGTGCCGCATAATTTCGCGTGGTCTTCCACCCATCGCGCGCGCCATGTCCATGATATCGGCAGGCACCCGCGTCAGCCCGTCGTAGAACGCGGATGTCACCGGAAAATAGATGATCAACACGGCCATCGCGACCTTTGACGCGATGCCATACCCCAACCACAGCGTCAAAATCGGCGCAAGAGCAAAGACAGGCACTGCTTGGGTCGCGACCAGAACCGGCATGACCAAACTATGCAGCCGCGCAGAGCGCGCCAACAGGATCGCAGTAACAACGCCCAAAACGCTGCCGACAATCAGGCCCATCACAACTTCGGTTGCCGTCACAACGGCATGGTGTCCAATCAACGCCCGGTTTGAAAAAGCAGCTTTTGCGACCTGCACTGGTGACGGTACTATGAAATGCGGGACAGCTGTGATCCAAACCACGCCCTGCCACAGGACCAGTGTCAGCAGGCAGGCAGCCAGCCCATACCCGAACCGCATCATGTCATGGCTCGCAAGTGTGCCAGCAAACCCGCCTGACACTGCGCGGTCTCAGGGGCATATTGATCACGCACGGGCGGCGTTTCGGGGACGCGCCAGAACTGTGCATGACCAGACGATAAAACGACGATCTGGTGACCCAGACGGACGGCCTCTGCGGGATCATGGGTGACCAGCAACACGGTTTTACCCCCCAGTTGTGCTGCCGCCAGTTCCTGCATGTCGGCACGCGTACTGGCATCAAGCGCGGAAAACGGTTCATCCAGCAAGGCAATCGGGCGATCCTCCATTAATGTCCGGGCAAGCGCCGCGCGTTGGCGCATCCCCCCCGACAGCGCACCAGGCTTTTTGCGCAGATGCTCTGCCAGCCCCACACGGGCCAGCAGGGCTTTGGCCCGTGGCAGGTCCGGCGCCTGCCCCCGCAGACGCGCACCGATGACGGTATTGTCCAGCACGCTGAGCCACGGTAGCAACAAATCAGATTGCGCCATATAGCTGACGCGACCCGCCAGACCGGCGCCATCATGCGCTGTAATCACCCCGTCGAACTGCCCCGCGCACGACAAACCCGCGATCAGCCGAAGCAGGGTTGATTTCCCGACGCCAGACCGCCCCAAGACGCAGGTCCATTTCCCGGCAGGTATGTGCAGATCAACAGGTCCGAACAAACGGACACCTTGGATATGATGGGCGCCCTGCACCGTGATGTCCGGAGCCTGCCTCACGCGCCGCGCAGCCCCATATCCCAGAACCCGACCTCAAGCCGCGTAGCGGTCGCAAAGCGCGCCTGTAGTTGCGGCCAACGCGCTGTTTGCGACGGATCAGGCCCCAGTCGGCGCATGACAGCGGCATCTATCATCTGCCCCACAGTTTCCATGACGCTTTGATAGTCTTCGTCGGCGTAGATATCGATCCAACTGCGATAGGGCGTATCAAGGCAGGCCGAGCCCGCCAATCGTTGACCAATTTCGCCATACCCGAAACAGCAGGGCGCAAGCGCCGCCATCAAATCAAGAAAATCACCCTGAATTCCGGCGTCCATCACATAGCGCGTATAGGCAAGATTTTCGAATTCCTCGGTCGCGGCGAAAAGGGTGGCCTCGGTGATACCCGCTGCGGCGCAGGTTTGTACGTGCAGCCCCATTTCGTGATTGACCAATGCGTCGACGGTGCGCGCACAGACCTTCATTTCATCCAGCGTTTCAGCTTTGACAACACCCAGCGACCACGCCCGTGCGAAATGCACCAAAAAGACGTAGTCTTGGACAAGGTAATGCAGAAATGATGCGGCAGGCAGCGTCCCGTCAGCTAAACCCTGCACAAAGACATGATGGGTATAGGCCTGCCAAGGGCCGCGACAACCCGCACGCCATAGCGCGAATGTTGTCCCGTAACGTGACGCGGTCATTGTGCCGTCACATCGATTGCAATGTCGCTGACCGGATTCATCGCAGGGATCAGGCCTGCATCATGCAAGAAAGATTCAAAGCTGGCATAGCGGCCAGCATCCATCGCGGTGGGACGCAGCGCAAACCGCGGCACTGTATCAACCCACGCCTGACTGTTCAGCGCGTCGTTTAGCTCTGGTGCGGTGCCTGCAAAGATTTCCCAGCTCTCGTCCGGATGATTGACGATGAACTGTGTGGCCTTTTCGGTGGCGGCCAGAAAACGCCGGATCATATCGCGGTCCATCGTGTCTTTATGCGCGACATAGATCAGTTCATCGTAAGGGGGTAATCCTTCTTCTTCGACGTAAAAGCAACGACCCGGCACGCCTTCGATCGACATCTGGTTCAGTTCGAAATTGCGAAACGCCCCAATCACGGCATCCACCTGCCCCGTCATCAATGCCGGCGACAGCGACCAGTTCACATTCACCAGTTCAACGTCGTCAAGCGAGAGATCATAGCTGCGCAACATGGTACCCAGCACGGCGTCATCCACCCCGCCCACCGAAAACCCAACCTTGCGGCCCTTCAGATCAGCAATTGTGGTGATCGGCCCGTCGTCCAAAACCAACAGACAATTCAGCGGCGTCGCAACCAATGTTCCAACACGTTGCAACGGCAATCCCTCGTGAATGTGCATGTGCAATTGCGGCTGATATGAAATCGCCAGATCTGCACGTCCTGCCGCCACCATCTTGGGTGGGTCAGACGGGTCTGAGGGGGCAATAATTTCGACAGCAAGGTTCTGTTCCGCGAAATACCCGTTTTCTTGCGCGACAATAATCGGTCCGTGGTCGGGGTTCACAAACCAGTCCAGCAACAGGGTCATTTGATCCTGCGCCCACATGGGTTGCGCAAAAAGTGACAGCAAGCTCGCAGCGATAATCGGTTTCATATTGGGGTCTACTTTCAAAGATTGAAAAAATGGTGGGTTGGTCCGTGACCGGTTCCAACTGATAAGGCGTCCGCATATGAAACGGCGCCCGAGACATAAGTTTTTGCGGCCGAAACTGCCTGTGTTAGACTCTGGTTTTTGGCCAACTGCGCCGCCAATGCCGACGACAACGTACAGCCCGTACCGTGGGTATTTGCGGTCTGTGTGCGGATGGCGTCGAACCACGTCACCCCTGCGGCTGTCACCAAACAATCGGGGCTGTCGCCCGCGTCCAGATGGCCACCCTTCATCAGGACCGCCTGCGCCCCTAACGCGCAGAGCGCCACGCCCTGCGCTGCCATCTGATCACGCGTGTTAGCGGGTGCAACGCCCAGCAGATGCGCGGCCTCGGGCAGATTGGGCGTCAACACGGTACACAGCGGCAACAACACATCCCGCAGCACCGCAATGGCGTCCGGGTCCAGCAAGGCAGCACCGCCCTTGGCAATCATCACGGGATCCAACACGATGGGAACGCCCGTCATGCCTTGCAATGCGCTGGCAACCGTGCGGGCGACCTGCGCATTGGCAATCATCCCCACTTTGACAGCATCCACGCGAATATCGGCTTTAATAGACTCTATCTGACGGCCAACAAAGTCCGGCGGGATCAGATGTATACCCGTAACGCCTTGGGTATTTTGCACCGTCAGCGCGGTGATCACGGCCATCGCATAGGCACCATTGGCGGAAATCGCTTTGATATCCGCCTGACTGCCAGCGCCGCCCGATGGGTCCGATCCTGCAATGCTAAGAACATTCGGGATCATAGCGTTGCCTCTTGGACGTTGAACGCGCGCGCCGCAGCCGCGGGGTCAGGCTGGCCGCAAATCCCCGACACAACGGCGATGCCATCCGCGCCCGCCGCACGCACATCATTGGCGTGGGCCGCCTTAAGACCGCCGATTGCGACCGTGGGCAAGGCCGCCACTGCCACCAGCTGTGCCAATCCGTCAAACCCCAAAGGCTGCGCATGGTCTGTTTTAGTCGCGGTCGCAAAGACCGGTCCAAGACCAAGGTAATCCACCAGACGGGGGTCGGCGGCCTGCACTGCCTTTGGTGTTTCACATGATAGCCCAAGGATTTTCACCGGCCCGAGCAGTGCACGCGCCTGGGCGGGTGACATATCGCCCTGCCCGATGTGCGCGCCGTCGACATCCGCTGCGATCGCCGCATCAATGTCGTCGTTGATCACAATTGGCACACCTGTTCCGACCAGCGCCTGCCGCAACGCGCGGGCCACGTCGATACGCTCTGCTGTGGTCGCGGTTTTGTCGCGCAATTGCACCATGGTGACACCGCCTGCAACAGCACGGCACACCGTCGGCACCACGCCGATCTGCGCGCACATCTGGCGATCTGTCACCAGATACAAACGCAAGCTTTGGCGCAGCATCATGCGTTCACCTGCGCCAGATCAGCCGGCATTGTCGCCGCAAGCGCATCCAGAAAATGCACGGTAAAACTCCCCGGTCCCGCAGCCGTTGCGCCGGCACGGGTGCCAGCCACCTTGAAATGGGCAAGGGTCGCACAAGCCGCATCAAATGCCGGGCCGACCGCAGCATAGGCCCCCATTAATGCGGTCTGCGCACAGCCTAATGCCGTGACCTGCGGCATCAGTGCAGAGCCGCCGGCGAAATGCGATTCCTGGGTACCGTCGGTGACAAAATCAATCGGACCTGTCACCGCGACAACGCACCCGAAATTCTGCGCCAGCGCCCGTGCGGCACCTTCGGCGGCGGCAACACTGTCACCTGTGTCAGCGCCTTTACCCGCGCCGGCCTCGCCGGCCAGCGCCAATATCTCGGATGCGTTCCCACGCACGATGGTGGGACGCAGCGCCAGTAAATCCTGCGCCGCATGCTTGCGATAATCCGATATAAAGTGGGCCACCGGGTCCAGAACCCACGGGATATTGCGGTCGCTGGCGATGTTGGCAGCCATCAGCATGCTCGACAACCACGACGTCGACAAGGTGCCGATGTTGATGGTCAACGCGCCACATATCGGTGTGAACGCTGGAATTTCTTCTGGCGCGTGAACCATGGCTGGTGACCCACCCGCCGCCAAAACCACGTTCGCCGCGATATTCATCGCGACATAGTTCGTCATGCAGTGAACAAGCGGTTTTTGGTCCCGCAAGGCTATCAGCACATCATCAAGGGGCATTTTGTCTCCTTTTTTCGGGCGAAAAAAGAGAGAGCGCACGCGCAAGCAGAAACATACGACCTCCCTCCGCCAGCATTATCTGGTTCAGGTTCAAAGGGTACATCTCAGCTTTTCAGCGCCCCTGGTGTCGCGGAGAGTACAGGGCTTTGGCGGGAAACGTCAAACGCATTGTGGCGCTGCCGCAAAGATCGCGGCAGTGGCGTATTTATTGCGGCAGTTCGATCTGCATTTTCACATCTGTCGCGGGTGCAGATGCGGCGATTTCAAATGCCTGCACGCTATCTTTGAACGCAAATGTGCGGGTGATAAGCGGTTTCACATCAATCGCGCCTGAACTGATCATGCCAACGCAGCGCGGAAACACATGCGCATAGCGAAAGATATTTTCGACGCGGGCTTCGCGCACCATTGCGGCACCTGCATCATATAAAATTGGTTCGGCCTGACCACCAATCATCACCACGCAGCCCCCTGGGGCAAGCGGTTCAAACACCTGCGCGGCGGCTTTGGGCGATCCTGTCGCCTCGAAAACTACATCGGCGCCCCAGCCATCGGTGGCGGCTTTCACGACGTCGGTCATGTTCTGCTTGGTCACGTCAACCGGTGTGATCGCCGGTGACAGGCTGGCGGCGATTTCCAACTTTTGCGGGGCCATGTCGCTGACAAACACTCGAGCGCACCCGGCCGCCAAGGCTGACAGCGCGGTGACCAGTCCAATCGGCCCCGCACCCATTACCACCGCCAGATCACCCGGTTTGATCCGGGCCTTGGTTGCGGCATGCACGCCAACCGCCAAAGGTTCGACCATCGCCGCCTCGGCAAAGGTGACGTTATCGGGCAGTTTAAATGTGAAATCCGCAGGGTGGACACAGGTCGGGCGCAAGATACCGTGATAGGGCGGCGTCGCCCAAAATCGCACGGCTGGGTCGATATTGTACATCCCCAGTCGGGCCGCCTTTGAGGTTGGGTCAGGAATGCCGGGTTCCATACAGACGCGGTCACCCACCGCCAAATGGTTGACGTCACAGCCCAATTCAGTCACCGTGCCCGACGCCTCGTGCCCCAGAACAATCGGGGCATTCACAACAAAAGGGCCGATACGTCCATGCGTGAAATAATGCACGTCTGACCCGCAAATCCCCACGGTGTGCAGTTTGATCCGCACATCCCGCGGCCCAAGCGTTTCTTCGGATTTTGCGATTTCTGGAAAATCGCGCAGCGACAGCACATGTTGGCGTTCAAGAACAAGCGATAGCATCCAGTTTCCTCCCACGGGTTCACAAACAAGCCAACACTGATCCGACTGCAAAGATCAAGCCAGCGCAGCGAACGCGCGTGGTTTTGTTCACAAAGTATCAGCCCATGATCGCCCAGCGGATCGCATATGCCACGACGCCCAGCGCCAGAACACTCAGGACCCAAATCCCGATAAACCAGCCGAATTTCTTAACCGCCTGCTTCAATGATAGCCCTCGGTCGGGTCCACCTTGCCGCGAAAGACCCAATACGCATAGGCGGTGTAGATCAAAATCAGCGGCACCAGCACAACAGTGCCGACCAACGCGAATTTTAGGCTGGCGTCAGGGGCCGCTGCTTCGACGATGGTCAGGGATGGCGGGACGATATTGGGGTAAAAGCTGATCCCGATCCCGATAAAGCACAACACAAACAGCGCCAGTGCCGATAAAAACGGCTGTAAATCCTTGCCTGCATTTAACCCACGAAACAGCGAAACCGCCGTCAGCAGGACCGCCGCAGGCATTGCCACGCTAAATGCGCTGCCCGGCAAATTAAACCACCGCTGGAAATACACCGCGTCCTGAAACGGCGTCAGAACACTGACCAGACCGATAAAACCCAAAGTGGCAATCGCCAGACCCCACGCATAACGTTGCATTTGCCGCTGCAGGGGACCATCGGTTTTCACGATGATCCACGTTGCGCCCAACAATGCATAGCCCACAACCACGGCCACACCAGTCAGCACCGAAAACGGCGTCAGCCAGTCCCACCAGCCGCCTGAATAGGCGCGACCTGACACCTCGATACCTTGGACCAATGCGCCCAGCGCGATCCCCTGCATAAATGCCGCCACAATGGACCCGCCAAAAAACCCGAGGTCCCAAACGGGCTTCCAGGTCTCGGTGCGCCAGCGATATTCAAACGCCACGCCACGAAAAATCAGCGCCAGCAGCATGAGGATGATCGGCAAATAAAGCGCGGGCATGATAACCGCATAGGCCAGCGGGAACACCGCGAACAGGCCACCGCCGCCCAGTACCAGCCATGTCTCGTTGCCATCCCAAATCGGCGCGATCGAGTTCATCATTGTCGATTTGTCCTGCTCGCTTTTGGCGGTCGGGAATAAAATCCCGATGCCCAAGTCAAAGCCATCCAAAATGACATAGGTCAGCACCGCAAAGGCGATGATCCCCGCCCAGATAAACGACAGTTCAAACATCATGCCTCTCCCTTGTCGCTTTGGATTTCTTGGATCGGGGTGATCCCCGCTGTCCGAATAGGCCCATCACGCAGACCCAGTTTGATCGTGCCCGCGGGTTTGTTCATCATCGCCAGCAGGTAAACGGTGCCTGCGCCAAAGATAAAGAAATACACCACGATAAAGGCCAGCAGCGATGCCGCCACAGCCGGGGCGGCGACAGGCGCAAGACTATCAGAGGTGCGCAGCAACCCGTAAACGGTGAACGGCTGCCGCCCGACTTCGGTGGTGATCCAGCCCGCAAGCACCGCAACAAACCCCATCGGGCCCATCACAATGGCCGCACGGTGCAACAGCCGGTCGGCATATAGCTTGCCACGCGACCTGCGCCACAGGCTCCATGCGCCCAGACCCAGCATCGCAAAGCCAAGGCCAACCATGATCCGGAAGCTCCAGAAAACAATTGCGACAGGCGGTTCATCTTCGTCCGGGATCGTATCCAACCCGGCCAGCGGTGCATCCCAGCTATGCTTGAGGATCAGGCTCGATAGCTTGGGGATTTCAATCGCATAGTCGATCCGCTTTTCATCCGGGTTCGGTATCCCGAACAAGATCAGCGGGGCCCCATCCGGGTGACTGTCGTAATGGCCTTCCATCGCCATGACCTTGGCGGGCTGATGCTCCAATGTGTTCAGCCCGTGCGCGTCACCGACAAATATCTGCAAGGGTGCGACGATAACCAGCATCCACATTGCCATTGAAAACATCCGCCGGGCCGGAGCATTTTCGTGATTCCGCAACAAATGCAACCCGCCAACACCGCCGACGACCAATGCCGTGGTCAGATAGGCGGCCAGCACCATATGGGTCAGCCGGTACGGAAACGACGGGTTAAACACGATTTGCCACCAGTCTTCTGGTACAAACTGACCCAATTCATTGATGCTATATCCGGCAGGGGTCTGCATCCACGAATTCACCGACAAAATCCAAGTCGCCGACATCAACGTGCCAAACGCCACCATTGCCGTCGCAAACATATGCAGCCTGTCACCGACACGCGCACGACCAAACAGCATGATCCCCAGAAAACCTGCTTCGAGGAAAAACGCCGACAGCACTTCGTACGCCATCAACGGGCCCAGCACCGGCCCGGTTTTATCTGCAAATACTGACCAATTGGTGCCAAACTGGTAGGACATGACAATGCCCGACACGACCCCCATGCCAAACGCAACGGCGAATATCTTTTTCCAGTAGTTAAACAGGGTCAGGTATGTGTCATCGCGCGTCTTCAGCCACAGCGCGTTAAGTACCGCCAGATAACTGGCCAACCCGATCGAAAAGGCCGGGAAAATAATATGAAACGAGACCGTGAATGCAAATTGCACCCGCGCCAGCGTTTCCGCTGTCAGGTTGTCGAACATTGATTTCTCCGCATGTTTCGTGACTTTGCGCGCATTTTAGATATCGTAGTCATCACATCAGACCTACACATTTCTATTTTAGCATATGTTAAATTACATAGACTTTTGATAGACAGCGACAACGCAGATCCGCACGACGATCCCGTGGCATGGGGCCGCACTGCGGCAATAGGTAACGGAACATATTCATCATGACGCAAGCATCCTGGCTTTCACGCTTTCCCGGACTGACCCGACTCGAACCGGCGGCACAAAGCCTTTTGAGCGCAAGAAGCACGGTTATTTCCGCCCCCGCGGGCACGACAATTTTCGGACCGGGCAATTCGCCTGAAAACATGCTGTTCCTGCTGGATGGCACCGTGCGCGTGCAACAAGTGTCTGAAACCGGGCATGAAATCGTGCTATACCGGATCCACGCGGGCGAAAGCTGTGTGTTGACCACGGCTTGCCTGCTTGCCTTTGAAGATTATTCAGCCGAAGGCATTTGCGAGACCGATATTCAGGCGGCCGCGATCCCGCGCGCGGTCTTTGACGATCTGGTCAGCCAATCCAAATCCTTCCGCGACTTTGTGTTCGCCGCATTTTCGAAACGGATCACTGATCTGTTCCTGATGATCGACGAAGTTGCCTTTCAGAAAATGGATGTGCGGCTGGCCGACAAGCTGATCACATTGTCCGAAGGGAGCGACACCGTCGCAACCACCCACCAAAAGCTGTCGGTCGAATTGGGAACCGCCCGCGAGGTCATATCGCGGCAGTTGCAGGAATTTCAACGCCGTGGCTGGGTCGAACAAAGCCGGGGATGCATACAATTGATCCATCGCAATGCTTTAGAAAACCTTGCCGGCCATAATCGATAAATCGCCCCTGAGCAGCTTAGTGACAATGTCACCGACTCAGCTGCGGTTAGGGGATAGTTCTATCTCAACTTAACAAGGAGTCGCGACATGACATTGAACGTTGGAACGGTAGACCGCCTGATCCGCCTGATCTTGGGCGCCGTCCTTATTGCCGCGCCGTTTGTGGCCGGATTTGCCAGTACCACAGCAACCGTGATCGCGGTTGTCGTCGGGCTGGTGTTGATTGGCACCGCCGCGATGCGGTTTTGCCCGCTCTATCGCTTGCTCGGCATGAGCACCTGTAAAATCTGACCCTAAGTCTAAGTAAGTAAGGAAGAACCCCATGACATACCCCGTAGATATGACCGTCACGCCAGACGTTTCCGCCCACTTTGATGCAGCGACAAACACGATCAGCTACATCGTCAAAGACCCGACCAGTAACCACTGCGCCATCATCGATAGCGTGATGGACATCGACTATGCGGCTGGTCGGATCACCTATGACCACGCCGATGCGTTGATCAAAGAAGTTCAAGACCGTGGCCTGACGCTTGACTGGATCATCGAAACCCACGTTCACGCCGACCACCTGTCCGCCGCACCCTACATCCAGCAGAAACTGGGTGGCAAAATTGGTGTTGGCGACAAGATTTTGGTGGTGCAGGAAACCTTTGGCAAAGTCTTTAACGAAGGCACTGAATTCCAGCGCGACGGATCTCAGTTCGATGCCCTGTTCAAAGATGGCGACACGTATAAAATCGGTAACATGGATGTTTTTGCCATGTACACGCCGGGCCACACCCCCGCGTGCATGGTGCATGTCGTTGGTAATGCCGCTTTCGTTGGCGACACATTGTTCATGCCTGACGGTGGGTCTGCCCGCGCCGATTTTCCGGGTGGTGACGCCGCCACGCTGTATGACAGCATTCAAAAGGTGCTGACATTGCCAGACGATATGCGCCTTTTCATGTGCCACGACTACGGCCCAAACGGGCGTGACATTCAGTGGGAAACCACGGTTGGCGAAGAAAAAGCCCACAACATCCACGTTGGCGCAGGCAAAACACGCGAGGATTTCATCAAATTCCGCACAGAACGCGATGCAACCCTCGATATGCCCAAACTGATCATCCCTTCGCTGCAAGTGAACATGCGCGCGGGCACAGTCCCGACTGACAAAGACGGCAATCCGATGCTCAAAGTGCCCGTAAACGGACTTTAAGCTGAATTCTGGGAGTAAAGACTTTGGAACTAAGAACCCTCACTGCAGGGCTGTCCGTCAGTCCGCAAATTGCATCATCTGAAATGCAGGCGATCAAAGACGCCGGATTTCGGGCGATCATCTGCAACCGCCCTGACGGTGAGGGCGCGGATCAACCCAGCTTTGCGGAAATCGAAAAAGCCGCCGAAAAGCTGGGGATCACCGCACATTATCAGCCCATCGTTGCCGGCAAGGTCAGCGACGAAGACGCAACCGCGTTTGACAAAGCACTAACAGAACTGCCCGGTCCGGTGCTGGCCTATTGCCGCACCGGCACGCGGTCCGCGACGCTGTGGTCGCTGTCGCAGGCAAAAACGCGCAGCGTCGCCGATATTTTGGCGGCGACCAAGGCCGCAGGATATGACATGGGCGGCGTTGTTCGGCGCATCGTTAACGGCGGCAAAACCCCGACAGATACCGGCGACGCCAGTTTCGAGGTGGTGATTGTCGGCGCCGGCGCTGCCGGAATTTCCGTCGCGGCCAGCCTGCTGGCGCGCAAATCCGATCTGCAAATCGCCATCATCGACCCCGCCGATATCCACTATTACCAACCCGGCTGGACCATGGTTGGAGGCGGCATTTTCGACGCCCAAGACACCGCCCGCACTATGGGGTCGCTGATCCCCCGCGGCGTGCATTGGATCAAATCCGCCGTCGCCGCGTTTGAACCCGGCAATAACGCTGTCATCCTGGACGGGTGTCGGGTGGTAAAATACAAACGTCTGGTGGTCTGCCCCGGCATCAAGCTCGACTGGAACAAGATCGAAGGTCTGGTCGACACGCTGGGCCAGAACGGCGTTACATCAAACTACCGCTATGATTTGGCCCCCTACACATGGGAATTGGTCAACAGCATGCAGTCAGGGCGCGCGATTTTCACCCAGCCACCGATGCCAATCAAATGCGCAGGCGCACCGCAAAAAGCGATGTACCTGTCCGGCGACGCATGGTTCCGGCGCGGCGTTCTGAAAAACATCGACATTCACTTTAATAACGCGGGCGGTGTGCTGTTTGGTATCAAAGATTACGTGCCTGCGCTGATGGACTACGTCGAAAAATACGACGCCAACCTGAATTTCTTTCACAACCTCGTCGCCGTCGATGGTCCCGCGAAAAAAGCGTGGTTCGATGTGTCCAAACCCGACACCCCGGTAGAACGGGTCGCGATGGACTTTGACATGATGCATGTTGTGCCGCCGCAGACGGCACCTGATTTCATCCGCGTGTCGCCATTGGCGGATGCCGCAGGTTGGGTCGATGTCGATCAGGCAACGTTGCGCCATAAAACCTATGACAACATCTGGTCATTGGGCGACGTGATGAACGCACCCAATGCCAAGACCGCTGCTGCTGCGCGAATTCAGGCCCCCGTGGTTGCCGAAAACATGGTCGCCGATATGCGCGGCGGTGCGCCCGTTGCGCAGTATAACGGGTACGGGTCATGCCCACTGACCGTTGAACGCGGCAAAATCGTACTGGCTGAGTTTGGCTATGGCGGCACCTTGCTGCCCAGTTTCCCCAAATTCCTGATCGACGGCACCAAAGCGACGCGCGCCGCGTGGTTGTTAAAGGAAAAAATACTGCCGCCGATCTACTGGAAAGGCATGCTGCGCGGTCATGAATGGATGGCCAAACCTGAAAAAATCTCAGCCAACTAATGTAAACGCCACCTTTGCGACCTGCAAAGGTGGCCCGTAATTGTATGAATAAAATGACACAATCATTGGCCCGCTACCTGCCCATCCTGACATGGGGCAAGACATATAACCGCACGACACTGTCCAACGATCTGGTCGCGGCACTGATTGTGACGATCATGCTGATCCCGCAATCGCTAGCCTACGCCTTGCTTGCGGGCCTCCCACCAGAGGCCGGTCTTTACGCCTCGATTGCGCCCATCATCTTGTATGCGATCTTTGGCACCAGTCGCGCCTTGGCGGTCGGCCCTGTGGCGGTTGTTTCGCTGATGACTGCCGCCGCGCTTAGCAATATCGTGGAACAAGGCACGATGGGCTATGCAATGGCCGCGCTGTCATTGGCGGCGCTATCGGGTCTTATTTTGCTGGCGATGGGTCTGTTTCGACTTGGCTTTATCGCGAACTTCCTGTCGCACCCGGTCATCGCGGGCTTTATCACCGCGTCCGGGATCATCATCGCAGCAAGTCAGCTAAAGCATATTTTGGGCATCAAGGCTGAAGGCCATAACCTGCTGGATGTTCTCGTCTCGCTCGCCGAAAACCTGCCTGAAACGAACATTATCACAGCAATCATCGGCATCCTGGCGACCGCGTTCCTGTTCTGGGTCCGCAAAGGGCTGAAACCTTTGTTGCAAAAAATGGGACTTAGCGCCGGATTGACCAGCGTCGCCGTCAAAGCCGGGCCTGTTGCGGTTGTTGTGGTCACCACCTTGGCGGTTTGGCTGTTCAACTTGGCGGACAAAGGCGTAAAGATCGTCGGCACCGTCCCACAAAGCCTGCCGCCGCTGACGATGCCAGACTTTTCACCCACGTTACTGGGACAACTATTGCTGCCGGCCTTCCTGATCTCGATCATCGGCTTCGTAGAATCGATTTCCGTCGCGCAAACTCTTGCCGCCAAGAAACGCCAGCGGATCGACCCTGACCAGGAATTGATCGGGCTTGGGGCCGCCAACATCGGCGCGGCGTTTACCGGTGGTTTCCCGGTCACTGGTGGTTTTTCCCGCTCTGTCGTCAATTTCGACGCTGGTGCTGACACGCCAGCAGCAGGCGCGTTCACCGCGATCGGTCTGGCAATTGCTGCCCTTGCCCTCACTCCGCTGATCTATTTCCTGCCAAATGCAACACTGGCTGCGACCATTATCGTTGCCGTGCTCAGCCTTGTGGATTTTAGCATCCTGAAACGCGCATGGGGTTACTCCAAGGCCGATTTTGCCGCAGTGCTTGCAACAATCGTGCTGACCCTCGCCATGGGCGTCGAAGTCGGGGTATCCGCAGGGGTCGGCCTGTCGATCCTGTTGCACCTTTACAAAACCTCGCGCCCCCACATTGCCGAAGTCGGCCAAATGCCCGGAACCGAGCATTTCCGGAACATCAAACGCCACGATGTTCTGACCGACCCGACAATCGTTACGCTAAGGGTGGATGAAAGCCTTTATTTTGCCAACGCGCGCTTCCTCGAAGACAAAATCCAAAACCGGGTTGCCGGGGATAAACAGGTGCGCCATGTGATTCTTCAGTGTTCTGCGATCAATGAAATCGACCTTAGCGCGCTCGAATCACTTGAAATGATCAATACCCGCCTCCACGAGATGGGGGTCACACTGCACCTCTCCGAGGTCAAAGGACCCGTGATGGATCGCCTCAAGGAACAACATTTCCTGCAGGAACTCACGGGCAAGGTGTACCTGTCGCAGTTTGATGCGGTGAAGGGTATCTTGTCAGCGTCATGACTGACGGGCGCGCCTTTGAATGTCCGTTCAAAGGCGCGCCCGATGATGAATTTTGTTTCCTACGGGGCAGCTTTTAGCCTAACCTCTGGCTTTAAGACGCTCGAATTGAGAAACAATTTTATTTTTAGTCTATGATTTTAATAACTTCGTAAACGGCCGCAGGGTTGGCTTGCAAATATAAAAAGCGTATTGTGCGCGCGCAGGTATCTTAATGCTGCCTCATTTACACCCCTAACCGCCGCTAATATGGGGCAGTTAAAGGTCAGAAAGTAAGCATTTATGAAACAAACTTCCAAACTCACTGCGCCACATGACGCTGCCGCATCATCGTTCTATGGCCAGGACTTTGAAGCATTCGCGGCCCAGGTCGCACAGCTTGCCGCAAGTGATCCACGATTGGTTGCCGTCTTCCACCAAACCCGCGTCCACTATATCCAGTCACGCCAGAACTAATCCCCGGTCAAGCCTCCTGCGCGTCGTTTCAGAAATTATACCCGGTTTGGCCCACTCATTTGCGATTATAGGGGTCACAACTGCTTCAATACGTCCTTACATCCTGAAAACCGCTTGACCTTTCGGACCCTGACGGGTTGAACGGCCCTCAGATTTTCACGTGGAAATGGGTAGTTTCAGATGGACGACCAGAACAAGAACCTGATTTTGGCAGCGGTGCTCAGCTTTGCTGTCTTTATGGCATGGACCACCTTTTTCCCACCCGAAGATATCCCGATCGACCCATCCACCGGAACAACAATCAGCCAAGTTGATCCCGCGCTGCCGGCAACGGAACAGACCGGTGCTACGGGAACCGCCCCGACGACCACCGAAGCTTCTGCTGCTCCTGCGCCGCGCGTGCAGATCGTGACGCCATCACTCCAAGGGTCATTGTCGCTGCGCGGTGGCCGTATCGATGACCTCGCGCTGAGTGATTATCGCGAAACAATCGACCCAACATCGCCGATCGTGCAGCTTCTGCGCCCCGAAGGCGAAGCAGACGCATACTATGCAGCGTTTGGCTGGATCGGGGTTGACGGTATCGACGCAGCAAATGTGCCAACACCAGACACCATCTGGACCTTGGAAACCGGTGACGTGCTGACACCGGAAGCCCCCGTAACCCTGCTGTGGGACAACGGCGTGGGTCAGGTGTTTCGCACCATCGTTTCCGTCGACGAAAAATTCATGTTCAGCTTTGAACAAAGCATTGAAAACATGGGCGACACCGAAATTTCGGCACGCCCCTACGGCCTGATCCGCCGCCACGGGCTTCCCGACGGCAACAAATTCTTCATCCTGCACGAGGGTCTGGTGCGGATGACCGATGGCGCGCTGGAAGAAACCAAATACGACGACATCCAAGATTATGAACCCAGCGCCACCGAAAACGCGCTGGCTGAACGGCTCGAGGCGGAAACATCAGGTTGGATCGGCTATACGGACCACTATTGGATGTCGACCCTGATCCCTGAACAGGGCATGCCGTTCCGGTCCACATCAAAATATTACGAAAACCGGGCCTTGTTCCAAGCCGAAGCCGTGATGGCCGTCGAAACCATCGCCGCAGGTGCAACAGCCACCAACACGACCCGCTTTTTCGCAGGTGCGAAAGAATGGGAAACCATCAAGTCCTATGAAGACAACGAAGGCGTTGGCGGTTTCCTCGACAGCATCGACTGGGGCATGTTCTTTTTCCTGACGAAACCGATCTTTTGGCTGCTGCACACCCTGCACGGGTTGATTGGCAACATGGGCTGGTCGATTATCGCGCTGACCTTCTTCCTCAAGGCGCTTGTGCTGCCGCTGGCTTACAAATCCTACGTTTCGATGGCCCGGATGAAAGAACTCCAGCCGCAGATGGAAGAGCTGAAAGAAAAGTCCGGCGACGACAAGCAGGCGCTTCAGCAAGGCATGATGAAGCTTTACAAGGACAACAAGGTCAACCCGGCGGCGGGCTGTTTGCCAATGCTGCTGCAAATCCCGATCTTCTTCTCGCTTTACAAAGTGATCTTTGTGACAATCGAACTGCGCCACACCGCGTGGATCGGCTGGATCCAAGACCTGAGCGCGCCAGATCCATCATCAATCCTCAACCTGTTTGGCCTTCTACCGTTCGCAGTGCCAAATTTGGGGCCGCTTGAGATCTTGTCCCTTGGCATCCTGCCAATCTTGCTGGGCCTGTCGATGTGGTTGCAGCAACGTCTGAACCCGGCGCCGACTGACCCAACACAGCAAATGATCTTTGCGTGGATGCCATGGGTATTCATGTTCATGCTGGGGTCGTTTGCGTCTGGTCTTGTGCTTTACTGGATCACGAACAACACGATCACGTTCATGCAGCAGTACCTGATCATGCGTAGCCACGGGGCCAAGCCCGACGTTTTTGGAAACATCAAGTCAAGCGTGCGCCGCAAAAAGGCTGCCGCAGACGCCAAAGCCAAAGACGATAAATAGCCGTTCCGCGCGATGATCAGACGCGGTAAGGTGCATTGAAACGATAAGCCGAGGTGCTTGAAACATGGAAATGCGCTTTCCCGAAGCCGCGATGCCGGAACCTGACGAACTCGAAGCCGGGCGGCTTTTGTTTGCCGGACAAACAGAGTTCGTCAAAGGCGTCGTCGCAATGGACGGGCTGCCGCCCGCCGACCGGCTTGAGGTATGCTTTGCTGGCCGCTCGAATGTCGGCAAATCGTCTTTGATCAATGCGTTGACAGGCCGTAAAGGTCTGGCACGGGCGTCCAACACGCCCGGCCGCACCCAAGAAATCAACTATTTCACCGCGGGCGAATTTTATGTCGTCGATTTGCCCGGCTATGGCTTTGCCAATGCGCCCGTCGCCGTAGTCGAAAAATGGCAGCGTCTGCTGAAAAACTACCTGTCAGGCCGCCCCACCCTGCGCCGCGTGTTCGTGTTGATTGACGCGCGCCATGGGGCCAAAGCCGTCGACGAAGAAATCATGACGCTGCTCGACCGCTCTGCGGTGACGTTTCAGGTGGTGATGACCAAGGTCGACAAACTGCGCGGCGATGCATTGCAAGTCTCGCTTGATAAAACCCGCGCGGCACTGGCAAACCATCCGGCGGCCTACCCCGAACTTATCCTCACCTCTTCGGAAAAAGGCGAAGGTATCCCAACGCTTCGCGCCATCATTGCAGGTATATCATGAAAGCAAGGACACAGGACATGAACCGTGATTGGATCGCCACTGCCCGTACACTCTCCGAAGCACTGCCGTACCTGCAGCGCTATTCCGGGGCGATCGTGGTGGTCAAGTTCGGCGGCAATGCCATGGGTGACGCGGACGCAATGGCGCAATTCGCGCGCGACATTGTCTTGATGAAACAGGTCGGAATGAACCCTGTTGTCGTGCACGGTGGCGGCCCAATGATCAATGAAATGCTGGATAAACTTGGCATTAAGTCCGAATTTATCCGTGGCAAACGCGTCACTGATCAGGCAACTGTCGAAGTCGTTGAAATGGTGCTGACGGGTCTTGTGAACAAACGCATCGTACAGGCCATTATGGACGAAGGCGGGCGCGCTGTCGGCCTGTCGGGAAAAGACGACGACCTGATGGTCGCCGAAGCAGACGATCCCGAACTGGGCTTTGTCGGTCGCCCGGTCGAGATGAACGTCCAAGTGCTGCGCGATCTGTTCACTGCCGGTATTATCCCTGTGGTGGCCCCCGTCGCGACGGGCATGGATTTCCTTGAAACATTCAACGTGAACGGCGACACCGCTGCAGGCGCCATCGCAGGCGCGCTGAAGGCGGACCGCCTGCTGCTGCTGACCGATGTCCCCGGCGTCAAAGATGCCGATGGCAACGTGGTGACACAGCTTTCCCCCGAACTGGTGCGCGCAATGATCGCTGACGGCAGTATTTCGGGCGGGATGATCCCCAAAGTGGAAACCGCGCTTGATGCAATCGAAAAAGGCGTGCGCGCTGTTGTGATCCTTGACGGTCGGTTGCCAAACGCAAGCTTGCTGGAACTGTTCACCGAACACGGCGCAGGGTCGATCATCCGCGAACCGCGTTAACACGGATGCACACCGACCAAACAGGACTGCAACACGCCCTTGAGGGCGCGCGTTTGCAGGTTCTGGGCGAATTTCGGGTCAACGCCAATGACAGGCTGCCAGTCCAGTCAGGATCGCTCCTGCTCGTCGGGCCGGACGAGCCAGCATTCTGGCCGTATTTTACCACATCACCCGAATATACCGACGGGCAGGCAGACCCGCTGGACCGCTGGTCGCGCCGCACCCTTGATGCGATTGCGGCCACAGCTGGTGCCGTTGCACTGTATCCGTTTGGCGGACCTCCCTATCAGCCCTTCTATCAGTGGGCACTGCGTTCCCGACGCGCGTGGGCATCCCCCGTGGGGTTTCTGGTGCATGACCGGACAGGGCTATTCGTGTCATACCGTGGCGCGCTTGTGGTGCCTTGGGTGGTTGAAACCAATCCGGGCATTTGCCCCTGCGACACCTGCGCAGAAAAGCCATGTCAAACCACCTGCCCTGTTGGCGCATTGACCAAAGACGGCTACGCTGTACCCACCTGCAAATCCTATCTACGCACATCCGCAGGCCATACCTGTATGACAATGGGCTGCGCCGTCCGCCGCGCCTGCCCCATCGGTCAAGACCTTCGCATTTCTGCCCAATCCGCTTTTCACATGGATGCATTTTTATGACGCTACGCCTGATCCTGATCCGCCACGCTAAATCCAGCTGGGGTGACCCTTTTTCCGACGACCACGCCCGCGTATTGAACGCACGGGGACGGGCCTCGGCTGTGGCCATTGGGGAATGGCTGGCCAGCCATGGGTATATCCCTGACGACGTGCTCTGTTCCGACGCCACGCGCACGCGCGAGACGGCTGACCTGATCTTGCCGACCATGACACCGACACCCAAACTACGGCTCTCAGCGGGGCTGTATCACGCGTCCCCCGACATGCTGATGGATATGATGCACCGCGAAACCGTCCAAACAGTCGCGATGATCGGCCACAACCCCGGAATCGGCATGTTCGCCAGCGGCATGGTCGCCACCGCGCCCAAGCACGCACAATTCGCCGCCTACCCCACCTGCGCCACAACCGTGATCGATTTTGACGCGCCGCACTGGGGTGCGGTGCAGCGACATACAGGCAGATGCGTGGATTTCATCGTGCCGCGTGATTTGATTGGGACAACGGGTGTTGCGGGGTAAAACCCGGGCTATCGATAGGCCAGCGGCTGGGTCTTGATCCGGGACGCAGCCACAGCTGCGCCACAAATAAAAAGCCCCGGACATTGCCGGGGCTTTTGTTTTCAGTGTCCCAAGATCTGGCTTAGGAACAATTTGGTCCGTTCGGATTGCGGGTTGTTAAAGAACTCTTTGGGTTCGTTTTGTTCCACAATCTGGCCTTGGTCCATGAAAATAACCCGGTTCGCCACCGCCTGTGCAAACCCCATTTCGTGGGTCACGCAAAGCATGGTCATGCCTTCTTCGGCCAATTCAATCATTGTATCCAGCACTTCTTTGATCATCTCAGGGTCAAGCGCGGACGTCGGCTCGTCAAACAGCATGATGCGGGGCTTCATGCACAACGACCGTGCGATCGCCACACGCTGCTGCTGACCACCTGACAACATGCCGGGGTATTTATGGGCCTGATCGGGGATCTTCACCTTTTCAAGGAAATGCATCGCAATCTCTTCGGCTTCCTTTTTGGGTGTCTTACGGACCCAGATCGGTGCCAGCGTACAGTTCTCGAGGATCGTCAGGTGCGGGAACAGGTTAAAGTGCTGAAAGCACATGCCAACCTCTGACCGGATCTTGTCGATATTTTTCAGATCTGACGAAAGCTCTGTGCCATCAACAATAATGTCGCCCGCTTGGTGTTCTTCCAAACGGTTGATGCAACGGATCAGTGTCGATTTACCGGACCCTGACGGGCCGCAAATCACGATCCGTTCACCGCGCTGCACAGTCAGATTGATGTCGCGCAACACGTGGAAAGTGCCGTACCATTTGTTCATGTTGCGGATTTCAATCGCGACCTCATCCGAAACCTGCATATGGCTACGATCGATGGCGTGTTCTTGTGTCATTTCAACCATTGTCAGGTCTCCTTAGCGGTTTTCACGCTGGAGTTTTTTCTCCAGGTAAAGTGAATAGCGGCCCATGCTGAAGCAAAAGATAAAGAACATCAGGCCGATGAATACGTATAGTTCCCAGTAGATGCCGTTCCAGTCTGTGCTGGCGCGGATCGAGTTGATCAGCCCAAGCGGGTCAAGAAGCCCGATAAACACCACCAGCGTGGTATCTTTGAACAACCCGATAAAGGTGTTCACGATCCCCGGAATCGAGATTTTCAACGCTTGCGGCAGAATGATCAGACGCATCGCCTTCCAATAATCCAGCCCCAGCGCATCCGCGGCCTCGTATTGGCCCTTGGGCAGGGCAGCCAAACCACCGCGCACAACCTCGGCGATATACGCCGCCGAGAACAGTGTCACCATGATGATCACGCGCAGCATCAGGTCAAAGTTGGTGCCCGGTGGCAGGAAGTAGTTCAAAAGCAATGATGCCGTGAACAGCCACACAATCAGTGGAACGCCCCGGATGATTTCGATGAAAGCAACAGACAGTTTATTGACGATCATCAGCGGCGACTGACGACCCAGAGCCAACAAAATGCCCAGCGGCAACGATAGAAAGATTGCCGCGAAACCAATGACGATCGACAAAAGGAAGCCGCCAAAGTCTTTGGACGGGATATATTCAAGCCCGATTGGCAATATAGACCCAAGTCCCGATGCAATCGGCCCCGCCGCAAACAGCCAAAATACCAACGGCGCAACAATCGCCGCGATAATTGCGATCAGCCCGTTGATTCCCGCCAGCAAACGGAACACGGCATATCCAACGCCAAAGCCCAACGCAAAAGCAACAGGGCCCCAAATTGAACCGCCCCAAAGCAGAAGATACGCGATCAACGGAGAGACCGCCGAAAACGCCAGCGCTTTGCGCGGCAGGTTGTCAAACAGCACTGGTGCAAGACCGGCAAGGATAACAACCAATGCCACGACAGGGCGCCAATAGTATTCCTTGGGATAGAACCCAAAAAGCAATTGTTGCCAACGGTCGCTGATCACCGCAAAACACGCGGCTGATGCATCTTCGCCCAATGTGGCATTGCGAATTTCGCGGCATTCGGTCAGCGATGACGCATCCCAAATTCCGTTATAGAACCATGGGAAAAAGTGGCTAAACAGATACCAGACCGTCAGAATTGACAAAATGGTCAGGATCGCATTCAGCCAGCTTGAGAACAGGTTCTCGCGCAGCCATCTGATCGTACCCGTCTGCCCGATCGGTGGTGCCGACTGGGGCAGCATGGTGTCACGAACGTAGGTGACGGTTTGTGCATGTGTATCGCTCATATCACCGCTCCGCCAATTTTTTGGAATTGTTGTAGATGTTCATCACCGTCGAAATCGCCAGCGACAAGGCCAGATAGAACAGCCCCAGCAGCAGCATACATTCCAACGCGCGCCCGGTTTGGTTCAACGTAATCCCGCCCAGCGTGGCGCGAATATCCGGATACCCCACCGCAATCGCGAGGGACGAGTTTTTGGTCAGGTTCAGGAACTGCGAAATCAGCGGCGGAATGATGACCCGCATCGCTTGCGGCAAAATCACAAGGCTCATCGTGCGCTGCGGACGCATCCCTAGCGCAAATGCCGCCTCGGACTGGCCTTTGCTGACAGCCAGAATACCGGCGCGCACGATCTCTGCGATGAACGACCCGGTGTACAGAGACAACGCCAACCATAGCGCCAGCAGCGGGTTGCTGATCTGAATACCGCCCTTGAAGTTAAAGCCGCCTAATTCAGGGTAGGACAGCGTGACGGGGCCACCAAGGATAAAGTAGAACAGGATCGAGGGCACAATCGCGATCAACAGCGCAGGCCAGATCATCGGCAACAGCCGCCCCGTGTCGAACAATACCTTCTTCGCATATGAACGGTACACAAAGGCACCAATCACAGACAGAACAAACACCCCGACAAGGATCAGCGAATACTGCCCCCAAACCGGTCCGGGAATATAAACGCCCCGGTTCGTGACTGCGACAGTGTCAAACAGCTTCATTGCTGCAATACCACCCTCGCGGAAATCGCGGGGTTGCGGCATAGATTCGGTCATCACCGCATAGATCAGCAGGATCCACAGCAGCAGCGGCACGTTACGGAAACCTTCGACGTAAACGGCGGTCAGCCGGCTGACGATCCAGTTTTTCGACAGACGCAACACACCGGCAAGCACACCGATAATCGTGGCCGTGACGCAGCCCAGAACGGCGACCAGCAGTGTATTCAGAATACCAACGACAGCCGCGCGACCGTGCGTATCAGCACTGTCATAATCGATAAGGGTCGTGCCAATGTCATACCCTGCGCGGCTTTTCAAAAAGCCATAATCAGGTTCAAGCCCAAGATTGCCAAGGTTGGTCATCAGGTTGATATAAAGATACCCGATCCCCAGACAGACCAGCACCAAAGTCACAACCTGAATGGTCATGGAGCGGTAACGGGTGTCATAAATCAGCTGTTCCAACCGAAAGCTTTGCTTCGGCGGAATGTCCGTCGTTGTCGACATTACGTTCTCCCCAGGCTCCCGTTCTTTTTTGGTCGCTTCGGCCAGGTCCGAGGCGCCATGCGCGGGATGCTCTTTTTTACGTTATTTTAGCATAGAAAGCGAAAGGCCCGGATAAACCGGGCCTTTGCCGTCGTATTTAGCGGAAAGGTGGTGAATACAGCAGGCCGCCGTCAGTCCACTGTGCGTTCAGGCCACGTGCCAGCGCAATTGGTGTCGCTTCGCCGATGTTCGATTCGAACACTTCGCCGTAGTTACCACCAGCGGCAATCGCGTTCTTCGCCCATGCAGCGTCCAGACCGATCATCGCGCCCAGTTCACCTTCGGTACCCAGCAGACGGTTGATTTCTGGGTTGTTGGTTGGTGCAGCTGCCAGTTCTTCGATGTTGGCCGAAGTCACACCCAGCTCTTCAGCTGTGATCAGTGCGTTCAGTGTCCACATCACAATATCACCCCAGTCGTTGTCGCCGTGGCGAACAAGCGGGCCGAGTGGCTCTTTTGAGATGATTTCTGGCAACAGAACGTGGTCGGCAGGTGCTTCGAATGTTGCACGAGTCGCAGCCAGACCAGATGCGTCTGTTGTGTAAACGTCGCAAGCGCCAGCAAGGTACTGCTGTTGTGCTTCAGCGTTGGTCTGAATTGGCACAGGCTCATAGCTGATGTCGTTGGCACGGAAGAAATCTGCCAAGTTCAGCTCTGTTGTTGTACCAGTCTGGATACAAACAGTTGCGCCATCCAGATCTTTTGCAGATGTCACGCCAAGCGCCTTTGGCACCATGAAGCCCTGACCATCGTAGTAGTTCACGCCGACGAAATCAAATTTCAGATCGGTGTCACGGCTCATTGTCCATGTTGTGTTACGCGCCAGCATGTCGATTTCGCCGGACGACAGCGCAGTAAAACGTGTTTCGCCGGTTGTTGGTACAAACTCAACAGCAGTTGGGTCGCCAAAGATCGCAGCAGCAACAGCGCGGCATACAGCCACGTCAAAGCCTTCCCAAACGCCTTCAGCGTTCGGAGCAGCAAAACCTACAAGACCAGTTGTCACGCCGCAGTTCAGCGAGCCACGTGCTTTGACATCATCAAGGGTCGCAGCAGAAGCCATGCCGGCAGCCAAGCCAGCAATTGTCAGCGCGCCGAAGAATACGGTTTTTTTCATAGTTACCTCTTCCTGAGTTTCCGCCCTCTTAATGGAGGGCAGTCATTTTTCCGTCCCCAAGGACAGTCTTTGATAGCGATAGCGATTTCTCGCGCATCTGAGGCAGAGTGTGCGGAATCGGCTGGGGAGGTCAAGGGAAACAAGGCGGAAACACTGCGCATCTGCCATATTAAGAGGCTAATTTTCCGAAAAGTACGCAAATTAGGTCAGTTTCTTTAGGTTTGTGACAAGGCAAAGAAACGCGCGGCGTCCAAAAATGCGGCACGTTTGATCGCCTCTGTGGCGGCGGCATCATCATCATGTCCCCACTGTTCAACCTGCCAATGCTCGTCCACGCGCGATACCACCCAAGCGTGTTCAACATCCACCGCCTGTCGTGTCACCGCCAGCGCCAGAACCAGTGATCCTGACATGCTGATCAGGTCATGCGCCGCAGCCAAAGCAAAGTCATCAAAGGCAGCAACTTCGGCGGTCAGCCGGGCGAGCGCTGCCGGGTCTTGGGGCACGTGCATCACGCCTTCGCCAACTGCCAGCCGCACGTCCAGCGTATCCGCAGCCCATTCCAACAACGGGTCCCAATGTGCGGCCTGCCGTTCAATCAATCCGTCGGGGCCAGCGGCACGGTAACACAGCAAATCGCTGTCGCCATATTCCGCCAACAAGGCCACAACCTCGTCGCGTTGCGTGCGCACCTTGTCAATCGCGGCATTGGCCCCGCGCGTCACTGGCATTGTGCGTGGATCGATCAGTTTTTCTTGCGCGTCCCATTCCACTGCGATTGCTTCAGCCAGCGCGAGGGTCGGCACTGTCAGCGACGCCTTTGCCGGGGTTTTCACAGCCCGCCCATCCAACAGTACGGTAAATCCACCCTCGCAAACTGTGGGGGTGGCGGTTTTCCAGAAACGTTTTGGTTTCCAATCGCTCATCTCATCGGTCCTAACAAAGTGTCGATCGCGCCCGGCAACGCGGTAAAGTCATCAATCAAGATATCGGGGCGCAGCATTTCGGCGGGGTGATACCCCCAACTAACACCAATTTTGGCGACGCCAGCGGCGCGTGCCATGTCCATATCGAACGTGGTGTCACCGACCATCACGGCCCGCTGCTGCCCAATCCCCAGTTCGCTGAGCGCGGTCAGTATCATCGATGGGTTTGGCTTGGACGGATGGTGGTCGGCAACCTGTTCACTGTGGAACATCCCTGTCAGCCCGTAGCGTTCCAGCAGTTTATCCAACCCACGCCGGGATTTTCCTGTCGCGACCGCAAGCAACGTGTTGTCTTGGCCCGCCAAAATATCCAACACCGCCAAGGCACCCGGAAACAACAGGCTTTTTTCGGCAGTGCCGTCCGCACCGCGCAAGGCGTTGAACGCGTCCTTGTAGGCCTGCACAAGGCTGGCCAGCACCACATCGTCCGCGTCCGGACACAATTGGCGAAATGCCACATCCAATGACAGGCCTACAATCGACAACACCGCTGTGCGCGGCAGCATCGGCAGACCGTTGGCGGCAAACGACATCTCCATCGCAGCCATGATTTCGGCCTGACTGTCGACAAGTGTGCCGTCGACGTCGAATATCACAAGGCGCAGATCACTCATCAGGCATATTGAACGGATCGACAGGCGCGTGGCCTACAACCCACCCCACAAAATCCCAAGTGTTTTGCATGTGCTCTGGCAAGGGCGCTGTGACGTGCAAGGTTTTGCCTGTCGCCGGGTGCTCAATCGTCATCGACCGCGCGTGCAAATGCATTTTGCGGCCGATCTCGCTGCCCATGCCGGCACCCCAGCCATCACCAAGGTTTTCCTGACTGGACCCGCCGTATTTGCCATCGCCAATGATCGGATGCCCGATTTCGGCCATATGGGCACGTAGTTGGTGGGTGCGGCCCGTGATCGGGACCAGCGCGCACCACGCGGCGCGGCTGGCCAGCGTATCCATCACCGCATAGTCGGTGGTCGCGCGCTTTGCGCCTTCGGTGCTGTCTACATCGCGCGGATGCACACAGCGCATTTTTTCGTTCTCGCCGCCATGACCATGCCCCGGGGCCTTGACCAATCCGTATTTGATCGTACCCGCACGCGGATGCGGCACGCCTGCGACAGCGGCCCAATAAATCTTGCGGGTCTCGCGGTGTTTCATATTTTCGGTCAATTGCTTGGCCATCATCCGTGTGCGCGCCAAAAGCAAGACACCCGACGTATCCTTATCCAAACGATGCACCAAGCGCGGCTTTTCTTCGTAACCAAAGGTCAGCGCCTCGGCCATACCATCGACGTGGCGGGTCGTCTTGGAACCCCCTTGCGTGGCCAGACCAGCCGGCTTGTTGATCGCAATGATGTGGTCGTCTTTATAGATGACCAGCGATTGGATCAGTTTCGCATCTGCCTTGGTCACGCCCGATTTCATCAGCGATGCGGTCGCTGCCACCTCTTCCTCGGACGGGAGCGGTGGGATACGGATCTTTTGTCCGACCTCAAGACGGGTATTCGTTTTCACCCGCCCCCCGTCGACACGCAATTCACCCTTGCGGCACAGCTTTTCGATGCGGCCTTGGGTCAGATGCGGGAACAGGCGGCGCAAATAGCGGTCAAGCCGCTGATCGCCGTCGTCTGGGCCGATAATCCGTGTTTCTACGCCGCTCATGCCAATACCATCCGTGTCAGGGCCATTCCGGCCATAATTGCAATTAATCCGACCAGCACTGTGCCAAACACATAGGCTGCCGCCGGGACGATCTGACCACGCTCGAACAAGGTCACCGCATCCAGTGAAAACGCCGAAAACGTGGTGAACCCGCCCAGCACGCCGGTCATCAGGAAAGGTGCAAACCGCATCCCGCCCTTGTTGGCCAATGTCACTATCATCACGCCCATTAAGAATGACCCGATCACATTGACGGCCACGGTCCCCCACGGAAAACCGATCCCGATCAACCGCGTCGCCGCGACATTCACGCCGTACCGACCGACAGCGCCAATCGCGCCGCCCAAAGCCACTGAAATTACTGGTGTCATCATGTCGTGTGCCTTGGCCTGTTCATGTCAGGATGTCAATTCTTGGACCGCTTTGCGCGTAGTCCCGCAAAGAAATCGACCCGTTTTTTCAAATCACGCTCGAACCCGCGGTCCACGGGTAAATAGTAAACACCGCGCTTCATGCCTTCGGGGAAATAGTTTTGCCCTGAAAACCCGTCTTCGGCATCGTGGTCATAGGCGTAGCCCGCGCCAAATCCCTGCTCTTTCATCAGCTTTGTCGGGGCGTTCATGATATGCGCCGGCGGCGGTTCAGACCCGGTCTGTTTGGCCGCCGCAACAGCCGCCTTGTACGCCACATAAGCCGCATTCGATTTCGGAGCCAGCGCCAGATAGGTCACCGCCTGTGCCAGCGCTAATTCACCTTCGGGCGATCCCAACCGTTCATAAGTTTCCCAAGACTGCAAACACACAGCCTGCGCCTGCGGGTCTGCCAAACCGATATCCTCCACCGCCATCCGGGTGATGCGACGGGCCAGATAACGTGGGTCTTCGCCCCCCGCCAACATCCGCGCAAACCAGTATAGCGCGGCATCCGGGTCCGACCCCCGTACCGACTTATGCAAGGCGCTGATCAGGTTGTAATGCTCTTCGCCAGACTTGTCGTATTTCGCCGCGCGTTTCATCAACCGCTTGGTCAGATCATCGGTGGTCAGTTTGCTGCCGGGCTTCCACGCCATCACCTGTTCAATCAGGTTCAGTAATGCGCGCCCATCGCCATCGGCCATATGCAACAGCGCATCACGCGCCGGGCCGTCCAGCGGCAGCGCGCGATCCATTTCCTTTTCGGCACGCTGCGCCAACCGTTCAAGGTCACGCAATTCGAGCCGCTTGAGGATCAACACCTGCGCACGGCTTAACAGCGCGGCGTTCAATTCGAAACTGGGGTTTTCGGTGGTGGCCCCCACCAACAAGATGGTGCCATCTTCCATATAGGGTAAAAACCCGTCTTGCTGGGCTTTGTTGAAACGGTGGATCTCGTCCACGAACAGCAGCGTGCCCTTACCGTTCTGGCGACGGATCTTGGCCGCCTCGAAGACCTTGCGCAATTCAGGCACACCGGTGAAAATCGCGCTGATCTGGACAAAATGCAAATCGGATTCATTGGCCAGCAACCGCGCAATCGTTGTCTTTCCGACACCGGGCGGCCCCCAAAAGACCAGCGACGACAGCGACCCCGATGACAGCATGATCCCCAGCGGCGCATCTGGCCCAAGCACCTGTTCCTGACCAATCACATCCCCCAAACTTGCCGGGCGCAAGCGGTCTGCCAGCGGGCGCGGGCCTGCCGGGGGCGGAGTGGTCGGGCTGTCAAACAGGTCTGTCATAGGGGCAACATATGCCTTGTGCAAAAAAGCGAAAGCCCCGCGATATCCGCGAGGCTTTCAAAACTTCGTCGAAGTCGCGGGATATTAATCCTCGAGCGCTTCGTACTCAGCCAAACGGGCTTTGTCTGCGGCGCCTTTTGCGTCCACATCGCGGTCAACGAATTCGATGATCGCCATTGGAGCCATGTCGCCGTAACGGAAGCCAGCCTTCATGATACGCACATAACCACCTTGGCGGTCTTTGTAGCGTGGGCCGATGATTTCAAACAGTTTCGCTGTGTGGATGTCTTGCTTCAGGCGCGCATCGGCCTGACGACGGGCGTGCAGGTCGCCGCGTTTTGCCAATGTGACCAGCTTTTCAACAATGCGACGCAGTTCTTTTGCTTTTGGCAATGTTGTTTTGATCTGTTCGTGTTCAATCAGTGAACCGGCCATGTTTGCGAACAGCGCTTTGCGGTGTTCATGGGTGCGGTTCAGTTTGCGGTAGCCATTCGAGTGACGCATTTTGTGGTCTCCTAAGGTTTATACTTTGTCCAACGGTCTGATGCGTGCCAGCCGTATTATTGGGGCAGAATTACCCAGATGTTCCCCGCTCTTGCGGGCATTTGCGGATGGGCCCGAAGGCCCATCCAAAGTCTTAGAACTGATCTTCGAACTTTTTCGCCAGATCTTCGATGTTGTCTGGTGGCCAGTCCTCGACGTCCATGCCAAGGTGCAGACCCATACCTGACAGCACTTCTTTGATTTCGTTCAAAGATTTGCGGCCAAAGTTCGGTGTGCGCAGCATTTCTGCTTCGGTTTTCTGGATCAGATCGCCGATATAAACGATGTTGTCGTTCTTGAGGCAGTTTGCCGAACGGACAGACAGTTCCAGCTCGTCCACTTTCTTCAGCAGAAGCGGGTTGAACTCGAGACCGTCATCATCTGCACCAGCAGAGGCTGATTCAGGCTCGTCAAAGTTCACAAAGATCGACAGTTGATCCTGCAAAATACGGGCTGCATAGGCAACCGCATCGTCAGGTGTCAACGATCCGTCGGTTTCAACCTTCATGGTCAGCTTGTCATAGTCCAGCACTTGACCTTCGCGGGTCGGCTGCACGTCGTAGCTAACTTTTTTCACGGGGCTGTAAATCGCGTCGATCGCGATCATGCCGATCGGTGCGTCTTCTGGCTTGTTCTTGTCAGCCGCAACATAGCCTTTGCCGGTGTTGACGGTCAGTTCCATGTACAGGCTTGCGCCATCATCAAGGTGACAGATCACGTGGTCCTTGTTCAGAACTTCGATACCTGCTGTTTCCGAGATGTCAGCAGCCGTAACAACGCCCGGACCTTTTGCTTGGACAGACAAACGCTTTGGGCCTTCGACTTCCATACGGATGGCGACACCCTTGAGGTTCAAGACGATGTCGGTGACGTCTTCACGTACACCGGACACGGATGAAAACTCGTGCAATACGTTGTCGATCTGCACAGCAGTGATCGCAGCGCCTTGCAGGGACGACATCAGGATGCGGCGCAATGCGTTCCCCAGTGTCAGACCAAAACCACGCTCCAGCGGTTCAGCGATCACTGTCGCCTGACGCATAGGGTCGTTACCCGGCTTTACTTCAAGTTGTGTTGGCTTGATCAACTCAGCCCAGTTCTTGTGGATCATGTGTCCCTCCATTCCTGTTTGCCCTCATGTCCAAGTGGCAAACGCCCGAGGTTTCAAAATGACGTATTGGGGCCGCGCAAATAGCACGACCCCAAAGCGTTTGGGTGATATTAAACGCGGCGGCGCTTAGGTGGGCGGCAGCCGTTGTGCGCCATTGGTGTCACGTCACGGATCGATGTGATGTTGAAACCCGCAGCAGCCAAAGCGCGCAATGCGCTTTCACGGCCAGAACCCGGACCCTGCACTTCGACCTCAAGCGTTTTCACGCCGTGGTCTTGTGCTTTCTTGCCGACATCCTCAGCAGCCATCTGGGCAGCGTAAGGTGTCGATTTACGCGACCCCTTGAAACCCATTGTACCAGCAGACGACCAAGCGATCGCGTTGCCCTGCACATCGGAGATGAGGATTTTTGTGTTGTTGAACGAAGAGTTCACGTGAGCAACGCCTGCGGCGATGTTCTTGGAGACCTTCTTTTTGGTGCGTTTTGCTTCGCGTGCCATGTGTCAGACCTCCCTTATTTCTTCTTACCAGCAATGGCCTTAGCGGGGCCCTTGCGAGTACGTGCGTTTGTGGATGTCCGCTGACCGCGAACCGGCAGGTTACGACGGTGACGCAGGCCACGGTAGCAACCAAGGTCCATCAGACGCTTGATGTTCATCTGTGTTTCACGACGCAGGTCACCTTCAACGGTGAGGTTGGCGTCAATGTATTCACGGATCGACAGAACTTCTGCGTCAGACAGTTCGTTCACGCGACGGGCGCGATCGATCTTTGTTGCTTCACAGATTTCCTCGGCTTTGGCTGGGCCAATACCGGTAATATATGTCAGGGCGATTGGAACCCGCTTTGCAGTCGGGATGTTAACGCCGGCAATACGTGCCACGTGTGCAATTCCTTTTTTGTTGCGGGTCCGTCATTCCAGACCCTTTTTTCACAACGCAAGCCCGCAGCGATTCGCGCGGGCTTAAGTCATATCGAGGTGGTTGATGGCGTCCCGGGGGCGACCCGTTAACCGATCATTGATTCCCTTGCGGGATGGCGCTGTTTAGGGGGCATTCCGGTGCGGGTCAACCCATCCCAAACAGATTAACAAAGCGCGACCCTAAGCAAGCGCATCCGCAATACTTGCCGCGACTTCATCCATGCTGGCCAATCCATCTACAGTCTTCAGATCACCCTTGGCATAATAATATCCAACCAGCGGGCTGGTCTGTTTGTAGTACGCCATCAGGCGCGTTTTCAGACTGTCTTCGTTGTCGTCGGCGCGACGCTGGAAATCAGATGCGCCGCAATTGGTGCATTTACCGTCAGCTGGGATCGGCTTGGTGTTGTCGTTATAGACTTCACCACAGGATCCACAGGTCGAACGGGCCGTGATCCGGGCGACTAGCGCCTCATCATTCACTTGCATCTCGATCACACAATCGAGGTTTTCGCCCATATCCGCCAGCAAACGGCCCAAGGCATCGGCTTGCGCCAAAGTGCGGGGAAAGCCGTCAAAAATGTAGCCAGCCGCGCCGTTATCCGCTTCAAGCTGCTCGCGGATCAGGCCAATCACGATATCGTCGGTGACAAGGTTGCCCGCGTCCATCACGGCCGCGACCTTCTTGCCCATTTCTGTTCCGCTGGTCCGCGCGGCACGCAACATATCGCCAGTGCTGAGTTGCACCATATTACGTTCATCCACGAGCTTGCGTGCTTGTGTTCCCTTGCCCGCCCCCGGCGGTCCCAGCAGAATAATATTCATTTACGCGATGGTCCCTTACGCTTGGATGCGCTGCGCTTACCGCGCAACTGTGACTTCTCGATCAGCCCTTCGTATTGATGGGCCACAAGATGCGATTGGATTTGCTGGATTGTATCCATCCCAACCGACACGATAATCAACACGGATGTGCCGCCAAAGTAAAACGGAACTGACAGTTGCGACCGAATAATTTCGGGCAGCAACGCGACAAGCGCGAGATACCCAGAACCCAAAACCAGAATACGCGTCACAACATAGTCAAGGTATTCCGCGGTCTTTTTACCGGGACGAATGCCAGGCACAAAACCATTCTGGTTCTTCAGGTTATCGGCGACATCTTCTGTCTTAAACGCCACTTCGCGGGTGTAGAAATACGTGAAGAACACGATCATACCGCCGAAGAAAATCAGATAAAGCGGCTGGCCGGGGCCAAACAGCGCCAGAATGGTCGACATAACGGGACCAGTCGCGCCACCACTAAAGGTGCTGATGGTGGTCGGCAGCAACAGCAATGCAGAGGCAAAGATCGCAGGGATCACACCAGCCGGGTTCACCTTGATCGGCAGGTGGCTGCTGGATCCGTCATATACCTTCATGCCGCGTTGTTGGCGCGGGTATTGGATATGGATCTTGCGCAACGACCGCTCCATGAAGACAACAAAGGTTAGAACGACCGCAACCATGATCAAAATACCGATGATGGTCAGCGGGCTGACCAGACCGGAACGGCCCTGCGCCAGAAACTGCGCCAATGCAGCAGGAATTTCAGCGATAATACCAACAAAGATGATCAAAGAGATCCCGTTGCCGATCCCGCGCGCCGTGATCTGTTCACCAATCCACATCAGGAACATTGTCCCACCGACGATCGTCAGAACGGCAGACGCCCGGAAAAACAGGCCCGGATCCAGCGCAAAGTCACCGGCTTCCAGCCCGACGGATAAGAAATAGGCCTGTACGGACGCCAGAAACACGGTGCCGTAGCGTGTATATTGGGTCAGCTTACGGCGGCCCTGCTCGCCTTCTTTTTTGAGGTTCTTCAGTGGCTCCCACATCGAACCCAGCAACTGGATCACAATCGAAGCAGAGATGTACGGCATGATGCCCAGCGAAAAGATCGCCATACGCGACAGTGCGCCGCCCGTGAACATCGACAAAATGCCACCGATCCCGCTTGCCGCCTGCTGCATAAAGTCACGCAGCGCGATAGGGTCGACGCCAGGCACAGGGATATACGTCCCAAGACGGTAAACCATCAACATGCCGATCGTGAACAGGATACGTTGGCGCAGTTCAGTTGCTTTGCCGAAGGCGCCCCAACTGATGTTGGCTGCCATTTGCTCTGCTGCAGAAGCCATTAAAGTCTCTTTTCATCAAAAAACGCCGCCAGACGGGTTCCCGTTGGCGGCGTTAGGGAAACGTGAGGAATATGTAAGCGACGTTTCCGCCGCTCACAAGCCTTACTCAGCCGCGACAGGTGTTGCTGGCGCTGCAACGGTCAAAGAACCGCCAGCTTTGGCAACGGCATCAACCGCACCTTGCGATGCACCAGTTACAACGATTGTTGCTTTCGCAGTGAAATCGCCTTTGGCCAGAACGCGGATACCGTCTTTTTTGCGGCGCACCAGACCGGACGCGATCAACGCATCTTCGGTGATGTCAGCTTTGATATCAATTTTGCCTTCGTCGATGAATTTCTGGATCAGACCCAGGTTCACAACAGAAAATGCCTTGCGATTTGGCTTGTTAAAGCCACGCTTAGGCAGACGTTGGTACAAAGGCATTTGGCCGCCTTCGTAACCCTTGATCGCAACACCCGAACGGGATTTTTGACCCTTGATACCACGGCCACCGGTCTTACCTTTGCCGGAACCTGGACCACGGCCAACGCGTTTGCGACGGTGGGTTGCGCCTTCGTTATCGGCTAGTTCATTCAGTTTCATGTCGCTTCTCCTTTTGCCGGAACTGACCCCCAGCGACGGGAGCGGTCAAACACGGCGTTACAATTGAGTCGGGCCATGCGTGGTCCGACCAGCGGCGTATAGACGGATGCGTGGGCTGGATCAAGTGGGCGCAGTCAACTTGCCCCCTGCCCGTGCGAATTTGACGCGCAGCAACAAAAAAGGGCGCCGCGTGATGTCTCACTGGCGCCCCGATAACGATGTCATGAAATGCTTATGCCGCGCCGTAGGCCGCCTGCACAGCGACGTCACGGATGGTGATACGGCTGACGCCGATATCTGCCAAGTCGCGGTCAGACATGTTGTGCAATTGCCCGTAAACCTCGCGGTAGACAGCCCGACGCGCACTTGCGGTTTTGATTTGCGCGATTGCGTTGTTAACGATCTGACCAAAGTTGATGCCAGTGTTTTGACCTGTTGTATTCACGAATGCCATATCAGTTTTCCTTTTCCTACCGTGTCCCTGCGGCCGGATGCCTGCTGTGGGACGTTGAATTCCATGACTTCAAAGTAGGGGACGTTAGCGCAAACAACAAACGCCGGTTCGGAATTGCCGCTATGCAGCAACGTCATGCCGCATGGCAGCATTGTGGCGAAATAGCGGCATCCAACAAAAAACGCCCCGGGTTTCCCGAGGGCGTTTCTATGTCTCTACAAACCAGACTGGTCTGCCTAGCCGCGCTCTTCGATGATCTCAACGAGGTGCGGGATAGAGTTGACCATGCCGCGAACCGAAGGTGTATCTTCGAGTTCTTTGGTACGGTGCATTTTGTTCAGGCCAAGACCAACCAACGTTGCGCGCTGCTTGGCAGGGCGACGGATTGGCGAACCGATTTGCTTAACGACGATAGTTTTTGCCATGGTTTAAGCCTCCTCAGCGACTTGAGCGGATGCAGCAGGTGCGTCGTCACGCTTTGGCAGAATGTCGGCAACTTTTTTGCCGCGACGCTGCGCTACGTTCCGTGGTGACTGCTCTTTGGACAGGCCGTCCATTGTGGCGCGGATCATGTTGTAAGGGTTCTGCGAACCGATCGACTTCGATACAACGTCCTGGACGCCCAACATTTCGAATACGGCACGCATTGGACCACCGGCGATGATCCCAGTACCCGCAGGTGCTGAACGCATCACAACTTTACCAGCACCGTGACGACCTTCGATGTCGTGGTGCAGCGTACGACCATCGCGCAGTGCAACGCGGATCATCTGACGCTTGGCTTGTTCAGTCGCCTTACGGATCGCTTCAGGGACTTCTTTTGCTTTCCCTTTACCGAAACCGACGCGACCTTTTTGGTCACCAACAACAACCAAAGCAGCAAAGCCAAAGCGCTTACCACCTTTTACGGTCTTGGAAACCCGGTTGATCGCGACCAGACGGTCAGCAAACTCGGGTGTTTGTTCTTCACGGGGACGACGGTTGCCGCCGCGATTGTTATCACGTTCTGCCATTGATGGCGTCCTTATATTTCGTGGCGCGATGCGCCGTTTTCCAATCAAAGTGCCAAACCGTAGCTTAGGCCTTGATCATCGAAGGCAGGCGGACCCGCCTTGCAGTATGCGCGCAGGGTGGGCTTGCACCCACCCTACCCTTTAGACTTTCAAACCACCTTCACGGGCAGCTTCGGCCAAAGCCTTGATCTTGCCGTGAAACAGGAAACCACCACGGTCGAAATAAGCAACTTCGATGCCCGCTTTTTTCGCGCGTTCTGCAATTGCAGCACCCACTTTTGCAGCAGCTTCGATGTTGTTCTTGCCAACCACGCCCAAATCTTTTTCCAGCGACGAAGCGGACGCGATAGTCACGCCGTTCACGTCGTCGATCAGCTGGGCGCTGATGTTTTTGTTCGAGCGGTGAACCGAAAGGCGCGCACGCCCTTGGTTCGCAGTGATGCTCTTGATTTTGTTCCGAACGCGCATGCGGCGCTTCAGAAACAGAGTTCTTTTGCTGTTTGCCATTTGTGCGTTCCTTACTTCTTCTTGCCTTCTTTGCGGAAGATGTATTCGCCTTTGTACTTGATGCCCTTGCCTTTATACGGCTCGGGTTTACGCCATTCGCGGATGTTTGCCGCGACCTGACCAACAAGTTGCTCGTCGATACCTTCCACAGTGATTTCGGTCTGCTTAGGAGATGTAACAGTAATCCCCTCTGGCACTTCGAAGTTCACATCATGGCTATAGCCCAAGGACAGTTTCAGGAGCTTATCGCCCTGCATCTGTGCCCGGTAACCAACGCCCGACAGTTCAAGTTCTTTTTTGAAGCCTGTCGATACGCCAGTCGCAAGGTTCGCAACCATTGTGCGGCTCATGCCCCACTGCTGGCGCGCGCGCTTGGATTTGCCGCGTGGTTCTACTGTAACAACATTGCCATCAACAGTGATGGTGACGTCGTCGGTTGCTTTAAAGCTCCGGGTCCCTTTAGGGCCTTTCACTTCAATGGTTTGACCAGACACAGACGCGGTAACGCCTGATGGCAGCTCAACCGGTTTTTTACCAATACGAGACATGTTATCCCCTTAGAATACAGTGCAGAGCACTTCGCCGCCAATGTTGGCCGCCCGTGCGTTTGCATCCGACATCACACCTTTTGAGGTGGAGACAATCGACACACCCAGGCCCTGACGGACAGATGGGAGGTCATTTGCACCGAGGTACACACGACGACCGGGTTTCGAGACCCGTTTCACTTCGCGAATAACTGCAGCGCCCTCGTAGTATTTCAGCTCGATCAAGAAAGCAGGGTGGCCATCTTTGCCATCCTTCTTTGCGTAACCGCGGATGTAACCTTCGTCAGAAAGCACGTCCAGAACCCAACCGCGCAGTTTCGAAGCAGGTGTTTCCACCGCTGCTTTGCCGCGCATTTGGCCGTTACGGATACGTGTGAGCATATCACCGATAGGATCGTTCATAGTGTGTGCTCCTTACCAGCTCGACTTAACCATACCGGGGATTTCGCCATTGGAACCAAGGTCCCGCAGCGCGATCCGGCTGATCTTGAGTTTACGGTAATAGGCGTGTGGACGCCCGGTGAGCTGGCAACGGTTGTGCAAACGTGTCGCAGAAGAGTTGCGCGGCAGTTTTGCCAATTCAAGGGTTGCCTTGAAACGCTCTTCGACGGGTTTTGCTTGATCGTTGATGATAGCCTTCAATGCGGCGCGCTTTTCAGCGTACTGCTTGACCAGCTTTTCGCGCTTCACTTCACGCGCGATCATGGATTTCTTAGCCATTTCTAATCTCTCCCTAACGCTTAGCTGTTGAAAGGCATGTTGAAAGCTTTCAACAATGCTTTTGCTTCAGCGTCAGTGTTCGCTGTGGTGCAGATAACGATGTCCATGCCCCAGTTCTCATCGATTTTATCGAAGTTGATCTCGGGGAACACCAGGTGCTCTTTTAGGCCAGTGGCGTAGTTGCCGCGACCGTCAAAGGATTTGCCAGATACGCCGCGGAAATCGCGGATACGAGGCATTGCAACTGTGATCAGACGGTCAAGGAATTCGTACATCCGGTCGCCGCGCAGCGTCACCTTTGCACCCAAAGGCATGTCTTCACGGACCCGGAAACCCGCGATGGATTTCTTGGCTTTGGTGACGACAGCTTTTTGGCCAGCGATGGTAGACAGATCGTCTTGGGCTGATTTTGCTTTCTTGCTGTCACGGACAGCTTCGGCGCCACAGCCAATGTTTAGAACAATTTTGTCCAAACGTGGGATCTGCATGTCGTTTTTGTAGCCGAACTCTTCTTTCAAAGTCGCGCGGACCTTGGAAGCATATTCAGCCTTCAAACGTGGGGTATAGTTTGCGGTATCAAGCATTAGATCGCATCCCCTGTTGTCTTGGCGAAACGGACCTTGTTGTCGCCATCCATACGGAAGCCAACGCGGGTCGCTTTGCCATTTTTGTCAACGATTGCCAGGTTCGACAGTTGGATAGGCATCGCCTTTGGCGTGCGGCCACCTTCTGTAGACTGGGATTGCTTTACGTGGCGGATCGCCATGTTGACACCGTCAACAATTGCTTTGCCAGACTTTGGGTCGATAGACGAAATTGTGCCCTTCATGCCCTTGTCCTTGCCAGCAAGAACGATCACGTCGTCACCTTTGCGGAGTTTAGCAGCCATAGTTACAGCACCTCCGGAGCAAGCGAGATGATTTTCATAAAGTTCTTTGCGCGCAATTCGCGAACAACTGGTCCAAAGATACGTGTACCTACTGGCTCGTTGTTGTTGTTCAGAATAACAGCAGCGTTGCTGTCAAAACGAATGGCTGTGCCGTCTTCACGGCGAACTTCTTTTGCGGTGCGTACGACGACGGCCTTACGGACGTCACCTTTCTTTACGCGGCCACGTGGAATGGCTTCTTTCACCGATACAACGATAATGTCACCGACACTCGCGTAACGACGATGTGAGCCACCCAGAACCTTGATGCACTGAACACGGCGTGCGCCGCTGTTGTCAGCAACATCCAGATTGGTCTGCATCTGGATCATTTGGTTTCCTTCCGACCTATGAGGTATTCCCGATTTCCGTCCGGGGCCCCAGGGTTTCGTTTAATCTGTTGGTAACCGCCTTAAGAGGCGATAACTTCCCAGCGTTTCGTTTTCGATTTTGGTGCACATTCCTGGATACGGACCTGATCACCAACGTTGAAAGTGTTGTTCTCGTCGTGCGCCCGGTACTTCTTGGACTTACGCACAGTCTTGTGCAGCAGCGGGTGCTTGAAACGACGCTCTACAGAAACTGTGACCGTCTGTTCGTTTTGGTTGCTTGTGACAACCCCGGCTAGGATACGCTTAGGCATGGATTAAGCCTCCGAAGCAGCGGATGCTGCTTTTTCGTTCAGGATTGTTTTAACTTTGGCAGCATTGCGACGTGCATTTCGGATACCAGCAGTGTTTTCAAGTTGGCCAGTCGCCTGCTGAAAACGCAGGTTAAAGGATTCTTTTTTGAGGTTCACCAGCTCTTCACGGAGCTGATCGGGCGTTTTATCCCGCAGTTCATTGGCGTTCATGCCGTTTTCCTTTGTCAACATCACCGGAGGGCCGTGCAACACGTCACCCGAATCCCAGTGGAGTGGGGGTAGAAGTGCGCCGTATAGGGGGGGATGGTGCAGTTGGCAAGCGTTTTCACAAGCCGATCGCTAGACGTTCAGCATACTCTATTCTTATGCCTCATACACTCATGCCGCCTCCGTCAAGACACCCATCCATCGATATGGACGTATTGCTAAAACATGCCCTTGAGGGGGGAGACGGAAGAACAACTTTGATATTGAAGGGCCATCTTGCTCTCGAACAAACCCTAGAGGCTGCGGCCGCTAAGCGGCTCAAAAATCCACATGCAATTCTTGGGAATCAAACGAAGTTCGCAACTAAGTTATCACTGGTGAAGGCGCTATACGGCGTCGATCTGGACAACTCGCTTTACACTCTTTGCAACAAACTGAATACGCTGCGGAATCAACTTTCTCACGACCTGCAGGCAAAAAGTGTCCCAAAACTAATCAATGACATACTTAATTTGGCTGATCCTGGAATGCCCGGTAAAGGGCGCAAAGAGCTAGAGTTTCTTGATAGCGATAGTCTGGATGAATTGCTTTACTATAAAATTGCTGCCGTCTTGGAAGGTATTTGTGAGGTCGCGTTTGCAGAAGAGATTGCTAACCATAACGAAGAGATGACTGAATGGCTGGCAAAGCTTCCCAAAAACCCCGCGCGACCCTAGTCGGCGCGCAGTTGCCCAGCGGATGTCCGACACCAATCCAGCGCGGTGCCAACAACAGATTTCATATAGCAGGTGCTTTTACCCACGATTCGCGCAGCATCGACCACCTATCGCACATCACGTGACGGCAGGGTGTGCGCCCCGCTGGCGCAACACCCCAACCTTGGGGTATTATTGCGGCATGACACATATCAAATCGCTGTTCGCGACCCGCCTTTACCACGCCAAGCTGTCAGAGCATGGCCCGATTGACCCCAGCGAGCTGGAAAACTCTTGCCTTGTCATTGCTGACGATGACGAGGCTGGCCAGGAATGGTGCGAAGAAAACGGCTATCCCGGATACACCTCTTATGCATCGCTGACCGACCTGCCATGGCGGTTTCCGATCTTTAAGGATCTGGTCAAAGTTCTGGATGCGCACGTTGCTGAATTTGCGAAGGATCTAGAATTTGATCTTGGTGATAAAAAGCTGAAGCTTGAAGATATCTGGATCAACATCCTGCCCCCCGGCGGCACACATTCCAGCCACATCCACCCCCATTCCGTCATCAGCGGCACCACCTATGTCGCCATGCCCGAAGGCGCCAGCGCGCTGAAACTCGAAGACCCGCGCCTGCCGATGATGATGGCCGCCCCCACCCGCGTGAAAACCGCCCGCGAGGAATTGCGCCCGTTTATCTACGTCAAACCGGAAGTCGGCGAGGTCCTGATGTGGGAAAGCTGGCTGCGCCACGAGGTTCCCATGAACATGGCCGAGGAAGAAGAACGCATCAGCGTCAGCTTCAACTATAGTTGGGAATAGTCAGGAAATACATTTATTGAACATAGTTCAAAAAATGTATTGACCGCTGCAAGGTCTTATTCTACCAGTTTGTGAGCAACGTTCACAAACTGGAGAACACCATGTCATTTCGATCTTTTCCTGCCGTCGCCCTGATCGCAACAATCAGCGTCGCAGGCTGCGCGACAACAAGCGGTCAACACTCTGGCCAAGCCGTAAACCACAGCGGTCAAGCGATCGGTGAAAGCACTGCAGCGGCAGTGACCGGTGTCGCGACGGTCACCGCTGTCCCTATGATGGCTGCAGGATCGGTGTTGACGGTATCAGGTGCCGCGCTGGCTGATGTCGGCACGGCTTCCACCAACGCCGGTATCGTCATGTATAATGCCGACGGCACCGTCGCCACAGTCGCACCCAACGCACCACCAAAGCTATAGTCGGCTGGAAAAGGAAAACACCATGCGAACCTTTTTACGCCATTGCCTGTTCATAGCCGCACTCGCGGCACCCGTCCCCGCCGTTGCCGGTAGCAGCGCCGCTGGCAACCCGGTCCTGCCCATTGAACAGGTCGCAAATTTTTCGAACCGCGTCCAACAAGACCTCGCATCACGCGGTGCCAGCGTTGCATTGGTGGGTCGCGTCGGCCGCGACCCCGCCCAACTGCCTGATGGCGTCACCTATACGCATGTTGGCATCTGGGTATACTCGCGGATCACCCTGCCGGACGGATCGCGGGGCATGGGATATCAGGTTTATAACCTGTATCAGCAGCCCAATGATGACAGCCGCAGCAGTCTTGTTCAGGACCGCCCTGCCGACTTTTTCGCCGGTGCCCATGTGCTTGACGCTGGTGTGATTATTCCTGATGCAAGGCTTCAACAAAAGCTGCTCGATGTGATCAACAGCCCGGCCTATGCCGGACTGCACAACCCGAACTATTCAGCGCTGGCCAACCCGAACACGAACCAGTTTCAAAACTGCACAGAGCACACGCTGAACATCTTGATGGCCGCGCTATACGGCACCAGCGATATGGCGCAAATCAAGGCCAACATCACAGCCTACTTCGACCCACAGGACATCCGGGTCAGCGGCCTGCAACGGGCGCTTGCACCGGCGGCATCGCGGGCGTTGACCACCGCGGATCATGGGGCGAATGTCGCAACGGCCACCTTTGGGTCTATCGCGCGTTTCATGGACACCAACGACCTTGATCAAGTAACCTACCGGATCACCCCAGACCGCATTGTGCGGTTCTGATGTGGCAGGCCCGTGACGGCCACCCTATTGACACATGAAGGCACCGTCAGGGACAGTCATCTTATCATTCCGAAGGATCAACAATGAAACATACGCTTGTTTTTTCGCTGGCGATCTGTGTCGCATCGGAATCTGTCGCGGCTGAAAAAGTGACCTTTGAGAGATGGTCGTACGGTGCGTGGACGGTGCGCAAATATGAATATGTCGAATTTGATTCATACGGCTGCGAAGTTTGGACCGGGAACGACGGCGGCGCCGGGGTTTTAGCAATCGACGTTAACGACGGCGGTGCGGAGGTAACGATCACATACACCCCGGCAAACCTGCGCGATTCAGCGGGCCCAATGACGCCGGGCGACTCGGTCGTCCTGATCGTGGACAGCCTGATCCTGCCAATTTCCACAAAAATAGAGGTCGGCGCATTTCAAAACGATTGGAGCGACAGCGAATTCAGCGCATTGGCGCATAATGCCTTTGTCACTGAAACGATCGACGCACTGCGTGCCGGGGATCTTGTGGAGGTCGGAGTGCAACACGCAGGGCAGTTTATGATCTACGATGTCTTCTCGTTGTACGGCGTTACAGCAACTTGGTTAAAAGCATCAGAGTGGTGCGGCTTTGACCCTGACAGGCCGTTGGTGTCGACGTCACCTTAAATAGCCCCCTCTGACATCGCAGAAGGGGCTTTTTAGCGTTAAGAGAACCAGCCTTTTACTTTGCCCCAAGCAGACTTGGGAGGAGCAGCCTGTTCTGCTTCGGCAGCCTGAACCACCTCGACGCCATTCAGTTCTGGAAGTGGCTCAGCCTCGAAATGCTCTTCGTCTGGCTGCACGGCGGCGGCCTGAACAACAGCCTCGGTGACAACTTCTGCAAAAGCGGTCATCTTGGAAAGCGTATCGGGACCAGCAACGCCGTCAGCTGCCAAACCGTTGGCCGCTTGAAAATCAGCAACTGCTTTCGCTGTACCCGGACCGAATGCGCCATCAGCGCTAATGCCCAGATCAGCTTGTAGTTTCTTAACCTGCGCGCCGCGGGAGCCTTTGCGCAGCAGGATCAATTCTGGCAGACCGATGGCCGCGAACGTATCGGGGCCTGCAATGCCATCAGCGGCCAGACCATTTGCAGATTGCCACTCTTTCAGAGCTTTTTCAGTTCCCGGACCAAAGTCGCCATCGTCAGCAATGCCCAACTTCTTTTGAAGTCGCTTAACAGGCGCACCCTTTAGGCCGCGTTTAAGAATAGACATATGGAATTCCCCTTCTGGTCAGATTTATGCCGGTGTGAAACCTTGTTCACATGGTGCACGGTAGCGGGCGTGTGACGGCATGGCGAGGGGAAATTAGACGCAGAGTTACCCCCCACCACCCATAAGAAAAGCCCCCGCCGATTACACAGCGGGGGCTTATTTTGATCACTGGTTACAGCCGACTAGGCTTACCAGTCTTCGCGCACCACGGTGCGTGTTTTGATCGGCAGCTTCATCGCAGCAAGGCGCAGGGCCTCACGTGCGACAACTTCGGTAACGCCATCAATTTCAAACATGATCCGGCCTGGTTTGACCTTGCATGCCCAAAAATCGATGGAGCCTTTACCTTTACCCATCCGCACTTCGACAGGCTTCGATGTGACTGGCGTATCTGGGAAGATACGGATCCAGACGCGACCCTGACGTTTCATGTGACGTGTCATCGCGCGGCGTGCCGCTTCGATTTGACGTGCGGTGATCCGCTCTGGCTGGGTCGCCTTCAGGCCGAAGGTGCCAAAGTTCAGGTCAGACCCGCCCTTTGCTTCACCCTTGATCCGGCCTTTGTGCAGCTTGCGGTGTTTTGTACGCTTTGGTTGCAGCATATCGTCTACTCCTTAGCGGTCGCGGCGTGGGCCGCCGGGGCCGCGTGGAACAGCACCCTCTTGCAGCTCAGCGTGTTTACGGTCGTGCGCCTGAGGATCATGCGCCATGATATCACCTTTGTAGATGAAGACCTTAATGCCGATGATCCCATAAGGTGTCATCGCCTCGAACAGTGCGTAATCGATGTCCGCACGCAGTGTGTGCAGTGGCACGCGACCTTCACGGTACCATTCGGTACGCGCGATTTCAGCGCCACCCAAACGACCGGACAAGTTCACGCGGATACCCAAAGCACCCATGCGCATTGCGTTCTGAACCGAACGCTTCATCGCGCGACGGAACGAAACACGACGCTCAAGCTGCTGACCGATGGATTCAGCAACAAGGGCTGCGTCCAGTTCGGGCTTGCGCACTTCAACAATGTTCAGGTGCAGTTCTGATTTGGTCAGTTTCGCCAGCTTCTGACGCAGACCTTCGATGTCTGCACCTTTCTTGCCGATGATCACACCAGGGCGCGCAGCATGGATCGTAACGCGGCACTTTTTGTGCGGACGTTCGATGATCACGCGGCTAATGCCAGCCTGAGCACATTCTTTCTTAACGAAAGCTTTGATTTTCAGGTCTTCCAGCAGCAGGTCACCATAGTCTTTGGTGTCTGCATACCAGCGGCTATCCCAGGTGCGGTTGACCTGAAGACGCATGCCGATGGGGTTTACTTTGTTACCCATTATGATTGCTCCTCAACTTGACGCACCTTGATGGTCAGTTCTGAAAACGGCTTCACGATCTTGCCAAAACGGCCACGTGCCCGTGGACGACCGCGCTTCATGATCAGGTTCTTCCCGACATAAGCTTCGGCGACGACCAATGCGTCGACGTCCAGGTTGTGGTTGTTTTCAGCGTTGGCGATTGCCGACTGAAGACATTTCTTCACATCATCCGAAATCCGCTTTTTCGAGAAAGTCAGGTCAGTCAGAGCCTGCTCAACTTTCTTGCCGCGGATCAGTGTTGCGACGAGGTTCAGTTTCTGTGGCGAAGTACGGAGCATGCGCAGTTTTGCCATTGCTTCGTTGTCGGCCACGCGGCGGGGATTCTTATCCTTGCTCATGGCTTATTTCCGCTTCGCTTTTTTGTCTGCTGCGTGACCGTAATAGGTCCGTGTTGGCGAATATTCACCAAACTTCTGACCGATCATGTCCTCAGAGACGTTCACAGGGATGTGCTTCTTGCCGTTGTACACACCAAAGGTGAGACCAACGAACTGAGGCAGGATTGTAGAACGACGCGACCAGATCTTGATCACTTCGCTGCGGCCGCTTTCGCGGGATGCTTCGGCTTTTTTCAGCACGTAGGCATCCACAAACGGGCCTTTCCAGACGGAACGAGCCATAATTAACGACCCTTCTTCTTGGCATGACGCGAACGCACGATAAGGCGCTGCGATGCTTTGTTCTTGTTACGTGTGCGCGTACCCTTGGTATCCTTACCCCATGGGGTAACAGGTGTACGACCACCAGATGTCCGGCCTTCACCACCACCGTGAGGGTGGTCGATCGGGTTCATCGCAACACCGCGGACAGAAGGACGAACGCCCTTGTGACGCATACGGCCTGCTTTACCGAGGTTCTGGTTGGAGTTGTCTGGGTTCGACACAGCACCGACAGTGGCCATGCATTCCTGGCGGACCAGACGCAATTCGCCAGAAGAAAGACGGATCTGTGCGTAGCCGCCATCACGACCAACAAACTGGGCGTAAGTACCAGCTGCACGGGCGATCTGACCGCCTTTGCCTGCCTTCATTTCGATGTTGTGAATGATCGTACCGATCGGCATGCCAGAAAACGGCATTGCGTTGCCGGGCTTAATGTCAGCCTTGGCGGATGCAATGACCTTGTCACCAACGCCAAGGCGCTGTGGTGCAAGAATGTAGTTCTGTGTGCCATCTTCGTACTGGATCAGCGCAATAAATGCGGTCCGGTTCGGGTCATATTCGATCCGGGCAACAACAGCTGGCATATCCAGTTTGTTGCGCTTGAAATCGACGATGCGGTAAAGACGCTTTGCGCCCCCACCAATGCGACGCATTGTGATCCGTCCGGTGTTGTTCCGGCCACCCGATTTTGTAAGACCCTCTGTGAGGGCCTTAACTGGGCGTCCTTTCCAAAGCTCCGAACGGTCGATCAGCACCAGCCCGCGCTGGCCTGGCGTCGTCGGCTTATACGACTTAAGTGCCATGTTAGCTTCTTCCGTTTGCTTGGCGGCCCCTTGTGAGGAGCCTGAAGTTATAGGGCCCCGAAGGTCCCCAAGACAATAAAACACGACCCCGGAACGAATCCGGGGCCGGGTGATTGCGGGGATGTAGCAGGGAGGGAGGAAGGTGGCAAGGGGTGTTGGCCCAAACTGGTCGCGGGCGACACCGCACCAACACAAATCCACCCTTTCGTGCGCCGCCGCATCCATGCTTTCATTTCGGGCTATACGATGACGGCGTCTTGTTGACCAAACCATGCATCTACACCCGCGCAGGCAATACGCGCGCCACATTCACAAATTCGGCAACACCAGTCAGCATGCTGTCGCGATGTAAGGCGTGTCGGCTATCACCGCTCCAATGCGCCCTTCCCGGCTATGATCTTTTCGCGGAACTTCGTGATGCGCGTTACTCGTGTGGCGGGTTGCTTGGCGCTGTTTAGGTTGATCACATAACTTTTCTGCCGGCCCGGCGTCAGGCCGTGGAAGGCTTCGGCCAGTTCAGGGTCATTATCGAGCGCGTTAACCAGCTCTTCGGGCAATGCAAGATCACGGTCTAACTTGCGTGGTTTTGTCCCGGCCTCGGCGTGGATTTTTAACGCGTCCAAATAGGACCGGATGGTCGGCTCTATCCGCTGCACGTCATCGGCAGATCGGAAAAATACCACGCTTGCCGTGGCCGTATTAGGGCCGTTCTTTTCCAGCACCCCGGCGGTGTCTTGCAGCAAGGCGGCGTTCATGAACGTCAGCCGAAAGTCACCGCGAAACGCCCCGATCATCGCGATATTGCGGCCCGCATGCATATAGCACGGATGCCCCCATTTCACCGCTTCTTCCAAACCTGCGCCAAGACAGATGGCGCGCAGCAGCATCACGCCATCGGCCCAAACCCGTGCCGCACAATCGGCTGTGTCAAAGCGGGCGCAGCGTCCGCACCCCTTGGTGAAAAAATCCTGCACGTCGGTGATCAACAGTTTGGCTCCTTCAGCCCGCTGCAAAAAAGCAGCGCAAAAATGGTCATTTGCGCGCGCCTCATTTTCCCAGACTACGTCCCCCGCATGGGTCCGCCTAGCCGAAACAGGGTTAACGCATTGGCATTGCAACCAGGGGACAAAACGACCGCGCGACACAAAAAAAGGCCCTGCAAAAGCAGGGCCTTTAAAATGTTCGCTAACGACGGTCTTTACAGACCTGTGCTGACGTCGATCGTGTTGCCTTCAGCCAAGGTCACATAGGCTTTCTTGACGTCCTTGCGGGTACCGATGGCGCCACGGAAGCGCTTAACTTTACCTTTAGTGATCGTCGTGTTGACCGCTTTGACCTTCACACCAAACAAAGCTTCAACAGCTTCTTTGATCTGTGGTTTGTTGGCGTCGATTGCCACTTCGAAAACAACGGCATTGGCTTCAGAAGCCATTGTTGCTTTTTCAGTGATGATCGGCTTGCGGATCACGTCGTAATGTTCTGCTTTCACGCTCATGCTAAACGAGCCTCCAGTGCTTCGACGCCTGCTTTGGTCAACACAAGTGTGTCGCTGCGCAGAATGTCGTAAACGTTGGCACCCTGCGAAGGGAGAACGTTCAGGGTTGTGATGTTTGCAGCTGCACGGACAAAGTCAGCGTTCAGTTCGGAACCATCAATGATCAGCGCACGCTTCCAACCCAAAGTCCCGACCATTTTGGCCAGAGCAGAGGTTTTTGCGTCCTTGATGTTGATGTCCTCAACGATCACCAGCTCGCCTGCGGCCACTTTCGCGGACAGTGCGTGCTTCAGACCAAGCTTACGGAACTTCTTGGTCAGCTCGTGCGCGTGGCTACGTGGGGTTGGACCCTTGTAAGTACCACCGTGACGGAAGATCGGCGCGCCTTTGGAACCGTGACGTGCGCCACCGGTGCCTTTTTGGCGATAGATCTTCTTGGTCGAATACGAAACTTCGGACCGGCCCAGAACATCGTGTGTCCCTGCCATGGCTTTGTTCCGCTGCCAGCGCACCACACGGTGCAGGATGTCCTTGCGTGGCTCAAGACCGAAGATTGCGTCGTTCAGTTCGACGGAACCAGCAGCATTGCCATCAAGTTTGATTGCATCAGCCTTCATTGTTTTCGCCTCCCTCAACTGGGGCATCGGTTTGATCAGCCGCTTTCACAGCAGACCGCAGACCAGCAGGGTAAACGACATTTTCAGACAACGGCTTTTTGACCGCATCCTTCAAAGTCACCCAACCACCTTTGGAGCCAGGAACAGCGCCTTTGACCATGATGATACCACGGTCCAGATCTGTTTTGATGACCTGAAGGTTCTGTGTCGTCACGCGGGCAGAACCCATGTGGCCGGCCATTTTCTTGCCTTTAAAGATCTTACCTGGATCCTGACACTGGCCAACAGACCCGTGCGAACGGTGGCTGACCGACACACCGTGAGACGCCCGCAGACCCCCAAAGTTGTGACGCTTCATCGCACCCTGGAAACCTTTACCGATCGATGTGCCGGATACGTCAACGTATTGGCCTTCGAAGTAATGGTTCGCTGTCAGCTCTTCACCGACGTTGATCATGTTTTCCGGGGCAACGCGGAACTCAGCGACCTTGCGCTTGGGTTCAACCTTAGCCGCGGCAAAGTGACCACGCATCGCTTGGCTTGTGCGCTTAACCTTAGCAGAGCCAGCACCAAGCTGAACAGCAACATAGCCATCCTTCTCAGCGGTACGCTGTGCAACAACCTGCAGGTTTTCGAGCGAAAGAACGGTCACAGGAATCTGCTTGCCGTCTTCCATGAAAAGCCGGGTCATGCCGACTTTCTTTGCAATAAGTCCTGTACGGAGCATCTGATCTACCCCTTATACAGAAATCTGAACGTCAACACCGGCGGCCAGGTCGAGCTTCATCAGCGCGTCCACAGTCTGTGGTGTTGGGTCAACGATGTCGAGAAGACGCTTGTGCGTACGGATCTCGAACTGATCGCGGGATTTCTTGTCAACGTGTGGACCACGCAGAACGGTGAACTTTTCGATCTTGTTTGGCAGTGGGATCGGACCACGCACAGAGGCGCCAGTGCGCTTTGCTGTGCTGACGATTTCTGCAGTGCTTGCATCAAGCACGCGGAAATCAAACGCCTTAAGGCGGATACGGATGTTTTGGCTAGCGGCCATGTCATCACCCTTTTGATAGGGTTGAGATCGGAGAGGAAGAGTGACGACCACCGCCATCCTTCATCGCGTCTATAATGAACCAAAAAGGGCACGCAAAGCGCACCCTGTCAGGATTTGTGCCGTATAGGGGGAGTCGGCGTGGGTGGCAAGGGGTTTCGCGGAAACAATTATCTGCGCGGCTTCTGGCATTCCGATCGCCCTTAATCCCTTAACAGCAATGGGCATCGTCGCAGAAGCCGCATCGCAAAAAGGCCGCCCACTATGGGCGGCCTTTGTTATTGATATCGTCTGCGTGGGTTGTCGGTGATTGCTGTGCGATCGCCTGCCACCCACCCGGTGTTTCCCCGCTTGCGCGGGGAAGACCCCGTTACTCGACGATTT